>JAOZHY010000027.1 GCA_026014595.1 Candidatus Bathyarchaeota archaeon
CAAGCGCAAGCAGCAGCACGCATGCAGCTATACGAGTCTTCATCATTTTTTGATTTTCGCCTCGTATAATTACTGCTTACTTTCATAGTATTATCCGTCTTTAAACCTTAAAAATTTTACGCCGAAATTGAAGCACACGTATACACATTTACGTAATAACATTAATGATAGTTTTGCGGCTTTCTATAGATAAATCCTTAATCCGCTTGTCCATTTCCAGACCTAAACCCACAACCTCAATACTGCAAACAAACCATATCTGCCTGCTTCAGGCAACTATTCGTCGCCAGTGGAGAAAGTTCACTTTTAGAAACCAATTATGCATACACAAGCCACATGTACAAAAGGTACATGCTTACTTTACCTATGCCTAAAACATAGCCTCGATTGACCCGTTCCTTCCCGCCTCAAAAGCGTTCAAATCCAATAACGCAACAAATCAGTTCTAACCAAAACCGAGACAATCATAACGTCAAATTGAAATCCCCCTTTAGTTGTCTGTGGTGTTTTTAGGTCATCATTTATAACTAAGCTGTTTTCATTATTGAGGCTGAGTTTGCCATGACCCGAATCGCTGTATTGAACGCGGACAAGTGCAAAGTGAAAAAGTGCGACAGACCCTGCGTCAGCTTCTGCCCCATGGTGCGAAGCCGCGTGGAAGCCATACGCATCGAAGGCAACAAAGCTGTCATATCAGAGATGCTGTGCAGCGGCTGCGGCATATGCGTCAAAAAATGCCCCTTCAAAGCCATCAGCATCGTGAACTTGCCCGACGAGTTGGAGAAAGAATGCAGCCACCGATTCAGCGCCAACAGCTTCAAACTTTTCCGACTGCCCACACCGTCACCCGGCACCGTGCTGGGTTTGCTGGGGCAAAACGGCATCGGCAAAACCACCACCCTAAAAATCCTTTCAGGCGAATTCAAACCCAACCTCGGCAACTTTGAAAACCCGCCAGAATGGGACGAAATAATCCAGTACTACAGAGGCTCAACACTGCAAGACTATTTTCAAAGAATGAGACAAAACAACCTCAAAGTCGCGCACAAGCCACAGTACGTGGACAAAATTCCCAAAGCCGTCTCAGGCAAAGTCGGCGAACTCCTCGAAAAAGTGGACGAAAGAAAGCTACTGGACAAGCTTGCAGTGGAGCTTGAACTCAAGAAAGTCTGGGACCGCGAGTTGGATGTGCTCAGCGGAGGCGAACTCCAGCGCGTGGCGGTTGCGGCGGCGCTCAGCCGAGAGGCAGACGTGTACCTTTTCGACGAACCATCCAGCTACTTGGACGTGAAGCAGCGGCTGACAGTGGCTAAAGCAATTAGGAGCCTGAAAGACTACGGGAAAACCATAATCGTGGCGGAACACGACCTCGCCATAATCGACTACCTGTCAGACCAGATATGCGTCTTCTACGGGGAACCAGCCGTCTACGGCGTCGTCAGCCACGTACACGGCGTACGCACAGGCATAAACATTTACCTGCAGGGCTTTATCCCCGACGAGAACATCCTGTTCCGCAGAGAATCCATCGTTTTCCACGAGAAACCCCCAACCACAACTGCCAGCGGCGGCGAGACATTGCTGAAGTGGGGCAGAATCGAGAAAACATTCGAGGGCTTCAAGCTCATAGCGCAACCAGGCGAAATCAGGCGCGGCGAAATCATCGGCATCCTCGGACCCAACGGCATCGGCAAAACAACCTTCGTAAAAATTCTAGCAGGGTTAGAGGAGCCGGATGACCAGCAGAAACTTGGCGAGTTGACGGTGAGCTACAAGCCTCAGTATATTGCTGCCGAGTACGAGGGCACCGTTCAGGAGCTGCTCATGAGCGTGGCTAAAGAGAACTACACGTCAAGCTGGTACAAAACCGAAATCCTTAACCCTCTCAGGGTTCAGCCACTTCTAGACAGAAACGTGAGGGAGCTCAGCGGAGGGGAACTCCAGAAAGTCGCCATCGTCGCGTGCCTAAGCCGCAAGGCCGATCTGTTCCTGCTGGACGAGCCGAGCGCCTATTTGGACGTTGAGGAACGCTTGAATATGGCGAAGACCATACGGCGTGTGGTGGAAGCCCACAGCATACCAGCCTTCGTGGTGGAACATGACGTTGTGACGCAGGACTTCATCGCCGACAGCCTTATGGTTTTTACAGGGGAGCCCGGCGTCAGGGGCGAAGCGAACCCGCCCCTGAGCCTAAGACGAGGCATGAACATGTTCTTGAAGGAGATGAACGTGACTTTCCGCCGAGACTCCGTGACTCGGCGTCCCCGCGTCAACAAGG
>JAOZHY010000033.1 GCA_026014595.1 Candidatus Bathyarchaeota archaeon
CCTTGTTGACGCGGGGACGCCGAGTCACGGAGTCTCGGCGGAAAGTCACGTTCATCTCCTTCAAGAACATGTTCATGCCTCGTCTTAGGCTCAGGGGCGGGTTCGCTTCGCCCCTGACGCCGGGCTCCCCTGTAAAAACCATAAGGCAAAATGGCGAACGTTAGGTTTGGTTTACTACTTCTATGTGCAGGACACAGTAGTTGTAGGTGAATTTGAATGCGTTTGCTTTGTCGTCGTAGAGCCAGAGTTCGAACACTGCAGAGTAGTTTCCAGGCTGATTTATGGATACCGTTGCAAGGTTTTCCCAATTCTCCCCGTTCTGCAACGTCTTTGTGAAGGTGTTGATTGGGTCAATCGGAACAGGCAGCGTCGTAATCGTTTCATTGGTTATTTTAAGCCGGACTTCGCATTGCTGGCTTGTTCCCATGTGGTTTTCAACTTCAACATAAACGTTGAAGGTGTTATTGTGGTTGATTATGAGAAGTTCAGGGTAGTTTATGGCTTTTTTCTGCTGGTAATCAAGCAGGTTGATGGTGCTGTAGCCTTCAGGCGGAAGCCGTGTTATGATGTAGTAGCCAGTGACTAGGCTTGAAACGAAAACTAGTACCACAGCTATGGCAATCATGTAGCCTCTGTTTTCGTTTAGTTTCTCCATCAACTTTTCAGACGTCTCCAGATGAATTCTTTGTGCATGAACCCTTTGAGCATGGTGGTGAATATTTCGATTCCTGACTTGAACTTTCTCAGTTTGGTTTTTCCGTATTTCCTTGTCTTGTAAGTTGATGGCACTTCAACCATTTTGAAGCCTTTTTTGGCGAATAGCACCAGCATTTCCGTGGCGAATGACATGTCAGTCTCGTGAAATTCCACTTGGTTAAGCGCATCGTGGGATATGGCGCGGAATCCGGACTGGGTGTCGCTGAGAAATTGTCCGTAAAGGAAGTCGTAGCAGAAGGTTATCACTTTGTTGCCGATGAAGTTCATGAGTCCCATAGCTTTGTTGGGGTCATACATTCTTGTTGCCATGCACAAGTCTGCGTCAGTTTCGACTAGTTTTTCAAGCAGCAGGTTGATGTGTCTAACTTCATAGGTTCCGTCACCATCAATCATCACCACAACGTTGCCTTTGGCGTGTTTCATCCCAGTTCTCAGGGCGATGCCGTACCCGCGTCTGGGCTCGACAATAAGTTTGCAGAAATTAGTGTCTTTGACTATTTCCTTGGTTCCGTCAGTTGAATCTCCATCTACGACTATTATTTCTTTGGGGTACGTGAGTTCCTTTTGGATGGTGGTTACTGCCTCAAGTATGTTTCCAGCTTCGTTGAGCGTTGGGATTACCACTGAGACCATTTCTACCTTAGAGGTCATTTGCTTGCGACTCCACGGTTGGAGGGGTTATATAACTTTCGTTAGGGCTTAAATAAGCTCTTCGTATATTTCGACTAATTTCTTCACGTTTGTGTCCCAGCTGAATTTCTGCTCAACCTTCCTGCGCAGTTCGTTTTTGCGCGATGAAAATTCGCTGTTAGAAAACTTGGCTATGGTTTCTGCAAGTGATTCAGGGTTGTTGGGCGGCACGATTTCTCCGAAGCCGCCAACCATGATTTCTTTAATTCCGCCGACGTTTGTGGCTATGACTGGTAATCCGCAAGCCATGGCTTCAAGCGCCACCAGCGGCAAGCCTTCTCCAGACTTCGAGGGTAGAACAAAAAAGTCTGCGGCGTTGTAGTATGAGGGCAGTTCTCTGTCGGAGATGAAGCCTGCGAGCTTGAAGTTCTTCTCGATTCCAAGCTGTCTTGCTTTGGCTTTGACTTCAGCGAAGTCTGGTCCACCACCAACAACAAGGTAGACCAAATGCGGGTTTTTTTTGATAGCGATTCCTGCACTTTCCACCAGAGTATCGATTCCGTTCTTATAGACGAGTCTTCGCACAGTCAAAGCTACAGCGGCATCGCTGGGAATTTCCAGTTTTCGTCGCATAGTCTTTTGTGTTGCGGGTTGGGGCTTGAAGCGGTCTAAGTCTACGCCGTTGTGGAGTACTTCGGTTTTCTCGGCGTCTGCGCCTAAGCTTAGGACGTAGTTTCGTGTTGCGTTACTTACCACGATTATTTTGTCGGCTGCTTTCAGAACCTGTGCTCCGACGGCAATGTCGTTTAGGCGTTCCACAGTGTTCCATGCGCCTTGGTATTGTATGAAGGTGTTGTGCTGTGTGAGCACGAATGGTTTTTTGTATCTTTTTGCGAGTTTCGCGGCGATGAGGGATGACAGGTATGGGTGACCATGGGCGTGTATTATGTCGCTGGACTGAACGGATGTCAAGAAGGTTTTGTAACTGTCTATGCTGGGCAGCACGTATGGGATTCCCAGCCTGAACCCGATGTTGAGTGAATCGTAGCAGCGGACTTTTATGCCGTCGTAAATGTAGTTTTTCTCCGTGCCGATTCGGTTAGTGAGCACCATGAGCTTGAACTGTTTCTGCATGAGCCTTTTGCTCTGCTCGTAAACAACTCTTTCGATTCCGCCGACGTGGGGCAGGAAAGTGTGCGTCACGATGCATATGCTGGGGTGAGCCATTGTTTCCAACTGCGCTATTCCTCAACATGCAAACTATTATAAATTTACTGTAAAACACCTGCAATCAAAGCTTTCACGACTTAACAGAAGCGCTGGCGCATTGGACTGGTACGCGATTCTTGTCTATGGCCCTTTTATATACTATAAGTAGATCGAAAGCATGGCTATTCTGTTGAGTAGCCTCTCCCTCTGCTGATTTTCAACATGGTTTGACGGGTTTCGACGTCAATAGCGATCTATCCCTCTATAGGTTTCTGCATAGAACCGCTATTAGGCGCCAAATAGGCTGGTTCTGCATGATGCGAGCGAATTAACATTTAGCTTATTTTGGGATTGCGAGTGGTTCTGGGAGACGGATACGTTTATATGACAAAATAGCGGTTGTAGTGAGCTTAGCAATAGAAAAGGGAAATGTGAAATGTCAGTTTGGCATGGCAGTTTACGCAAACGCAAACTTACAGGCGGCAGAAAACGAGTCTACCGTGCGAAAAGAAAGTTTGAAGCAGGCTCCTTCCCAGCAGAAACCATCCTCGGCGAGCCCAAAAGGAGAGCCGCAAGAGGCTACGGCGGCAAAACCAAAATGCGAGTGTTAAGCGACAAATACGCGTCTGTGACGGATCCGAAAAGCGGCAAAACCGAGAAAACGGAGATTTTGCGCGTGGTCAGAAACAGAGCTAACGTGGACTATGATCGGAGAGGCGTGATAACGAAGGGCGCAGAAATTGAGACACCGTTAGGCATAGCGCGCGTCACCAGTCGTCCGGGAAGCGACGGCGTCATAAACGCGGTTCTCATAAGCAAAGAAGAAAAAAGCTAAAGCTCACTGCGGCTTCTGTGGTTGACCTCGGATTTTCAGCAACTGCTTAGCAATCTTTTTTATTATCTGTTCTTTCGGCTCCTTCTTTTCAATCAGCAGCATGCCAGTCTTAAGCCACGGTGTCTTAGGGTAACCTACATCTGGCCTGACCTCATGCTCTAAACCGAGCTTCCGCGCTGCTTCGGCGACTTCGTCGATTTTCGGAGACGGCACGGCTAAACTCTTCGGGACACGCCGCCCTTCGCTTCTGCTTTTGGCTTGGTCGAAGTATACGGGCCAGATTATGGCTTTGTCTTGTTTGCGCATTCAATCACCATTCTTTTCACTTGTGGGAGTAGTAGGCTGTTAACTTTGCGTCGTTTTTGTCTACGCGCACGAACCCGAAGCGTTCAAACTGTATCATAGAGTCGGGTTTTAAGTTTTTGCAGGCGCTCTCCGCGAACCCTTCAGTCACGGTGGCGTCGGGCATCACCACTTGGCACGGTAACGCTTCGTCTTTCGGTATCCAGTGGATGAGGCGGGCTTGGGTTTTTCTCGCGTCCTCGTAGGATTCGCTTGCGAAGGAGGCTTCTGCTGAGTCGGCTTTGATGCTTTCTATCTTCACGTTGAAAAGCTCCATCAGCCTGACCGTGGCTTCTGCCTCTGCGGCGTTCAGGTCTTTTTTCGATACCCAGAACGTGGTAGCCTTGTCGTCGCCTTTAGGCGTTATCGTGTATTCTCTGTATCCTCTCTCAGGCTTTTCTGGATGCAGCGGAAGCTTGGCGTGGATGGTTTTGGGGATGCGCTGAACTCTCAGCTCAGCAGGTTCGGAGACGAAGAAGTACCTGTCGCTTGTCGGGTCGAGGATTTTGCGGTTGTACGCGTACAGGTTCTCCCAGCTCAATGTCACATCTTGCGGTTTGGGTCCGACGTCAGTTATCATTTTTCGGATGGCTTCAGGCGTTATTCCCCGTCTTCTCAGAGCTATGAAGGTGGCGAGGCGCGGGTCGTCCCAGCCCTTGTAGATGCCTTCTCTGACGCCTTGCACAATCTTTGACTTGCTCAGGAACGCGCCGGTTATCTGCAGTCTGCCGTAGTGTATGGCTTCAGGGTACTTCCAGCCCAAGTGACGGTACAGGTATTCTTGCCTTACTTGGTTGGTTAGGTGTTCTTTGCCGCGGATGATGTGTGTAATGCCCATGAGGTGGTCGTCTAAGCCTGTTGAAAAGTTGTAGAGGGGCCAGACGCGGTATTTGCTGCCTAAACGGGGGTGCGGGTACTTTTTGGGGTCGATTATCCTGAGTGCTGGCCAGTCTCGCACGGCGGGGTTCGGGTGCTCCAGGTCGGTTTTAACGCGGACTACAGCTTCGCCTTCCTTGTAACCGCCGTTCAGCATGCGGTTCCACCGTTCAAGCTGTTCCGCGGGCGGCAGGTTGCGGCAGTTGCAGGGTTTTTTGGCTATCGCTTTTTTCCTGAACTCGTCGGGTATGCAGGTGCAGACGTAAGCGTTTCCACCCCGTAGAAGCCGCTCAGCGTACTCGTAGTATAGGGGGATACGGTCGCTCTGGATGTATTCTTCGTCAGGCTTGCAGTCTATCCACGATAGGTCTTGTCTGATGCTGTTGTAGAATTCGAGAACGGGTCTTTTCACTTTCGGGTCGGTGTCCTCGAAGCGCAGGAGGAATTTGCCCTTGTACATGCGGGCGTATTCGTGGCTGAGTATTATGGCTCTGGCTGAGCCCAAGTGCAGGACGCAGTCGGGGTTTGGCGAGAAACGCGTGACAATCTGCGGGTACTTGTCTGCGTTCGGTAGGGGTGGGAGGCGTTTTTCCTCTTCCGCCTTTTCTTTCTTGAGCGCTTGCGGCCAAGCGTTTTCAACGATGCGTTTTTGTTCTTCGGCGGAGAGGCTGTTGACTTCGCTCACAATCTCGTTGATTAAAGTTGACAGTTCTTTTGCTTTGGTTTTCAGTTCCTGTCTTTCGCCGATGATTTTTCCGATGAGGGCGCCTGCTTGCGCTTTGCCGCCGTGTTGCACAGCGTTTAGTAAAGCAGTTTTTCGAATAAGCTCTCTGAGTTCTTTATTTTCTTTGAGTGTCAAGGGGTTTACGCTCTGCTTAGGCTAAATGTTTCTTTTTATCAAGAATTCCGCGAATGCTTTTAATTTTTCCTTAGCTTCTGCCGTGGGAAGCAGTTTTTCGGCTTCGCTCCAGCTTTCCTCAACCATTCGTGTGGCGGTCTGCTTCACGTGTTCTATGGCGCCGTATTTCTGCATGATGGCGATGGCTTCGTCGCGGAGCGCCTGGTCTGAAGTGTGCATGTTAAGGATTTGAATAAGCCGTTTCCTGTCCATGCTGCTTGCTTTTTTCAGCGTGTAAATCACCATTAGCGTTCTTTTGCCCTCGGTTATGTCTTGTCCAACTCCGCCTTTTTTAGCTGCAAACTCTTTTCCTGTCAGGTCCAAAACGTCATCCTGCATTTGAAACGCGACACCGATGCTTTCGGCGAATCTTCCAAGCTTTTCTACCAGTTCCCTGTTGGCACCGGCTAAAACAGCCGCGAGTTTAGCTGCCATCCGCGCTAACGTGCCTGTTTTGTATGCGCACATCTGCAGGTAATCCTCTTCGCTCAGGTCGTCCGCGTTGGCTATGCCTCTGTGCCATGCGATGTCCATGGCTTGTCCCATGCTTAGGTTTATCATCTCCTGCACGTACACTTCGTAGATGTCGCGGAGTTTTTCAGGTGGCAGCTGCGCTTTTTTCTCCATGAGCGGCAGAAGCGGCAGGTAGTACATGGCGTTTCCCGCGTTCACAGCTATGTCCACGCCGTAGATTCTGTAGGTGCACGGTTTGCCTCTGCGGAGCTCCGAAGAATCCTCGATGTCATCAATAATGAGCGTGCCGTTGTGAACGACTTCAGGGATGATAGCAAAGTCCAAGCAGTCCGCCGCTTTTCCGCCCAGTGCTTCGCAGATGAGCAGGAATAGGGCTGGGCGCCACCTTTTTCCGCCCCTGTCCAGAATGTCCCACACTGGCTCGGCAATCGCCTTGTTTAAAGTCTCCAGGTTGTAGCTGTACCGTGGCGGCGTAACCTTGAACAGAACGGATTTCTCGGAGAACTTTCTCGGAATGTACTTTTCGATGGCTTTGTCGATTAGGGGGGCTTTCTCTTCAAGGAACTTTGCAACATCCACTGGTTCAGCGCGCTCCTCTTCTGGCGTACTTGTCAACGTTGAAGCCGCGTGTTTTCAGCCAATCAGCTGTTCCGCCCGTTATCACGATAGGCGTCTTTGCCAACTGCTCAGTTTTTTCTGCGCCCACAAGAAACATGACGTTCCGTAATTCCTCAATCAAAAGCGAAAGCACCTTCTCCACCTCACCTGCATCCTTAACTGCAGCTTCAAGCACCGGCTGAGAAACGCCTGCCAAACATGCGCCCAGCGCCAATGCTTTAGCTATGTCTGTGCCGTTGCGCACTCCGCCCGAAGCAACCACGGGTACTTTGACTGTTTGCGTGATTTCCACGAGGCTCGCCACCGTGGGAATGCCCCAGTCCCAAAACGCTTCTCCCAGAAAACGTTGGACACTATGCGCTTCGTCTTCGGCACGGTAATACTCAACCGCCGCGAAACTGGTTCCGCCTGCACCGGCGATTTCTATGGCTTTCACGCCTATCGCCTCCAGTTTCTCCGCGTCTTCCGCAGATATGCCCGCACCTGTCTCCTTCACAATCACGGGTTTATCAAGCGCGGCTGCAACCTCGCCGATTTTGGCAAGCACCCCCTTGAAGTTGGTTTGTCCCTCGGGCTGAACAGCCTCCTGCAACGCGTTCAGGTGCACCGCCACGGCGTCCGCGTCAATCATTTCCACGACTCGTTTCACTTCTTTCAAGCCGTATCCGTGGACGAGTTGGACTCCGCCTATGTTGGCGACTATGAAAGCGGTGGGCGCCTTCTTACGCGCTACAGTGAAGGTTTTCTCCAGCGCCTTATCCTCAACGGCTGCGCGTTGGCTGCCCACGCCCATACCCAAGTGCAGTTTCTCAACGGCTTCGGCTACTGCCGCGTTTATCCGTGTTGCCTCCGCGGTTCCGCCTGTCATGGCGCCCACAATCAGCGGGGCAGCAAACTTGCAACCCAGAAACGTCGTTGATAAGTCGATTTTGTGCTTGTCGATTTCTGGCAGTGCTCGGTGCACGAAACGTACATCTTCAAACCCTGCCTTGACTTTTCGAGCTTGCGCCTTCTGGTCTAGGCATATGCGGATGTGGTCTGCCTTGCGCTTCTCAGTTTTCTCCGCCAATTTTACTCCTTCTCTATGACTGTACCTTCTACCGCTTCTCCCATAAGAGCTTTATAAACGCGGTTCGCTTTAGCCGCGTTCACTATAGTTACTGGAATGCCCTGCTCCACGGCTGGGACGAGTTCGGAGACTTTGCCGAGCATGCCGCCCGTAACATCGGAGGCGGTGGACTTGCCCAGCTTATCCTGGATTTTTCTGAGCTCCGCCAAGTTCAGATGCGTGTAGAGATGGGCGTTTTTCGAGAGTTTAGGGTCTGCATCGTACAAGCCGTCGGTATCGACGCCTATGATTATTCTGCTTGCAGCGAATTTTATGGCTAAATGTGCGACAAGCTGGTCGCCCGAGAGCACCGTGAACCCCAGCTTCTCGTCAAGAACCGCGTCGCCGTAAAGAACAGGAGCAAAACCCATTCTCAAGTATGACTTCAAAATCGCGTCGTTGAAGCATTTGATTCTGCCGTTCTCCGTCACCACGCAGCATGAAGGCGCGACGCTTATGGCGGGAATGTTGTGCCACACGAGCGAGTCCATGACTAAGCCGTTTAGAACCGTCATCACGTGGTGGGTTTCGGCGAACCCCAGCTTTTGGTTTTCTTCGCGTAAGCCTTCTTTTATGCCGTATTTTTGGGCTGTTGGGTGTCCGAAGCTTCCGCCGCCGTGCACTATAATCAGGTTCCCGACGTGTGCTTTCTGTATCTCCTCGGACAGGCGGTTTATGACCTCGGTTCGCGCGGCAAGCTCGCCATTCTTGTCGGTTATGACGGAGCCGCCGATTTTCAGGACTAAAGGTTTTGCTTCGCTCAAACTTTTGCGCTCTCCACTCGTTTTATTGAGTACTTGCAGATTAATCTTGCACTAACGTGACGGTGCCGTCTTCTATCCTTACGGTGTCGCCAGTCTTAATCCGCGCAATGTCCACCTTGTCAACGCAGGGAATTTCTGAGATTATGGCGCCGACGGCCACTATGGTTTCGCATTCCCTGTTGATTATGCCGGCTGGCGCGGTGCCGTTCTTCTTCATCCTGTAAAGCGTGTAAGAGCCCACGGTTGAGCCTTTCCCAGTGGGGAACACGAGTATCTTGCCCTTAACGCTTTTGCCCTGCAGTTCATGTCCTTTTTCGATGACTTCGCCCGTGTTCGGGTCTACCCCTCCGTAGAAGGAGATGGGCATCGAGGTGGTCAGGGCTTCGCCTTCGCCTTTGCCCTTGTAGATGATTCTGCCTTTTAGTTGCTCCATTTTCCAGTCACCGCCGCCATTATGCACTCTTCCAAGCTGCCCATCTTCGTTTTCATGTTGCTCTGACGTGAATAGAAGCAGCCTTTCGCCGAGGTTGTGGCTAAGGCTTTGAACCTGCCCTTCAGCGGAGCCACCGCCATGCAGGTGTCACACGCGAATTTGCCGCCAGCCCGCTCAATCACCTGGGTGTAGCCGCGTTTGTCCGCAAGCTGCTTCGCTGACCGTGAGGTGGCAACCCAGAACTCCGTGTTCTCCGCAACCTTTTTGCCTCGGAGCAGTTCCGCTATTTCAGCGATTTCTTTGATGGAGCAGTGGGGGCAACCGACGCATACGAAGTCGATGTCGGTGACTTCGTCGTTGATGTTGTCGTAGGCTTGTTTGATGTCGCTTTGCTCGACCGCGACCGAGTCTTTTGGAACTTGACAGTTTTCGGCGCCCGGCGTTATGCCCTTCATGTAGAAGAGCGGTTTAGCGCCGTAAGTTACGACTGAGGCGCAGAACGACTTCAACTCGTCCAGCTCCGCGTCTTTTATGCCTGTGATGTAGGGGATTTTGTTTTCAGCTTTTTTCCCGATGGCGTAGCCGAGGGCGCCCCAGTCGGAGAACTTGGTTAAGTCTGCGTTCACTTTGACGTGGATGTCTGGCACTCGGTTCTCGTCCAAATGCAGCCCATAGCATGGCGTTTTGCCCACGAAAGCCGCCGCCAACGCGGATGGTCCACCTTCACGGTTCGTCCTTGCTCCGATGACTGAGTTGGCGAACGTTACTGCCGAGGACTCGGACCATGCGACGTGTTCGCCGTATCTGGGCAGGTTGCCAATCAGGTAGGGCGTGCATGTGCAGCTAACGAGTATGCCCATCTTCTCGAAGGCTTCTATCACCATGTTTTGCTTCTGGGCGAATTCTTCGCTGATGCCTAGGTTGCGCCAGTTCTCTAAGTCCATCCCCGCCGGGTTCAGCGTGGTGAGCACTTTGACCCGCCCGTCCTTTGCTAGCTCGTTGAGGAATTCTAAGCCTGCGTCGCCGAGGTTGTGGTAGCTGACGCCTGCCACTTGGACGCTGCCGACTTTTATGAGGCGTTCGGCTCCGTAGATGTCTCCGAGAGCGACTAGAATCTCCATGCTTTTGCGCACGGCGTAGCCCTCTTCGCCGTCGAGCATTCGCTGTTCTTTTTCTGTCAGGTTCATGGCTGGTCACAGGTACCTGTTCAGGTCGATTTTCTTGTATCCTTCTTTCTTGAAGCCTTTACCCGTCGCCGTGAGGGGAATGGTGGCGTCTAAGCCTGCCTTGGACGTGGTGGCTTTTTTGCCCTCCGTCAAATCGCCTGACGGGTCAAGGGATGAGCCGGGCTGGTTGGACAGGATGACGGTGTTCTTGTCGGCTTGGAATCTGGTGGCGATTGCCCATTCCACGTCGTTTGGGTCGTAAATGTTTATGTCGTCATCGACTATGACGCAGTGTTTAAGTGACTTGTGTCCTTCAAAGGCGGCGGCTATGGCTTTTCGTCCGTCATCAGGGTTTCGCTTGCGGATTTGAACCACGGCGTGGAGCCAACTGCACCCGCCGGGCGTTATGTAAACGTCCTTGCACTCGCAGACCTTGTTCACTGCGTTGAAGATTGTCGGTTCTTTGGGCATGCCCATCAGGAACTTGTGCTCGTTTCTGCCTGCGAGTATGGTCTGGTATATGGGCTGCTTCCTGTGAGTGACGCATTTAATCTCTATTACAGGCTGCTGTCGTACCCTGTCAACGATTCCTGTCAAATCCAGGAATGGTCCTTCAGGCGCCTTTTCCTTCGTTATTCTTCCTTCGAGGACGATTTCGCAGTCCTTGGGCACCTCAAGGTCTACGGTTTTGCACTTCACCAACTCCGTCTTCTCCAGCACGTTAGCCATTCCCAACTCGTCAACGCCCATCGGCAAGGTGGTGGCGGCAGCGAGGAGCACGGCGGTGGAGTTGCCGATGCAGATAGCTATGTCGAGTTCTCCGCCTGCTTTCTGGAGGGCTGCGTCAGTGCCGCGGTTCTCAACGATTCTGGCTACAAAGCGGCGCTTGTCCAGCAGCATTAGCCTGTGGAAGCACATGTTTCGGGCGTTGAATTCAGGGTCGCGTATTATGGAGACCGCTGAGGCGATGTATTTGCCTCCGTCCTTTTCCGTGTAGCGCATAATCGGCAGCTTCGTCAAATCCACGTCGCGTTCGACTACCTCTTGGCACTCACCCTTCTCCACAGTTTCTGGAGGCACCGGGTTCTCTAAAGCCTCGGACAGCCGATGCAGCAACGCGTCTCTTTTTATGCCCAGTGCTCGGGCGATAAGCTCTTTCGAAGAAACCAAGCCAGCGACGACGGGGATGCTGGATTCTTTCACTTTTTCGAAGAGCACGGGTTTCTCGCCTAACGCCTCTATAACGCCCGCCATCTCGTACTCGGTTGACACTTCCCTGCTTATCCTGGTTAGCTCTCCGTTTTGGCGGAGCTGTTCCAGGAAACTTCTAAAACCCAATTTTCATTCGCCCTCGCTTCTTATTGGTTCTCAGATTGCCTTTATAACTTTTGGACACCAACCTTCGTCCTCAACACCTCAAAGCCTTGCTTCTCGATGGCTTGTGCCACTTTTTCCTGCAGTTGCTTGCCCGGTGTTAAGGCGACCATGCAGCCTCCGCCCCCACCGCCCGTGAGTTTAGCGCCGAAAGCGCCTTCCTTTCTGGCGATGTCCACTAGTAAGTCGAGTTCTGGGCTGGAGACTTCAATTTCCTGCAGCAAAGTGTGGTTTTCGTTCATAAGGGCACCGACTTTTTTAAAGTCGCCCGCTTCCAAGGCTTTCCTGCCCTCTATAGATATTTCTCCGGCGCGTTTGAACAGGGGGTCGTATTTCTGCGGGTTTTTCCGTTTGCGTTCGGCAACGCCTTCCACCATGGCTTTGGTGTTGGCGACCTTGCCCGTGCTGCCTATGACAATCTCGACGGGCTGTGGCGTATGCAGCCTTTCGACGAGGTCTGGTCCGCCGCTCATGTTCTTCTGGAACCACATCAACCCGCCGTACGTGGCAGCCGTATTGTCGATGCCCGACGGGTTTCCGGCGTACGCCTTCTCCGCCTCGTAAGCAGCCTGATTAATCCGTTCGTCCGACAAGGTCATGCCGAGTTCTTCTGCGATGGCCCGGGCGATGGCGACGCTGCTTGCCGCAGAAGCGCCCAGCCCGCTGAAGCCTGGGAGTGTGCCGCCTATCCATATGCTCAGCGGCGTCTTTGGGGCGACTCCCATCGCCTTCAGCATCCGCTCGATTGATTCCAGTTGCTGGAGCCGTTTTTCCTCGCTGTAGCCTTTCGCGGTTTTCCTCTCATCCCGAACCGTGATGCCTGTTCCAGTCTTCTTCACCTCGGCGTCGGTGGTGGAGTCAATGGCAGAAACGATGCCTGGCACACCGTGCACGACGAAGTGCTCGCCGAACAAGATTACTTTACCATAACCTGAGCCTTTGCCCATTCTTCTTACACCCTGACGAGATAGGTATCCTGCAGATTAGATAAAAATATTCTTTTTCAGAGACTGTTCTCGGAGGAGAACGCTTTGTTCTCGGGGGAGAGCTAAATCCCACTTTTGACACTGAAAGGATTGGAGTAGTGATGTCCATATGAAAACAGCAACTCAGTTAACAAGAAAAACAGCAACGTGGATGATTGTGACGCTGCTTCTAACAAGCCTCTTAGGCATAACGTTAGTGAAAGCCCAGGCAGCCGCTGACCCGAACACGGTCGCGGTGTGGCACCTAGACGAGGTTTTGCCAGACGGCTACAGAGAAATCACGCCTGACGCCACAGGACAGAACCAGGGAATTCTGATACACGCGCCCGCAGCTCCCAAGCTGGTTGAGGGCAAATTCGGCAAAGCCATGAGCTTCGACGGCAGCAACGGCGTGTACGTGCCCATCCGGTTTCTGGTGGGTTTCCCGCCTTCTCCCGAGCCCATATACATTCCCGTCTCCACCAGCTTGGATATTCCCAAAGAGGTCAGGATTGAGGCGTGGATAAACGTGCAAGGCTTCAAAAACGTAACCTACAACAACATCGTGGTTAAATGCACCCGCACCGACGCCAGCACGGAGAGCGTCACCAGAATCTTTGGCATAGCAGTGAAAGCAGGCATCCCCCAGAACGGCTACACGGTGCCAACAGGCGCCCTCAGCGGATACGTGTACACAGACACAGACGGATTCAACGAAGTAGTCACAACGGAACCCGTAATCACGCTTGGCGAGTGGATACACGTCGCCTTCACCCGCACCAGCACAGGCATGCACCTGTACGTGAACGGCGCAGAAAAAACAGTCAAAGCCATCTACGGAACCCAAAACCCACAGGGCGACATGATAAACGGCACCGAAGTGTACCTTGGACACGACGCCGAAGTCATCATAGACGAAGTCCGCATCAGCAACCTCGCACCAGAACCGCAAACCCTTGCCTCACAAATCGACATCGGACCAAACCTGCTGGTCGCCGTCATAGGCGTGGCTGTGATTTTCGCCGTCGCGTGGCTTCTGCGCCGGGTTGTCCAGATGTGGGTGATTCATTCAAGAACCTAAAACCAGGGGCTTCGGGAAACGTGGGCATCGGGCTAAAACTCTTGGAACTGCTGCTCCGCCAGAAACTCTTCGGTCAGGGCTTAAAAGGCGAACCGAACACGCCGCTGATAGTGTCGTACGCTGTCACCAAAGCCTGCAACCTCCGATGCCTCCACTGCCACGTTTCCGCCAACGACGCCATGAAGTACGAGCTTAACCTGCAGGAAGCGATGCGGGCGATAGATGAGATGGCGGCTCTTGGAACCCAAGCCCTGATTTTCAGCGGCGGAGAACCCATGCTCAGAAAAGAATTCGTCCTAGCACTTGCTGAACACTGCGTTGACGCAGGCATAATTCCCGCAATGCTCACAAACGGCGTACTAATCAACCACCAAACAGCCATGGAGCTTAAGGACGCGGGAATCATGGCTTTAGGCATACCCATAGACTCAGTCGTCCCCGAATGCCACGACCAACTGAGAAACGTGCCCGGCACCTTCGCGAAAGCCGTGAAAGCAGTCCAAGCCTGCCTCGACAGCGATTTGGAAGTCGTAATCACCACCATGGCGTTGAAGAACACCTTCGACGAAATACCCCAACGAATAGACTTCTTAGCCGACCTCGGCGTAGAACAGGTCGCAGTCTACGACTTGGTACCTATGGGACGGGGGAAAGACGTCATAAACCAAGCCATGAACCAAACACAGCGGGAAAGCCTGATAAGGTATCTTCAGCAGACACAGGAAACCAGAGACATGGTCTTCACCATGTCGGGCGGAATCCCGCTTTACCCCGAAATCGCCCTTGAAATGCACAGGTTCAACGACACTAAACCCCGCGACCTGCTGCTGAAAGAATTCTGGGTACACAACCCAGTCGGATGCCACGCTGGAATTTTTTACTTCAGTCTACGACCCAACGGAGACGTTTATCCCTGCACGTTCCTGCCCGTCACAGTCGGCAACATCCGACAGCAAAGCCTCACCAGCATTTGGCACAACTCAAAAATCCTCAACGACCTCCGCGATAGACGCCTGCTGAAGGGGCAATGCGGCAAATGCGAATACCGAGCAACGTGCGGCGGATGCAGAGGAAGAGCCTACGCATGCAGCGGCGACTATCTGGAAACCGACCCCGTGTGCCTGCGCGACATGATGATGAGGGAAAACGTGCTGCCGCAAACCGTGAAGCGTTTCGGATGGTGCGTAGGGTAAAACCGCAAAACGTGTAAGATTTCTTGACAAGCCAGCCTATTTGGAGCCTATTAGAGGTTTATTGCAGAGGGTCCGTATTGGCGCGGAAAACAGCCAAACCATGTTGAAAATCAGCAGAGGAGGAGACCACCACGCAGAGCAGACAACGCTGCAGGGAGCGCCTTTAAATAAGGGGGCTAAAGACTGCTCCGAGCATGTTAGTGCGGTTTGCTGCGGGGTTAGCTGCTCGCCCTTTGTATGTGTATTGTTTCTTCATATACTTTAAATAAAAAATTGAACCATTAACATGTCAGTGATGACTCCCTGAGCGAGTCCTCTTACAGACTTAGCCCATGGATGTCCAAGAAGTAATCAGGGTTAAGCCGCATGAGTGAAGATTTGGACCTTTCCATCCAGAGCAAAGAAGCAGAGCTTAAGCAACTGCGCCAGCGCATGGAAGAACTCCGCATGCAGTTCATAAGCGACACCGCCAAGTTTGCAGCCAAATGGTTTGAAGAAACTGCTCAGCTTTACGTCACCAAGAAGCCGGAAGTCACCATAAACATGAGCAAAGAACGGCTTGCAGCCATGAAACAGAAAGTCATCGACCTCACAAGAAACGCAGACACGCTAATCACGAACGCGTTGTCGGGCGCAAAAATCTGGTGGCACCAAGACCCACGCAAAGAAGACTCTATCTACCAATACCAGCAGGTCAGCACCAGATTCCCCGAACTAATCGACAAGCCCATAAGGCGCGCACTCGGCGAACTAGGCGTCATCCTTGAACAATATGATTATGGCGTAACAGTCGGCGTTTACTCCAAAGAACCCTACATGGAATACTGGTACGAACGCCCACCAGACTCAGAGGCATATGCTCCTCCTCGCCCATATTTTCCGCATCTGCTGGTGTGGTCCGACGAGATGCAGCGCACCATGGCGCGGTACGACGCCTTATACAAACAGGCGTTTACGCTGTTCTTGGATATTCAGAAGCTGAAGGAAGAAAAGAAAAGACGCCAAGCCAGCGCCCTCTGGAACGCCACCTAAACCAAAACGCCGCCAAACCAGCGCTCAGTCTAGGCACAGGTTTAAGCTATAGAGAGAGGGGTACGGTTTTTTCACGGTCAAAGATTCTCAGCAAGGCACGCCTAACAAGTGAGTCGAAAACGCTTTCACAACTCTTACATCCAGCTTTCTGCCAAGCAGGTTCTCATTGCTTCTGACTGTTATGGGTTTGTAGGCGAAGTTGCGACCTATCCACGTTCCAGAAATCTTGCCTTTCTCGTCGATTAAAACTTCGCCCGTCCAGCCTATCCACTGCTGGTTCCTCTCCAAAGCAATCCGCTTAGCTATCTTGGCTGTTTTTGTGCTTCGGCGCTTAATCTCCGCCAACTCCACGAGTGCTTCACGCATTTCAGCTGCTGCTGTTCTGGGTCTAGGGAAAAACTTGGAAACATTAACGATATCAGGTTTCACCTCGCTGATAAGCTTTAGCGTGCTTTCGAAGGCTTCAGGGGTTTCGCCGGGAAAACCGCAAATCACATCCGTCGCCAACGTCATCTGCGGAAAAGCAGCCCTGAACGCTTCGACGATGTCTTTGAACCCTTGCACGGTGTAAAATCGCCGCATACGTTGCAAGACCTCGTCATCACCGCTCTGCACTGGCAGATGAATAAACTTGAAAACCTTCTCGCTGCCGAACGCAGCAACCAACTTGTCCACGATGTCTGTCACCATGTTCGGCGTCATCATGCCCACGCGAACCCGAAAATCACCAGCCAAAGCGCTTAAGGCTTCAAGCAGAACTGCAAGGTTCGCGCCTACATCCCTTCCGTAACACCCTGTGTCCTGGGATGTTATCCAGAACTCCTTTGCGCCAGCCGCTAAATCCCGCTGCACGCGATCCACAACATCCTCCACAGTGTAGCTTCGCAGTCGACCACGCGCAAAGACGACGCAGCAGTACGCGCATGAGCCAAGGCAGCCGTAGTTCACGGGAATGACGCTAATCACGGGATTCGACCGCAACGGCGCAAGAGCCAGACTTGGCTTAGCGTTCAATGCGCCGTTTAAAGCCACGACTTTTTCACCCTTGAAAACACGTTCTACAACCTCAACTACGCCTTCGCCAGCAGCAGGTCCCACGACGCCGTCGAAACGCACTTCGCGGAGTAACCTGTCGAAACTTGTCAGCGGCAAGCAGCCGGCCACTACCAGTTTCCGGTCCTGCGAGTAGCGCTTTAATGAGTCTATCACGCGGTTTTCCGTCGGTCCCTTAACAGCGCAAGTGTTAACGACTACGATGTCTGCTGCCGCGGCGGATTCAACGAGTTCGATGCCAGCTTGGGCTAAGCAACCTTTAATGACTTCGCCGTCAGCTTGGTTTGCGGAGCAACCGTAGCTTTTCAGGTAAACCCGCATTTTTTCTCATCGCAGTACGTTAGATGCTTCAACAAGAAATAAAAACATACAGGTTGCTGCAGCCGTGAATTGACAGGAAACTGCAACATGCCCAATGAAGCATTTAAAAGTAAAGGCACGAACATGTTTATTGCATATTTATAGCATAATATATAGAAGTATAACCTTCGACTATCCTTTTCGTAGTTTACCAAAGGGAGAAGATAACATGAAGCTAATTACACTGTACCTACCTGAAACTTATATAAAAGCTTTAGACCAGCTTGTGGACGAAAGGTTCTATCCTAACAGGGCAGAAGCCATACGAGTTGCAATCCGTGACTTGATAAGTGCTGAGGTTTGGCGGAGGAAAGGCGTTGACTAAGCAGAGTCCTGAGGAGATAGCGGTGAAATGCCACCTTTCCTTAGAAGAGGCAAGCAAGGTCTGCGTTGCTGATGTGTTGGATAAGGATGTTCTGGGGATGAGTGGCGCGCAGGTTCGCCCTAAAAAAATCGACAAGCCCAAAGTCAAGGGGGCTGTGGCACGGCGTAGTTTTGTGAGGAGTGGGTTGGCGAAAGTCATGTCTGAGCTTTACGACATTGAAGGCTGCGAGGAGCCGGAGAAACGGCTGAAGATCGAGTTGGACGTGGACCTTTACCAGATGGAAAAGGTTTAGGCGTCTTCTTTCCCTTTTTTGCTGCGTTTTGCTGGTTGTTTAACGGGCGAAAGCGTTATTTTTTGCAGCAGGCTATCTTGTGAGCATGAGCCAAGTCTTAGAGAGAATAAGGGAAGAACTTAGGGCAAGTGCGGATGAGAAAACGAGGCAGAGTTTCCAGAGGTTCTTCAAGGAAAACGTCACCTATTACGGAGTTAGAACTCCGGTTGTGGGTAAAATCGCCAAGAAATATTGGAGCCAAATCAACCAGTTTAGCAAGCAGGAGATTTTTAGGCTTTGTGAAGAGTTGTATCGTTCAGGCTTCACCGAAGAGGCGTTTGTCGTGGCGTTTTGGCTGCCGACCCTGATGGAGCAGCTTGAACCAGGCGACTTGGCAGTTTTCAAAGCGTGGATTGAGAAATACATTGATAATTGGGCTAAATGCGACGGTTTCTGCAACCACACGGTTGGTGGTTTGATAGAGAAGTATCCTGAAACCGTTAACGAGTTGAAGTGTTGGGCTTTGTCTGGGAACCGATGGCTGAAGAGAGCTGCGGCTGTGTCGCTAATTGTTCCGGCTAAGAAAGGCGGTTTCTTGCAGGAAGTTTTTGAGATAAGCGACATATTATTGTTGGATGAGGATGATATGGTGCAGAAAGGTTATGGTTGGTTGCTTAAGGAGGCAAGTAGGAAGCATCAGCGTGAGGTTCTGGAGTACGTGCTGCGGAACAGGAAGAGGATGCCACGTACTGCGTTGCGATATGCGGTTGAGCTTATGCCGAAAGAGCTTAAGGCGGAAGCGATGAGGCGAGATTGACGGGGAATGGTTGTTTTTGGCGCGTGGGGGAAACTTGTACACCCTCTTTATTTAGTTTCAGTTTTTGTTAAGGGGGGTTTGTAGTTGCGTTTGTGCGAGTTTATGGTTTTCTTTAGGGTTTTTGTTTTTGTGTTATTCTTTTTAAGGTCCTGTGTGTCAAAAATTTTGGAGAATAAAGAAGTGTTGTCCGCTCTTTTCTGGAATTAAAAAGGAAAGGAGGGAGATTGTGGGCGTCTTTGCTGCTGCTTAGGTTTCTTTGGCCATCTTTTTTGCCATGGCGTACACTATGGGAATCAGTATTATCGCCAGAGCTATTGCGAAAGCCCATGCTATGTTGGCTACGATGGTTGTGACGTTGGTGAACGTTGCGAATATTGCGCCTGCGCCGACGACGAGGAAGATGCTGTAGAGGATGAATTTGGCGTATCCTGCGACTGGTCGGAATTCCTCGTGGTCGTCTGTTATTGATTTTATCAGGCCGTCTGTTAATGCTACGCCTGCGCCGATCAGCACGAAACCGAGTATCAGCGGGTATACCAAGCTACCTGAGAGCAGCAGAAGGTCAAGCGCAAGCAGCAGTACAAACGCTATTAAGCCTATGAATAGCAGGTTTTTGAGCATGTCGGCTATTTCGGCTTTGGCTTCGGGGAACATCGGCTTCAGCATGCGCCCGATGAATGAGGATAGGAAGTCGACGAGTATTATGCCGAAGACGATGATGAGGATTCCGCCGAGGAGCCTTGGCAAGTAGTCTGCTATGGCTGCGAGGTATGCGCCGATTGTGCCGCCTACGTTAAGGATTTGTATGGCGAGTATTATTGCCAGTATGGTTATGAAGGCTTTGATCACGGCGCCGACGAAGTTTGAGAGGTCTAAGCCGGCGGACCTGAAGGCTTTGCCCGCGGTGGTTTGATCGAAGCCTTTTTCTATTCCGAATTTTTCGATGATTTTGTTTACTGCTTTGCCGACGATTATTCCGATGCCGTAGCCGACGAGGATTATTATGATGGCGGCGATGATTGCTGGTATGGCGTTGATTATGTCTCCAACCATGTTTGAGAAAACTTCGGTGATTGTTGACATTTTTTTCACGCGATTCCTATATTTCTCTGGTTTTTTTATAAAACACTTTCTGAGTCGGATTCGGCGGCGTGCTGAAAACTTGGGCGTTTTTGTGTTTCCTGGGGTTGGTGGCGGGTTGTCGGGGTTTAAAATAATGCGGTTTCTTGATTTATGACTCCCAAGATATGTGTCATATATCGTAATATAGGTTAAATCTTAAAAGGGGCATCTGCTATATTCAGAAACAAAAACAAGGTGTGAATAGTGGTCTCGAAGAAAAATGGAGAAGAGGAGAAGATAAAGCACATTCTAACCGACCCGAAACTGTCCGCGATCAAGGCGATGCTGGAGAAGGACCATGCCATAGACTGTTTGTTCCTGCTTTACGTGAACCGTGGGAAGTGGAAGGAAGCTAAGGATTTCATGCGGAAGAACAAGTTGACGCTGAGCGACGGCACTTTCAGGGCGCGGATGATTGAGATTGAAGAGCTTGGGTTGGCTAAGAGTGAGCGTATTGATCCTTTGAAGAAGTACTACATGAAGACAGAGTTGGGCGAGAAAGTCGCGAAGCTTCTTCTCGAGTTCTTTGACGAACTTGGCGCGTAAGCACAGCGAAAAAATTTCGCCCGACTGTTGCTTATTTTCTTTTTAGACGTTTCTTTATTATGCTGAAGTTTCATTTCGGCGTTTCTGTTTATTTGGTTTCGGTTAGTAGTTTTTCAAGTAGTGGTTTAGATGTTGGTAAATCAATCTTTGCCGTGTCCCACAGTATTTGAAGGTCCACGCCGAAGTATTCGTGAATTAGTTTATCACGCATGCCAGCCATTCTTTTCCATGAAATCTCGCGATGTTTTCTTTTTACGTCGACTGGAATGTTTTTTCACTGCTTCACCTATAACCGCAAAATTTCTTATAATTGCATCCACCGTCTTGTTATCCTTTGCGAATTCGTCAAAAGTGAGTCCTTCCAATATTCGTCTATTCGCTTGATGGCTTCAAGAATGTCCTGAATGTAGATTCTAAGTTCGCGCTTCACGCATAAACCGTCTCCTTCAGTATTTGATCCTTCATTCCTGGCTTCAAAGCATTCTTAGTCACGAGATCCACTTTTACTCCAAGCTTTCGCGTCAAAAACTCTTCGAGCTCAAGAAACTTAAAAAATCCAATGTGGGCCTCTTTGGAAAAAATGACCAGAATGTCGATGTCACTCTTTTTTGTTTGTTCTCCGCGTGAATAAGAACCAAATATTCCTAGGGTTTCCACTTGGTATTTCTTTTTGAGGAGCGGCTTAAGCGTCTCCAGTTGTTTTTTTATTTCTTCTGTCGTCTTCATGTTTGCTGCTTCTATTTTACTGGGTTTCGTTCTTTTTTTATGTTTTGCTGACGTGCTTGCCAAAATTTTGTTGCTATCGCTCTGTGGGTTTTAGGTTTAAGCTTGGTGGGCATATTGTTGCTCAACTGTTGTACATTTTGTTTTTGTATGTTTTTTTTGTCCGTGGTTTTGTTGGTGTTTGTGTTTTTTGTGTAGTTTTGTTTTACACATATATAATATTGTATAGTAAGTCGTAAGATTTAAATTGGTATTTTATTCTAACATACTCAATCAATCCCAAAGGAGGGATAAAAAGAGAAATGAAAACTCTCAGAAAAATCAGGAAAAACGCGAAAGCCCTAAGCCCAGTAGTCGCATCAATCATACTCATCGCCGTCACAGTCGCAGTCAGCATCGCCGTAGCCGCATGGATGGGAGCCCTAACCGTCGGATTCATGGGAACAGAAGAAGTCAAAATAACAAGCGTGCGTTTCCTCGGAACTGCAGGTAGTAAAACCATTGTTGTCACCTTATCTAACACAGGAACGAGTCCCGTTACCATCAGCGAAGCTTGGGTCAATGGCCAGCAACAAAGTGGCGTAACCTACAGCATAGCAGGTGGAGCAGTGCCTGCTAACAACGCTATGAATGTTACAATTACATACGAGTGGGCACTTGGTTCAAACTACAATATACAACTGAAATCTACAAAAGGCAACACCTTCCCGTACACCGCCAGCGCTCCATCTTCGTAAATTTCCCTATATCTTTGCTTTAGACATCGAGGGGTAGGGTGAGCTTAACCGCTCCAAATTTCCCTTTCTCTTGTTTCCTCTTTGGAGGTGCAAAAAAACAATGGTAGTAGAAATAAAGGAATACGGATCAGCCGAAGAAATAGCCGAAACACTCGATAAAGAAATCTCAGACACAAAAAGCACGCTGGGCGAGTACCTGCGAAGGCTAGACGAAATCCGAAACTTAGCGGAGAAATCCAAGAAAATCCGCGAAGTCGTCATGAAACTCGCAGGCAAAACCAAAGCATCAGCCGAAACCCTCGGCGAAATCAGCGTCGGCAGCCTAGAAATCGTCCTGGACGCCAACCCATTCCACGAACTCACCGCCATCGAATCAGTCGTACGCAGCCACCAAGAACGCCTGCTCGTCCTGCAGAAAGCCCGCGAAGCCCTCAAGTGGCTAGACCAACTCGGCGACACCGAAGGACTGAAATACCTAGTGGTCGAAAGCGAAGGAGTCCCAGAACGCATCCTGTTCAAAATCTCCTAAGCCGCCCCATGCTACCAAAACCAGCAGGAGCGCTAGAACATGAGCAATGAAGTATACGCCTTCGCCTTAAAGAACACACTGAAAGAAATCAAAAACGTCTGCCCAGACGTAACCAACACCTTCATCTTCGAAGAAAACACCAAAATCCTAGCCAAAGACGACGAAACACCCGAAAAAACCATACACAAAACCATCGAAGCCTTCAACGACATAACCGAAAGAGCAGACACCATAGGCGGCGACATAGAAACCGTCACCATCCAAAGCACAGAAGGCAAAGTCACCATCACAAAAATGAACGACTTCTACCTCACAACCGTCGCCTCTAAAGAGGCAGACGAAAAATACGTCAACACACTAACCCAAGTCCTAATCCCCATAGTAATCAAACTAGTCGACGAAATCCAGCCAGAAGAAAACACAAACGAAGAATCGCCACTAACCGAAACCGAACCGACAGCAAAAGAAGAAACCCCAGCCTACGAAACCGCAGTCGAGGAAACCCAAGAACAAGAACTCGAAGAAGAAGCAGCACCGGAAGAAATCCCGAAACCCGAGGAAGCTGAATCAAACGAACCCGAAAAACCCATGGAACCCATCAAAGAACAACAATCCCAAGAAACCGAAGAAGAAAACGGACTCCAAATCCCAGAACCCCCAGTAACTCAGCTCATAGTCGAAAACCTCGGCGGCCTGCTCGTGCCATCAGACACAGTGCGTATCGACAACGCCTTAATCGCGCAATGGAACGACCTCTACGGCGACAAAGAAATCGAAGAAGTCGACATAGAAGCCCTAAACGGAAAAACCACACGCTGCAAGTTCAAAAACATCAAAGACTCAAAATACCAAGGAAAAGGCATAATCCAAATCCCAGAAAAACTCCAAATAACCCTGGAAGCCACAAAAGGCGAACTCGTCATGGTCAAACCAGTAGTGGAGTAACCGAGGCGCAAAAACATGGTAAAGAAAAAGAGCAGCATAACCGAAACCGCGTCCGCCATAATGATGGAAGACGGCGAGCCAGAAACCCCAATCCAAGAAGACGAAGCCTTCACAACCCTAAGCGAAACCCTCAAAGAAATCCGCAAACTCAAAGGCGTCCAAGGCTACATACTCAGAGGCACAACCTCAGCAACCATCGACCTCAAAGAACCCGAAAAAATAGTCGAATACGCCATACTCTCCTCGCAAGCACTGGACTCAAGCCGAGAAATCACCGAACTATTCAACCTCGGCGAACCCCAACACATACTCATCCAAGGCAAAGAACTCAAAACCCTCAGCCTGCTAATAGGCGCAAACAAAATCAGCATATTCATGGAAAAAACCGCAGACCACACCGAAATCCTGAACAGAATCCCACATTAACCACGAAAACTCAACTCTCCACAATTTTTAAAAAACATTCAAACCCAACAACCTCTGAAAATCCCGGCTAATCCTCACCCTCCCATTCTCACCATCAACCTCAGCCAACTCATACGTGTCCAAAAACGCCAAGATCTCCTGCATCTCCAGCTCATCCAACGCAAGGCTCCGCTGCACCTCCGCCACCTCATGCCATCGCCCATCGCCAAGTAACTCCAAAACCAAATCAACCTTGGACACGGAAGTTACCTCAGCCCATACTTCTTCGATTAAAGCACTTAAATGTCTTGTGAGTTAATTTTTCAGAAAAATCCTATAGACAAAACCCAGATTTATCCATAACTCGCCTCTCGCCAGCAGACACCATAATTCCAGCGTAAACCTTATATCCAAAAAACCGAACACTACTTGCTCTTGTGGTTAACTGCCATGAACCCAAACCTTGTAAACCCCAGCAACAGCGGAAACACTCTCTCCGGATGCGGTTCCGGACACTGCCAAAAATAGACCTGCAGTTAACCAACCCAACTAAAGCTTAACATTTTTCGGTGGCTGCTTGTCTTGAACACAAAAAATAAGATAAACCAAACAAAACATATGAAAAACACAAGGGAGACGTGAAAATGCACAAGAAACTCCTGATTCCCGGCCCCACAGAAGTAAGCCAAACCATACTCCAAGAACAAACCCACCCGCTCATAGGTCACAGAAGCAAAGAATTCCAAGAATTCTACGCCCAAATAACCGCGAAACTAACAGAGTACTTCCAACTGCCAAGCGACTGCAAACCCACAGTCACCACCAGTTCAGGAACCCTCTGGTTCGACATCGTCGCCCGAAGCATCGTAAAACAAAAGGCCCTTGTATGCGTCAACGGCGCCTTCTCCGAAAGATTCGGCAAAACCATCCAAGCCTGCGGCAAACAAGCCGACTTCATAGAAGTGGACTGGGGCAAAGCCGTCAAACCCGACATGATAGCCGAAAAACTCGAGACAGGCGAATACGACACGTTGGCCGTGTGCCACAACGAATCCTCAACAGGCGTCCGCAACCCAATCCAAGAAATCGGAAAACTCGTGCGCCGAGACTACCCCGACATCATCTACGCCATCGACGCTGTCTCATCCATGGCAGGCGACAAAACATTTCCAGCGGAAATCGGCTGCGACATCATCTTCGCCTCAACGCAAAAATGCTTCGCCCTGCCACCCGGACTCGCAGTCGGCTTAGTCAACGACAGAGCACTGGAAAGAGCACGGGAAATCCCGAACCGCGGCAGCTACACGGACCTAGTGGAAATCTTCGAGGCTGAGCAAAAGCACCAGACGCCATTCACGCCCTGCATCCCGCTGCTGTACGCCCTGAACAAACGCATGGATCTTCTGCTGGAAGAAACGTACGACAAGGTTTACGCGCGGCACAGGGCAATGGCAGAGTACACGCAGCAATGGGCGAAAAAACACTTCGCCATGTTCTCCGAACCTGGCTACGAATCAATCACCGTAAGCTGCATCCAGAACACGCAGGGCAAGAGCGTGAAAGACCTGAACGCGAAACTCGCGGAGCACGGCTACGTTATCTCCAACGGCTACGGCAAACTAGCCGAGAAAACCTTCCGCATCGGGCACATGGGCGAGTGGACCCTGCCAGAGATAAAACAGGTTCTCGCGGTCATAGATGAAATCTGGGAGCTTGCCTAAATGACGTTCAAGGTTCTTGTCTGCGACAAAATCGCCGACGAAGGCATAAAACTTCTAGAAGAAAAAGGCTACACAGTCACGAAAGCCTGGGACAAGCCTAAAACTGAACTCCCGAAACTGGTAAGCGAATACGACGCAATTATTGTGCGGTCAGCCACCAAAGTCAACGAAGACCTAATCAACAAAGCGCCAAAACTCCGCGTTATCGGTCGCGCAGGCGAAGGCCTAGACAACATCGACACAGCAAAGGCAAGGGAAAGGGGCATCGCAGTGGTAAACACGCCCCACGTGTCTTACATGAGCGTTGCTGAACTAACGATTGGGCAACTATTGGCGCTCGCCAGAGGCATTGTTGAAGGCACAAATTCGCTTCGCGAGGGCAAATGGAAAAAAGAAGAACTCATGGGCGTAGAAGTCAACGGAAAAACCCTCGGCATAGTAGGCTGCGGCTACATAGGCAGAACGGTTGAAAGAATCGCCGCGGCTTTAGGCATGCGTGTCCTCGGAGTGGAAGAATGCGTTTTCGACCGCTTCATACCACTGCACGAGATGCTGCCCGAAGCAGACTTCATCACCATCCACGTCCCCCTCACGCCAAGCACCCGACACATGATTTCAACAAAAGAGTTCAACATGATGAAAGACGGCGTGATGATAATCGACTGCTCCCGAGGCGGCATAGTTGACCAAGAAGCACTTTACCAAGCCCTCGTCTCGGGCAAGGTCAAAGCGGCAGCAATAGATGTCTTCGAAGAGGAACCTCCAAAAAACAGCAAACTGCTCACACTTAAGAACGTGATTGCCACGCCCCACATAGGCGCCCAAACCCACGAAGCCCAACTTAAGGCAAGCATGCAAATAGCCAAAAAAATAATCGAAGTACTGGAAAAACCCGCGAGCTGACAGGCTTGGTTGACATTAGACCATTCAAAGCAATACGCTACACTGAAAAAGCCGGCGACCTCAAAAACCTGATAACTCAGCCCTATGACAAAATCGACCCCGAGATGCAGGTTGAATACTACAGGCAGTCACCGTACAACTACTGCCGACTGATTCTGCCGTTAGAAGAGAACAAGTACGAAGTGGCGCGGCAAAGAATCCAACAGTGGATGAGTGAAGGCGTACTTGCGAAGGATAAAGAACCAACGGTTTTCGTCTCCAGACAAGAATTCAGTCTGAACGGTGAAACCCTCGTCCGCACAGGACTAATCGCCGCCTTACGACTCTACGCATACAGCGAAAACATCGTTTTCCCCCACGAAGTCACGTATGAAGAGCCGAAAGCGGACAGGCTGAACATGCTGCGCACAGTTCAAAAAGACCTTGAACCCCTTTTTCTGATTTACTCCGACCCTGAGAACAGAACCATCGCCTTCTTTGCGGATGTCACGATGACTGAACCCGTGGCGGAAGTCGAGGATTCCTTCAAAGTCAAGCACACGCTTTGGAGGGTGACTGACCCGCAAAAAATACGGCTCGTGCAGGAAGCATTGAAAGATAAGAAACTCGTGATTACAGACGGTCACCACAGGTACGAAAGTGCCCTCGCCTACAGAGACGAAATGCGCAGACAGGGAAACTGGTCTGCAGATTCCGCGTTCAATTTCCACATGAGCTACATGGCTCCAGTTCAAGAAGAAGGACTTGTGGTTTTGCCCACTCACAGGCTCCTGAAAAACTTTAACCTAACAACCACTCATGTGAACGCGCTGAAAAAACTTTTCACCGTTTCAGAAATCGACGCCACCGTAAAAGGCTTGGAAGATTTCCTTGCAAGCAACAGGAACGAGCATGCATTCTGCGTTTACACCAGAAAGAAAGCCTATGGCTTGCTTCTGAAGCATGAAAAAAGCGTTTACGAATTCGTGGAAGCCACCTCATCAAAGGAAACAAAGCTCTTTGACGTGGTCATACTACACGACGTAATTTTCAAAAGCGTACTGAAGGCTGAAGCACTCAAGATGGATGCGGACATTCTTTACGCGCGGTGGACAAGGGAAGCCGTAGAAAAAGTGGACAAGGGCGAAGCCAGCGTGGCGTTCTTGGTTAACCCGATAAGTTCTAAGGTTGTGTGGCAGATTGCGCAACAGCATGAACGGTTACCTGAAAAATCCACAGATTTCTATCCGAAGCCGGTTTCTGGGTTAATGATGATGGATATTTCCCCTGAAGAAAAACTCTGACCACCCGCCCTTTTTTGGGCCTCGGCGCCTGCAAACCCAATTTTTAATTTACAGAGCGTTTGCTTCACAGAAACCATTATAAAGACTAACTTAGAAACCAGAATTCCAAACTCATCAAAATTTGGTGTGGTTTGAATGGGTGCGAGTGAAAGTGTAGTCGTAAAGGAAAGCAGCATAGCGAAGAAGACTGCGGCTGAGTTCATCGGAACCTTGGTTCTGGTGCTGATGGGCTGCGGAAGCGCCGTGCTCGCTGGAACATACATCGGAAACGTCGGAATCTCTTTCGCCTTTGGACTTGCCCTTCTAGCCATGGTTTACGCCATCGGCGGCGTCTCAGGCTGCCACATAAACCCGGCTGTTTCTGTTTCCATGTTGGCTGCGGGAAAAATAAGCGCAAAACACACCGCCGTCTATATTGTGGCTCAGTGCGTAGGTGCCATCGTCGGAGCTGCGTTGCTTTACCTGATTGCGATAGGTAATCCAGCGTATGATTTGGCTTTAAACGGCTTAGGACAGAACCAGTACATCACGTTTTCAATGACGTCGGCTTTCATAGCTGAAGTGGTGTTGACGTTCATTTTTCTGCTGGTGATTCTTGGCTCAACAAGCGAAAGGGTTCCAAAAGGCTTCGCAGGCATATCCATTGGGCTGAGCTTAGTGCTGATACATCTTGTGTGCATTCCGATTGACGGCACTTCGGTGAATCCGGCGAGAAGTTTGGGACCCGCATTGTTCGTAGGTGGCACTGCTTTGAATCAGCTTTGGCTGTTCTGGGTGGCCCCCATAATTGGCGGTCTGCTGGCTGCTGCTGTCTGGCGGTTCCTGCGGTAGTCGCGGCAAGGTTGCGCTTTCCAACTTCCTCTTTTTCTATTTACCTTACTTCACGAATTTGGTTGCATGCCTCTTGAATCTTTTCTTGCATTGGAGGCTGCAAAAATGGTAGGTTTCGCCTTCATAGGTAATCTTGAATTTGGCGGTGTTTTCATCAAGAACCATGCCGCAGACCGGATCTCTGAACATTGTGTTTGGTCTTAACCTCATTGAAGAGTACATCTTCCGCCTATTATGGTTAATGGTTAAGCTGTAGAATGCAACTGCAAACCAGCAGGACTCAAGCCAGAGTGCTATCAATTTCTTATGCACTTACCCTTTCGTGCTCTGTGAACAGACCCTCTCCTTCTGCTGATTTTCAACATGGTTTGGCTGTTTTCCGCGCCAATACGGACCCCTACCCTCTATAGGTCTCTGCAACGAACCGCTAATAGACGCCAAATATGCCGCTTGACAAGAAACGCTGGTGCATGGTTTTGAAGCGTGCATTTTTTAGCGTGGAAAACTAATGATATACTGGTTGAGATGGATTTCTTCGTGGGCACTTCAGGCTGGTACTACAGTTGGAACGAGGAGCGCAGCTTAGACTGGTTCGTCGCCAACTCGGGCTTGAACGCGGTTGAGTTGAACGCGAGTTTCTACAGGTTCCCCTTCCCCAGCATGGTTAAGTCATGGGCAAAGAAGGGCGCTGGGCTAAGGTGGGCTGTTAAGGTTAACCGCCTCATCACGCACCAATTCAAATTTAGCGAAGGAGCTTATTCAACATGGCAGAAGTTCCGCGACCTCTTCATGCCGTTGGACGCCAACGTGGATTTCTACCTGTTCCAGCTGCATCCCAGATTAACGCCGGAGTCAGCCGTCGCCATCGAAGAATTTGCAGAGAAAACAGGTCTGCAAAAGAGATTTGCCCTGGAACCGCGGAACCAAGAATGGTTCAAGGACGAGTGGGTGCGGTGGGCTAAGAATCTTGGAATCACGTGGGTCAGCGTAGATTCCCCAGACTTCCCCTTGACAGTGCAGAATACGAACGGGTTGGTTTACGAGCGGATGCACGGCAGAACTGCGTGGTACTCGCACCACTACACCGACGAAGAGTTAGAGGAGGTTGCGGAGAAAATCCTGAGGGCGAAACCTGAAAAAGCCTACGTGTTCTTCAACAACGACACCGCCATGCTCGTGAACGCTAGGAAAATGCTGGAACTTCTCAGAAACCGCCGTCACTGAACGAGTTAGTCAAAAATTCTTGACCAGAAAAAGGGCACTGCTGGTTTGTTTTGTCAAGAAATCTTGACGGAAACTTTTTTATCACACGAATAGTCCAGTGGACTAAAACGGGGGAATATCTATGGACCGAAAACTCATCGTGCTCGCTTCATTGTGCATAGTTTTCATCATTTCCACAGCATCGTCAATCATCTATTACAGTTCAATCCTCGGCGACAAGAACCGTCAAATCAGCAGCCTCCAAGAGGAAATTGCGCCCCTAAACGCTCAAGTAGACAGCCTAAACACCACTATACAACAACAAAACAAGGAGATAGCTCAAAAAAATGAGGCGCTGGACAGCCTCAACAGCAAGATAATCGAATTAAACAATCAGATAGCTAACTTAACCAGCCAGATATCCTCGTTAAACAGTCAAATAAACAGCTTGAACAGGCAGGCAGCCGCCCAGTCAAAGCTCGTCATTGACAGCATCACCGTGACGGACGAAAGAAGCAGCACTCCGTATAGCCTTCACATAGCGTGCCGCGTAAACAACACTGGAACAGGCATAGCGTACAACGCGTTAATACACACAACAGCTACCAGCGCTGACGGTATGGTAATTGATGACTATCACCCGTTCGGAGAGATCACAGGCGGAGGATCCTTGCTTCTAGATTTTAAAATAAACTACACTGGCTCTCCAATCAGAGGATGGACTGTTTCGCCAATGTGGACAAGTCAGCCACCAACAATTTCAATCGGAACGTTTCCATAGACGAGAATCATTGAAAAGGCTCGCCGACCATTCACTGTTCCGCCTTCTTGTGCCGACGGTAAAGAATGAAAACGTGTCCCCTAACCTCTACCAACGCGGCGCCAGCATCTTCCGCCGCCTTAACTGCAATGGCTTGGGCAGTTACCGTTTGCAATGCGGAGGGCAGGATTCTAATCTTCACCATCTTACTCTTCGATAACTGTTTCTCAATTTCACCTGAAAGCTGAGGCGTCAACCCCTCCTTACCAATCCAGATGGTGGGCTTCTCGTCTTTCAGCACGTGCCTAACGTGGCGCTTCATCCGAGTGGTTATCTTGCTCAATTCCCGCTTTCTCCTTCTTTTTCCGCAGAGGTATTCGCGTCTGAAAACCGCAGTTGAGACACGTCACAACCACATGAGGCTCCCGTCTCTGCCTAACGCGAACGCGGCAGTTCTCGCCCTGCACGAGCAGTGAGTTGCAGTTCTTGCAGATTTGGTGCCTGTACTCCATCGGCAAAGGCATCCGCGCCGACATAGCTATTTTCCGCGCCGTCGCCACGTAACGGCTTGACAAATGCGGGTCTGTGGCGTGGACTTTTTTGGCTTGGCGGAAGAGGATTTGAATGCGTTGTCGGGCTATTTGCTTCGTGGTGGACTTCATTTCTGAGTGCCTTTTAAGTGCGTTTTCACATGCAAACAAGGTAAAATATGAATCTTGACTGATAACGCTTTTGTTTACAGCCGCTGAAATGCCGTTTCTGCTCCCATGCCGCTATCCAAAAAGCCCTGTGCTTAGGTACTTGAAGCCGTGATCCCCGAAAATGGTCACAATCAACCCCTTATTCAGAACCTTCGCTTTCTGAACTGCAACCCACATCGCAGAACCCGAGGAAACGCCTACAAAAAGCCCCTCTTTCAGCAACAGTTCCCGCGCCGTTCTGTAGGCGTCCTCGTCCTCAACCGTCAGCACCTCATCCAATTCCTCGCCATGGCAGATTTCGGGACAGAACTCCCCGAGGTTAAGCAACCCCTCTTGTCGGCTGTCGAGTCGAGCGGGATGCACCGCTATTATCTTAACGTCAGGTTTAAGCTGCCTCAGCCTCCTAGAGACGCCCATCACGGTTCCTGAAGTGCCGATGCCCGCCACCACATGCGTCACCTTTCCCTCGGTCTGCTGCCAAATTTCCTCAGCTGTGGTTTCAAAATGAGCCCGCCAATTCATCTCGTTTGCGAACTGATCCGTCAAAAAGTACCGCGGATCCTTAGCCATCGCCCTCGCCTTCTCAATTGCCTCTGCCTCCGTAGCAGCGCAAACCAGTTCCGCTCCCAACGCCTTGAGGATTTTTCTCCGCTCCTCAGAGGCACAGTTCGGCATCACGATGGTGCACTTGTAGCCTTTGAGGGCGGCAACCCATGCGAGGCTTATGCCTGTGTTTCCCGAGGTCGCCTCCAAAATCACCTTGTCAGGCGTTAAAGTGCCTGATGCTTCTGCGGCTTCAATCATCCGCAATGCTATCCTGTCCTTCAGGGAACCCATCGGGTTAAACCCCTCCAGTTTGGCGTAAATCTCCACTCGGGGATTCGGGTTCATCTTGTTTATCCGAACCATGGGCGTCTGCCCTATCAACTCGAAAACGTGATTAACCTTCCTCATCCAGTCTTCACAACCGAGAATCATACAACGAAGCAATTTAAGCCTATTCCGCTTCAGGCTCATCTGTCGACATGCGGTTCAATATTTCTTCCCCGCGCTGATTTTCCTCTTTATGTCCTCGATATCCGCCTTTTTGCCGGCTAAAATCCTAAGCCACAATTCAAACTCGTTTCCAGAAATCTCCTTCAAAATGACGCCGTTCGGGTCGCCAGCAAAATACCGCGGCGGCGCCGTGGGCGATTCGAAGAGTTTCACGTAGAATATGCGGTTTTCAATCGTCAGCCGAGAGGAGCAGCCCTTCTTTTCGCCTTCAACGTAATCCACGTCGTAAACCATCAGCCATACTTCCCGCAGGTGATTTTCCTCTGGCAAACCACTTAAAGCTTTTTGTAAAAAAACGCCTAACCGCCAATCGCGTTAAACCATCGAGAAAATCCGCTATCCTTAACTTTCAGAAAACTGCTGTATAGTACGCTAGAGGCGGTTCTGTTGAAGAAAACCAAAATTGTATGCACCATAGGCCCCGCCACATCCTCAAAACAGATGATCCAAAAAATGTATGCGGCTGGAATGAACGGGGCAAGAATAAACACAGCTTACGGAGACTTAGACACTTACAAATCCATTATAGAAGCGGTTCGGGAAAACACGGACGTCCCAGTAATAGTCGACATCAAAGGACCAGAAATCAGGATAAAAGCGTCCCAAGACAAAGCCATCTCTAAAGGAGACATTTTGGAAGTAGGCTTCAACGGCGGAGACATCAGCTTTAACCATGACTTCTACGACAAAATGAACGTTGACGATGTCGTGTACATCGACAACGGCAAAATCAGAACCAAAGTGGTGGAAAAGAATAACCGAAAACTGCGCTTGCTGAGCAGGGGCAGTGGCACCATAGAAGATGGCAAAGGCGTCAACATCCCCAACAAGCACCTCGCAGTTCCAACCTTCTCAGAGAAGGATTTGGAAATCATAGAATTATCAAAAAAGCTCGACGTCGAATACATAGCACTTTCATTCGCCAGAAACGCTGAAGACGTGGAGAACCTGAGATCAAGAACCGAGAATAATGAAATCGGAATAATAGCCAAAATCGAAAACTTCGAGGGCGTCGAAAACTTTGAAGAAATCTTGAACGCCGCCGACGGCATCATGGTAGCCAGAGGCGACCTGGGAGTAGAGATAAAACCTGAAAAAGTCCCGTTAATCCAGAAGTCAATAATAAAAAAATGCAACCAGCAAGGCAAGCCCGTCATAACGGCAACCGAGATGCTTGAGTCCATGGTTCACCAACCCTCGCCCACCAGGGCTGAGGTGAGCGATGTGGCAAACGCGATACTGGACGGTTCGGACGCGGTTATGCTTTCAGGCGAGACCGCTGTCGGCAAATATCCAGTTGAAGCTGTGCAGATGATGTCGCGGATAGCAAGGGAAACCGAGAACTCGGCGAAAAGCCACGTTGAAGAAGGTGCATACGTCAACGTCTCAGACACCATAAGCAAAGCAATTCAGAGAATTTGCCAGAGCATGCCTATCGACAAAGTAGTCACGGTGACGCGGTCGGGCTACACTGCGCAGGTCATAGCCCGCTTCAGAATCGCCCAACCCATAATTGCGGTCACTGCAGATGAGAAGGTGAGGAGGCAGCTTGAACTCGTGTTCGGCGCGCATCCTGTCCGGATAGATTATCGTGAGGCGAAAGACCGCATAGCCTTCGTGGCGAATAGGCTGCATGAAATGAAGCTCGTAGACAACGAAGATGTGGTCTTGTTCACCGCAGGCGTCAGAACTCAGATGCCTCATGCCAGCAATTCAATCGAGATACATAAAATCAGTGAGCTCAGGAAGTTCACAACTACGCTGTAGGGGTATCGGTGTGGTGTTTCTACGTTTGTATATACAAAAAGTTAAACAGTGTTGGAGAAATATGGGTTAAGAGAGGCTTTGGAGAAAGCCTCTTGTCACTTCTTTCGCTGATTGGATAAGTGGATGTTTTATCTCGAATTTTTGCCCGAGGTTTCGCAGTCTGGCGATTCTGAAGTATATCGGCGGGTGCGGGTCCATGCTGAGCCATTCTTGGACGCGGAACGAGGGCATGCGCTCGTAGAGCAGCCGCTGGAACCCGATTTTTTCTAGTGCGGCAGCCAGCACGTTCGGTTTACCGATGACGATGGCGGAGATTAGGTCGGCTCGGGCTTCGAAGAACTTTGCGATAAAGTACGTTAGTATTGTCAGCCCCCACAGGTAGATAAGCAGCAGAAAGAATGAGCCCGTTGGGAACAGCCCGAAAATTATGTAGAACCAGAAAAGATATTGCACCGCCGACAGGCCGTACAGCCAGAGCGGGTCCCGACCTCTGAGGTGACCGAACTCGTGTCCCAGAACGCTGACGATCTCTTCGTCGTCAAGTTGCAGGAAGGTTCCCGTCGTTATCAGGACCACGCCTCGGCTGGGACTGGGACCGGAAGCTGCAGCGTTAGGCAGCAACGTGTTAGACACAACGATTTCTGGGACCTTGTAGCCGAACCTGTCAGCTGTTCTCTTCACCACATCGTAAACGTTAACTTTTTTCGCAATCAAGTTCTCCCGTTTGCAGTCAATTCCGAACCTCGCGAATATCTTATGCGCTTTGTCGCAGTCCAGTTCGCCGTGCTCGGCTATCGTCTCCTCATAAATCGCCTTTTTAAGCTTAACCAAGTCTTCTTTAGGTATCTTTTTGACTGGGTCATCTTCTCCCGGAGACAAAGGATACTGCAGAATATGGATAAAGGGGTTCTTCTCGGTGATGTGCCAATCCGCAGACCGCGCAATTATCTTGTTAGAGTAGAAAACGAAGATGAACTGGACAGCAAGCAGAACCACCGCGACCAGTGGCCCAATAAGATAGAATAGAATCAGACCTAGACCCATGAAGAGCGCGATGAACAGAATCTGGGTTTCCAGAAAAATGCGGCGAAGCGATTTGTTTTCCTTCCCAGAAACACTCTCGGGCACCACTGATTCGCCTTCTCGCCAAGCGAAAACCAGGCTGTTCTTCCGCACTTGCTGCTCAAACATGTCCACCGCAACCGCAACATCCTCCTTAGCCTCCAAAATCTCATCTTCAGAAACCTTATCCACAAGAGGCTCAATTTCCACGGTGATGGGTTCAACGCCGGAAACGCGGACCCTTAACTTTCTGCTTCCAGAAGAATCCAAAACAGAATAGCGCAACGAATAAGAGCCCGGCGACGTTGACCGTGAAATATCCGCGAACCGCAATTTCTGAGGAACCAGAAAACTACGGTAAACAAACTCGTACAGGTTGCCTATATAGCTCTGCGGAACCTCGGGAATAATGCTGTAAGAACGAGATTGCGAAGACATAACTCTTTCACCATCATATCAGTGCAACTAAGATGTATTTTTCGCTGTAAGCACCTGAGTGCATCGTTGTTGGGCAGATATAGAATGGAATACAAATAAACATGTGTGACTGTTCCTCAACAATCACAATCATTTATGACCCACCGCTCAAACTAAACGGATACTAACCAGAAACAAGATGATCAATGAAGATGATATGAATGTCCGAAACCAACCTTACAAAATTGAAACTCATCCAAGGATACAAGTTTAAAGCCGAATTTGACGCGGAAGGCATGCCAGACCTCATCGTTGACGAACAGAAACCTCTGGGAGAAAACTCAGGACCCAACCCCACCAGACTCCTGTCCGCCGCTGTGGGCCACTGCCTCAGCTCAAGCCTCCTATTCTGCCTATCCAAAGCAAGAGTCAATGTGAAAAACCTCGAAACCACAATAAACGCTACCAAAGAAAGGAACGAAGAAGGGCGCATGAGAATAAGAAAACTGGAAGTAGAGATGCATTTAGATGTGGATGAAAAGGACAGAAACCGCGTCGCCAGATGCATAAGCATCTTTGAAAATTACTGCACCGTAACCCAGAGCGTGAGAAAAGGCATAGAAGTAACAGTAAACGTGAAATAAACAAAACAGGAACTCTGCTGTTCTTCATGCCTCAATGGCTGTTGAAAGCGTAGCGAATGCAATGATTCTCAAACTTGGTGGTGACGAAGCAAAAGATCATCGAGCAATAAGCGGTTTAGCCGCGGCTCTAAGGAGAGTGAAGCCAGAGTTGTTGAATGAAGACAAGTATGCTCAAATCATTGACAAAGGAAGAAACATCCAAAGAGAGGTAGTTTACACACGTTATCCTTTGAAGATAAGCGGTAAATGGGTAACTCCCGAGGAATATTACACCAGAGAAAAAGCCATTGCGCTTATTGACGACGCCAAGTTGGTGGTCAACGGAATAGACGCCTACCTTAAAAGAACAAGAGTTAACAGCTTACAGAAAGCTTGGCATTATACAGATGAGGATGGGCGCATACTTGTTCCAAAGCTTACGTTGGCACTATTGCGAGGCGAAAAGCTGGACTAGCAGCTACGTCATGGAAGTGACACTTGAACCTGCATAACTAGGTTTAATGATTATTTGAAAAGTTTTTGGTTGTGAATTTTAAATGGTTCTTTTTATTAGTGTTGCATCGAAGTCTTTATAATTACATTGTTGAGCTGTTGAATGAAAAATCTTGTGAATGAAAAATTGAGAAATCAGTTCATGGGAATGCATGAGACTTATGTGCGACTGGGACTTCCGAGATTTTTTATCACTGTTTATATTTGAATACCTCTTGTTTCATTTTTTCTAACGCTTGACTGATTTGGAGGGGCTTGTTTTTTAGTGTTTGTTGGGCTTTTGCAGTATTGAGTGAGGAATCTGTGGGTCTTTTGGCTGACCATGAAAATTCTGCGGATGCACTCGGTTTTATCAGCTTTTCATTCAAGTCGAATGTTTGAGCTATCAGGGCGGCGAAGTCGTATCGGCTTATTCTTGTAGCTCCAGAGAGGTGAAAGGTTCCAGTTAATCTACGTTCTATAACTTCCAACGTCATATCGACCAAGTTTGTGTTTAAGGTGGGTGAGTTCCATTGGTCAGTTATGATTTTTATTTGTTCGTTTCTTCTGAGTTTGTCTAGTACCCATAAGGCGTAGTTGACTTTGCCTGCTGCTGGAGTCGAGCCATAGATAACGCTGGCTCTTGCTATGCAGTAATCATCCACCGTGTCTTTAACGAGTTTTTCGGCTTTCAGCTTGGTAAAGCCGTAATAGTTTATTGGATCGGGCTGATCGTTTTCCTTGTAATTTCCGGCTTCTCCGTTGAATACGTAGTCTGTGGATATGTAGACCAGAAAAGCGTGATTCGCTTTGGTTTCTTTAACTATGTTTCGAGTGCCTTCAACGTTTATTTGCCAAGCGAGTTTTTTGTTTGTTTCGCACTTGTCAACATCAGTTAATGCAGCAGCATGCACCACGACAGCTGGATTTACTTTCTTGAATACTTCTCCAATTCGACTTCTATCCGAAATATCAAACTGGATGGGATTGCCAAAAGCGGGCGGGTCTTGGCAGTAGCCAGAATACACCGCGTAGTTTGCTGTTGCTTTCTCTGCCAGTTTTGAGCCGTATAAACCGCTTGCACCTGTGATTAGAAGATTCAATGGACATCACTTGGCTTCCAAGGTGTCGGATGAAGGACAGTGTCTGTGGCGAGAGGTGCCCACCATTGTTCGTTTTCAACATACCAATGGATGGTGGACTCCAGTGATTGTTTAAAACTGAACTTGGGTCGCCATCCTAGCTGAGCTCTTATTTTTGAAGAGTCAAGACTGTATCGTATGTCATGTCCTGGTCGGTCTTCGACAAAAGTTATCAAACTTTCAGGCTTTTTCAGTATAGATAGGATTTTTTTTGCAATTTCGACATTCATAACCTCATTTCCAGCTGAGACATTGTATACCTCGCCAGTTTTTCCTTTATGCAAAACCGCGTCCACGGCTTCGCAGTGGTCTTCCACGTAAATCCAGTCGCGGATGTTGGTTCCTGAACCGTAAATTGGAACATGCAGATTTCTTAAAGCGCGAATTATGGTCTTGGGGATGAGTTTTTCTGGAAGCTGGTAGGGTCCAAAGTTGTTTGTGCACCGTGTGATTGAAGCGTTCAGTCCATAGGTTTTGCAGTAGGATAATACGAACATGTCTGCGGCAGCTTTTGAAGCCGAGTATGGATTCGAGGGATTGGGTGGGTCGTTTTCTGTGAATGAGCCTTCTAGTGCTTCTCCGTAGACTTCATCGGTTGACACCTGGACTAGTTTGGCTTTGTGGTTGTGTTTTCTCATAGCTTCCAGAAGGGTGAAGGTACCGACTGTGTTGTTTTGTAGAAACATGTTTGGGTCGGCTATGCTTCGGTCTACGTGAGTTTCTGCGGCGATGTTCACGACAGCGTCCACGTTGCGGATGGCTTTATCGATGAGTTGAGGGTTGCATATGTCGCCTTTAATGAAGGCATACCGTTTGTCGTTTTCTATGTCGTGCAGGTTTGCTGGGTTGGCACCGATGCCTATTTTGTCTAGGTTTACAAGTTCTATGTCAGCGTACTTGGTGAGCATGTGCCGACAGAAGTTGCTTCCTATGAAGCCTAGCCCGCCCGTGACGAGGACTTTCATGTGCGTTTCACTTGTGAGGGGGGTGGTTCCAGTCCCAAGGTTTGCCAACGCGTGGATCATCTTTGTTTCCGTTTATGGATTTTGGTTTGATTGTTGTGTCGTTCCAAGGTTTGCGTTCCTCGTCTGGATTGGCGGAATCATAAAGGCGGGTAGTGAAGTAGAGCAGCATTGGTGGTTCGTTGCCAAGGGCTTTAAAGCCATGCCAATAATGACCCGGCATGCGCACGATTTGCATGTCCTGACCAGTGGAGATTATTTCGTTCAATTCTTCAGTTTTTTCGTCGTAGACACATATTTTTATGGCGCCTTTTAGGGCTATGAAGTAGTCGGTTTGCCCTCTCAGATGTCTGTGCCACGCCCGGATAACACCTGGATATGTTACTGAGAGATTTGCTTGCGCGATTTTGTCGTCCGCGAATATGTCTGTCCAATCTTCGCGCATTATTTCGGAGAAGAATCCCCGCTCGTCTGACAAGCGCTTTATTGGTTTGATCGTTATTCCTTTTAACATGAGTATTCCAAGTTTTGTTTGTTTGCAATTCATATTTCTATTGAATATTTTATAATTGTTGTTATTCTCTGGTTCATGTTAGGGCGTTTAAACCTCTACTTCTGAGTAGTCGCCTATGTGGAGCCTGATGGTTCTGTTTTTTTGGTTTTTCATCACTTTCGCGTTCTTGCCGATTAGGCTGTCTTGCAAATGCTCCACATCGTTTATGACGACGTTTTCAAGGATTACACAGTATTCAAGGTTAGAGTTTAAGATTTGCGAGTTATCTCCGATGCTGGAGTATGGTCCTACAAATGAGTTTTGCACCAAGGTGTTTTTGCCGATGACGCATGGTCCTCGAATGGTACTATTTAGTATTTTTGCTTCGCTGTCGATTTTGACCCTTCCCTCAATGCTACTGTTAGTTACTTTTCCTTTGACTTCTCTCTCTATGTATTCGTCCAGTATTTTGGCGTTGGCTGAGAGTATGTCGTCTTTTTTGCCGGTGTCCAGCCACCATGAATCAAGAATTTCCGCTTTTACTGTAAAGCCCAAGTTTATCATTTCTTGGATGGCGTCGGTGATTTCGAGTTCTCCCCGCCACGAAGGCTTTATTCGTTCTATGGCTTGGTGGATTTTGCTGGAGAAAAGGTACGTTCCGATTATGGCAAGATTGCCCATGGGTGTCTTTGGTTTCTCCACCAGCCTAACAATGTTACCTTTATCATCAAGTTGGGCAATGCCGAAGTTTGACGGGTCGTCTACTTCCTTGAGGATAATTAGCGCGTCAAGATGTTCTTTCTGGAATCTTTGAATAAACGTCTTCAAGCCTTGACCGGTAACGTTATCGCCCAAACACATAATGAAAGAATCCTGAGCAAGAAAAGGCTGTGCCGTTTTGACCGCATGAGCTAAACCAAGAGGTTCCTGAGGAATATAAGTAACGTTAAAATGCCATTCTGAACCATCTTTAACATATTCTTTGACGTAGTTACCAGTTTCTGAAGCAATTATGACACCGACTTCCTTTATGCCAGTCGCCGCCACTTGGTCAAGCACATAGCCCAAGATAGGTTTGTTGGCTACTGGAATGAGTTGCTTGGCGCAAGTGAAGGTTAAAGGTCGCAGCCTGGTGCCCTTACCGCCGCTGAGCACAAGTGCTTTCATTCTGACCGCTGAGTCCATTAATAACCAGCGAATATTAAAGCTTGCGTAATTCTCTGCCAACTACTTTCCGCAATCACTTCAAACGAAATTGGATTCTCGATTTTTGCCGAGCGAATGAAGCCCGCATAACAACTGCTAATTTTCAATGGCTATTGATGATTTAATTCTGTGTCCTTCTGTTGCCGAGTCCTATGGCGATAAATCGTAATTTCTGGCTGAACTCTTCTGGATTGTAGATTCTCCTTCCATCTATCAATGCAGGCTGCTTCATGTTCTTAATGAAGTCCTCAGGTTTTAGCTTCTTAAACTCGTCCCATTCCGTCACCAGAATGCAGCAATCCGCGCCTTTAAGACATTCAAGCGTTGAGGCAGCGTAATGGATTTTGTTTTTGAAGATTGTTTTCGCGATTGGCACAGCCACAGGATCGTAGGCAACCACGTCTGCGCCTTCCTCTAACAACTGGTTTATTATGGGTATCGCGCGTGCTTCCCTCATGTCATCCGTGTCCGCCTTGAAAGCCAAGCCTAAAACTGCGATGCGCTTGCCTTTGAGACCACCGCCCAGCAGCTCCTTGCAAAATTCCACAGCTTTCAGAGGCTGAGCCTTGTTCACGTTTTCAACCTCTTCCAGCAGTTTGAGGCGGTAACCGAGGCTTTTAGAACAGACAATCAGCGCCTTCACATCCTTCGGAAAACACGATCCACCGTAGCCTAGACCAGCATTCAAGAACAGGGGACCGATTCTTTTATCCAGCCCCATCGCAGCAGCCACGACTTTGACATCCGCACTTGGAATCCTCTCACACAAGTTAGCCATCGCGTTAATGAAGCTGATTTTGGTGGCAAGCATGGCATTGCTGGCGTACTTTATCAACTCAGCCGTCGAGAGAGTCGTCCTAATCGTAGGAGGCATATCAGCACCGTAGAACCCTCTATAGAGGCGTTCAAGAATTTCACCAGACCTCTCATCATACGCCCCAATCACCAACCGGTCCGCGTGAAGCGTGTCCTCAAAAGCAGAGCCCTGACGCAAAAATTCCGGATTCATACACAAACCAAAATCGGAACCACATTTCTTTCCCGACACCTTTTCAAGGATGGGCTTAACTACATCTTGCGTTGTCGTAGGCACAACAGTGCTCTTCACCACAACCAAATGATACACGTTTTTTTGGCGGAGAGCCTCTCCTATGTCATGCGCGGCTAACTTTATGAACTGCAGGTCTATGCTGCCATCCGCCTTGCTGGGAGTTCCAACAGCGATAAAAGTCAAGTCTGACCCAGCGACAGCTTCGGCTGTTTTACCAACCAAACACTTAAGGCGACCATTTCTAACAGCTTCTTCAAGCATGTTCTGAAGACCAGGCTCATGGAACGGCGGGATTCCACTGTTTATTTTAGCAGCTTTTTCTGGGTCAGTATCCGAAGCAATGACATTGTACCCTCTGCTTGCAAAACCAACAGCCGTGCACAAACCCACATAGCCGACCCCTATAACAGATACACCAAGTTTTTTCAAGATAAGCCACCTTAAAGTAGCGCAATAATTCAGTTTAAATCTTCACATTAAATATATATTGGTTATTAAGGCATTTCAGAAGTGGATTCGATGATTCGCAAAGTAGTGATCCCAGCCGCAGGTTTAGGAACACGACTATTCCCAGCAACCAAAGAACAACCCAAAGAAATGCTACCCATATTCTCCTCAACCGCTAACGGCGAAATGTCAGTCAAGCCCGTACTGCAGGTGGTTTTTGAGCAGCTGTATGACGCTGGACTACGAGAATTCTGCTACGTCGTCGGAAGAGGAAAACGAGACATAGAAGACCATTTCACGCCAGACCCCAACTGCGTCAGAGCACTAGAAGTCATGGGAAGAAACGGCCAAGCCAGCGACCTGGAGAATTTTTACGAGAAACTCAAAACCTCAACCGTCATGTGGGTCAACCAGCCTGAGCCAAAAGGCTTCGGAAACGCAGTTCTAATGGCTCAGCCGTTCGTGCAGAACGAGCGGTGCCTAGTGCATGCGGGCGACAGCTGCATAATCTCGAAAGACATGGACTACATCAAGAAGCTGCTGGACGCCTATGAACGATTCAACGCCGACGCAGCCTTCATCGTGCTGGAGATTGAGAACCCGAAGCAGTACGGCATCATCGAAGGAGACGAAGTGAAAACCGGGATTTTAAAGGTGAAAGCGGCGGTCGAAAAACCAGAGAAGCCCAAGACGAACCTGGCTATTATGGCAATGTACGTTTTCCACCCAGTCATATTCAAAGCGTTGGAAGCAACCAAACCCGACAAAAAAGGCGAGATCCAGCTAACAGACGCAATACAGAAGCTTATCGACTGGGGCTTAAACGTTTACGCCGTCAAACTAGACAAGAGCTACGCGCACCTAGACATAGGCAGCCCAGAAAGATACTGGGACGCCTTAACCCTGTCCTACCAGCGCTTCTGCCGGAGACCAAGCGAATGATAGACCAAATAATCTCAGAAGACCTAGAGAGAATACGAAGCAGCCTGAAAGGAGACCTTTTTGCAGGAAAAAACGTGCTGGTCACGGGCGGCGCCGGGTTTCTCGGCAGCTGGCTCTGCGACGTACTGCTGGGCTTAGGCGCTGAAGTCACGGCTGTAGACGACTTGTCAACCGGGAGAATTAAGAACGTCGACCACCTGACAGAAAATCCAAAGTTCAGGCTGATAAAAAGCGATGTTTGCACCTTCAAACGCAGAGACAAATTTGATTTCATTCTGCACATGGCTGGACACGCCTCGCCTGAAGAGTATCAGGTGCACCCGATTGAAACGCTGCAAACCAGCGCATCCGGCAGCGCCAACATGGCAGAGATAGCCAGAAAAAGCGACGCCACATTGCTGTTTGCTTCCACCTCAGAAGTTTACGGTGACGCGGAAGTCGTGCCTACACCCGAAACCTACTGGGGCAAAGTCAACCCGATTGGACCAAGATCGTGCTATGATGAAGGAAAACGGTTCGCGGAAGCCCTGCTTATGGCATACTATAAACAGTATGGGTTGGACGTGAAGATACCAAGGATTTTCAATTCTTATGGTCCACGCTTGAGAGAAGACGGACTTTACGGCAGAGCCATGTCACGCTTCATCATGCAGGCTTTGAAGAACGAGCCAATTACGGTCTACGGTGATGGAAAACAAACCAGGTCGTTCTGCTACGTGACTGACACGGTCACGGGACTAATGCTGCTGACTACAAATCAGGAAGCACGGGGAGAAGTCGTTAATGTTGGCAACTCGCAGGAAGTCACCATACTCGAGCTTGCGAAAAGAATTAAGCAGATAACAGGCTGCGAGTCTCCAGTGACTTTTCACCCGCTGCCGAAGGACGACCCGAAAAGGCGATGCCCAGACACGAGCAAACTGGAAAAACTTGCAGGCTGGAAGCCGCAAGTCAAGTTCGAAGACGGGCTTAAAAGAACAATAAGATGGTTTCAAACATTAAATCCAGCAACGGATTAGAAGTAGTAGTATAGAAGCTTTACGCCGACTACTTCTTATTTTTAATCCGTTGTCTGGTGCCTTTGCCGCCGCTGAATACAAGCGCTTTCATTTTGGGTTACTTAAATTGTTCAATGATCAGTTAATGTTAAGACTGTTAAAGACACTATTCTGTAGCTTATCAAAATAAATTTTGTTTTAGAAGTAGTTGTTGCTTTTTGCTGTTTAGGAACAAGCTGGTTTGGGTTGTTTTTTTGAGGCAAAGCTTAATTTGGTTGTGGTTTGCGTCATTTAAAGTCTGTAGAAGTCAAGGGACGTCCGTAGAAGGGGAAGTTTACTTGCCGTTAACTCAGAAAGTCACGTTCAAAACGATGCTTCAAAGGGGGAACAGGGTGCAAATCCCGAAGTTAATTCGATGGCAGTTCAAAATGGAGCCACTTCAAGTCTTGAAGGTAGGTGTTTGCATCGTAGATTTGTGGAGTGGGTGGCAGTTTTTCTATGCGAGAATGGGCAAGGACGGGCGCATACTTGTTCCAAAGCTTACGTTGGCACTATTGCGAGGCGAAAAGTTGGACCTAGCAGGCTGCGTCATGGAAGTGACACTTGAACCTGCATAACTAGGTTTAATGATTATTTGAAATGGTTTGGTTGTGAATTTTAAATGGTTCTTTTTATTAGTGTTGTATCGAAGTCTTTATCGTTTGTAACTATTTCTTGTGTGCCTGTTCTTATGGCCACAGCTAAGTGTATGGAGTCCTCGTAGTCGAGTTTGCAGTCGTTCATCAAGTCTAAGGCTTGGGTGAAGTCTTCGGGTCTAAGTGGTTCAATTATTAAGCCTTTGATGCGTGTTATGGAGTTGACTACTTTTTCTGTGAAGTTTTGGTCTTTCAAGTTTTTGCCTGTTAAGCCTGCTATTATTACCAGTGCTTCATAGAGCGTCAGGCTAGAGGTGACAAATTCTCCACGTGGCGAGGCTTCAATTTTTTTGATCCATTTGTAAGCTGTTTCGCCGAATTTTGGGTGGTTGCCAAGCCAATACACGAATATGTTGATGTCTACGTAGCGTTTGTCCACCATTTCTGCATTACCTCTACTACGAATTCATCCATGTCTTCTGGCCATTTGGTTATTTTGAATGCGCCACGGTATTTGTCAGCAACAGGCTCTGCGGGCTCCATAATGATTACTCTTCCTTTTGCTTTGATGTTAACGTAACTGCCTTCTTTTAGTTTGGTTGTTTCCCTGATGCTTTTTGGGATTATGATTCTGCCTTTCTCATCGACTTTGACGGTGGTTTCACTCATTTATTTTTCCCACATTAAGATTATTAGCCCACTTATATAAAGACTCCCACGAGCACTTTCGAACCAATGCCGAGAGAACCCATGGATTGATTGCACCTGATAAAAATCCACGAACCACTCACAAGCCAGCAATTAAAGCAAAAAAGCAATTTCAAAATAAGTTCCAACCTTCAGTGAAATCTTTCATCTTGAGGTATTTGGAAAAAAGCCTTCAAAGGCACAACGCAGTTTGGTAGAAGAAGGGGTCTATCACATAAAGTGTTGAAGATTTTATTAATGCCCACAGTATTCTTGGGTTGGCTTTGATTGTGCCGCCTATTCGCGGGTTCTTCTTCTCGGCGGTGCATCATACCTTATTTTGCTTATGGCTAAGCCTTGTTTCTTAGCTATCACGAAAAATTCGGCGCCGAACATTTTCCCGCCAGAGTTGAATATTGTGTGCAAGTTTTATGTTTATTTTTCTCTTAAAAATTTTAGAAATTTTTCTCGGCTTATTCCTGCTTCTCTCAGTATAGCTCTGGCTAGTCCAGGTTTGATGTCCTTTCCAGGATGCATGGGTATTACTATTCTGACTTTTCTACTGTTTATCATGATGATGTGTGATCCTTTCTGGCGAATAATTTTGAAGCCTTCCTTCTCCAAGATTTTAATTAGCTTGTTGGGATTTATAAGGCGAAATTTTAGGCAAGTGCTTTCACTTTTTGTATGCCGACGACTCTTTGCCTCAGAAAATCGTTCTTTTCTTGTTCAGGTAAGGTTTCCATGTAAAGGTCTATGGCTTCTTTCACGTTTTCCATAACTTCAGCCAAAGTGTCGCCTTGAGTGTGGCATCCTGGCAAAGCAGGCACGATGGCTACGTAGCCGCCGGTTTCATCCTCTAAAAGCACCACGTCAAACTCGTGCATTCAATTTCACCATTAACGTTAGAGGAACACGGTTGATATAAGAATTCTGATGGAAAGTGACTAAAATGAGCTTGGATACCGAAGTTTATTGTGGCAACCTACTGACGTCAAGAGGCTCTCTACCTTTGAATTCTCTCCTTCAACGGTTTTCTAACTATCACTTATTTTTAAAGCAGATGTTAAAATAAGTAAAGCATTAAGGATTTGATGAGTGCCCACAGTATCCTAAGGTTGGCTTTGATTGTGCCACCGATTCGCGGACGCTTTCTTCTGAGCGGAGGATAATACATTATCTCGCCTATTCGCAAACCATTTTTCTTGGCGATAACAAGGAACTCGGCGCCGAACGTTTCTCCACCACGAAGCGCAAAGTTTGAAACAGCCTCTCTCCGGTAAACTCTGAAGTTGGACAGGGTGTCTGTTACACCAACGAGTTTACCCAGCGTCTTAGAGGTGACAATCTCAGAGATTCTTGGTAAAACTGTGCGGGATGCGACGACTACGTCGAAGACTGCGGCTTGCTGAAGCAACAGAGGTATGTGTTGGGGGTCATTTTCCAAGTCTGCGTCTATCGTGACTATCACGGGAAACTTGGCTAACCGCATTCCGTACAGGAGCCCCTTTGTTTGACCCTCTCTTGTTTTTGTTACAGCTACGTCTGCAAGGCGCTTGGCAACCTGGATGGTTCCATCTTGAGAACTGTCATCGACCACTATTATCTCGTGTGGAACTTGCTGGAGCACGTTTCTTATGGCGAGGATTAGTTTTTCGATGTTTTCCCGCTCGTTCCAAGTTGTCGTTACCACCGACACACCATTTATCATCATGAATTTAGCCTCAAACTTGGGTTGCTCTTTGGCTACTGTTAAATATTATTGCGATTTTGTGATTTTTAATGTTGAAACTGATGCGGCTCCGAAGGTTTCTTGAAATTTAAGGTCTTTTGGAATTGTTGGTGTTAAGCCTCTATGAGTATTAGCTAAGAAACAGTTCTAGGAAAAATTATTAATTACTGGAGAACAACCGAAGTTTCGTTGTTCATAGTTAACCCTATTATTATTAACATTTTTTGAATTTTACTATTGTTAAAATTAAAATGCTTAGCTCTTTTCTATGAAGGTGGAATGAAAAAATCTTCTGAAAACGACTCTTAAACCTTTATATGCCCTATTATCATTGAGCACGCCTTAAGCCAAAAAAGAAAAACGCATCCAATAACCACGCTTGGTTTTTGCTTTTCTCTTAAAACCTGAACAAAAGTTAGCATTGCGTGACGTATCATTGAAGGAAATATCTTTTTGTTGGTTTTGCGTATGAAAGCTGGCACGGTTTCGCCGTAGCGGAGATTCTTCAGGACCCATTGTGTAAGCGAAACCGATTCAAGGTGGTATAAAAAAGCCTTGCAATAGCCTTCTTTGACGTTTAAGCGCTTCAACCGTTCATAGAGGTCGTAGTCTTCGCCCCACAACAGCGAGGTGTCAAACATGCCAACCTCTTCCAAAAGTTTTCTGATGAAAAAGCGCGGCTCGCCATGCATCAAGTTCTCTCGTGCTCCGTATACGTGCTCAACTTGTTCATACTTGTTCTTCCAAACTGCCGAGCAACTGCTCCAAAAATCTTCGCCCACAAAAACCTCGGGGATTCTAACCATTCCCACCTTTTCCTTCGTGCACTTGGCGACGCATTCTTCAACAACCAAAGGCGTCAGTACCTGGTCGGAGTCGAGAAAAAGCATGTATTCACCGGTCGAAGCACTTGTTCCAAGGTTCCGAGCTTCAGCTGGACGGCATCTCCGCTGTAGTATGCGTGCGCCAAGGTTTTTTGCTATTTGAACAGTTTCATCACTGCTGAAATCGTCGACAACTATTATTTCGAAAGGCTTTAAGGTCTGATTCTTAACGCTCTGAAGGCACCGCGACAGAGTCCGGGCTGAGTTGCGGGTTGGCACGACCACCGACACTTTTGGGTTTGGTGCTTCCAAAGGTGACTGTCATCTCCAGACATTTTCAAGGAGTGTCAGCAGGTTTCGAGGTTACTGTGATTTTGTCGACGTAAGCAACGTTTTTGATCCCGTCAAAATCGTAGTTTACAAGCTGCAAAACAAATCTTTGGGGAAGGGACGAGTTAAAAGCCGTCTGCCACATTTTACTCAGGTCATAACTGAACGTGCCTTCAGGACTGTCTAGTACGGTAACGAAGGAGCCGCTTTGGTAAACGCCGTTTGGAGTAGCAATAACCATGGCCTGAGAATGCTGAACATTAGCGATTACTATGGCGAAAGTGTCCTTGTCTCCGAAACCTTGAGTTGCGTTCACATAGAAAGAGAGCGTAACTTCCGAGTTATTTGATGGCGTAAAAATGTCGCGCTCAACTCGGTAAGAATACTGCAATTCCCATTGACCAGGCTCAGGTAATGCTTGAGCCGCTATCGCTAACTGTTTAGAGCCGCCGTTATCGCTAATGGTGACGTTGCCCAAGCCTTTCTCCCATGTGTAATTTTTCCATCGGTTTTGGTCCCAGCGGGCGTACTCAAAATCGTCCACAAAGACAACGGTTGGGTCACTTTCCTCAACCTTGAAAAGGTAGGAACTGCCGAAGCTTTTTACGAGTTTGAAGTTTGGATTGCCCAAGAAAAGTTCAGGAAGCCATCTAGGCGGGTTAGTGGTTGTGTAAGCGACGTTGCTTCCCACGAACACGTAAGATATGTTCCAGTAACGCATAATCTGGTATGCCTCCGCGCTAAGCGTGCTATTCTGTAGCAGACTCACGAGCGTTTGATACGAACGGCTCAAGGTGCTCCCGCTGTATGGGAAGATTATTTTATGGTTCGAAACTGGTGGAATGAACAGCCCCGAACTAAAGGGATGAACCAATATAACTGCGTCGGACGGAAGATTAGTTTTCATCCATGTCATCAAGGCGTAGTCGCTTTGCGTGGTCACCGCATAAACATTATATCCACCTCTTATGCGCTTTGGGTCTTGGGCGAGACGATAATACAGAAAAGGTGAAACTGCCAACGCCAAAACTATAATTGCTAAAAGCCACGCCGCTGCAGAAGGGTTAGAAAATACTTTGGCAAACCATTTGATCTTGCTGTTGTGGAGTTCAGCGAATTTTACCAATGCAGCACCTATGAGCAGACTAAAAGATATGGAAAGGAGAATGCCTTGGTGCCCCCAGGAGATGATGCTGAAATCGGGTGGGAGGAGAAAGGATAGGAATGACAGGAAAGTCGTGGCGCCGAAAATAGCCAACGCACATCCAATTATTGATTGGTACGTCCTGAAGGCTCTCGTTTTCAATAGCAGTATGGTGAAACAGGCTAAAATGAGTACAATGGACACGTCAAGTAAAAGGTAAGAAGACAGATTGTCAAAAGCCCACTGCAATGCCTGACTAAAATAACGTTGTTGTTGACTTGCCCAGCTTGTAAAATCCTGAGCGATGCCGATATTATGTCCTGGATATTGGTAAAACACGGCGAACCTGTAGATGAAAGGACTTAGCGGAAGAAGACTTGCAGCGAAAACCACGACTGATTCACCGATTTTCCGCATTAGCCCGCTCTGCCGTCGCGCCAGATAGTACAGCAAAACTAAAACTGCGACCACAAGCAGTACCTGAATGTACGTGAGTACGATTGTTCCAGCGTACCCAAACAATAAGCCAACCGTTAAAAGCTCAGCAAAGCTTGGCTTCGAGTTAAAGCGATAAAGCGAGAAAAGCAAACCTAAACAAACGAGGAAGAGAGGGAAACCTACGAGGAAAGGGTTTGCTCCCCATGTAACGTTTAAAGGCCAATTGGATATGAAAACAAAAACGAAACTCAGCCCTAAGCCATAAGCCAAGCCTCCGCCAAGCTTTCTGCCCAGAAAATATGCGCCTACAACAGAGAGAGCTTTGAAAAGGATGGTTACATAGAAAACTGAGGTTGCAGCACCCATACTTAGCAGGATAGATGCATAGGCGAAGATGACGTGGGAGGCTTGTGGATAAATTATTCCTTCCGATAAATAAGGCTGCATAGTCATGGGAATATAATGATTTTCTAGGATAACTTGAACCTCAAGTGCATGAATGGACTCGTCGCGAACACTGCCAAGCACCAATCCGGTTAAAGAAGAAAGGTTTAGGGTAAGGAAAATCATGAACATAAGAAAAACAGCCAAATAAGCCAACAACGCTTTTTTGTTCTCCACCGCATAACCCCTAAGCTTGGAGAATCTCGCTCCATCAGCGATTGTCCGAGCATGAATGATGACGGTTAGAACGGCAGTTACAGCTGTTAAGCAGACCACGCCAATCCAGCTGAAGAGACCGAAAGGCAGTATCGCCACTAAATAAAGAATGAAGCCTCCGACGAAAACATCAAGTATGCAAACTTGCAGAAAATCCAAGTTTTCGAAAAAACTGAGGCGACGGAAGAGAACAGCTCTGAAAGGCTCTCCAATGATTATTAAGAGGACCAAGAGAGCCAACAGCTGGAAGAGCACCAGGAGCAATATGTCACCTTACAGTTCTACCTAACAGAGTTTCCTTAAAAAATTATCCATTATCCTTCGCACAGCTTTCGGTAGATGTTTAAAAGGCGTTCCGAATAGCTTTTCCAATCAAGAAACGCGTCGGCGGTGCTTGAAATTCTGGTGTACGTTTTCTCTGGCGCCTTCAATAAAGCACCCGCAACATCCTTCGCAGTGAGCGACTTGACTCCTTCAGCAAATCCCGCCGCGACAAGATGTTTTAGAGCACCAAAATCCAGAACAACCGCAGGCAATCCCACGAGCAACGCTTCATAAACGACCCTGCTGAAACTTTCCAGAGGCGAAAGCATCGCTAAGACACTCGCTCTTGAGTATTCATGCAACAGTTCTTGCCGCCGGAGCATATTCTTCCATTCAACGAAATCGCTTATGCCTAAAGAATGAGTCAAATTGACCAGCGAATCACGTTCTGGACCGTCACCGACTATTATGAGCTTGAAATTCCCGGATTCCTTCGCCAACAGATATGCAAAGGCCTCAATAAGTTTGTCCACATTCTTGTATCGCACTAACGCTCCAACGTAAAGAATCCGCTTAGGTTCCTCAGGCGTACGCTTCACAAACCGAACCTCATCAACGTCGATGCCCTCTGGAACCAAAAGCACATTCTTCGCCTTCGGAAAATCCTCAGCAAGAATCCGTTTTTCATACGTTGAATTAGCTATGATGGCGTTGGTCTGCGAGAAAATCGTGCCAAACGCCGCTTTTTGGTAGAATCCAAGCATGGAATGGCGAAAAGGAGACTGCCCATATCGATGATAATGTGGTTGTAAAAGCAGTTTTTGATTGCCGCGCTTGCACAAGGCCACGATGAAAGGAGGTAACGTGTGAATGTTATGGACATGAATAATGTCTGCTTTTTCCTTGCGCAGACTGGCAACAAACTTCGGTTGAGGAAGATATAGAGGGTCCCCGGCAAGAGGAATGAAACGTTTAACCAAAACGCCATTAATGTTTTGAGTCTGTGTCAAATTGGAGTTGCGGTCTACAGAATAAACTACCATTTGAATGCCTTTTTTGCTGAGGGTTTCGCTTATTTTTTGGACAACCACCTCAACGCCGCCCATGCTGGGAAAATATCTGGGCGTAACGTGAATTATGCGCATGCAATATCCTCAAACCTGAGAAATACATGTGAACTTATATTGAAATCTTTGTGCTTTTTATCGGCTCCCAAATATAGGGGATCTTGCCGTTCCTCGAATCCATTTTAGCCTGAGAATAAGCTGCAACTTCTAGGAATACTCCTAAAAACGCATAGAAAGCTTCGCTTGGCTTCAATCTAGTTGCTGCCGTTAGAATATTTCTAAAGCTTGACGTAGAGACAGTGAACCCAGTTGTCCGTTTAAGCTGCAGATGTCCTATCCATATTCGTTTTCGCTGTTTCAGCAAATCAACAATGTTTGTCGGGCAACGTATATGCACCACTGCTGATGGGAGATAATGAACTGCGTAATCTTGGTTCCGAATAGCAAGTTCAATGTATGGCTCATCTGTGACAACGCTTTCTGGAATTTCAAGAAGACAACGGGTGCGTATTGCGCAAAGCTCTCCTGAAAGTTTAGGACTCCGGATAACCGAGATTAAATGGTGCAAGCGCCAGATTACCCTGACGATTCTGTAACAGATGCCGTCAGGTCCGTCGAGAGGCACCGGTTGAGCAAAAACAACCCCTGCGTTACTCGCCATGAGCTCATGGACAAGTGTAAGGATGGTTCCCGACTGCGGCAGAGCATCAGCGTTCACCAAAACCAAGACATCCGCTGACTCTTTCACTATTCTAAAAATTTTGTTGAGAGCGCTGGCTTTCCCCCTTCGAGTCTTCTCAATTATGGGCTCAATACGCTTGTCTCTGGCAGAGTACTCCCGCACAATCTCAAGCGTTCGGTCAGTACACCCAGAACCAACAACAATAATCCTGCAATCCTCAGGCAACTCTTGTTCAGAAGTAAGATTTTGAAGAAGTGGGCGGATGTTTTTTTCTTCGTTGAAAGCGCATACTCCTACAGCTATTTTGAGCTTGGACATCGAATTCATCGACCAATATATTACTGCTAACGTTTAAGAGTTTTGAACCCTACCAACCAAAAAACACCACGTTTCGAAATCAATACTCAAATTAAGCGCGAAAAAGAATGCAGATGTGGCTTTCCCCTATTCAAAAAGGAAAACTTCCCCCAAGTTTTCGCCAACACTATTACTATCGCTCCAACGGCAAAGAGCACAGCCAAAGCAAAACAGAGCCTTTGCAGCGTTAAGTCAATCTCAGACAAGCTTGTTTCAGAAAAATTTTCCGAGAAAAACTGCAAATCGCCACTGTAAGGAACGGCGGAAGTTGCGACCGGAGCCCGTAAGTATCCGCCGCCTAAAGCGTCAACCTTGAACATCAAGCTGTTATCAATCACTGTTGTGGAGTTTGCCGCAGATTTCCATGACAAAGGAGTATAGCTGTTCAAGTATTTATCAGGCTGCTGATCCGTGTAATCCACGTAAGAAACGACGTCATTGCCGATTCTTGCCACACGGCTTGACAGGCTGTAGTACCATTCAATCTGTTCACCGTTATACGGAGACGTAAATTCGATTCTGTAAGTTGGTGTCTGCTCGTAATTGGCTTTAAACCAGTGTACCGCATCTTCGAAAGTCCAATAATTATAGGAGGGTCGTGTGGACAGCAACGTTTGAATCCAATCCAGAACCTGGGCTGGATCCGCTTTTCGAACGCACCAACTCCATTCAAACTGGACCGTAACGTACCCAAACGGGCGGCTGCCAGCGAAAGTTTCATCGATCATGTTCAGGAAGTAGGATTTCGCAGCCGATTTGCCGCCGTCAAATTTTAGGTTCATAAGGTTGACGGGATGCAGTTGGATGTTGTGCGATACCGTGAAGCTGGCAACCCAGTCCCAAGTGCTATGCGGCAGAATGACCATGCCGCCAGTTGACCTGCTGGGGCACAGGATGTTAGAGGCGTTGGCGTAGTAAGGCATCTGAAAGCCACCACGCATAGTCATAAGGTCAACGTTGTACTGGTCGAAGCAGTAGCCCTGATAATATTCAACCCCTCTCGTTAAAAGGTACTGTGAGGTGTACGTGTCGGGCATAAAATCCATCACTCCCTTAGGAGTGTAGCCGAGGGCGGCTGTGAACTCGTTTAACGTGAAATTCGCGTTCCGTACTCTATTATCTGGTGCATACGCGGGACTATATGAGAGTCTCGGGATAATTTTGCCAAATTGGCTCAGTATGCTTGTCCGGGTAGCGTTTTTCAGGATATAGTCATTGGTTGTTCCTTCCACAACTACAAACGTGAAATTTCTGAAATTTAACGCCCTCAGCCATGCTGTCAATTGGTCAAAATAGCTTGCCTCGTCAATGATTATGGATAGGGCGACTATGTTAGTTTGATTAGCAACTTGAGCAAAATCAGTCGAAAGCACACCAGCTTGAGTAACCAGAGACCTGAGTTGAGTATCAGTTAGAATGGTCATATTTACTTCAGCGTAGTATAGCAGTGGCAACAAAAGTATTATCACGCAAATGATTGTTGCTGGTTTTCGATTCTTTGTTCTTATAGAATATTCCCCTTTTTCACGCAGCAGGTTTGATTTATACATCGGATGTTGAGATAAACTTTCCGCGTCTAAAAAATAAAGAAGACCTAAAATGTATCACACAAAGCATTGAAAAATGTGGTTTTTGTTTTCTAAGTCTTCGGCAGTGCTGCCTTGCAACAATCAGCTGCTATTGCTATCAAACATTTTGTTGCTTTAAAAACAAGATTAAAAAAAACTTTACATAAAGGGTGTTAATTCTTGTTTCATCCTCTCAAGTGCTTGATTAATCGGAAGGGGTTTGCTATTTTCTAACACTTCTTGAGCCTTTGCAGTGTCAAGCGATGAGTCCCTTGGTCTGTTGGCGAACCATGAGCATTTCGCTGACGTAATAGGGCGTATCAGGTCTGAGTCCAGCTTAAAGGTTTGAGCAACGAGTTTGGCGAAGTCATATCGGTTTATGCGTGTAGCGCCAGACAAATGAAAGGTACCAGCAAGTTTGCGTTCTATTATTTCCATAGTCATTTCAGCCATGTTCGTGTTTAGCGTAGGCGAGTTCCACTGATCAGTAACGACGTTTAATTGCTCGTTCCTTTTGAGTTTGTTGAATAACCACAAAACGAAATTAATTTTGCCTGCTGCAGGCGTTGAGCCATAGATAACACTAGCTCGCACAATGCAATATTCACGTAGATTTTTAACGAGTCCCTCAGCGCTCAGCTTGGTGAACCCATAGTAATTTATCGGATCAGGTCTATCAGTTTCTCTATAAAATCCTGTTTTTCCGTTGAATACGTAATCTGAGGATATGCATACGAGAAACGAGTAGCTTCGTTTAGCTGCTTCAACGATGTTTTTGGTGGCCTCAACATTTATTTTCCATGCAAGTTTTTTGTTTAATTCGCATTTGTCAACGTCGGTCAATGCAGCAGCGTGCACCACTACATCAGGGCTTATTTTTTTGAATGCCATGTCAACTTGATTTTTGTCGGAAACATCAAACTGGATTGGAACGCCACAGGAGGGTCGATCTCGAAGGTACCCAGCATAAACCTCATATTTTTTCGTTGCTGCTATTTCTGCAAATTTTGAACCAAATAGACCGCTTGCGCCTGTAATTAGAAGTCTCAAGGGGGGATACCACTTAATCTCCACGGTGTGGGGCTGAGGATGTCTTCTGTGGCGAGTGGAGTCCACCAGTTTTCATTTTCCACATACCATTGAACAGTTGATTCCAACGAATGCTGAAAAGAGAATTTGGGCTGCCATCCCAGCAAGGTCCTTGTTTTTGTTGAGTCTAAGCTATATCTCAAGTCATGTCCAGGACGGTCCTCTACAAAAGTTATTAGGCGTTCAGGTTTGTCCAATATGGTTAAGATTTTTTTAGCGATTTCGATGTTGGAGAATTCATTTCCAGCTGAGATATTGTAAATTTCACCGGATTTTCCTCTGTTTAAAACGATATCCACTGCCTCGCAATGGTCTTCTACATAGATCCAATCGCGGATGTTAGTCCCTGAGCCATAAATGGGAATAGCCAGATTTTTTAATGCACGAATAATAACTTTAGGAATAAGTTTCTCTGGAAGTTGACAGGGCCCAAAGTTGTTTGTACATCTCGTGATTGAAACGTTAATTCCATAAGTTTTGCAGTAGGACAACACGAACATGTCTGCGGCAGCCTTTGATGCGGAGTACGGATTCGACGGGTTGAGAGGATCTCTTTCCGTGAATGAGCCTTCCAATGCTTGCCCGTAAACTTCGTCTGTTGAAACTTGGATTAATTTTGCTTTGGGGTTGTGTTTTCGCAAAGCTTCAAGGATTGTGAATGTGCCTATTGTATTGTTTTGAAGAAAAATGAAAGGATCGGCAATACTTCTATCCACATGAGTTTCCGCAGCGATGTTTACTACAGCGTCCACGTCATGGATGATTCTGCTTAAAAGCTGAAAGTTACGTATATCTCCTTTAATGAAAGTATATCTTGTATCATTCTCGACATCGCACAAGTTTGACGGGTTAGCGCCAATGCCTATTTTGTCCAAGTTTATCAGTTCAATATCCGCGTGTTTCGTGAGCATGTGCCGGCAAAAGTTGCTTCCGATAAAACCTAATCCGCCTGTTACGAGGAGTCTCATGTGCTTTTCACTTATGTGGGGGATAGTTCCAGTCCCATGGTTTGCCGACGCGGGGGTCATCTTTTTTACCGTTTATGGATTTTGGAATTAGCGTTTGGTCATCCCATGGTCTGCGTTCTTCGTCTGGATTAGCGTAATTATATAGTTTTGTTGTGAAGTAAAGTAGCATTGCTGGTTCGTTTCCTAGGACTTTGAAGCCGTGCCAGTAATATCCGGGCGTTCGTATTATTTGCAGGTCTTGACTTGTTGAGATTATTTCGTTTAGTTCTTTGGTTTTTTCGTCGTAAGCACATATTTTCAGGCAGCCTCTTAGAGCTACGAAGTAGTCGTTTTGCCCTTTAATGTGTCTGTGCCACGCTCGGATAACAGTGGGATATGTTACTGAAATGTTCGCCTGCACAATCTTGTCGTCTCCAAAGAGGTCTTTCCAGTCACTACGCATTATCTCTGCGAAAAAGCCTCTCTCGTCTGAAAAGCGCTTCATGGGTTTGATGGTTAGTCCCTTTAACATGGCTATCCCAAATTTTTCCTATTTATCCAGAAAACATATTTTCTTCAGAACATTTTATAATAGTTGTCATTGCCATTTGCAAATCACATGTTGGTTTTAGCTTTCAGAGTTCCACTTCCGAAAAGTCGCCGATGTGAAGCTTGACAGTTCTGTTTCTTTGGTTTTTGGTTAATTTCGCGTTTTTGCCAATTAAGCTGTCTTCCAAGTGTTCCACATCCTTTATGATGACATTTTCCAGTATGACGCAGTATTGGAGGTTGGAGTTGATAATCTGGGAGTTATCTCCGACGCTTGTGTAGGGTCCTATGAAAGAGTTCTCGATTAACGTGCCTTTTCCTATTATGCAAGGTCCTCTGACCGTACTATTCGTTATTTTTGCGTCTGTTTCCACCCTGACACGTCCGTCTACGATGCCTCCGATTACAGTGCCTTTGATGTCACGCTGTATGTATTCGTCTAAGATTTTGGCGTTTGCGGAAAGGATATCGTCTTTTTTTCCTGTGTCTAACCACCAAGATTTCAGGATTTCAGCTTTAACCTTGAAACCCATGTTTAGCATCTCTTGAATGGCGTCTGTTATCTCGAGTTCTCCTCGCCATGAATGCTTTATTCTTTCTATAGCTTTGTGAATTTTGCTGGAGAAAACGTATGTTCCGATTATAGCAAGATTGCCCATAGGTGATTTAGGTTTCTCTACTAACCTGATAATATTCCCATTCTCATCCAACTGTGCTATGCCGAAATTTGAAGGATCGTCCACTTCCTTGAGAATGATCAAAGCGTCAAGCTTTTCTCTCCGAAACTTTTCAACAAAAGTACCTAAACCTTGACCAGTAACGTTGTCACCCAAACACATTACGAAAGAATCCTGGGATAGGAATGGCCGGGCAGTTTTAACTGCATGTGCTAAACCTAATGGTTCTTGGGGAATGTATGTAACGGTAATATTCCATTTTGAACCATTGTTGACATAGTCTTTAACGTATTGACCTGTTTCTGGAGCAGTGATAACGCCGACTTCTCTTATGCCTGTTGCGGCTACTTGATCAAGCACGTAGCCCAAGATGGGTTTATTGGCTACTGGAATGAGTTGTTTGGCGCAGGTGAAGGTTAAAGGTCGAAGCCGCGTTCCTTTGCCGCCACTAAGCACAAGCGCCTTCATTTTGATTCACCAATGTCACACACATAAATGACCGTTTTTGTATTAATGCATATAATGATTATACGTTTAAAGATTATTATTTGTTCATACAGAGTAGGTTAGAATATATCATTGAAAAAGTAATAACAGTTTATGAAATAAGGCTATCGTTTGATCATCTTACTTTTTGTATTACCTCTGATTTAGTGAAAACTCTTTTATACATTCTGAAACAACTTCTACTTCATTTTCGCTCAGCCACGGATGTAAAGGTAGAGAAAGTATCTCGTTGCAGATTTTCTCTGTTACTGGCAATTTGTCTATAGTCTTGTATGCTCTCTGCATATGCACGGGAACAGGGTAATGTATGAGAGTTTGGATTCCGCGCGATAGCAGATATTGTTGAAGTTTATTTCTATGTTTATGTCTTATCACGTAGAGATGATACACGTGCTTTGCATAATCCTTTTCTATTGGCGTTATCGTTTCAGTGTTTTTTAGGAGATCATTATAAAGACTGGCGAGTTTACGCCTTCTTTTGTTCCAATCATCGAGATAACGCAACTTTGTCCTAAGTATTGCCGCTTGTATCTCATCAAGCCGACTATTTACACCTACAAAATCATGATAATATTTTTTGGATTGGCCGTAGTTTCTCATTTGTCTTAATTTGGTTGCCAGTTGTTCATCATTTGTCACTATCATACCTCCGTCACCATAGGCGCCAAGATTCTTAGTTGGATAAAAACTAAAGCATCCAATGTAACCAACGCTTCCAACTTTTGCATTTTTGTATTCCGCACCATGAGCTTGACAAGCGTCCTCTATGATGAATAAGTTGTGTTTCTCTGAAATTTCGATAATTGGGTCCATGTCTGCAGCATGACCATATAGGTGTACAGGAATGATTGCTCGTGTTTTAGCCGTGATCTTAGTTTTAATTTTTGATGCGTCAATTGTATATGTTTCAGGTTCAATGTCCGCAAAAACGGGTCTGGCGCCGTTTCTAATGATTGCATCAACTGTGGAAACCATGGTATTAGAAACTGTAACTACTTCATCACCATTGGAGATACCGAGGGCTTTAACAGCTAAATAAAGGGCATCAGAGCCAGAGTTAAGTCCAATTGCGAATTTTGTCCCGATATATTTTGAAAATTTTTCTTCGAACTTTTCAGCTTCTTGTCCGAGGATATACCAACCGCTTTTTAGAACTCTTTTGATGGACTGTGATACTTCTTCGCCTATTGCAGCGTACTCTCTTTTGAAATCATTAAATAGGATCATTGCATTCAACCTTTTTCGTCATGTTGAATTTTTCAGTGTTAACTGATAAAAGTCATGCATTACAGCTCTTGCACCGAAACCTTCTTTGTGAGCGATGAGACCGGTGTTCAAGACTTGCCCAGCTTGCTCGGTAGAAATTCCGAAATCAAAATACTTGCTTGCCTTATAACAATCGTTGATTAGATAGTCGAAAATTATCTCTAGAGCGCCTAAGTCGCGACCTTCGGTTGAATTAGCTATGTATTGAGCATGTGCAACATTTTTGCTTTCGTATATCATCACGCCTGCTAACATGGCATCATTCTTGAAGGATGAGAACAGTTTTATGTTATCCGGAAATCTGCGGGCCAGAAGTTCTATTTCTTCTGGAGTGTGAACTGGTTTAACTCCGTAGCGCTCCTTCAGTACATCTTCGACTATATTCATGTATTTTTTAAAATCGTAGCTCCTTTTCACTATCAAATTGTTTTTTTTCGCTTTCTTGATGGCGCGTATTCGGCTTTCGTCAAATTTTAGCTTTGAAGGGCCATAAATTGAGGATGTAACGTTTCTTCCAAATAATTTGGCTTTGAAACGGAATAGAGCGTACAAATCTTCATCTGCGGGAATTGAATGATATATGTAGGGTATGGCTTTATAGACTATTTCTATTATATTTTCCTCCTTACAATGTTGGACAAGTTTCTCGAAGATTGCCAGCATGATTTGAGTTCTCATATCGTAACCTGAAATTACTCCGCCAAAAGTTAGACCCGCGTGACTGTATAAAACTCCATCTGTAACGTTTGCAGGCAGTAAACCTATCAACTTTCCTTTTTTAAAAAATAAAAGTGAGTGATCTCGGAATCTGTCAGAGTGATATTCCATATAGTCTCTGTAGAATAGAAAAACACCATTTTTAGAAACAGAAACAAATTCGTCCCACAAGCTTTTGTGTTCTGGTTTGTATATAGAGACTTCGATTAATTTGCTCTCTTCAAGTGTCATTGTTTACCTATCCTTGTAATACCTTTTTTGTGAATTACCATTCTTTTAAAACTGCGTAGCCAAATCCTGTTTCGCCACAATTGTTACCGCAATAAAACATGTAAACTCTATCTCTATACCTTACTACGCTTGGGTAAGAAATCATTTGGGAATCCCAACCGCTCTCAGAAACATCTATTCCAATTTCATCGTCTTTTCTTGTCCAAGTTATTCCATCTTTCGATTCAGCATATCCAAGCCTGTATCCTTTAGATTTCGTTCTTATTGAATAAAACATCTTATATTTCCCAACTTCTCGGATTACACAAGGTCTTCCAAAACCATGCTCATCTTCATTCTTGAAATTAATGCACACTTTGCCTTCTTTTCCCCAGTTCATGCCATCATTAGACTCGAGATATCGCATATTATACTCTGGGAGTAATTTACCATTAAGACCTGTTATCCAGTTACTACCAGCCACATACCACATCTGAAACAGATCGTTATGCATGACAAAAGCACCTGCACGGTTTAGAAGTTCTTTATCAGTTCTATCAAGGATTGGAACTTTGCTGTACCTTTCAAAAGATTTTCCGCCATTGTTGCTTATTGCGAGTCCTATAAACATAAAATATCGAACTTTATAACCGAGCTGAAATCCCACGTAATACAAATAAAGCTTGCTTCCAACTCTTACGATGGAAACTGGAACAACGCCATTTTCATCAAATGTACCTGGGACGCCAATATCTAAAACTGGCTTTTCTGAAACATTTAGAATTACTGAAGGATTTTCTGCAGAAATATCTACAAAGCCTATCCGCCCCACCATATTTTCGTCACAGAAAGCAACGTATATCCTTATTACATCGTCAGCAACGAAATAAGGAGTTGGCGGGAAAGCATACTTTTTTGCCCAAGGACATTTGCCATCAGGACAGTATATCAACCCTTTCTTTTCCCACTTCATAGATTATGCCTCGTTAACCTTAAATGACCCGTAACTGCTCTTTTCAAGTGGTCGCGCAGGATTACCCACATAAACTTTGCCTTCCTCCGAGTCTTGCAGAACCACCGCACCAGCGCCTATAACACAATCCCTAGCAATTTTCCTACGGTCAATTATGCAGCTATTTACGCCTAAAAAGCAATTCTCACCGATTTCAACAAAACCAGACACAACAACATGGGAAGATATGAAACAATTATCTTTTATTATTGAATGGTGTCCAATGTGATTGCCACTCCAAAGTATGACGTTATTGCCTATTTTGACGAATGATTGTATGACATTCCCCTCAAAAATAAAGCAATTTTCACCAATCTCGACATTCCTCCAAACGAAGGCTCTCGGACTAATGTAAGAGATTGTTGTAAATCCCTTCGCCTTAGCTTCCTTGTACAATCTTGTTCTAACCCTATTCAATTGCAGATAAGTAAGGGCCACAAAGACTTTATACTTCTCTGGACTGTATCGCTCTTCCAAATCCTCAAAAGGTACGATTGGCACTCCAAAGAGTTCATTTCTTTTCAGATATGCCTTTTCAACACTAAACGCCACTACTTCGTAGTCAGATTCATACGTAAAATATTCATAAGCAATCTCAGCAAAAGCGCTATCTCCAACTATGATCAATTTATCTTTTTTCATACTTTCTCACTTTAGTTATTTTTTCCTTAATAATAATTCTAAAAAGACCAGATTCAGCATAATGGTGCCCTATGGCTTTTTAATGAGTATATCTTCTCTTCTCGTTGCTATAGGAAGCTTTTCATTCTGTGGCAACAGATACGTATCGAAACCGAAATTACGGTATCTCTGCAATATGCCAAACACCACACCGTCGTCAATCTTCTTTTCCTCTATTGCCATAAATTCAACCTTTGGCAACTCGTTCTTCCCAGTAAATCTTTGATGACATTGAATGCCAGATTTTGAAGAAAAAAATCTTTTTCTTTTAGAAACATTAGGTATATCCCCTATCAGCATTTCTCCGCCATCTCTTAATAGTTCACAAGCCTTATCTATAAAAACGAAAATATTTGATTCAAGAAAGACATGCTGTATGACACTATAAACCAGTATAACATCTACATTGCCTTTGTATTTTTCAAAAAGACTTGAACAATCTGGGAAGCGACCGGGAAATTTCTCAACAAAGGATTTAGTCGGGATCATGGAAAGCATTTCCTCAGAATCAACTAAAAGGAGCTTAGAATTATTTCTCTCACAGAGATCTAAAATCATAAAAGCCAACTCGCTACAACCACACCCAATATCAAGAACTATTCTGCTTTTTTCCCTTAGACCTTTTAGTTTCGATTTTATATCATCAAAAATCGCTCTTTCATACCCCTTTCTGTATTCATCAGGAAATCCTATTTTTTCGTAACGACTTAACTTCTCATTCTTTGCAAGTCTCTTAAAATCTTCAAAAGTTAAAGACTCAAAATTCTTATAGTCCTTCTCATTCTCTCTTACATTCACGATTTCACAACCTTTGACTTAAACTTAAATGGAAGAATTAAATCTACACAAATTCGAAATTCATTGAATTCAGTGATAGAATTTAGTGCAGCGTCATATATTTTGTGTTCCATTCCAGACCCTTCTTTAGTCTTTAGTTGTTTTCAATTTTTAATAATATTGCGCAATTCCCCTTTCTTGACCATTTCCTTGAATGTCTCATAGTCTCTTATGTAGTCATTTTCATCGAATAAATCAGAAACCAGAACAAGGCAAAAGGATCCAGACGAAAAATTATTCAACTCGCGCCATATCAAAGGAGGGACATACAAACCATAATAAGGCCTATTTAGCTGGTAACTTTTTCTTTGAAATCCGTCGTCCAAAATTACGTCAAAACTACCACTCGCAGCTATTATGAACTGTTGCAAACTCTTGTGGGCATGTCCGCCTCTCGATTCACCCCCAGGAACATCATACAGGTAATAAACTCTTTTAATTTCAAAAGGTACTTGTTTATTTCCCTCGATAAAGGAAAGATTTCCTCTTCTATCTGTAACTTTAGGAAGATCGATTATTTTACATTGCGAGAGATTCATAGATTTCCCTTATTCAGAGTATCCTTATACTATTTGAAAAGTTATATACGTTATGCGGGCAAAGTTGTTCATAATTGCGGATCGTTAATAAATAGCATACGATGTCGTCTTTTTGAAATAATATAAAATTTTAATACTATAATGTTATTACTAATTATAATCCCGAAAAACTTTTTCATTTCATCCAAAAAGGACGGGTTCAGGCATTTGCGATAAATTAACTTCCTGTGGTTTAAAAGAACCTCTTTATCATGCTGATTTAAATCGTGACCATACTTTTCCAAGAGAAAATCATGTGCCTTTAAAAGATCTACTCCGATATTTCTACTAATATGTGCATTGCTCCTATGAAGCCTATAATAATATAAAGGCTCAGCTACATAAGCGAATTTACATACCCTGGATAAATCAAGCCAGAACAGCCAATCATTCAAATATCTGAGATTTTCATTGTAATATATTCGATTATTATCTATCACGTTTTTTCTAACAACACCAGTACATACAAAGTTATCTTTTATTAGATCCGAGAAAAAGTCGCCATTGCGACTGGAAGGTTTTCTGTACAATTCCGAGAAACGTAGACCTATCCTCCTATTGTCCTTATCTATACATTCGCCATCAATAATAGCAACATCGTAGTCTTTTGATTCAAGAAGTGGTAGGACTTTAGCGAAGGCATTTCTTTTAAACATATCGTCTGATGCCATTAGAGCAACATATTTGCCCTTGGAATTTCTAATCCCGTCGTTAAGAGTTCTCGCAATTCCTTCGTTTTTATTGTGGAAAATCGCCCGGATTCTACTATCTTTCTTAACCCATTTTCTGATAACATCTCTGCTTCTGTCTATTGAGAAGTCATCAACTATAACTAATTCTAGATCTTTCAATGTTTGAGAGACTACAGAATTAATGGCATAATTAACATATTTTTCATGATTATAACTTGGCATAATCACGCTAAAAAGAGGGGTATTGTGACTCATGTTATCTCCTTTTGCTATTTTGCTGTAATGCAGTTATAAAAGAATATCTTGTTTGCTGAGAAAAGCCCATGGTGCAAAATAGACTCAATTTTCAAGTTTCCGCATTACTTGCGTTTTTTATAGTTAATTGCAATGGTCTTTTACTCATCAATTTTGTAATTTGGTCATCGCTTACTCGTCTCACAATAGTCTGAATGAAACGTCTTTGGCGCAATAAATAAGGAAACTCGCGTATATTCCAACAGACAGACTTTAAAACAGCCATGGTCAAATCAACATCATTCCTGATCAAACCATTTGCTATTCTAGATAGATAAAGAAAAAAAATTCCTGGCGAAACTTTCACTAAATTTTTAAATTCATAGTTCTTGATTAACATGGCAATTTGATTCTTGTAAAGATGAAAATCAAAGAGTCCGTTGCTAAACTTTTTGCTGGTCGCACTTCTCACATGATACACAATCGAACGTAGCTCGAGCACTATAGCATAGCCCTGCAACCTAATGCGCCAAGACAAATCTACGTCTTCAAAATACGCGAAAAATTTCGGATCAAATCCACCTACAGCCTCAAAAACAGATTTTCTAACAATCATAGAAGCCGCACAAGCCGAAAAAATCTCCATGCTTCTATGACCAATCCCCCATTTCCAGTCTGCCAAGACCTTTATTTGGTCTTCTGCCGTTCCAAAAATATCTACGACTCCTCCAAGACTATCAACCTTGCAACCATCGGAGGTAAGCAAGAGGGATTGTACAGCACCTATTTCTGGTTTTTTCTCCATCAAAGCTACTAAATATAGAAGCCAATTCCGATCAACAATAGTATCATTATTTAAAAAAACAACATATTTCCCTTTAGAATTTTGAACACCAATATTATTCCCTTCAGCAAAGCCCAAATTCTCTTGATTCATAATAAGCCTCATATTTATAGCTGAGTCTGCAACAAAATTTTTAGCGAATTCAATACTGCCGTCAATTGATCCATTATCAACAAAAACAACTTCAAATTTAGCGTAGTTAGTTTTAAGAACGGAGTTCAAACATTTTTCAATAGATTTCCGTCCATTATAATTTACAATAATAATTGAAACAAGAGGACAATCTATTTCGTTCAGTCCATTCACACTCGTTCTCTCATGAAACTGGATATCTCGAGTTTTCAGCTTTAGTATTGTTACAAAACAAGATTTCTTGAACTTTCTATACTGCACCGTAATTTACACGATACAACTGAACATATTCACCAACAAAAATTGGAATCAATACATCATCATTTACAAGAAAACTTGATGCCACAGCATATTGTTCAATGGCCCTTGTTGCCCCACTAATAATTGATCTATCGAAAATCACATAGTCAATTTTATACTTTTGCCACAAGTTGAGTACAACATTGTTAATGTCATATGAAAACGCTTTAATCGAAAAAGAAGACAACGTTAGATATTCATGCGAATTCTTTGGGTAGCCCTGGATGAATATTCGCAAAATGAAACTTGTCACATAAGACGAATCATAAGTAGACGACACCCACGGTTTATCGGGAGAGCCTACATTCATTGAAATGAGGACTGTTCCATTATCAGACAAGTTATATGTAGACGATGCACTCGAACCTAACAAGTACCAACCAACTATGCCGCCAGAACCTACTCCAACCCACATTCTTCGGTTCTCTATAATGTCTTTTATGAAGACGTCTGACCCAGCTGAAAATTGTATGGTGAAAAGCAAAACGTTTGAGGCATTGAAGGCATCATGAAATGGAATAACTACATCTATATAATCACTCGCATTTTTCGAAAGATCTATTTCAACCATGCCATTAGAATATGTATAACATGAACCTTGCACATACATCTTGACGCAAGCGACATAATTTGTGATATCTATTGAGTCCCCTGCCTTCAAAGGGACACTAGTTATGTTGGAGTACTCCATAGCTAGTTCAGGATGAGCAAGAGAATATCCGCCAAGTGTATCAGGGGTATAAACAGGTAAGGGGCTAAAAAAATAGTTGTAGAAAGAGTTTGAACCTTGATAGTACCAGGCTGTTTGAACATACGTTGAAATTGATGGCCATAATAAGGCATTATGCTCCATTTTCATGGATGACAATAATATATTTTTTGTCTCGAAGTAATCTTTCGGAATCCATATGCCCTTTATATCTGGATTGAAATACTGCCCCAGCGCATGACCCGTAAAGAAAGGGGCATTTGGGATTAGAAGAATAACAATAAGAAACACAGGAATCATCGCTGCAGTTAATTTGTGGAAAAGGCGGTGAGTCTTTGTCTTTGAAGTATGTAATAACTCTATGACTCTAAGTACTACGTATGTTGACAGTGTTACGTAGATTATAGGCAATAAAAGCCCCGAAAGAAAAAACGTTTGGAAGAAGCTCAGAAGAATTGGAACATAAGAACCAATAGTCAAGTTTATAATTCCAACAGGTGGGTTGTCAGCAGTATCCCAAGCGATTATAAGCAGAGCAGATATTACTAACAGCAAAATCTTTAACCGATGACATTTCTTCACCAACAGTAAGGACATTCCTAGGGCAATTATTGGCCACATGAACGACGTAATCGTTATGACTGGATTACTGAAGTACAAATCGTGATATGGACAATATCCAGTTTGGAATGCCCAAACGCCGAATATTCTAAATGTATTTATTAAATTAGCGTATGGCGCATGGAGAGTATATAATCCAAGGCTTTGAGCAGCATACAAAGAGGTCTCAATATTCGCAGTTAACGAAGAAAAAAAATACCACTCCCAATACAGCATGCCTATCATAGCGACAATAATTATTAGAGGTGTTGTGAGTATGAAACGCTTAAGGACAAGCTTTATGCTAGAAGCTTTTGATGCTGTCTGTTTGACCGAAGCTAACAACATCAATCCGATTACTATTGCACCTTCTACAGCGAGCACTCTAAAGGAGTTAGGTGGAAGCATGCTCGAAACAGCTATTCCAGCGCCCATTAATAAACAATCTAATTTTGTGAATTTTGTTCCCATTTTCATATACCTGTAAAGCTTAACTCCTTGTGCCAAAAACAAAAGAAATCCTCCAGCAGATATACTTGCTACGCTTATGACGCTTTTAAAAGTGTTATACACAGAGAACATGCTGAAAACAAAGAAGACATTTGCGATGGTTAGAGCATATAACTTTCCTTGCGTTTCAGAAAAGAAGGTAGTTAAAAAATACGACAAAGCGAGGAGATTAAGACAAAGCCCCATAAATGTTCCCAAGTAAAAGCCCGCATATACATTTCCGGACGCTAAAAGCAAACTTATACCATATATCATTTCATGCGGATAACCTGTCCTAATATCAGTTATGGCATCATAGTATCCTGGAGTGTCTCCACCAACAAGGAGACCCCCTCTTGTATAAAAAAGAATTATAGAAATCCAAATTGCAGCGACAACAACAGCAATAAGGGAGGGTTTCAAATTATTTCTCAACATACAACTTTCCTGGCTTATTGTACTCTTATTCAAATACGCTTTTTCTTCTTTTTAACATCAACGCAATAGATTTCGGAATTGAAAGAATGTAACCTTGTTTTAGAAAAGACCTGGCACCAATACTCCTACGAACTTTGCTTCTCTCTAAGATAATATGCTTATGTCTGCATAGAATGAAAATCAATGCTTTAAAGTAATAGTAAAGATTCGAGGCCGACTGCGTTTTTAGAGATATCAAAAGGTTTTTAGCAAATTCAAAAAAAAATGCACCAAGAAAGTAAATGAGTAACCAAACGCCCTCATGAATGTAAAGCACAGAGAGAAGTTTATTTCGAGAAATATAATAGGATGGAAATATCGATTTTTTCTTTAGAAAACGACCTTCTGCAGTACCGCCACGTTCATGATATATAACAGAGTTGAGAGCAACATAATTTTTATAGCCACTCAACCGAAGCTTCCATGATAATAAACTATCTTCATTAAACATGAAAAATTCTGGATCCCAGCCACCTGTTTCATCCCAAATTTCTTTACTTATCATAAAAAACATTCCATCAATCCCAAAAGACTCCAGCACTTTTAAACCATTTTCAAGAACAAAAGTCCTTATGGGATGAATTGACCAATTGGAATAGTTGAAGCCTTGCATCAATGCATTACTTGTCAGACCTAAGCTATCTACTTTAAATGAATTTTCCAAAATTACTAATGGCTGTAAAGCGCCCATCTCAGGAAGCTCTTTCATAGTTTCAAATAGATTGACGAGAGAATTTTCATGTAAAATTACATCGTTATTACTAAATATCAAAATAGAACATTTTTTTAATAAATTTGCCGCTAGGCAACATGCGCCAGCAAAACCAAGGTTCTTTCCAGGGCTGTAATACATGACTTCACATGATTCAGATTGACAATTTTCTAAATTAAAATTATCTGAATTATCAACAATTAGAATTGAAGTTTTAACGGAAGTCACATGTTCTTTTAGCCGTGATGCGGCTTTGAGCAAAGAATTTAGACAATTTCTTGTGCGAACTTGATTGCCGAAATGAATTAGAGCTATTCCTAACATTTCTTCACCCGCATAGACCATATTTTCCGTGGTCGATGGCGCTGCATCAAAAAATTCAACTTTCTGAGGCTCCATGACAGAATGCTACTTTATTCTTTTAGATTTAATTTTCGTAGATAGTGATCCTGCCCATGTTGCTTCAAATTCGCAACCTTTCATTAATAGCATACCAAAGGTATGAACCGGGTCAGAATATAATTTCCTCCAATTTTTAAGAAAGGCAGGTCTGATTATTTTCAGCTGACGCCTCGCTTGTTCAGGATGATTTTTTTGATAAATTGATAAAGTTTTTCCGTAATAATGTTTCTTTTGCACAACCTTTCTCAGACTTAACGCACCTTCATGATGTTTAATAAAGGATGTTGTTCTACCAATTTTACATCCTGCATCTTTTAATTTCAAATTTAAATCCCAATCCTCACCAAACACTAACTCGCTGTTGTAGCCGCCAATTGTTTCAAAAGTTTTTTTTTTAAAAAATCGAGCAGCTTCGATTAAATCATCGCCAAAATAACATTCCTTCTCCAAGGCTCTACATTTAGCCCAAAAACCATTTCCAATCGAAAATTCTGGAATAATAACAGCATCATATCCATTTTCGGCTTTATCAACACATTCATGTATAACATTAGGCGTTAACTCCATGTCAGAATCTATAGATAAAATAAGCTCACCTTCAGCTAAATTGACCCCTACGTTCCTTGCAGTAGACCGAAGCCCCCTATACGATACTACGTTCCCATATCGTTGAGCAATTTCTCTTGTTTTATCTGCTGAATAGTTATCCACTACAATGATTTCAACATGAAAGTAAGTCTGCTTCACTATTGAGCACAGGCAGATTTCCAAAAATTGTTCAGAGTTAAAAGTTGGAATTACTACTGAGACCAACGGGTCATTCAAAAGCAACAAACTCCAATATATTCATAAATTCCTTTGCTGTGTTTTCCCAGTCGAAGGTTCCAGCAAATTTTAAGGCGTTAATGCTCATTTGTTGCCTCTTCTGATGGTCGTTAAGAAGGGAAATGATATTTGTTGCAAGGGCCCTCACGTTTCCAGCCTCGACCAGCAAACCTGTCTCACCGTTCACAACGCTGTCACGCAGTCCAGCTACATCATAGACCACGCAGGGAACACCCAAAGCATTAGCCTCAATAATATTTAAACCCCATCCTTCACGTACACTGGGATTAACCAAAACCCAACTCCTTTGAATTAACTTTCGCCGCTCGGTATTAACCAAATCCCCAAAGAAACGCACGCCTTGTCCAGCCACGCGCTCTAATTCGCTCTTAAAGGGACCATCGCCCATAACCCATAACTCTGCTGTCGGTAACTTTTCCTTTACCAGTGCAAATGCTTTTATAGCATGGTCTGGACGCTTAGCGCGTTTTAAACGTCCAGCAAAAACCACGACAGGTTCAGACTCCTTTTGAGGTAAAGACGCCAAAGGCCGGAAATTCAGCCCTTCACACACTACTGAGACTCGGTTAAAATTCAATTTCAGCAAATCCTTTCGTGAACTCTCAGAAACCGTGACAGCAGGTACATTAGCATATTTTTTTAACCAATAATCCTCAAGAAAATAGTAACCTAGATAACTTAACGGGAAAGGAACTTCGTAAAACCAATATTCCCTAGCTAATTGGTGAATCAAAGCGACAATTTTTTCACCGTTTTTTACAAATTTCGGCGTGAAAAAAGGAACCGTGTTTATTTCGTCAATAACGACATCATAATTTTCCTTCGAAAAAATTTTCTCATAATACTTTTTAGCTTCACAATAAACGGAGTATTTTCCGCCGCTACGAATAATTTTAACCCCGTTTAGGACTTCACTATGCCTACAGCCAAGAAACTCTGAGGTAAACAAGGTTACATCATGCCCAGTTTTAGCCCAACGTTCAGCTACTTCGCGCGTAAAAACTTCAGCGCCACCCATTGCAGGATTAAGCCAGCAGCGCCAATTAAATATGAGAATCTTGAGATGACCCATTGTAACTTCGTTTATAATATTTTAGTCAACGAGTATCCAAAGTGCGTTGATACCAATGAGTTACTCTCAGCCTATAGGCAATTCCAAGCAAGTCTGTAAACATTTTAAGTATTTCTCTTAAGCGAAATGATTCGCTAATCCTGAGTTGTACGGGCATCTCCACGATTTTTAAACCATAGAGTTTGGCCACTGCAAGCAACTCAACATCGAAAGCGTAGCGTTTAACGCATAATCTAGGAAAAATAGTTGCTAAAGCGCTTTTCCTCATCGCCTTTAATCCAACTTGAGTGTCTTTAAGATTTGCACCTGTAAGAATCCTTACCAATACATTGAAGCCATGGCTTAGGATTCGCCTCTTTATAGGCATGTAAACGTGAGAATCAGGATGCCATTTGGTTGCCACAACGATATCTCCATTCTTCAAAGCATCAACATAACTGGTAATCATACCCAAATCTACATCCATATCGCTATCCGCGAAAACAACTATATCACCCGACGATTGCATAAAACCCTTTTTAACAGCATATCCTTTCCCAACGTTTTGACTATAACTTACAACTCGAACATGGCCGTTTCTATTTGCATATCGTTTAGCCATTGTAAAGGTGTTATCTTGACTACCATCATCCACTACAACAATTTCATAAGGTAGTTTTTTGCTTTTAACAACTTCATCTATCGTCCAAAGGGCGTCTTGAATTGAGCCCTCTTCGTTGTAAGCAGGAATCACAAAAGACAACTCAATTTGACCCATTTTCCACTTCACTCCTCCTGTTGCCTTGATTTGAGGTAACACGCAACTTGACTGACAACACCGACAATCAAAGCGTAATATGCATAGACAGCCAATTCATTAGCTAGGACTGATAAACCCATTAATAGAGATGCAGCGGCAATAATCAAAAATAGCATAAAACCAATTATGAATGGAGCACCCCAATTCTCTCCAACATAAGCCTTTACTCTTAAAGGAAATTTCTCAGAATGGTTATTAGTCATATTCAGACTGCACCAGTTCGCCTTTTAGAGTATTAGCAGGGAGCGCCCTTAAATGTTTGGGAGCATTATTGTACACAACGGCTGCGAAACTCGGGGAAGAACAAGTATCAGCCACACCTTCATCGGAACTGTTGCCCACCTCTGGACAAGCAAGCTTGGCTTGCGAGGAAAAGGTAAAACTACGAACCATGTCTACAACTTTCATTGTCATATAAATAAGCACCCGATCTATCCGACATAAAGCTCGAAACCACGCACCAGAATCACAGTTATCTTTTCAAACATAACTATCTTTATCAAGGAAGCGGAAATCATTGTCAGGACGCACGACCTTCAGCACTTCTAGCAAACCTCTGAGTATTATTTCTCAATTCTTACTTTAGCTCAAACCAGCGAGTCACTATTTATGATTTAAGTATTAAAAATCTTTATGTACAATATAGAAGACGTAAATTTACTCGCAATCAAATCAGTTTCTCTTGCTCAAAAACAATTTGCAGTCTTGCCATCGATTTTTCAATAATTCCAGAAGTCCCTAAATCAAGAAGCATATATGAAAACTGTCATCCTTCCGCTTTGGTAAACCTGTCTAAATGCAGAAGACACCGAGGACTGGCCATACCATCCGCTACCATTAGCCCACCAAATCAAATACAGCGAGTACGCTGAGCCTTTTTCTTCCAGTTTTTGCGCTGTTATCTCAGGATTGTTGTATCCATAGTAAATTAATTGACTACTGTTAAGAGTTAATGAAGCCCAACCATAAAATGCATCGTGGACAAGCAGATGCGCGTTACTTGGCATATTGTCCCGCACCCATTGCAAAGCGTTAGTCGTGTCTTGGCAATCAGTTAAAGGCACAGTGTTTTGCAACATTGATTTTGGCACATATGTTGGAAAAGCGTCATAGTAAGAAAATGTGGTGCCGTTTGGCAAACCTAGAAAACCTAAACTTAACGTCCCTATTAACAAGCTGGTGAACAATAAAGTTGCGCCCTTGTAAGAATTCAGTTTAAGACCGCCAAAGGCTGCTGTGGCATAAAAAGCTAAAGGATAAGTCAGTAAGATTATCCAACGATAAGGAAAAACATTGAAAAAGGCGTTCGGGCTGATGAAAATCAATAAGAGTGAAAGGAAAATCCAGAAGATCCAAGCCTTCAGTTGAAGATTAGTCTTAAACCGCCTATAACCCAATATCAGCAAGGGCGTCAACGGCAAGTAACAAAAAATGAGAAAGCCCAAAGTATTAACAACTAGATCGGTGTAGGAGGCAAAGCCAAATAGCGCCATAAACCCTCCAGATTCCTGGCTTGGAAAACCGCCTATTATTGAAAACTGGGAAGAAGACAAATAACTAGCATAGATTACAAAAACGAACAAGCCTGCAGCAGGAGCAGAGTAAACGATAAGCTTGCGAACGGCGTCCATTTTTTTATCGAGATATGAACGGAGAACTGTGGCGATAATTATCGCGAACATGATCACAGCGATGAGTTGATGGGCAAAAACCACCGAAAGCGTAGCCAACGAAAGCAACGCTCCATTTTTGAAAGTGTCTCCTTCTTTCTTAAGAAGGATAAGCGTAGCAAAAAGAAATATTAGTCCAAGTTCAACGCGGAGCATATCCCATGACGCTCTCAACGCTACGAAATATAGAGTTGCAAAAAGAACTGCAAGCAAACTTTTCTTAGCTGACCACGTGAGCGTTTTGTTGGCGTAATAGTAAACAACGAGTCCTAGAACTCCAAGAAGCATTGGCGACATTACTTTCAGCGTTAGTACAATTGGAACTCCCGCAGAAGTGATAGCCATTAGCAGAACGTAAAGAAATGGAGGCGTCGACATGAAAGCCCAAAAATTCACGCCATCCCTCAGCCATTCAAGCGTAACTGGAACATAATAAGCGAGAGTGTCAAAGCCCACAATATAAGGACCCATTAGTATTTCCGGTATAGCCCGCACCGCGAGCGGTATGGCAAACGCTAGAAACGGAAAGAGAATACGCTCATGTGGCGCCATCCACAGTTTTAAAGTTGAAATATCAGCCAAGCCGCTTGTCCAGCAGTTTTTTGTTTCAGCGAGTGCATACAATTTTTTGTGTCATCAATGATTTTACGGAACTACTTCAACTATCGAGCTATTGCTTGGAGAATTCACAAGACCATCAGCATACGTCTTCACTATGATGGCGCTACCATGCAAGCTCCAGAGGTCGTAATCTCTCAAAACTTGGCATGCGCCCAACGTTCCATTTGCGCCTAACCCATAGACCATAACGATGTAATGCTGAAACTGGTCCTGAAATATCATGATAGCGCCGTAATCAGCTACCAGATTCCCTTGTGCGTCGGACTCCGTCGTGTAGATGGACCCTGATGATGGAACGTACAGATAATTAAATCCTCCAGTAGAATTTATGACGAATAGGATAGGCACCAACGGTTCCGCGAATTTATTTCTTAAACTATTGTAATAATAGCTTAAGGCATTAACTTCAGGACTTCCAACAACAATCATATTCGCTGTACTATCGAGAAAAGTAACGTTTCCTGCACTTGAATCGAATTTTATCAGCCAACTATCCAAGGCAGAGCGCAGTGTGTTGTTTGGGGCTTGTCGCGCAAGCCTTTCCATAATCATCATAGCCCCAACGGCATCGATCGTTTGAGCAGCACCCACGGGACCGCGTGGATTACTGTCGCCTATCACTATGGTGGTATTGCTTGTCAGGGCATTTTGAAAGAGAACTTGTGGAAAGGTGCTTAAATCGTTTTTTTGCAAGAGAGGAGTACTGAGACTGTTATTGTCAATGGCGTATCTTGCAGCAGACATTATTAGCCCATTTGTTCTGTCGATAATGACATTTACTAGTCGTCCATTCTCGTCAATGCCCTCTTGGTATCCGTTGGATGGTGCTGGAAGCGCGTTCAAGATATGATCCACTAAGGCGTTAGTGTACGGTGTATCGAAGATGGCATCAAAACCCACAGCAACTTTGAGGTAGGCTATAGGCGTTATAGAAGGCTTCGTAATGAAGGTGCTTCCATCATAATCTACAATGAACTCATAAACATATGTCGGGTCGCCTAATCCGGTATTTCCTTCACTGAAGGCAGTGTAGCGTCCTGTGGCGTTGTAGCGCGCTTCTTGAGCCAGATTTGCTTGACTTAATAACCACATGAATTTTGAGTCCCGAGGTTTTACCTCAAAGAAAGTTAGTAACAGAGGTTCATTGCAAATGTGAGCTGTGGGCAGTTCTACGCCGTATGCAGTAACGTTCGGCTGCGAGACGATTGCGTTTATTATTGATGAAGGGACGTTGTCCCATCCTTCGAACCCGAAGGCTTTGAAAGCACTAGCTACGTAGTAGCAATAAAAGTCAGTCGCACTAAGCCACGATTGAGGATCTGGGAGAAGCGCGGTGTTGTTGTTTCTAACTTTTACTATGTAGTCTATATCCTGCGACAAATCGGGGCGGAGGAGTTTAAGGTTGTGCAAGGCCATGTACAATTTTCCCTCATCAATGCTAAAGGTGGGGGCATCTCCGTGTGGCTGTCCGGTCCTTGAGTCATACGTCAAGTATGGCAAGCCATCGACTGTTAGATTGCGCGTGTTCAGGAAGGTGAGTATCTTCTGGACGCGGTCGTCGAAACCCCACGGACCATCTTTCTGCAGCAACCCCAGCTCTCTTGCGTCTATCAAAGCTTGGATGTAAGTGCCTAAATCCCACGATGTAAAGTAAGGATAGCTTAAGCCTGCGCCGTGAAGCCCTGTCTGCGGGTTCACGCCTTTGCCTGGTTGGTAGTATTCCCATGCGTTCTCAGCCATTGCCATCCAATACGTTTTGCTGCCCCGTATTGGTTTGACTTGATTATTGCCTAACTGGAAGTAGAAGGGTGACGCTAGCAACAGGGCTACGAGGATTGCCACCACTATGAGGTATCCTGTTTTCACCTATAAACCTCCAAGATATCGCGGATAACGCAGACTAGCACAAGGCAGGCTGTAACAGTCCTGCGCAGGGAGCGTCCAATCACAGATGATTGCAACGTGCTCACACCTTCCCCTCATTGATAATCATTCACGATGAAGCCGATACGTTAGTTTAATCCAAGAGCTGCATTTAAGAGCATATGTATAAAATCGATACGTGCTACATTCATTCCGGATTAGTCGCTGTGCACCGAGTTCTATGCCATCTTGAAAGCGGTGTCGGAGGCGCCTTTTTTGTCCGTCTTTGTCCACTGCCTTGGTCGGCGCAGGAAAATCAACAGCGCGGCATACAAAGCGATGAACGCTTGCAGACTCCAGTAGCAGTAAACAAACGGCAGCCACAGGATGTTTTTGACGCTGCGGGGTTTTGATACGTAAACCATGGCGAGACCGCAAACAAGCAGAGACAAAGCCAATGCTAACGTTGCAAACTGTACAGCGAGAGCCCACATAACGTTCAAAGGCAAGGCTTGGAAGAAAGCCCAGAACATGGCGGTGTAAGGCACCAATGAAGCGATGAGTATGAAAGGTCCCCAGAGCGTTGTTTCAGCGTCGAAGTTTTTCAAGCTGGGTCGCGACATCAGTCTGCCGTATTTAAAAGCCACTTCCATCGTGCCCCTGAACCACCTTGTGCGCTGCTTGAACAGGGTTTTCAGGTCTGAAGGGCTCTCTTGCCAGGCAACAACGTCTGACGCGTATCTGATTTTGAAGTTGTTTTCGGTTAGTTTGGCGGATATCTCCATGTCCTCTGACAATGCGGCTTCGTTGAAGCCCTTCAGGTTGTTTAGAACGTCGCGCCGGATGAATTGACAGCTTCCTTTCAGGTGAACAAACAGGTTCAGTACGTCTTTGCCTCTAAGGTAAGCTTCACACCACACGGCTTCCTCGTATGAAATGAACTGAGTCAGCATGTTCTCTTTGGAGTTTATGGACATGGTTCTGCCTTGTACAGCGGCAACCGCTGGGTCTTGGAAGTATGCAAGAACCGTCGTTAAGGCGTTGGGGTCTGGAACGTTGTCTGCGTCGAAAATGGCGATGAGCTCCCCCTTCGCATGCGCAAGCCCATAGTTTAAGGCTGAAGGCTTGCCGTTAGAGAAGGAGCGGTGCAGAATCTTCACGTTCGGATGTTCCTTGGCGTACTCCATGCAAATCTCGGGAGTTGAGTCTGTGGATCCATCTTCGATGATGAGTATTTCCTGCTTGTCGGAGGGATAGGTGAGTTTGGAAAGGGCGGTTAATAGTCTACCTATTACTTTTTCTTCGTTTTTAACTGGCACGACGATTGAAAAGGTTGGTAAGAATTTATGAGAAATCTCTTTTCTCTGCGTTTTGTGACGTTTTTTGCAGTAGTCTTTTATGCCCGTGGCTAGGATTGGGACGTTGTAAAGACTCCAAAGGCTGATTATTAGGAGCACCGCGATGATTGTAACCCCGACAAAGTCTAGTATCAACCATGTGCCCCCAATCAACAGTTAATTGCGGATTGAATTTTAAAGAGCTTGTGCTGGTTTATATGCATTACACTCAAGAATTTTACGAAGAATAAGTCAGACGACCAGTTTTTAGCTGAAACATTGCCCCACTTCTGAGCTATCAAGCTGATTTTCTGGGCAAGTTGGAGACCTATTCCTCTCATAACCCGCATTAGGTTGCTTCCCAAAAAAGTTTCCAGTTTCTCTACTATGGCGCGGATGTTGTTTGCCAATGTAAAGCTGCGAATGCTGTCTGTGACCATTATCGTTAAATCGAAAAGAGCTCTGTCTATTCTGGGCAGGTTTTTGAACCATACTCCCGCACGCATAGCTTTTAGCTTAAGCTTCAATAGCTGTTGCCTGTTGAAGAAGCTGGAAACGCTTTTTTGTAACGCGGTCTTAAGCATACTGTTTGGTCCCACTTAATTCTTGTTTCTCAATTCTTATTTTACATTCACACACTAACAGACCATTATCTCCAGTAAGGTAAATAAAAAATTTTCTTAATTGTCAATTCATATTCGGGATAGCTGTCCAAGATTGCTTCATTGGCCTGATGGATTCTGAGCACTTTTCTGTTCACCTGCTGAGGTTAATGGCGTCAGTTTATTTTATTCTATGCGTCAGAACACTTTGTTCCAACGCTTGGAACAATGGATTATGGCTGTCTCATAAAGTTTATGAACTCCGCCAGAGTTCTCGGCTGCAGCGTGTAGTTTGTCCGTTTTTCTTCACCGATGGTTGAAGAAGGCTTCGGTCCGTAGTCGTGTCCAGGATAAACCTCCACGCCATCGCTGAGCTTCATGAGTTTGTTGAAGAGGCTGTCGTACATGCTTCTGGCGTTGCCGCCGGGCAGGTCGGTTCTGCCGCATTCGCCCACGAAGAGCGTGTCGCCCGTCAACAGTTTTCCGTCCGCCAACAGGCATATGCTGTCGGGAGTATGTCCAGGAGTATGGATGATTTTGATCCTGACGGTGCCAAGAGTTAATGCGTCGCCGTCGTTCACCGCTATGTCTGGACGGGATTTGGAGAGGACGTGAGCGACAGTTTTGGCTCTGAACAGGCTACGAAGTTCTTCGTTGCCCGCCGTGTGATCAGAGTGGCTATGAGTACTTATGATGTACTTCAAGTTGAGACGCTCTGACCGCAGAACACGCGTGAGTTCGCCAGCGTTATAGCTTGAGTCAACCACTGCTGCTTCGCGGGTGGTGTCATCTGCGATGATGTATGAGAAGTTGTCGCTGTGTTGCTGGATTTGTCTGAAGAGCATGTGTTTCAGTCCAAGATTCCATGGCAGCAGATAAAAATCTTCCTTGAAGCAGGTGTCACGCGGGAAAGCTGGAGCGTCTTGCGCGGGAATAAGTTAGCCCAGTTTTTCTCATGCGGTTTTCAAAAGACTTTTATGCTAATCGTAACTGTTTTAGGAGATGGAGCGCGGTTGTATGGGTAGTTTGTGGTTGGGAGCTTTTGTGGGCTTTCTTATAACGGTGGTTTTGGGTTGGGCGTTTCCTTTCTTCGGGCACCTGGCAGGCGGGTTCATCGGAGGCTTAATCGCAGGAGTCATCGCCAAGGGCATGATTCGCGGGGCGGTGGCTGGGTTTCTCGCGGGGATTTTCGGCGGCATCCTAATCGCCATTCTCGCTGTCATAGGTCTTGCTTTGGTCGGCGGGATTGCTGGGGGAATCGGAGGCGGGCTTTTAGGCGGTCTGGCAGGATTAGCCATCGGCGTCGTGGCGATTGTGCTGGCTGTCTTTGGAGCAATAGCGTCAACGATTGGCGGATTCATAGACGGACTAATTTCGAGATAAATTAAACGTCAGTCGTGGCTTTGATGGCGTTCCTGAAAAAGGAAGCCTGATATAGCTTTCAAGTGGCAACTGCGGCTTCACCCTCACGGCAACGGATGCAGGTCGCTTTCTGCGGAAATAACCCTGACATCCCAAAGCGGATTCTGGTAAAAAGGATTGTTTATTTTTGCTTGAGCTTTGCGAAGCACAAGTTTAGCCTTGGAAAAGGTGCGACAAATATAAATACTGCTGGAACCTTTACAACTAACTGTGAGTTTTATGCCAATCATAACTGTCCCAGGTTTGCCAGGACTTTATGACTTGCTCTTGCTGCTCTTACTCGTCGTCGTAGGCTTAGTAATAATCATCGTGCTTGCCAAGGTGCTGCTGTTCATACTGCCAGGCGCTATAATCGCTTTTGTGGTTTGGCTTCTGACTGGAAGCCTCCTATGGGCGGGAATAGCGTTCCTAATCGTCTCCTTCATATCAATTGCGAAAAGATGACGCTGCTCAAATGGCGATGGTGCATGATGCATGTCAGAAGCCGGCTCTGAGAACTCGCATCCGACACACGAAACCAAGGTTTATCAAAAGCGCCCTGTGATTGCGTGAGCACAGTCACACAGGCTTTAATTTACGTATTTACATTATAATGGTCAAGCGCTCTTTTCCGAGCGAGAAAGCGACGTTCAGTTTACGTCTTTTCTTTTTTGGTGAGAGACGCAATTTTGGAGAATAGAAAAAATGAAAAATAGGAAAATGACAACCGCTTTCGCAGTGCTTGCAATTTTAACAATGCTGTTTTCAAGCGTCTATCTCGCGTTTGCCGTTCCTGCTAACCCAGCGCTCTTAGATCCAAAAACGATTCCAAAATACGTCAACCAACTAATAGCCAACATACCGGTCTATCAGCCTACAAACATTATCGATGGCGCCGGAAACGTAATAAGGCAAGATTACACGGTCGACATGGTTCAACTCAGGGAGCAGATTCTGCCAACAGGCACACCGCTTGTGGGTGGAGTCGGAGATGGCAAAACAACAGTCTGGGGCTACGCAGGCAACTGTTATGACGCAACAACAGGGAATAGTTTAGGCTATTTTGCCAATTCTCCATCGGCAACGTTCATCGCGACAAGAGGCATACCGAGCCAAGTGACATGGGTAAACAAAATCAGCCAACCGCAGTTTCTGCCAGTTGATCCGACAATACATTGGGCTAACCCAAACAACATGCCAATGAACATGCCTGGTATGACGCCAGGACTACCGCCACCTTATCCAGCATTTCCACCAGGATTCGACGGTACAGTAACAGCCGGCAACCCCAATGGATACAACGCTCAATGGCCTGTCCCGCTGGTTCCGCACCTCCACGGCGGCGAAGTGCCGTCGTGGTCTGACGGAGGCCCTGATGCATGGTGGACTTACAACGGCGTACTAGGTGCAAGTTTTAGCACTAACGGAGCATATTCCACGACACCCACCGACCGCGCAGTGTACTATTACCCCAACGAGCAGAACCCAGCGAACCTCTGGTACCATGACCACGCATTAGGCATGACACGACTAAATGTAATGTCAGGCTTAGCTGGATACTACTTGCTAAAAGACCCGCCAGCCACAACACCAATCACTGCACCAACAGCCAACAATTTCGATCAATACTTGACTCAACACTTCCCATACGGAGTTTCCGAAATTCCACTTGCTATACAGGATAGAACCTTCTACGCCACTGGCGAACTCTGGTTCCCCACAGTTGGAATCAACCCGACGATTAACCCGTACTGGATGCCTGAATTCTTCGGCAACACCATAATGGTCAACGGCAAAGTCTGGCCTAACCTTGACGTGACACAGGGTTGGTACCGCTTCCGCGTTCTTGACGGCTCTAACGCACGTTTCTACACGCTAAGCTTCAGCAACAAAATGCCCTTTACGGTGATAGGTTCAGACGGAGGCTACCTTATGCAGCCAGCCGTAGTGACATCCTTGACGATTGCGCCAGGCGAGAGATACGACATACTAGTTGACTTCTCAGCGGTGCCCATAGGCACAAAAATAATTCTGACCAACACTGCAAGAGCCCCATTCCCAGGAGGAGCCCCCGCAGATCCGCAAACAGTCGGTCAAGTAATGCAATTCACCGTCGCAGCCGCCTCAGCGAATCCGGGAGCAACAGCGCCAGTTCTACCGGCAACAGGGCTAAACCCGACGCTTCCAGTCGGCGCATTTCCAACACTCGCAGCACCTCCCGCCACTCAGACGCCACAGAGAAGAGTTCGCACACTCTTCGAGGTCATGGGTCCCGCTGGTCCAATGATGGTAACTGTAAACGGACAGCAATGGAGTGGAGATCTCAGTGAAATGCCAAAGGATGGAACGACAGAAGACTGGGTCATCGTCAACCTCACAGGAGACACGCATCCCATACACTTGCACCTCGTAACCTTCCAGCTGTTGAGTCGCCAATCCTTCCAAGCCAACAAGTACATGAAAGCCTGGCTAGCACTCAACGCAGCTGGAGGTATGCCGCCATTCCCAACAAACTACATTCCCACAGAGTTGGATCCGACACCTTACTTGCAAGGCAAAGTCAAAACTGCCCTCCCCACAGAGATGGGCTGGAAAGACACCATACAAATGAACCCTGGCGAAGTCACCGTCATACGCGTTAGATTCACGTCTAACACGGGCGTTGCTTACCCGTTTGACCCAACACAAGGACCAGGCTACGTTTGGCACTGCCACATCATCGACCACGAAGACAACGAAATGATGCGCCCCTACAAAGTCGTACCATAGCCTTCAACAATCTCTTTTTTATTTTTTAGAAATTAATTTGAAATTTTGAAGCCTTCCCCTTTCTCCTTAATCTTTAGCATCACAGAGTCAGTTGCAGACAATCAACGAAGCGATACGCTTCTTGTATACCCATGGAGGAACATGCCCGAAGTTTTCTTGGTTGCTTATTATGGTGAGGTTTGTCTTTTTCGGGTCTATGCTCCAAGCTCGTGAACGCCATTTTTTGACGGCTCTGCTTTTTCTGGTGAAGAGTTTTAGCATTCCACTTACTCCTCAGGAAAAGGGTTATGTCGTGTCTTAATAAAGCAGTTATTCTGAATTCAGCATGTTTGCTCTGTATGATATATTACGATATAGAAATACTGCTTTAAAACAATGCTTCACACGCCTACTCTCAGAGAAAAGAGAAGGCACTCATCATGAACACGTGGATAAACCTCTTCACCCTCGGACTATACTTCCTGATATTTTTGCTAGTAGCTGTCGTGGCTTTCGGATTCATCTGGGCTAAATACTGTAAATAATCTCGTCAGCACAATTGTTGCCGCCCTTTTCGCGACTCACTGAAAACCAAAAAAGAAGGGGATGTTCTACTGATTGTGAGGTACTTCTACGGTGACGCTTGCCGTGGCGTAGTTGCCTGAAGCGTCAGTGGCTTTGTACGTTATTGTGTAAACTCTGCCCGAGCCTGTTCCACTTCTTTCCGCTCTTAGGTAGAAAGTAAACGTAAAGTCGTCCACGACTACGATGTCGCTGACTGTGTTGCCGTCGCCGATTCCGTTGTCCGGCTCGTTGCTGGTGACGGATACAAGCGTGATTGTTGGTGAGGGGTCGCAGATGTCGTAGACTGTGACGTTGATTTTCACCTCGACGTACTTGTGGTTTGGCGGCCAAAGCGTGCTCGGCGTTGCGGTGGCGTTTATTTCTGGCGGCGTCGTGTCTATGACGGTTACTGTCACGTTGTCGCTTCCGATGTTGCCTGCCATGTCTGTTGCGTTTAGGGTAACGACATGCGTGCCCAAGTTGAAGGTGTAAGTCAGCGTTGTGCCCGTTGCGTTTGTGGTGGTGGCGAGTACTGTGCCGTTTTCGCTCCAAGTGAAGTTGAACCTTGTTGAACAGATGTCTGTGGCTGTGCCGTTAAGCATGACTTGCGTGCCTGCATGCGATTCCTGTTCGACAGTTATGTCTGGTCCAGCGTCAACCACTGGCGGTAGAGTGTCTATGACTGTGACTGTGACGTTTGCGCTGCCCGTGTTCCCTGCTTGGTCGGTTGCGTTCAGCGTTACTACGTGCATGCCAAGGTTGAACGTGTAGGTCAGAGTCGTCGTGGTAACGTTTGCCTCCGTTTTAAGCACAACGCCGTTCTCAATCCACGTGAAGTTAAATCTTGTTGAAACCGCGTCAATGGCGGTGCCGTTAAGCGTGACCTGCGTTCCAGCATGAGACTCCTGTTCCACAGTTACGTTTGCTCCCGCGTTAACGGTCGGCGGCTGATTCTCAAGCACGGTTATTCTGGCAACGGCGCTTTCAGTCTTATTCAGCGTCGAGTCGAACTTGACGGTGAGCGTAGCATTGTAGACGCCGTCTGTCGCATAGACATGTGTTGTATTGAGCAGTGCAGGGTTAGAGCCGTTCACTGGAGTGCTGTTGTCGCCGAAGTCCCAAGTCACTTGAATTATGCTGCTGACGTTTTCGGTGGTGGTGCCGTTGAACGTGACTGTTTCACCCGTGTACACTTGCTGGTCTGGGCCTGCGCTTAGGATGGCTTGGGCTTGAATTGCCAGCAGAGGCACGATTGCTGCGATTACCAGCAGAATGACTATTAAGAAGCCTTTAGTTTTCAATTTAGAATCTACTCCTTTCTCCAGAATTGAAGTTGACAGAAGTAGACTAAAATATCTTATGGAAGATTCTTCTATGTCAGAATATTTTATCATACTTTACCCGTAAAAATGCTTCGAAGCACGTCCGTGTTGTTGACCAAAAAAAATATTTTATCGTAACTTTGATAATGGCTTGATACCGAAAGTGTATTAGCCATCGCTGCAGAGTAAGAAAAGAGAAAGAAACTATGAACAAACACGTGCAGACCGTTCTTGTGGCAGTTATCATAGTGGCCTTGTTCTTTTTGGTGATTTACTACGGGTTTACCATGTTTGCCATAGTGACGACGGTGGGATTTGTTGTTTTCTTGCTGATTGAACAGGCATACCAAAGGAAGAAAAAAGAGAACACGGCAGACGGAGTTTAAGCCATGAATAACTAATGATAACAATACATCAAAATTTCGCTGATTCACACGCAGAAAAAAGTTAGTCAAGCAGTATGCGCTAAAAACGGGCATATGCGCGACCAATCATCCGTCTCTAATTCCAGAAGTTACATGATGCAACCGTCATTTGTGTTGTGTGCGGATTTTTGTGGTTGAGAGTAGATTTTAATAGTCATCCTTTGAAAGGATATTTATGAAGAATTCTGAATGCACCATCTACATCATGTTCAAGGGCAGATGGCTACAGAAATTTCGAAAAGAAAAGGACGTATGGACTCTAACTAGCTCAAACGGTACGATACGCCCCTGCACCGCAGAACAACTGCTCTCCCACATTCTACCACCACTAGCAGGCATAAAAGGAAAACACGTCACCGTCAAAGTAGAGCCGACAAAACCTAAATACTCAGCTGGCAAGAATAGCGCTACCGGTGAACCCCTTAAATAAGGGGAGGGAGTACACGCTCCGAACAGACAGAGCCTTCTGAAGTGGGTGTCTTACGGCTGGGTGTTCACAAGATTATATTTGCGGCTAAGTTGGCGTGTGTCCTATTTCGGTGGTTTTTCTTCTTTTAGCAGACTCAGCATTTCGTCCACAGTTAAGATTTTTATTCCTCTGAATTCTTTCAGGGCAAGCAGGTGCTTGTCTCCTGATACTATGCAGTCGGCTTTGCCGTCAAACGCTGTTCTTAGAATGGTATCGTCGGCAGGGTCTGCCTTTACTACCTTGAATTTTGATTTTATCCGTGTGAATTTGGCTGTTTGATGTAAGGCTTCCAAGAACACTTTCACATCGTACTCTTTCACGTACTTCGCAAATTTCCTGCGGCTGATTACGTCAACAAACTCGGAAACAATCTGGCTGGACAGAAGCAGCGTGAACTCGTTGGCTCTTGCTTTAAGCCATAGGTCTCTCGGTTTGCCTTTTACTATTAGACTCGATACTAGTACGTTGACGTCGAAGACTGCGACGCGCATAAGCTAACTTTACGCCTTTTCTGGTTTTCTGGCTTTCTCTTTTCTGTATTGTTGTATTTCTGCTTCCACTTCGTCTTGCGTGAGAGCGCCGTACTTTGCGATTCTGGCGTCCACCCTTCTATATAAGGCTTCGAGTTCTTTGGTTATGTCTGGTACCTCAAGCTTTTTCATGATTACTGCGTCTTCGTAGCCGTAAACTAACAGTTTGGTTTTTGGTCTTATCCCCAGCTTCTTTCGTATAGCCTGCGGGATTACAACCTGCCCTTTCTCGCTGACTACCGTGACCTCTGCCTTTTCTTTCTGCGCCATTGAGTCACCGCTTATATTCTTACTTTCCTACCCTAAAAAGCTATTCAGAAATGCTACGACATTGAAACAACCGAAGGCTACATTCCAGAACACTTGCCTAAAGTTTTAGTTTAGATGGCAACTTGGCGTAGTTGATCTCCTTACTGAGAGCCAAGGCCACGTCAACAAAGAATTCGATGTGAATAGCTCAAAGCCCCAAAGTTCGAACCTTAACCATACTATGAAGCCAAAAAAACATTACTTTGATTTAATGAAGCTTAAAATTGAATTAAAACTCAGATTTTGTGGCTGTTGCTCGTTGATTACCTGCAATGTTATAGTACCGTTCGGGGTCAGTACCGTATCACCTGCTGAGTTTGCGCACTGCAGTGAAGACACAAAACTATGTAAACGCTGAGCGTCGGTAAAAAGGATGCCTTTGTGCATGGTAGAACTGTAATCCGCTGATGCATTAAAAATTCTGACACCATTCCCGTTTGCGAAGAGTATGTCTTCATTTTGGGAAAAAGTCTTCTGAATTTGCACTGTTGAGTATCCTGCTATCACCGCTGTGGAAACAAGAACACTCAAGAGCAATACTGTGGCAATCAAGTGTCGAGACTTTTTAATGGGCTTAGAAGTCACGGCGTTAATGTTTTGCACTCTTTGTGATATTTGCGGGTGCGAGGCGAGTATCCCATGTCTATGCGCGAGAGGCGACACAAGAAATAAACCTGCAGAAAGCCGTTCAGTGAGGCTCGCCTTAGGAAACGCCAGTGCTACTGACTCGATCTTTGTAAGCACATTTGTCATCAATTTGGGTTTGTCCAGTAAAGCCACGCCTTTCTCGTCAGCGAGCAACTCCCGCTGCCTTTGGGCATGGGCTGCAACAAAGTATGAGAGGGGGTTAAAAAAGGAAAGAATATTTAAAGTGTACGATACCGTTCTGAACAGGTAATCGTTTGCTTTAACATGAGCCAATTCGTGAGAAACAACCGCCTCCAACTCTTCAGGGTCAAGCATTTTTAGAAGCCCTAAAGAGAAAACCACAATCGTATTCTGTCCATAGCCCACCGTAAAAGCGTTAGGCATCAAATCGTCGATTAGACCAACTTTCGGCTCGGGAATACCTAGTTTATGAGCGGTTTCTTTCACTTTTTCTTGTAGCGGCATGTACTCGTCCTCAGCCATCATAACAACATGGAATCGCCGCATAGCTATTTTCTTCCCGAAAACCGCCATAAGCACAAGAAAGCCTCCAGCTGCGATTATTCCACTTATGCATAACAAGCCTGTAAATGAAAAAACGCTGGGACCAACAAACATTATGCCAAAACCGGGTGGAACTGGAATTTGATAGTTTGACGGCGAAAAAGCCCCTGCTGGAATTAGGATTTGGGGATGAAAATACAATAATGTGAAAACTGGGACAAACAGCGGTATGAGCCATAAAATGCTTTGATTCTTTCGGGAAAGGTAGGGGTTGAATTTTAGGAAGATTTTGATGCAGACAAAAGCTATTGAAAGGAACACTAAAGAATAGAAGAAGTATGGTTGAAATATTTGAATTAAAAAATCGGTTAAATTCACCATATTTTGGTCACTTCTTCTTTTCTTTTAAGGTTTTATCGATTTTTTCTTTTAATGCCTCTAGCTGTTTATCATCCATTGCAACTTTCTCAACAAGGCACGTAGTGACAAGTTCATCAAAGTTGTTCAAGAGGCTGGTGAGCACTTGGCGGACTGCGGCTTCCTTAAAGTTTGACTCTTCCATTTTTGGCCAGTAAACGTAGTAGAGGTAGGCGCCGCCTTTGCCTTTTTCAATTCGCCGGTCAAGCAAACCTTTCTCGTAGAGTCTATCCATTGTGTTCATAACGGTGGTGTAAGCGACCTGCTTTTTCTTTTTCAGTTCTTCAAGCACTTCGCGCACTGTAATAGGCCTTTTCTTTGAACACCATATGATTTCGATTATGCTTGCTTCCAGCGGTCCTAGGAATGCTTCGAGTTGTTTTCCTTCAATATTGTACTGGGGTAATGAGGTTTTTTTCTCTGACGACGTTTTACACTTCCCTCATGTACCATTAGAGATGGTAGGCTTTTAACTTTTTCCAAAATCAGGTTGCGTAACAAACAAGGAGCCATTCCTGCTGCTTGCTCGGCTCGTGACTACCTACCATCAGCGGTAGTAAATCTTATAAATCCTACTACACATAATAGTAGGTGTTCAAGAGTTGAGAAAATGGGTATTCTAACAAGAGCAACCAGAAACATTGCCAGAAGAAAAACAAGAGCCCTACTAGTAATCGTAGCACTAAGCCTTGCCCTAGCAATGATAGTATCTATTCCGCCAAGCATCACCGCAAGCCAAGAAGCAACCCAAAAAACTATTGACAATCTAACAACCGCCGCCAAAATTGTTGCTTCAACAGTAAACATGGCAGCAACCCAACTGGATTGCAACCTCCCATTGACCCTTCGTACAGACGCAGGTCCTTATCACAACGAAACCACCTTTGAACGACCACTCATGAATATTACAGAGTACTCCAATCTCACCTACGTACAACATGTGACATACGTTGTACCCGTGCTGGAACAAAGAGCATATGATTGGCCATATACAGTCTATGGTGTACCTTTAGATGATGCCGAACTACTGAGCAGTTATCCGATACTTCTTCCAGCCAACATTACTGCTGGGCGAAATTTGCAGGCGGGCGATAGCGGCGTTGTCGTTTTGCATGAGCGCATTGCGAATCATTTTGGTATCGCCGTAGGTGAAACAGTTAACATTTTTGGGCGGGACTTTGAGGTAGTGGGTATTGAAGGCCAAGAAGCCCTCAATACCACTTATGCTACCATGAGTCTATCTGATGCCCAAGCCATAACTAACACAACTGGGCAAGCGTCGACATTCATAGTCTTTGCTGACAGCGTGGATAACGTGTACGCCGTCAAAGAACAAATCGTTGGTGCATACCCTAAGCTAACAGTTACGATAGCTCAAACTTTGCTGAACCAAGTTTATCAAATGCAACGTCAAACCGAGGAGCAATTACAACAAGCGCATGAAACAATGAACCAAATAGAAAGCACCGGCATAGTGGAAATGGGCATTATCACCATTGCAGACAGCGCAATAATACTGTTCATAATGCTATATACCGTCCGTGAAAGAACCAAAGAAATCGGCACTCTCAAAGCATTAGGCGCTAGTAACACAACAATCCTTGGGCAGTTCATGCTCGAAGGCATACTATTAAGCCTAATAGCTGGCATAGTTGGCATAGTAATCGGCATATTCGGCGCAACCTCATTAGCCAATATACTGCTTCCACAACCGATAACCCAAACTGGAATTGGCATTACAACATCAGGAAGTGGAACATGGGGAGGAAGTGGATCCCTAACAGCAACATCTATCTCTGTAACCATAACGCCGGAACTTATGCTATTTGGATTAGGTTTTTCAGTATTGTTAGGTGCACTTGGAAGCTTGTATCCTGCTTGGAGAGCAGCAAGAACCCGACCAGCGGAGGCAATGCGCTATGAATGAACTCGTACTTAAAATCGAGAACTTGACCAAGACCTACAAGCTTAGCAAACGAGATGTGCAGCCCTTAATCGACCTGAACCTTGAGGTCAAAAGAGGCGAATTCACAGCCATCATGGGACCTTCAGGCTCAGGCAAAACCACACTGCTTAACATCATCGGCTGCATCGACAAACCAACAAGCGGCACAGTACTAATTGACAACATAGACATTGCACGCTTGCCAGAATCGCAACTCTACAAGATACGCAGAGACAAAATAGGCTTCATATTCCAAAACTTCAACCTGCTGCCATACCTCAACGCCAGAGAAAACGTAGAGTTAGCCATGGAACTCTCAGGTAAATTCAAAGGACAAAGAAAACAAAGAGCATTGGAACTGCTTGCCATGGTTGGCTTATCAGAAAGAGAACAACATAGACCTCAAAGGTTAAGCCAAGGCGAACAGCAAAGAGTCGCCATCGCCCGAGCATTGGCCAATGACCCAGCCATAATCTTAGCGGATGAACCAACAGGAAATTTGGACAAAAACAGCAAAGAGGAAATCGTGAAGCTACTGGCAAATCTTAACCAAAAACAAGGCGCTACAATCATAATGGTAACACACGATGAGCACATTGCAGCATCTGCGGAAAGGGTACTTTTTCTTAGCGACGGAAAAATCCAAGACAAACAAGCTCAAAAAGGAGACTCTTCCGCAGCCAACCGAAAACAAAGCAGTAAGGTGAGAATGTGAAACGAGGGAAAACGAAGGCTTTGAGAGTCGGTGGCATCCTTCTCATCTTTTTCCTCTATGCTTTTGCATTATTACTCCAGCCAATTCGAGCAGAGAATACGGCAACAATAACCGTTGGAGGCATGCCTTCGGCTGTGGCCATAACTCCTAATGGAGAATATGTCTATGTTACGAATGGACATAATGTTTCTGTGATAAGCACTGCCACGAATAAGGTGACAACAACTGTATCTGCTGGAAGCAACCCCTCTAATGTGGCTATAACTCCTAATGGGGAATATGTCTATGTTGCGAATGGTGGTGACGGTACAGTTTCAGTGATAAACAGAGTAACGAATAAGGTGACAGCAACGGTAACCGTTGGAGGCACCCCTTCCGCCGTGGCTATAACGCCCAACGGGGCATACGCCTACGTCGCAAAAGGTGATATTGTAAATAATAAGGGGGTTGGCATGGTTTCGGTGATAAACACAGCTTCTAACACCGTAATGACGACGATAACCGTTGGAAGCATCCCTACGTCTGTGGCAATAACCCCCAACGGAGAATACGCATATGTCACGAATGGCGGCAGCGGTACAGTTTCAGTAATAAGCACAGCTACGAATAAAGTGATGGCAACGGTAACAGTCGGAATGAATCCTAGCGGAGTGGTTATAACGTCAAATGGCGCACACGCCTACGTTACTAATCTTGCTAGCAACTCGGTCTCGGTCATAGACACAGCTACTAACACAGTAACGGCGACGATTACCGGTTTAAGTTCTCCTAACGGTATAGCTTTAACACCCAACGATGAATACGCATATGTTACAAATGGAGGCAATAATTCGGTCTCGGTAATAAGCACAACCACGAACACAGTGAATGCCACGGTAACCGTTGGCATCAACCCTTATGGTGTAGCTATAACGCCCAACGGCGAATACGCCTATGTTACAAATCTTATCAGCGGTACAGTCTCGGTGATAAACACAGCTACGAACTCGGTGCTAACTGACTCCTCAGCCACATCTGGTCAAGAATTTCCTGCCCATTTGCTAATAATCGCGGTGGTTGGCTTTGCGATAGTTGTCGTTTCCGTGATTGTCATGGCGAAGAGGAAATCTGGACTATAAGTTCCTATTTATAAGGGGCTATAGACAAGAATCACACAACAGCGAGCAGGTTACGTGTATTTCTGAAAATCGCGAAGGTTCAAATCTTGAAAAACAAAAATAACCAAGGCTTGGAGGCAACTTAAAAATGAGTGAAAAGCTCACAAAAGTCCAATTCACCAACCTCGACAAAATCCTCTTCCCCAAAATCACAATCACAAAAGCACAGGTAATCGAATATTACATAAAAATCGCCCCGAAAATGCTCAAGTTTCTCGCCAATCGACCGCTGGTGCTCACAAGGTTTCCAGACGGCGTGGACAAACAAGGTTTCTACGAGAAAGACGCTCCTGAAGGCACACCCTCATGGGTGAAAACCGCTACGCTTTACTCGGAAACCGCCAAACGCGACGTACACTACATTCTATGCAACGACCTTGACACGCTCATCTGGCTCGCAAACCTGGCAGCCATCGAAATCCACATTCCCTTATCCACAGTTGACCACCGAGACAAGCCCGACTTCGCCTTCTTCGACGTAGACCCTGAACCGCCAGCCAGGTACGAAGATGCTGCCGAGGTGGCGCTTTTGCTCAAGGAAAAACTAGACCAGCTTGGGCTTGAGCCGTACGTGAAAACCTCGGGGAAGAAAGGGCTGCACGTCTTAATCCCTATCGTCCGTGAATACACTTTCAGGGAAACAAGAGCCTTCGTCCACACAGTCGGAAAGCAGTTATCGAAAGAACACGCGATGGTTGTCTCGGAGTTCTCTGAAACCAAGAGGCCTGGAAAAGTCTTCATAGATTATCTGCAGAACTCGCATGGGCGAACCATGGTGTGCCCCTACAGCGTGAGAGTGGCGCCGACAGCCACGGTTTCAACCCCATTAGACTGGAGTGAAGTTAAGAAAAGAATAAAGCCAGCCGAGTTTAATATTTTAAACGTAACGAGTCTATGGAAAGACCCGTGGAAAGACATTTTTGAGAACAAGCAAAAATTGGAGGTTAAATAAGTGGCTAAAAAACCGAAACCCGCTCAGCCGTCAAGAAGAGCCATCTGGTCAGGAAGCATAACCATTGGTTTAGTTAACGTTCCAGTCAAGCTTTACGCCATGATATACGACCGTGGAATAAACTTCCATTTCCTGCACCAAACTGACAATCAACCGTTAAAATACGAGCGCGTATGCACCAAAGACGGAAAAATCGTTCCTTGGCAAGAAGTCGCCAAAGGCTATGAAGTCGCCAAAAACGAGTACGTTGTCTTTGACAAAGAAGAACTTGAAGCCGTCAAGCCAGAATCCGACAAACGCATCCGCATCGACAAATTCGTCGACTACTTCTCCGTCGACCCAACATACTTCAACACCACATACGCCCTGATGCCGGACAAAAGCAACGACGCCTACAGCCTGCTGCTCGCCGCACTCCAGAAAATGGGCAAGGCTGGCGTAGGAAGAATAACACTGCGCACCAAAGAGTATCCTGTTCTGGTGCACGCGTACAAGGGTGCACTCGTGCTGACCACCCTGCGATACGCTTACGACGTAGTGGATCCACAAGCCTTTGAGGAGTTGAAGGAGCTTAAGGCGCCTGAAAAAGCGGAGCTTGACTTGGCTATGAAAATCGTCAAGGACCTTTCAGGCGAATTCGACATAACCGAGTACGAGGACACCTACAAGCAGAAAGTAGAGGAACTTATCGCGAAGAAGCTAAAAGGCGAGAAAATAGTGGTGGAGAAACCTGCAGAGGAAGAAGTCAAAGGGCTCATGGTTGCCTTGCGCGAGACGCTTAAGCAGCTGGAAAAGAAATGAGCCGCAACTACAAGCCCATGCTCGCTAAACTCGCATCCAAGCCTTTCTCGGATAAGGATTGGGTGTTCGAGGTTAAGTGGGATGGGTTCCGAGCCATAGCATACGTCAACCAGGAACTGAGCCTGAGAAGCCGCAACCAGAAAGAACTGAAATACAATTTCCCAGAACTATTAGAGCTGACAGAGCTAACGCGCAACGTGGTTCTTGACGGCGAAATCATCGTCATGAAAGAAGGCAAAGCCGATTTTCAAGCGCTACTGGAAAGAGGAAAAGCCGTTTCCCCGACCGAAATTCAACTAGCGAACCTTCAAACGTCAGCAGTGTACGTGGTATTTGACATCCTCGAGAAAGACGGAAACCCCCTTCTCAATTTGCCCTTGATGGAGAGAAAGAGAATTCTGCGCAACTCGGTTCAGGAAGGCAAACACGTTTTGCTCTCAGATGTCGTGGAGGAGAACGGCGAAGCCTATTACGCAGCGGCTTTGCAGAAAGGCTTGGAAGGCATCATGGCGAAGAAAAAAGACAGCCCATACGAACCCGGCGTCAGAAGCGGAAACTGGCTGAAAATAAAAAAGCTACGCTCCTGCGACTGCGTCATCTTCGGCTACACGAAAGGCACAGGTGCCAGAGCCAAAACATTCGGCGCTCTGCTGCTTGGGCTTTACAACAGCGAAGGCAAACCCGTTTACGTTGGCAAGGTTGGAACTGGCTTCTCACGGGAAAAACTGCGCACGCTACTGGAAGCGTTCAAAACGCTGGAGACGGATTCAGCTCCCTTCACAGTAGACATCTCTGACGAGATAACGTGGCTTAAGCCCAAACTGGTCTGCGAAGTAGGCTATCAGGTTGTTACGCGAGACGTGAGGCTACGGATGCCGCGGTTCCTCGGCTTGCGGGAAGACAAGCTTCCTTCGGAATGCACACTGGACCAAATAGTTAAGGGCGAACTTGCGGAGTACCAGTCAAAACGCGACTTCAACGTCACAGCAGAACCCAAAGGCGGAGGAAAAAAGGATGCAACAACGGCGAAGATTTTTGTGGTCCAGGAACATCACGCACGAAGATTGCATTATGATTTACGTTTGGAGAAGAATGGTGTTTTGAAAAGCTGGGCTGTGCCAAAGGGGATTCCGGAAAGCTCAGACGAGAAGCGGTTGGCGGTTGAAACCGAGGACCATCCACTTGAGTATGCAGATTTTGAGGGGACAATTCCAGAGGGGCAGTATGGTGCTGGCACCGTGACGATATGGGACAAAGGCTCATATGAAACGAAGGTGTGGGACGAAAAAATGATAGAGGTCATGCTCAACGGCGAAAGGCTGAAGGGGCGCTACGTGTTGGTGAGGCTGAAGAAAGCTGGAGAAAAAAGTTGGCTGCTGCTTAAAGGAAAGGAGTAGCATGACGCTTCATGTGGGCACGATGGGCTGGAGCTACGACTTCTGGAAAGGCAACTTTTATCCCGAGGACCTGTCGTCCAAAGAGTACTTGGCGTATTACGCTTCGCAGTTTGACACGGTTGAGGTGGACAGCACTTTCTACCGCATTCCACGCAAACAAAGCGTGGTAGACTGGAGAGAGCAAACGCCTGAGAATTTCTTGTTTTCGCTAAAGTTTCCGCAGGTCATAACCCACGTTAAAATGCTGCGGGATTGTCAGCGGGAAGTGGCGGTGTTCTTGGAGCGCGTTGGGCTCTTGGAGAAGAAGCTTTGCGCTTTGCTGCTTCAATTTCCTTACACGTTTGGAATCGAGCAGGTGCCGCTTCTGCACGATTTCCTTCGGAACTTGCCCAAAAAGCACCGTTACGTGGTGGAAGTTAGGAACCGGAAGCTACTGAACGACGGTTTCTACAATGTCCTCAGGAATAACAGCGTGGCGTTGGCGTGGGTTGACAGCCCTTTCATGCCGCAAACCAGCGAAATAACCGCAGACTTCATCTACGTCAGGTGGGAAGGAGACCACAGAAAAGTCAAAGGCACCTTAGGCAGAAGAGAAGTGGACAGAACAAACAGCATCAAATCGTGGGCTGACAAACTAAAGCCTTTCGTGGATGGGCAGACGGAGGTTTTCGGATACTTCAGCAAGTACTATTCAGGGCATTCTCCGTCTGACGTCAAGGACTTTTTGAAAAACGTTGAGACTGACGTGTGAAAAAAGACTATAACCTTCTTTAGGCTTCTACTGGGTACCATTTCTTGATTTCTTCGACAGGCTCTTTTGACTTGTAGTGGTCGGAAAGCATGCAGTCCAACGACTTGGGGCATGCTAAGCATGAATCTGGTATGCCTTCGCCTTTCTTACGTCGATTAAGATAACCGAAATAGTGCTTGCACTCGGAATCGGATGGCTTGTTTACCTCTTCCGCATCTGCGGTCTTTCTTTCTGCCTCTGCCCGTTTCGCCAACTGCGCTGCCAGCCTTTCGACCTTTTGCTTTACCTCCAATCGCCGCGCTTCCTTTCGTTCTTCCTCTAACCGCTCCGCTTCTCGCCGTTCCACTTCCTTTCGTTCAGCCTCTAAACGTTCTGCCTTTAGTTCCTCCTCCAACCATTGGGCTTTCTGTTCTGCCTTCAATTGTTCCGCCTCTAGCCGCTCCAATTCCTTGTTTTGCGCTTCTAACCGTTCCGCCATCTGCCCTGAAGCTAACCGCTCTGCTTTTAGCTCTGATTCTAATTGTGTTGCTTTCCCCTCTGCTATCAGTAGTTCCGCTTCTAACCTTTCCGTTTTCCGTTCCGCTTCCATCAGTTCCGTCTCTAATCTTTCCACTTTCCGCTCTATCGTCATCCTTTGTGCTTCTACTCGTTCTGCTTCCAGTCTTTCCATCTCTTTTCTTTCCGCTTCGAGCCGTTCTGCTTCTAACCGTTCTGCCCTTCGCTCTTCCTCCAAAAGCTCTAATTTCCGCCGTTCCTCCAGCAGTTGCGACTCCAAAAGTTTCGTCTTTCTTTCTGCCTCTTCCAGCTCTGACTCTAGTTGCCCTGTTTTTTGTTTTGATTCTTCGCGTTCTGCCTCCAGTTCCGCCTCCAACTGTTTTGCCGTTTCTTCGGCTTCGGAAAGTTTTGTTTCTAGTTGTTTTGTTTTTCGTTCAGCTTCTAACTGGTCTGTCTTTCGCTCTGTAGCCAGTCGTTCTACTTCTCTTTGTATTTCTTCCCGTTCCGCCTCCAATAATCGCAGCTTTCTTTCTGCGTCAGCCCGTTCAATCTTCATCTGCTCTGTTTTCTTTCGTTCTGCCAGCAGTTCTGACTCCAGCTGTTTTGCTTTTTGTTCTGTTTCCAGCAGTTTCGCTTCTAGCAGTTTTGTTTTCTTTTTCGCCTCTACACTTTCTGCCTTTCTTTTTGCTTCCAGCTGTTGCATTTTCTTTCGCTCTGCCTTCAGCCGTTCTGCCTGCTGCCGCTCAGATTCCTGTCGTTCCGCCTCTAACCGTTCTATTTCTAGCTGCGCTTCCTTTAGTTGTGCTTCCAATTGTTCCGCTCTTTGTTCTGCTTCTAACCGTTTAGTTTCTGCCTGCTCGACTTTTTGTTCTGCTTCGTTTAGCGCGGTCCCTAACCGTTTCGCTTTTCTTTCCGACTCCAAGAGCTCTGCCGCTATTTGCTTTGCTTTGTGCTCTAAATCAAGACGCTCTGCCTCTATTTGCGCGACTTCTTGTTCTGCCTTTTCGCGTTCGGCTAGCAGTTCCTCTTCTAACTGCTTTATCTTGTGCTTTGCCTCCAAACGTTCCGCCCGGCGTTCTTCCTCCAACCGCGCCATTTTCTGTTCTGCTTCTAAGCGCTCTGCCTCTGCCCGTTCTGCCGCTTGTACTTCCGCCATTCGTTGCGCTTCTATCTGCTCTTCCTTCTGCTTTGCTGCTAATCGCGAAGCCGCAAGCTCTGATTCCAACCTCTTCGCCCTTTTCTCTGCTTTTAGCCGCTCTGCTTCCAGCCGCTCTGACTTCTTCCGTTCTGCCTTTAGCTCAGCCTCTAAAGCATCTGCTTTTTGCTCCGCTGCCAAGCGTTCGGCTTCTTTTCTCTTGAGGTCCTCTTCTGTTGGTCCCCGCTTCTTTGTTTTCTCGTTTCCCAGCACCGTCTCCATATTAACAAGTGTTTGACAGGTTGGACACAAGTAGTAAACCAGTTTTTTAGGTCTGGTAAAAACGCTCTTACAATTAGGATTTGAACAACAGTAGCTTATAACTTCACGCTTCTCTTCGCCTGTCTTCTGCATCACTTCAGCGCTCTTTCATCATGAAGACTGCCTCAGAAACCTATTTAGCGCTTGTTTAAGTAAACTCAGTATTAAGCATCCAATTTTGCACTTGAGTTAAAACAGAATACGCAAGCATCAGGGGTTTAGAATTCATCACTACACTGCTGGTTAAGCGATCTAAATCGTCTGGAATTGAACTAACCGATGGTTTTATTTTCAAAATTCAGCATACTCTTATTATTGAGGGTACCGATGGGAAGGCAGAAGCGGCTGTGGCTGCTAATAATCCCCATCTCACTCATCTTTATTCAACTATACTGCATATCGAAAGCCTCAAGCGCTAACGCCGTTTTAGGCACAGACGAGTGGACGATGTTCCGTCATGACTCAACCCACAGCGGCTACACAACCTGTAAAATTCCAACCAACTCCGTCAAACTCTTGTGGACTTGCAAAACGTGGAAAGGTGTGCGGTGGTCTTCGCCCGCAGTGGCTAACGGCTGCGTTCTCGTGGGCTCGAGGGATTGGCGCGTCTACTGCCTCAACTCCTCCAACGGCAAACCATTCTGGAACTACTCAACAGGAAATGAAATACACTCGTCGCCAGCCATCTACAACAATTCCGTCTACGTGGGTTCAGACGACGGCTACGTTTACTGTATTGACATCGCCACAGGAAAGCCTGTTTGGAAAACGGAAATCGGGGGCTTAGTGCGGTCTTCTCCCACAATTGTGGACGGGCGCCTCTACATAGGCTCCGGAAACCACGATGCGCTCTGCCTTAACGCTTCAAACGGAGCTAAAATCTGGCGGTACCCAACCTCGCACCGTGTGCAATCGTCCCCTGCTGTCTCAGACGGCGTGGTCTACGTTGCCACCGATGACTATCATGTTTACGCTTTTAATGAATCTACAGGTGAAGAATTATGGCGCACACACACTGGAAGTTTTATCTCCTCTCCCAGCGTATGCAACGGCTACGTTTACGTGGGCTCCATAGACGGCTACATATGTGCTCTTAACGCTTCCACGGGCGCCAAGATTTGGGAGTACCAAACGGAAGGGTCAGTTTACTCTTCCCCCGCTGTCGCTTACGGATGTGTCTACGCAGGCTCCGATGACAACAACGTTTACTGCCTAAACGCTTCAAACGGCAAGGAAATATGGCGGAGCCCAACTGGGTACTGGGTCAGGTCTTCGCCCGCGGTTGCGGACAGCAACGTGTATGTGGGCTCTGAAGACTACAGCATCTATTGTTTTGAAGCGTTTACTGGAGCAACGAGGTGGAGTTACACAACTGAAAGCTCTGTAGATTCTTCCCCAGCAATAGTAAACGGCAAGCTTTACGTTGGTTCCAGTGACTATCGCATCTACGCCTTCGCCCTTGACGATTCAACCGTTCAATCCGTGCTCACGCAAGCCAACAACTCTTCACCGTGGACCACAATTGCCTTTGATGCAGTTGCGTGCGTTGTGGCGGCAACGATTACTTTTGCAATCATGCACTTTCTTAACTCGACTAAACAAAACGCTGCAGCATCGTTTGACCAAAAACGCCCTTGGTTCCTAGAACATGCCAATGCCATTTGCATTTTGGCAATTCTTGCTTTTTCAACAATATTCTTCGTAAATCTGGGAAGCGGACCGCTGTGGGTGACAGACGAGCAAACATATTCTCAATGGGCATTCCACATTTTCAAGACCGGAGACTACCTGACTCCATGGGCTTATGGCACATTAGACATAGGCATTGAGAAGCCGCCGCTCTTCATGTGGCTGATTTCTCTTGCCTACCAAGTCTTCGGCGTTAACAACTTCGCCTCGAGGATTTGGAGCGCCGTATTCGGCACGTTATCCTTAGTTCTCGTCTTCTACCTAGGAAAGAAACTTTATAACGTGCCCGTTGGGCTTCTTTCGGCGCTAGTGTTAGGCACGTTCACAACCTTCTATATGTTTGCAAGACACGCCATGACCGATGTTCCCTTCGTCTTCTTCATTTTAGCTAGCGTATACTTTTTGGTTCTGAGCGAAAAAACGGAAGACACTAACCGATACACAGCGTTAGGCGGCGTATTCTTCGGTTTGGCGTTCATGACAAAGCAGCTGATAGCCCTACTGATTCCGCTAATCACCTTTTCTTATTTCACGGCGACAGGGAGAGGCATCAGGTTTTTCTTTACCAAACGTTTCGCTCTTTTTTGGCGAGTGGGACTTCTGGTTATTGCGCCTTGGGTGATTTACATGATTCTGCGTTTTGGACCGGACTTTTGGCATTCTTTTTTTGTTTATTCCGGAATCATACGAGCAAGCAGCACCATTGAAAGCCATGCGGGCGGCTACCTTTACTATTTCAGCTACTTGGTTAATAACGAAAACCCGTTTTGGGTAGTTCTGCTACCTTTTGGGGCGGGGCTTTGCGCGTTCAACGCGGCTTTTAAGCGTTTGAAAGGAGACACTTTAATCATCGCGTGGATAGCGACTGTGCTTGCGGTGTTCACTTTTGCCCAAACAAAACTTGAATGGTACATTCTGCCAGCTTTTCCAGCCTTCGCCATCGCCATAAGCAGCTTCCTATATCAAGTGGCAAAGAAAATACAACTCACCATACGCTCTTTAATTCTAAAAATAAACAGCATATTGCTCATGTTTTTTCCATAACTAAAAACATGCCAAAGAAAGCGGCTGAGTGCACGTTGTGGTCGGGGGTGGGATTTCGTTGCTGATGATTCCTTTTTTTCCAAGGCTCAATTGCTTTTCTCCCCTAAACATGGATGCTTGAGCGTTCTTAATTTGAATAACATCCCCTACAGAGACACCGTCTATTTGCCCATTCCATAAGCAGAGTTTAATGGTTCCAGTCTCATCCCCGATTAGCACCTTGACAACAGTAGCGTTGTTTCCATATCTTGTAACAACAGGCTTAGGCTCTGCAACTTCTAAGATCTTAGCCTTAAGGTTAACATGGTTCATTCCTGGTCGCACGTCTCTTATTGAATGGGCAGGAGACCTTACATTTTTCCTTGACAGATGCTTACGGATTTTATCGGTTCCCATGAATTTTCCAAGATGATTACTTTTATTCAGAAGGAATTCTCTGTCAATTGAAAATTGTGCAATGACTTCAGAACCTCGCATAATTAGAAAGATCACATTTGTTTTTATTCTGCCTCGACACTGGATTGATAGGCTACCACAATTTAATTTGCGTTCTTGTGCTGTGCGCAGGGCGTATAGAAATTTTTCAGGGTTAACTTCATATTTTACTGAAAGAAAAGCAAGATATTCGCCAATTGACGGTTTATGTCTTATGTTTCTTCACCTTTTTGACCCTACATTTTAAGGTAACCTTTGTTTCTGAGCCAGTCCGACTGATTTTTCCTGTATCGCCAAAAAATGTCACCTCGCTTGTCCGACTGAAAATCCCAAGGAGAAACCAAAACAATGTCACCTTCCCTAATCCATACACGCCTCTTTAGCTTGCCACGAACTCTGCATAGCCGTTCCTTGCCGTCTTGGCACTTAACTATGATTCGGTCAGCACCCAGCATCTTGACGGCCATGCCTAAAACATCGCTTGCCGCTGGCAACACCATGTTTTCAAGGTTACCTTCATTTGTGATTTTCCTTTTACCCATCTTCCAACACCAATTATGTTAATCGTAATTGGACACTTCACTTTGCCAATTAGAATAATCTGGAGAAAAAGGAAAGCGCACACCCTATCTGCGCGTACAGCCGATCTGACTCTTTCTCTAAAGAATTCTAACCGATACGTCAGAATAGCCAGCAGCCTATATTAGCGTAGCTACACCAAAAACGCGTTTTCTATGGGGGTCATAACACATTTTCATTCTATTCTGCTTTTGAGCGCCATGCAGTGAACGCTGCAAGAATTTTCCCATAGCTTCTGAGTTATTTAGCCCATGCGTTTATATGTGCGACGGCGCACTTCTATTTGAAGAGTTTCTCTTATCCCTTGGGCTGAACCTATCGAGTAATTGAACCTTTTCAAATTAACAATCAAGAGGTAGATAGAATTGTGTATGTTGAGAGCAGGTTTAGTAAAAAAACTGCAGAAGATGCAAATCATCCGTGCGAACCACTTGCACGTTAAGAAAGAAAGCTGGAAAGAAATTTTACGTAGACAACAAGAAAAAGGGAGGAACGAAAACATAGTCAATGTAGGTGACTGCGCAGAATGCCCTGAATGCAACAGGATGGGCCGAATAGTGCGGGTTTCGAAAGACGGGAAGACAGCAGGAATTCAATGCCTGGCAAGTCACCGCCTAACAAGCCGTCCCGCTTCAAGACTTGGCACAGCTGAACGTCCACAGTCCAAAACCAGCAAAAACATGGTTTTCATAACGGAAAACAGATGAGAATTGTGGTACCTTTGTTAGATCAGCATATTCCTATGTTAGAAAAAACCCCCTCGCTCTCCAGTAAAATAAGAATATGCTGTGACCACGAGAAACTTGCCAATTTCTCTGAGAACCAAGTTAGGTTTTACCTGAAATACTCGTCTTTTGTGCTTAGAGTTTTAAGGAAACCTTCATTCCAGAAGTTTCTCCATTGGATGTTGAAAAAAGAAACAATAAAAGAACAAGCAGTCAACGCCGTGCACAAAGTTCTTCCAATGAGAAGGAAGAACGGAAAGGGCATCGCTGGAAAATGTGACACTAACCGAGGAAGAATTCGTATTTACCCAAAAACAACAAAGTTTTGCCGAACATTCTCTCGAAAATTTGGACGGAATACTCTATTAGCCTACGCTGGGAACAGAGCAAGGGTAGCCCTAATACATGAGCTACTACACTTGAAATACATAGAGGACGAAAAAACGGTTAGGGAACTATCCAAAGAATACTTTTACATCTTCACACGAAAGCAATACACTCAGAGTGCCCATTCGCTCGTTACCTATACGATGATATTTAATGCAAAAACCAGCGGAAAGAAGGCTCATCCACGCGTCTTTTGCAATGACACATGTTTAAGAGCAAACGGTGTCTTTAATCAAACGCTGCAAAGGTGAACGCTTTCGCGCGCTAACTAACAGGCAACAGTATAAGTGAGACCAGCATTATATAGACGTTAGCGGCGAAAATTATGATTTTAAAATGCGTAAATTGTGGCAACACCTTTAAAATTGATGCTGTTAACGATGATGAGATCCTCACTTGCCCTGTCTGTGAAGCAGATTATAAGATAGTCGTCAAAGATGGAAAAGTCCAATTGAGAGAATTCATCTATGAAGGCGAAGGCTTCGGAGAACTACTATAATAGGGCAAGCGTAAAAGGTGATGGTGGAAATGGTGACTTGGGAATATAAGGTGGTCCCGGTAAAGACGCGGATTCATTCAAACCACTTTGAAGGAGGCAGCAAGCCAGTAATGGAAGACGTTCAAAATGACTTGAACAGCTTGGGCAAAGAAGGTTGGGAACTTGTCAGCGTTCAGGACATCAGTCTCCAAGATGGTAGAAGGTTCACAGTCGCCTACCTCAAAAGAAAAAAAGGAACAGAGTAAAAAGCGTGTACGACATCTAGATGTTCGTTGATTTCAAGATCTCAGGCTTGGTCTAGTTCTTTATTTTTGCTGCGAACTAAAACTGCCGAGCCTAAGAAAATAAACGCGGCACACCACAAGTAGGGATTGTGAAGTGGACCTATTACTTCGTACCACACGCTTGGATGAGCTTCATAGCCGCCCGTGAGAGAGTAAACGAGCGTGTTGAAGACAAAGTATCCTCCAAACGCCAGCGTAACCGCACCTAAGCCGCGGCGGTTCAGTTTAAGCGGTTGCTGTTTCCGGATGGCAGGAAGAGTAAGCACCAACGCAAGCACGGCTATGGCGAAAAGCCCGAAAACCGTTACTGCAAAGCTCGCAAAGTTTGCTGGTTCAAACAGAAAGCTCAATCCGTACTGCTGTTGCAAGCGCGGGTATGGAACCATGGCGGCTGCCCACAACATGGAGTAGTTGAACCAGAACACCACGAACAGGTACCCCACACCAGTGAGGCAGCTCCACTTGACGATTTCCTGGCTTGAAGCGCCCCGCGTGATTTTTGCCCTCAGCTTCAGGAGGAGCGGTGGAATAACCAAGACCATGGCGAGACAGGGTATGCCCGTGCCATACAGTAAGAGCAGCCCGGGAGTGTGGTCGAAATAGTACAGGTACTCCGTGGATGAGTAGTAAGCGAAAGCCGCAATGACAGACGGAATCAAAAACAGAAAAGCACCCGCCTCAAAGAGCAGGGCGGCGCCCACTTTCCCCTTAATCTTGGGCAGTGCAGCGTCTTTTTTTCTCCAGAAAAGGAAAGCTGAATACACGGCGAAGAAACCGCCTATGACGCGGAGGATGAGCGCTACTGAGCCGGAGAAGCCTTCGCTGCCGTAGTACAGGACTGCCCACCACCAAGGATTCTTCGATACCAGGTTGTAGACGTAGCTGTCTGAGGTCAGGGAGATGCCGAAGTTTAACCCGTAAATCGCAAAGTACAATGCGTATCCGAGGTAGGCGCAGACCACGATGAAAATCCAGAAACCAAAGGAACTTGCAGGTTTTTCAAGCCGTTTTTCCATGCGAGCCGCCCCAGTCTGCTGTTTTTCACTGTTACTTCATTGGCGCTTGCTGTTATTTAGTTCTAATCGAGGAACAAAACGTTCCATTTACGGAACACTGCTAGCCCCAGTCTCAGGTTGCGGTGTCGTGCACAAAGTTAATAGTGCTCGGCGTGTGTAGCTTGTTTAGAGGTGTCTTATTTTTGAAAGCCGCTGTTTACCGTGGCGCGGGAAAGATTCGGGTTGAAGAGGTACCTGAACCGCAGGTTTTAGGGCGGAAAGTTCTCGTCAATTTCAGGGCGGGAAGCATCTGCGGCACTGACCTGCACTTTTACCGTGGAGACTGGAAGATGAAGCGTGGGCGAATAATCGGACATGATGCGTGCGGTGTCAGGGCGGACACGGGCGAACGGGTGGTTATGGTGCCGCTGAGCTACTGCGGCTCCTGCTATTATTGCCTGCGTGGGCTACCGACTTACTGTACAAGTGGCAAGTTTTACGGCATAAACAGGGACGGTTTCTTCGCCGAAGCCGTAGCCATGCGCAAGAGGAACTTGGTGCCTGTTCCCGACGGCGTTAGCGATGAGGAGGCTGGTATCGTGGAGCCGGTGGCGTTGGCGCTTCACGTTTTGGATAAGCTTAACCCCGCTGTGGGCGATTGGGCGACGGTTCTGGGGCAGGGTCCAATCGGCTTGTTGATGACTCAGGTGGCGCGTCTGAAAGGCTGTAAGGTTATCGCGGTTGACTTGGAGGATTATCGGCTGCGGCTTGCGGAGAAAATTGGCGCCGCGGTCTGCATCAACGCGCGTGAAGATGTCGTTAAGCGGGTTCGGGAGGTTACTGGGCGAGGTTCGGACGTGGTGGTGGAGGCGGCGGGAACACGTGGGACAGTGGAGCAGACGTCTTTTTTGGTGAGGAAGGCGGGGCGCGTGGCGTTGGTGGGTGAGTTTGCAGGCTACTTGGATTTGGAGGATGCAGATGACGCATTGTTTTTTACCACGTACATTTCGCCGTTGGAGTATCCGTTAGCTGTGCGGTTGATTGCCGAGAAAGCGGTGGACGTTAAGAGCTTGATTACGCATAGGTTCAAGCTTGCGGATTTCGAGAAGGCGCTGCAGACTGCGAGTGACCCAGCGGAGAAGCCTTTGAAGGTGATTGTTACCGCTTAGCTTATGGGCGTCTTACCGCAAAGTATATTATACATAGGGAAATTGTTTACGGAGCTTCGCTTCAGCGAAAAAACATGAGCGTGAACGGTTTCCATGTGTGTCAAGGCTGTAGTCTTTGATTTGGACGGGACGCTGGTTAGCTTCAACTTGGACTATCGCGGTTTGAGGGCGGAGGTTCGGGGCTTCCTGATGAATGCTGGTGTTCCAGCATCGGTGCTGTCGCTTAAGGAAACCATTTTTGAAATGCTGAAGAAGACGGAGATTTTCATGAAGAACTCCGGCAAAACTGCAGAAGCAATGCAGGAGATTCGCCGTAAAGTCTTAGCTATAGCGGAGAAGTACGAGTTGGAAGCTGCCAAAACAACGAGCCTGCTGCCTGGCGCAGAGGAAACGTTGAAGGCTCTTCGGCGGACGGGCTTGAAAATCGGGTTGTGCACAATCAGCGGCGAGAAATCCGCGAACTACGTGCTGGAGCGGTTCAATATCGCCGGTTTTTTCGACGTGGTGGTTCCGCGGGATAAGGTGGATTATGTTAAGCCGAGCCCTGGGCATCTGGGTTTGGTGCTTGAGGCTTTGGAGGCGGCGCCCGAAGAAACCATTGTGGTCGGGGATAGCGGCATTGACATGCAAAGCGCTAGAGAGTTGAAAGCTATCGCTGTGGGGTTGCCTACAGGCGTCTCTTCTATGGAACAGCTTATGGGTCATGGCGCAGACTACGTGATTACTTCGATTACGGATTTGCCTATTCTGATTGAAAAGATAAATAAGGCGCAGGCTGAGCAATAGCGGTTTCAAGCTGGTTTTGAGGTAAAATGGAGACTGCGCTTTTTTTATTCATGGATTGTACTTATTTCATAAATTCTACAATTGTGTCTTGATTAGAGGGTTGTAATTAATTCATTTTGCCATTGCAAAGACCTTAAAGCCTTATTAACTTAGTTCTAGCGCAGGAGTCTACTGGAGGGTGAAGGGCATGATTGTGGAGATAGTGAATATTGTAGCTGGGTTGGTGTTGGCGATGGGTATTCTGCCGAGTGTGCCTGCTGTCGGGAAGAGCTTAGTGGCGGTTGCTAAGTGGCTGGGCAGGTTCCAGACGATTATTGGCATAATAGCCATAATTGTGGGAATCTGGTTCTTTGGTTTGCAAGGAATAGTGGCTATCATTGCTGGGTTGATTTTGGCGATGGGCATTCTGACGAGCATACCTGCAATAGGGAAAAGCTTAGAGAAAGTAGCTAAATGGCTGGGCAGATTCCAAACAATCATTGGCGTAATCGCCATAATACTTGGAATTCTTGGTCTCTTGGGATATTTTGTTTAATCCCTTTTTTTCTTTTTGTCACGCGAGTCTGTTACAGGGGTTTGAAACAGTATCTTGGCCACTGCGGCCATGGCTGTGCGGTGCTGCATGCGCCGAAGTCTATCGCGAGTTCCATGCCTATCCGCATCTGCTCTGGCGCAACTCCTGAAATCATTCCTGGTATTTTCAAGCCGTTTTCGAGTTGCACTATGCCTACGGCGTAGGGCGCCATGGCTTGGAACTGTTGCGGGGCGATGTGGATTACCGTGTAGGTTACGAGTTTGCCTTTTCCGCTTATTTCTGTCCATTCAAATTGGTTGTTGAAGCAGTTGTCACAGAGCGGTCTGGGTGGCAGGTGGATTTTTCCACAGCGTGTACATTTGCCAGCCATGAGCTTGCCCTCAGTGAGGTACTTGTAGAACTGTTCGATGGTGAATGATGTCTGGCTCATTGCGTTTCGCTCCTGTAGATGTGCACTGCAGCGGTGGCGCCTGAACCGCCCACGTTATGTGTCAAGCCCAGTTTGGCGTCTTTGACTTGGCGCCGTTCCGCTTGCCCCGTCAGCTGGAGGTAAATTTCGTAGGCTTGCGCCGTGCCTGTGGCGCCAACAGGATGCCCCTTCGCTTTTAAGCCGCCGCTGGTGTTGACTGGCAAGCGTCCGCCGAGGCGTGTTTCGCCGCTTTCCGCGAGTTTGCCGCCTTCGCCTGCCTTGCAGAAGCCTAAATCCTCGTAGGCGATTATTTCGGCGCTGGTGAAGCAATCGTGCACCTCGGCGACGTCGATGTCGTCTGGCGTGACGGCTGCCATCTCGTAGGCGATTTTTGCCGCGAGTTTCGCCGCTGACAGCGAGGTGAGGCTTTGGCGTTCGTATAAGCCGATGGTGTCGCTGGCTTGTCCGCTGCCGATTATGTGGACGGGTTGGTCGGTGAACCGTCTTGCGAGTTCGGGTTTGGTTAGGATGGCGCAGCTGGCGCCGTCGGTTATCAGCGAGCAGTCATAAAGCTTGAGGGGTGAGGCGACGATGCGGGAAGCCAGAACGGTTTCGACTGTTATCTCTTTCTGCATTTGGGCTTTGGGGTTAAGGGTTCCGTGGTAATGGTTCTTCACGGCAACTGCTGCCAGCTGGGCTTCGGTGGTGCCGTATTGGTGCATGTGTGCCTTCGCCATCAGTGCGAACAAGCCGGGGAAGGTTATGCCGTGCCACTGCTCGAACGGGTAGTCCGACGCCATCGCAAGATACTCGGTGACCTCCGCCGTGGTTCGATGCGTCATTTTTTCGACGCCACCCACCAAAACCACATCGGCCAAGCCCGACAGCACCGCGTAGACGCCTGAGCGCAACGCCGCGCCCGACGAAGCACAAGCAGCCTCAGTGCGCGTAGCAGGAATATTCAGGAGCCCAGTCCAATCCGCAGCGGCGGCGCCAGTGTGACCCTGATGCTCGTACGCTTCGCCCATGTGCCCCACAAACATGGCTTTGATGTCGCGCTTAGGCTCCAGACGCGGGCAACGGTCAAGCGCCTCCTTAAAGGCTTCGGCGAAAAGCTCCCGTGCATACAAGCCCTCGCGCTTGCCGAACTTCGACAAGCCCGCGCTGACTATGCTGACAAGCGGCTTACCAACCAAACAACCAACACCTCAATGCATATACGCCTATGCTATGTGCAAATTCACGTTTAAAAACTATGCAACTCATACTCAATTTCAGCCAGCTACAGCATTAACCTTTAGTGCAACTCTGTTAAAAGTAATTGTTCATTAATTTTTTGGAGAAACTGGTCTTCTTCTTTTTCTTAAAACAAAAAGGGTTGCAGCTACTACAAATACTATTGCTGTAATAATTAAAATTAATACTATAAAGGTATTTGAAGAATGACCCAAATCACTTATCCAATCAAAAAAACTATTCGCTTCAGATTTCATAAGACAGCTGTAATACGCTCCATTATTGTCTATTTTATAAACATCATTATCTCAGTCCGTGGCTTCAAAGTAGTAGTATATGGTTGTATCTTGTTCAACTGAACTAATCGGTGTTGCCACATAGATATCGCCTTGAGAGATCATGCTTGCTGTTGCCCAAGATGTCCTATCGGTTGAATAAACTAAGGCAATATTGGAGATTCCAGAATTATCATTCACCAAAATTGAAATCTTTCCATTATTAACTTGCGGTGCATTTGCATGGATTGGTTCATCAAGTTTAATAGTGCACCCTATTTGTCTTGTGGTTGCAGCAACATTAGTAGATAGCTCGGGCATGGTACCTAGTTCGCAAGTCCAAGAATTTTCGTAAACGTTCACGTTAAGAAAATCAATATCCAAATCTAGATAATACATCCAGTTGTTAGTAAAGAATAGTCTATAGTCCAGAGGACCGAGATTGATGTTAATTTGATTGCTACTCCTAGTTTCTTTTGCTAATTGGCTAACAGATACCTCAGTTCTTTTAGTTGAGATGTCTTGATTATAAATCAGATTATTTGTATTTAAAATCAATTCTGAACCAGAAGAAACAGGAGATATAATTTCAGCATTTAAACTGGGCGTTAGTCTAAGTCCAGTATCAATCTTTATTACATTGGTCAGGAGCCAATCCAATGCCTTAACTATATCTGAAAAAGGTGGAGTCAAATTAGTTAAGGTCTTGGCAGATGCTAGAATTGCTTTTAAAAAGTTGATTTTAATTGTCCCAAAAGCTAATCGTCCCAATGTCTGTGAATTGATGTTCATATTTTCAATAGTCACAAAGTCGTTAACTCCCAAGTAATTAGCAAAGCTTTGGATGATATCGTCATTTCCGAGAAAAATAGTATTCAGTATTTTGTCAATGGTCTGTGTATTTAGATTAAATTTAAAATTCCAAGAACCACCAAAAACGTTTTTCAAATTATCAGTTAATCCAAAACCTGGAATCCAAAGCGGTGCTGGAAGGTCGAGGTCAAGTTTTACGAAGAATTCAGTAGAAAATGTTACTTCTTTATAGTTGGATAAACTCAATGCTGTCTCCACATTGAATTGTTGCCCTGGCTCTATTATTCCAGGATACTGAATCCGTAGATTTGCAGGGATAGAAAGGTCAAGTCCTGCATTGAATTTGAATGAAACATAACAATGGGAGATGGCTTGGTCCCAAAGTTTGAAAGTTATCCACTCCTTTGATCCTAATAGTTGAGACCAATTCAGAGATATATCATAGATTTTCTCTATGTTGTAGCTGCTAGTTTGGTAATCTTCAGCGTATACGTGGGGTATAATTGTTGGAAGTACGACTAAGAAGCACGTTAACATAAGGATGTATTTAGCGTTGTTACGCAGTACACCCAACCTCCCAACAATTGGAGATTCTCCCTAGTAAATAATTATCCTATCCTGCTTTTATTTCTTATTATTTAATTCAGAATTTTCTTTTTTGTCTATAGAATATCAAAGTAGAACTATTGTATTCCAGAAACTTGGAAAATATGTTTTTTCTCACTATAACATAACATTGTATCTTTTTAACATTCCAATACTACTAATTTCATAGCATCCCCTTCTGGGACACAGATCAGCCAGACAGTAAATTTTAGATTTCGTTTGGGTTCTTTTATAAACTTAAAAATACCCCACTTAACACTATAATATCCAGAGGTGTAGGAATGACAGAAATCGTCGTTAAAACTCCAAAAATAAACTCTGAAGAATACGAAAGATACCGAGGTAAAACCGTTGCAATCTACAAAGGTAAAATAATAGCCGAGGGCAATAACTCAAGCGAAGCACTGCAAAACGCCCTGCGAAAAAAGCCAAAACTAAAACCTGAACAAATAGAACTCTACTACATTCAAATAGCGGACGAACTGATCCTTTGAGACGCTACATTTTCAAGTACACGCCTGAACCCACAAGAACAGGAATAATCCACCGCCCCACGGCACGAATTCTTCTGCAATCAACCAAGAATGAATGGTACGCCTTCAGAGTCTACATCGACTCAGGCGCAGACATATCCCTTTTCACGAAAACCGACGCCAAACTCCTCGGATTAGACCTCTACAAAGGCGAATACCGACCCATAATTGGAATAGGAAAAACCCTAATCCCCGCCTACACACATAAAGTCAAAATGAAAATAGAAGAAACAACCCTAAACGTCAACGCCTCATTTGCAGACTCCGACGAAGTCCCACGCCTCCTAGGCAGAACAGACATCTTCAAACACTTCAAAATAATCTTCAACGAACAAAACCTCGAGGTCATATTCGAAAGCCCATAAAACACTCGCAAAACGCTTTTCCGAATTTGTAAATTAAATGGTAAAGTTTGTGAATTGGTGAATTTCGTTAGGGTTCTTATAGGGCTTCTGACTTTTCCATGCTTGTTGAGAACGTCCATGATGAACAAAACGTTCAAAACAGCTTTCAAATGAGGTGACACATGCAGAGTAACCGTTCAGCCTCGCTATTCACTCAGTACTTGTAATGGTCGAAACCAAGGTTAACTACAAGCTTCAAGCTATATATAAAGGGGATATAAGTTTCCGCATATGCTTCCTATGCTATGTGCAGACTCATGTTTAAAAACTATGTAAGTCACAGTTTTCTATCTGCCGCTTCTCGAATCACAGTTAACTGCTCTCAAGCGATCTAGCGAAAGTATTCGTTTACTCTAAGATTTTATTGTTAAACACACAAAATTTCCAGCCTTCCATTCAGCATTAGCTGCGATTAAAAGACAATGTGCTGCTTCGCTGAAAAAGGCGGAATTGACTGTAAAGCTAATAAACAACTTCAGCTAATTCTGTTAAAACCATTCCAACATAACCGACATTTGGGGAAGGAGAAGAATAGAAATGTCGTTCCAACCATGGTTGATAGCGCCCATATCCGCAATAGTCAGCATCCTCATAGGCTTATACTTTTACCGCTACGTTGAGAAACAAGACTGCGGAAACCAAACCATGCGGGAAATCTCAGACGCCATACGAACAGGCGCTAACGCTTTCCTGAAAAGGGAATACCGCACACTTGCCATATTCGTAGGCGCTGTAAGCGTCCTGCTGTTCGTCTTCCTCCCAGCACCCATATGGCAAGGCCAACCACTCAGAAACCTCACCATAGCACTATCGTACATCTTCGGCTCAGCATGCTCCGCGCTTGCAGGCTACCTCGGCTTAACAGTCGCCACCAAAGCCAACGCCAGAGTCGCAAAGGGCGCTCAGCAAGGATTAAACAAGGCTTTCCCGATAGGATTCCGCGGCGGCGCAGTAATGGGCTTATCCGTTGTCGGCGTCGGCTTGCTCGGCATAAGCGTCGTCTATGCCATCGCTGGTTTATCTCCAGCTGAGGAAGTTCCCGCGGTGCTGGCGTACAGTTTCGGCGCCAGCGCTCTCGCTCTTTTCGCGAAGGCTGGCGGCGGAATTTACACCAAAACTGCGGACATAAGTGCTGACTTGGTGGGTAAGGTGGAGCTTGATTTGCCTGAGGATGACCCGCGAAACCCAGCTGTCATCGCGGACAATGTTGGCGATAACGTTGGTGATGTTGCAGGCATGGGTGCAGACCTGTTTGACTCTTACGTCGCAAGCATCGTGGCAACGATGATTCTTGGTGCAGCTCTTGCGATTGGCGGGAGCTATGTATATTTGGAGATTCCGTTGGTGTTTGCGGGTGTGGGCATTTTCGCTTCCGTTATAGGCTCTTTGATTGTTCGAATCAGCAAGAATGGTAACCCTGGTAACGCACTTAACATGGGAACTTATGTGACCTGCGCGATTTTTAGCGGGTTGACGGCTGTGACGACTTATTTGATGGGCTATCCTTGGGAGATTTGGGGCGCCGCCACGGTTGGTTTAGTTGCTGGAGTGATAATCGGTGTGACGACTGACTATTTTACTTCTGAGGACAAGGCACCTGTTATCAAGACGGCGGAAGCGTCAAAGAGCGGCCCCGCAATCAACATTATTACTGGTTTTTCGTATGGTTTACGGAGCATTATTTTTCCTTTGATTGGGATTGGTGTTGCGGCGGCAATTGCGTACAAGCTGCTGGAGCCTTTAGGTGGCGTGTCTTACGGTGTCTTTGGAATTTCGATAGCTGCTGTCGGCATGCTCTCAATCGTTGGGTTGACGGTTTCGAATGATGCTTACGGTCCGATTGTGGATAATGCGAAGGGCGTGGCGGAGCAGTCTGGACTAAGCGAGGAAGTTGTGGCGGTTACGGATAAGCTTGACGCAGCGGGAAACACGGCGAAGGCGATAACGAAGGGTTTTGCAATTGGCGCTGCGGGTTTAACGGTTATTTCGTTGCTTGCAGCTTTTCAGGAGATTGCTTCGAAGGCTGGTCACGTGGCTGTTTTTGACATTATGAATCCGCTGGTTTTGATGGGTGCTTTGATAGGTGTAGCAATGCCTGCTGTGTTCTCCGCCATGCTTATGTTGGGTGTGGGGCGAAACGCTGAACGGATGATTGCTGAGATACGGCGACAGTTCCGTGAGATTCCAGGCTTGAAGGAAGGTAAACCAGGTGTGAAGCCTGACTACGCAAGATGCGTTGATATTGCGACGGTAGGTGCGATTCGCGAGTTGATGCCTGCAAGTGTGGTTGCAATTGCGGTCACGCTTATCGTCGGGTTTGTCGGCGGCATTAACGCTCTGGGCGGCTACTTGGCTGGCGCAATCTTGTCAAGTTTGCTACTGGCACTGCTAATGTCCAATGCTGGTGGCCTGTGGGATAACGCGAAGAAGCTGATTGAGACCGGCGTTCACGGCGGAAAAGGCTCTGAAGCGCACAAAGCCGCGGTGGTCGGCGACACGGTTGGCGACCCATTCAAGGACACTGCAGGACCATCATTAAACACGATGATAACGGTGATGTCGCTGGTTGCTTCGCTGTTCGCCGCGCTGATAGTGCAGTATAACTTGATAGGCATTCTTGGACTGTAAGCACAAGCGCTGAAACTGACGCGTGAAAATTGTCTTTAGCCTCCTTATTTAAGGCGTCAGCTTTCCGCATGGTTTTTGGCGTTTTTCGGCGCCAATAGCGACCCTACCCCTCTATAGGTTTCTGCAACCAACCACTAATAGGCAGCAAATATGCCTTCAGTCAAAAGCATTCGAAGGACGAGTTATTGCCAATTAGAAAATTGAAGGAGTGTGTTATCTGCTTCACTGCTAGCTGTTTCTGTTCTTGCTGTGTTCTGAGCATTCATAACGTAAGCAAGTTATGTGAGTGCCTGCAACTATCGTGTGCTTTGCTTTCCATCGAAAATATTTTAAGAACGGCTAATTCTCGTATGCTCTAATGGCGCTGTTTCTCGGTGTCATGGCGCGATTAGGATGGATAACTAGACGCAAGACCTTGACGGTAGCATTAGTGGGCAGGAAAAAGTGGTAGGCTATGCGCCTCCTGCGTTGGGCGTGGAGGAAATTCTTAGTCTCCCCGTTGATGAACTGCTTGCTCGTTTGGGCTCATCCTTCAGCGGTCTCAGTTCTGAAGATGTGGCGAACCGTCTGGAAGTCTATGGTCGCAATGAGCTTGCCAGAAGAAAGAAACGCGTGGGCATAGTCGAGTTTCTCATGCACTTCAGAAGCCCGCTGGTGATTATACTGATAATCGCCGCCTTGATTTCTGGCATCCTCCAAGAAATACCCAACATGATAATCATCCTCTCCATTGTATTCATCAGCGTAATCCTTGATTACTACCAGGAATCCAAAGCCAACCGCGCCGCGGAACTGTTGAAGGAAAAGGTAACCACCACCGCAACCGTGCTCAGGGACGGCGTCCGAAAAGAGGTGAAGCTTCCTGAAGTCGTTCCCGGCGACATCATTTACCTTTCCGCGGGAGATATAGCACCTGCAGACGCGAGGGTGATAAACGCAAAAGACTTGTTCATGAATCAGTCTGCGTTGACGGGTGAGTCGTTCCCAGTTGAAAAAACTTCTGCGCCCATAACAGGGCAAGCCGCGTCGATTGTCCACTGGAATAATTACCTTTTCATGGGCACGTCGGTGGTGAGCGGAACCGCGACAGCCGTTGTGGTTAAGACGGGCGGCTCAACCGAGTACGGGAAAATCGCGAAAAGACTCGTTAGTGCTCTTCCAGAAACGGAGTTTGAACGCGGAATCAAGGGCTTCGGCTTTCTCATCATGCAGGTCACCATGCTTCTGGTTTTGTTCGTCTTTTTCGTGAACGCTCTGCTGGGTCGAGGCGTATTGGATTCGCTTCTGTTCTCCGTGGCTCTCGCGGTTGGCTTAACCCCTGAGCTGTTGCCCATGATTATCACAGTGAACCTCTCCAAAGGCGCCATCGCCATGTCCAAGAAAGGCGTCATCGTGAAACGCTTGTCAGCCATCGAGAACTTCGGCAGCATGAACGTTCTGTGCACTGACAAAACCGGAACTCTCACGGAGAACCGAATAACGCTGGTGTTGCACATAGATGCGGAGGGAAACGAGAGCGACAAGATACTCCTGTACTCTTTCCTGAACAGTTACTTCCAGACAGGGTTAAAGAGTCCGCTAGATGATGCCATTCTGGCACACAAGGAACTTGACATTAGCGGCTTCCAGAAAATTGACGAAGTTCCCTTTGACTTTGTGCGCCGCCGCGTCTCCGTGGTTGTCGAGCACAAGAGGCAGCGGTTCTTAATTGCCAAAGGCGCCCCTGAAGAAATCCTGAAGGTTTGTTCTTACACCGAGCTTGCAGATGTACCATCTGACCTCACCGATACGCTGCGGAAACAAATTGGGCAGAAATTTTATGATTTAAGCAGCGACGGCTTCAGGGTTTTAGGTGTCGCCTACAAGAAACTCCGAAAGGAAAAAGCCGTTTACTCCGTCAACGACGAGACGGACATGGTTTTCCTCGGGTTCGTGGCGTTCCTGGATCCGCCAAAAGAAACCGCCAAGCAGTCACTGCAGCTTTTGAGCAAGGCGGGGATAGAGTTGAAAATCCTCACAGGCGATAACGAACTGGTCACCAGAAAAACCTGTGAGCAGCTGGGCTTCGAGGTAAAAGGCGTGGCGTTGGGCAGTGAGATTTCGCAGATGTCGGATGAAGGTCTCGCCCGAATCGTTGAGGAAGCCAACGTTTTTGCACGTGTCACGCCCGCACAGAAAGACCGCATAATTAACTTGTTGAAGGCTAATGGCCATGTCGTGGGCTTCATGGGCGACGGCATAAACGATGCGCCTTCTCTGAGAACTTCCGACGTAGGCGTGTCGGTTGACAACGCTGTAGACGTTGCAAAAGAATCTGCCGACATCATCCTGCTGAAGAATGACCTGACCGTGCTTGGCGAAGGAGTGCTGGAGGGACGGAAGACGTTCGGCAACACCATGAAGTACATAATGATGGGTATCAGCTCAAACTTCGGCAACATGTTCAGTGTCGCCGGCGCCTCTCTGATTCTGCCTTTGCTTGGTTTCGATTTTCTGCCCATGCTTCCTATTCAGATTCTTCTCAACAACCTGCTTTATGACTTATCCCAGTCTACCATAACCACGGACAACGTTGACCCCGAGTATGTTGAGAAGCCTAAGCGGTGGGACATCGGTTTCATAAAGAACTTCATGATTTCTCTGGGACCCGTGAGCTCCATCTTCGACTTCTTAACCTTCTTCATCATGCTGTTTATTTTTCTGCCAATGGTGCCAGCGTCCGCGCCGCCAACCCAGAAAGAGCACCTGTTCCAGACCGCCTGGTTCATTGAGTCGCTGGTCACCCAGACCCTTGTCATCTTCGTGATTCGCACGCGGCACTCGCCGTTCTGGAAGAGCAAACCCGGCAGATTCCTAGTTATCAGCAGTTTTGGTATTGTGGCTTTCGCGTTGTTGGTGCCGTACACATTCTTGGGCGACAGATACTTCCTTTTTGTTCAGCCTCCGCTGACGTTTTTCGCTGTTTTGGCGGTGCTGGTAGCGGCTTACCTTCTTCTGGCTGAAGTGGTTAAAAACTGGTTCTACACACGGCACGCATATCGGTTAGAGCAAGTTTTGATTCCGAAGAGACGTGCAGCCCTTTACCTCAGCAGGACCACGCGGTTTGTGCAGGACATCGTGGCGGTTGTGTGCCTCCGCGTGGAAGACGAAATCTCCATAAAGTCCCTAACTGACGACTTGGCGAGAAGCGTGGATTACCCGTTCACGGCGGATGAGGTGGTGCAGAACCTTCACCATCTAAGACGCACGGGACTCGTCAGCATAGACTGGCACAAGCGAATCATAAAGCGTGAAAAGCCGATGAAAGAGTACGTGGCGACGCGCGTGGTGACTAATGAGATGTGGCCGACGATAATGCAGGATTGGCGAAGAATCAGCGAAACCATAGAAGCTGAATACGGTGAAGCAAACCCAGACTACCGAGAACTGCTTTACCCGCAACAAAAATAAGTTAGGCGGCCTTTTTCAAAGCCACTGTTTGTTTCGCTTTAAATAGGGGAGAGGGAGGCGCCTCTGAGTAGACAGTTCTGAACGCAGCAAACAATCAGTTGAATCTATTTATGCCCGTAGGGAATAAACGGTTAGAAGCGCTTTTCCTTTTCTTTTTCCTTCATCTGCTTCAACATTTGCCCAGCGATGCTCGTCAGGAAGATTACGCTGAAAACCAGTACTCCAATTCCTATCTTGTACGCCAGTTGCATGTCGGAGTAGAGCACTGCGAAGACAAGCACCACCATGAGCGCAATGGTTAAGCCGTCTTGCACGGTGTTAGCGCTTAACTTAAAACTCATTCTTTTAACGTCGCCTTTTAAGGCGTCTTTCTCAGCGTCGCTTATTAATTTTCTCCCGAATTACCTCTATCCGCGACCAATATACGTCATTTTTGCCGCTTCCTTCTTCATATACTCCTTAAGCTTCTCTGGCGGAATGCACTCCGTAAGTCCAGGGCAATACTTGTTTACGTGAAATTCAAGAAGCCCGGAAAGCGGCTCAATAATCTCCTTATTCACCGCAAAACGCTTCTCGTCACCAGACCCTTCCGAAAGAACTAACGCAGTACGCTCTAGCTTCTCCAAGTTTTCAGCCACAAGCGCCTGCTTCAGGTTCAAAGCCTCCGAAATCTCAGCTAAGCCCTTAGGTCCTTCTCTGAGAACATCGATTATGGCCAGCCGTGTATGGCTTGCCAGCGTGGAAAAGAACAAGTAGTTGGCTTCGTTCGAAAAATCCATCCTCTGTGCACCTGTGCGAAGTAATGCTACAGTTGATACGACTGGCAGGTTATTTAAACCTGCTGAAAAACTTGATGCAGCGTGATCTGGAAAAATCAAGCGCACGGCAAGAAGCCAAAAACTATCCAACACGCAGTTCACTCGACACCTTTTCGAGTGCCGCTATGGTTTTTTCAATGTGGTCTCTCTCAATCCCTCTGTGCGTAACCATTCGCACCACGTTCTTGCTATTCGTTAAGGCCAGAATGCCATCTTTCTCCAGTTTCGACAGGAACAAATCATCCGCAACTCCCAAGTCGCTGATGTCAAAACATACCATGTTTGTCTGTACGCGCCTCATGTCTACACTAATCCCCCCTATCTTGGAAATTCCCTCCGCCAAACGCTTGGCATTTTCGTGGTCTTCTTTCAGCCTGTCTATCATCTTCTCCAAGGCAATGATACCTGACGCAGCAATTATGCCTGCTTGCCTCATTCCACCGCCTAAAACCTTCCTTATTTTCCGGGCTCTTTCAATGAATTCCTGAGTGCCAACAACTAACGAGCCGATTGGGCAGCTTAAACTCTTAGAAAGACAAAACATCAGATTATCAACATGCTTGGTGAACTCCTTAACGTCCACGTTTAGCGCGACTGCAGCGTTAAAAATTCTTGCGCCATCCATGTAGAGCTTCAAACCATGTGCCCTCACGACTTTGCTTATTGCACGTATCTGTTCAGGCGTTATGACGGTTCCGCCATGCCTGTTGTGCGTGTTCTCGATGCAGACGAGCGCAAGCTCTGGAAAATGGATGTTCTTAGGTCGTATGGCGGCTTCCACATCTTTCGGGTCAAGCGCACCCATACTGCTCTTCAAAGGCCAGGGAAGCAACCCGGCAATCATTGAGATGCCGCCTACTTCGTACCAGTAAATGTGCGATTCAGCTTCAAGAATCACGAGCTCCCCGCGTTTTGTGTTGCTCATCAAAGAGACCAAGTTGGCTTGGGTTCCGCTTGTAACGAGAAGCGCTGCCTCCTTGCCCATCTTCTCAGCCGCCATTTCTTCAAGCTTGTTAACCGTTGGGTCTTCCCCGAAAACGTCATCCCCCAGTTCCGCATGCCGAATAGCCTCCAGCATTTCCTCAGTGGGCAAGGTGACAGTGTCGCTTCTCAAATCAATAATTTCTTTAGACGGCATTTCACTTCACTTTCCACAGATGCCTTATTACAATCGACTGCTATTTGAATAAATAATATTTAATAATACTGCGGAACGGAAACGGAAAGAGAACAAGGTGCAAAGTGATGGATAAAAACGACCTGTTCAAAGTCCTGACAAAACGTGCAAACGAAATTCTCGGAAGCAGATTAAGTCGAGACGAAAAACTGAAAGCCATCTGCAAACTGCTCAGGGACAACGTTTCCTACTATAATTTTGTCGGCTTCTACATCGTGGATGAGAAGCGAAAAGAGTTAGTGCTCGGTCCCTTTGAAGGAGAACCAACCGAACATATTAGAATACCTTTCGGAGTAGGAATATGCGGTCAAGCCGCAAAGCTAAGAAAGCCATTCATCGTGCAGGATGTTACAGAAGAAACGAACTATCTTTCATGCAGCGCAAATGTAAAAGCGGAAATCGTCATTCCCATTTTCCACAAAAACGAAGTCGTCGGAGAACTTGACATCGACTCGCACATGCTTTCGCCGTTCACATCAGAAGATACGGAATTCCTTGAAAAAATAGCTGAACAAGTGGCAGAACTCCTCTAAACACTATGGAAGAGATTGATGAAATTCGTTTACGAGACCAGCAAGATGGCGACTACTATTAAAACCGCACCTACTCCTGAAATCACGGTAAAGACTTCGCCGAGGAAAACTGTGGAAATTGTAACAGCAGCTATTATTTCAGTTAAGAGAACCACCGCCGAAGTCACAGGCGTAATATTCTTCAGTCCTTTCAGCCACAGGTAATAAGGCACCACCCAGCATAAAATCGCGGTGTAGAAGATGGCGACCCAAGCGTTCCACGGCAAAGAAGCATACGTCGCCGCAGAAAACGGTGCAGTTGGCAGCAACGGCAACATTGTAAAAAGCAAAAGCCACGTCATTGACTGAACCATGTTCCCGCTTTCTCGAACCAACGGTTTATTGTAGACTATGAAGACAGCCCACAGGACTCCAGCGCAGATTACAAGCAAGTCGCCCAACAACTCGCCGGCGCCGAACCCTGTAAAATTCAAGTTTGTTGTCATCAGCAACACTCCGAGAAGGCTTACCATGACGCCCACCGCTTTTCTGCCGCCTAAACGCTCCTTCAAGGCTATTGGACTTAATAGCGCGACCCACACGGCGCTAAGGTTAACAAACAATGATGATTCTGACGCCGATGCGTAAACCATGCCCGCGTACTGCATCAGGTATGCTACGCCGTTGATTACGCCTAGGAACAGGAGCAAGCGCTTCTTGCTAAAGTTGAAGCCAAAATTCTTCGTTATCACCAGTACAAAAAGCATAGCAAGCGAAGCGACCAGAAAACGCAGGAAAACGAAGGTGTAAGCATCCATGTATTGCAAGCCGATTTTTATGGCGGGAAAAGAGGTGCCCCACAGGGAACCCGCTAAAACTGTCAGCAGTACCGCTTTCTTCTTGTCATCCGCCAGATAACGCGTCCGCAAGAACCATTCCTTTCTTTCCAAGTCATAAATTGGAACCTTCTTAAGGCTTTTGCCGCAACCTAACAATCCTGATTACCCTAGAAGAACTACGAAAGTGATGGCAAGCATTTCCAAGCGTTCCTTCATGCATAGCGAATTTCTTCAGGCATTTTCACGTTTCTAAAATAGAACCAAAACATTACAATCGAGATGATGTAGAGTATTCCTGCCAAGAAAAAGGGTTCCGCCAATAGCCCCATTCCCATCAGCCACGCTCCAATGAACGTGCTTAACGCATTAGGCAATCTCCATAATGCACCGCTTATGCCCGACGCTGCTCCTCGCTCGTCCTCTGCCACTAACCCCATAATCATCGACTGAGAAAGCGGACTTGCCATGTTCATAAGCAGCGCTCTCATGCTGTAAACTAACCCGGCTAAAGCGTAATTGGGTGAAAGAGGTGTAAGGAACATGAAAACGGTTGACATCGCCTGTGTTATGACTATGGCTTTGGCAAGACCAAATTTTTTGGCTAACGGTGGAGCAGCCAGTATGGCTAAACCAATCAAGACGCTTGACACTGCCAAAATAGGTGCACTTATTTTATCCGAAATCCCGTATTGCAAATTAAACCACAGCGTCATAAGAGGAACCACCATGCCTGCTCCGAAAGCAAGTACGGCGCTAGCCAAAGTATATTTGACCAGAACACTTTTTGATTTTCTCGGAAACAAATCTGCGATGCTTGCCCGCGGTTTCTTGAGCATTTTTGACTCACTTACTTTGAGCATGATTAATGTAGAAACTAAACTTAAGACAGCTATCAAAACGAAGAGTAGCACATGACCTTCTTTGTCCGTGAACCCGGCAAGCTCAAAAACTGCTACCGCAGGCACCGCGAAACTGCCCACTCCAAAAGCCATGCTTTGGGCAAAGCCGTACAGGGAAAAGACGCTGGTTCTTTTTTCATCCATTGCTTTTTCCGCAAGTAGCGCGCTGCTTGACGCTAGAACAGCGGCTTCTGAGATGCCTTCCAAAACGGCGGCTGATAGCAGTATAAGAGGGTTTGTTGTTAGAGCGAAAACAACAAGAATTACGCTTGCCAGCACGTTACCAACGATGAGAAGTTTCTTTCTTCCATAAACGTCTGCGGCAACGCCTAGAAGAATGCTGGCGATGAAGGTAGAGATACCCATTAAAGATATCACTATTCCCGTAAAATCAGCAGGCACCCCTTGAACGGTGGTTAGAAAGTATGCTATGTCAGTGAACAGTAAACCGTAGGCAACCGCGGGCAATATTGACGCGTATATTAGGTACTTTGCTTCTTTTGGCGTGCCGTTGTAGCTGCTGAACACTTTTGATGTTAACCTCGTGTTCAGACGATTCTATCTACTTGCATAACTATTTTTCCATGCGGTTGCCAATATTCTTTGTAACTAAATCTCAATTGTGTTATTTTCCACCACCAACAGAGCGTAACAATGCGGAGGTTCCGATTTTCCGGTTTTGCCACTGTGAGCTTACAAAAAGAGAAAGCTCAGAAAGATTCCGAAGCGTGATGCTCTATTCGATTTTGCCCCACTTAACGCGATTCCAGAATCTTTCGTGAAAGTAATACAAAATCATTGTTATCACGTTGTAGATGCCTCCGATGGCAACAGCGACATCCAGTCTAGCGGTCAACAGGTATGATACAACAATGCTCACTACGATACAGATGAATCGCCAGACAATAGACTTTGCAATGGACCTCTTTCTAGTTTCCTTCATATGCTTCCACTTCGTTCTCGAGCATATATAAACTTCTTTTGAATTAACGGTTTTTGCAAGATGTACAGAATTTTTAATGGCATACGCGTCTCTTTTTGCTGCCGCAGAATGGCGTGACTGCGAACACTTAATAGAAAGTAACGGCAAAGTAAATTCAGGAGAAGGAAATTGACAAGTTTTAACAATATTCTCGTGCCAATTGACGATTCGCTTCAGTCCAGAATCGCGCAGGAAATGGCGGTCTTTATAAGCAAATTGTTCAAATCGCAGGTCGCTATTATGCACGTTATTCCAAATGAGGTGTTGACTCCAGGACAGACTTACACTCAGAGAGAAAATTACATACCGATAAGCACTGCCACTGGACAGTTTCCGAGAACTTTAAGTCTTCCCAAAACTAGAGAAAACGTCTTTCCAGAAGAGGTAGTCAGAGAAGTGATTGAACAGTACAGGAATGCTGGAAAAACATTACTTGCCAAGAGTGCATCATTGTTTGCCGAAGAAGGCATTGCTGTCAAAGAAATACTTGTGGACGGAAACGACACGGCTGAAACCATAATCGCCGAAGCTGAAGCTGGAAACTACGACCTCATCATAATGGGCAACAGCGCCAACGAAGAGAATGAGCTTGACCTCCACCTCGGCAGCGTCGCAAAAGAAGTCGCCTCAAGCGTTAAAACTTCCATTCTGATAGTCAGGAAAAAAAGAGAAGCGAAGAAAATTCTGATACCCGTTGACGGTTCAGCCAAAGATGAGCAGACATTACAAACAGCTCGCATGATAGCACACGCAGCTGGCGCCAAAATAGTTCTGCTTCACGTTCAAGAAAAAACCATCTTAAGGTTGAGACCTGAAATCAAGGAAATCGGTCTTCAAATCCTTAAGAACGCCTCAAAGATGATTGAAGGGACTCAATCTGAACAGAAACTCGTTGCTGGCGACCCTGCCAAAGCTATAATTCAAACAGCCGAACAAGCTGACGTTGACTTGATCGTCATGGGTAGCGGTGAACGCAGCACTCTGAGAGGGTTCTTTCTGGGAAGCGTAAGCGATCATGTTCTCAACCATGCAACTGTTCCTGTCCTACTCGTAAAATGAAAGTAGTTTGGGACAGCAGTTTTAGATTTAGTTGCAAACGTGTGGTTGGAAAGACAATATAAGTGGGATGACCTCAATGGTTAGGATTGAAGAATAATGGCGCGACCATCTTGGCAGATGCAGTCAATCTGGCTCCTTCAGAGAAACCTGATTATTTGGGCAGTTAACGGCTTATTATTTGCGATTTTAGTTATGTTTGGTTTCAACTTGGCTGACCTTGCTTTATCGGGTTATTTCTCCAAGATAACACTGCTTGAAACAGGCATCGCTTTCTTAGTAGGAGGGGTTCTTGCATTTTCAGGCTCTATTCTGCCCAGTAAAGTCAAGGAGTACCTTCGTAAGTCAGAGGAGCAATGGTCGATTGAAAAGCTTCGCAAAAGCGAAAAAAGAGCAAACAAATACATTCTCCTTGCTGCTATATTGTTTGTCGAATCAATAGCAGTTTCATTTTTGGGAGTTTGATGAAAAAGAAAAAAGAGGAAGAGAGGCTACTTTTTGCGCCTTCTTCTTACAAAGATGAGCGCGACGATGATTACGACTATGATGACAACTGCCACTATTGCAAGCAACAGAGTGATGTCTATTGCGCCACTTACAGTATAGCTTCCGAGGAATATGTATTCTCCTGTTGAATCGTCCCTAAGATAGTAATAGTATGTTCCTGGCTCGGTAGGCGACACTGTGAAACTGAAGAATCCGTTTACGTCTGTTGTCGTGCTTGCCACCGTCTTTAACGAGTTTGGAAATGTTGAGTTGTCGGTCGTCTCGAACAGCGTAACCGCAGTGTTTGGCTTTGGTGCGCCACTTGTATCATTCAAGATGCCCTGCAAGTTTATGGTGGTCAAGCCAACACTTGTCGGAATGGTGTAACCTGCCAACTCCAAGTAATGCTTAGCTTGAGAAAGGTCGTAGGGTCTCGCTGTTATCGAATTGTCATAGAATGGTTGTGTAGGCAACATTGGCGTTGCTCCAGGGTCTCCGTAACCAGCCAGTAGATTGTTGATGATCAGATCGCGTGGGATTGCGTAGTCAAAGGCTATGCGCACATACTTTGCGGCTTCTGCGGCACGTGAGGGGTCGGATTTGCCTAGCGGTGTGTCGACTCCAGTGCCGAAGACTGGGTGTCGCATGTTGTACCCGAATTCTTGTCTGCCAACACCGTCCAGATTGATGACTCTGCCCCATGATGGGTCAATTGATGGCACGTCTGTCTGCATCTGATAGTTGTAGTCGAGCATGTCAACTTCGCCGTTCTTTAGCGCGGCCAACGCCGAGGTTTTGTCAGCAATGAATCGAATATAATAGTCCTTTATCTGGAATAAGCCCATGTTCTTCAAACCGGTTGCGTTCCAGAAGTTGTCATATCTTTCAAGATGCACAACCTGTGCTACTGGATCATAGCTAACCCACTTGTACGGTCCGGTTCCAACAGGTCCTGTGTATGTTTTACCCTTTATGGTCATTGATCCCTGTCCCGTGTTGAATGGTGACGTTGCCCAGTCTGCTGGAGCAATATTTTCGAGGATGTGCTTCGGTATGATATTGTTGGTGAAAGCCAGCAGGTAGGGTTCAAAGTAGCCGTAAGGCTTTCCATTTGCCAAAACCGGAAGGTGCACAGTAACTGTGTACTGGTCAGTTGCGGTTATGGTTCCTTGCCTGCTACCGCTCCCTAAAGTTGCAGAGGTTCCATCGGAATACGTGAATTTAACGTTGTCTCCATAGACGCTTTGGTAATATCCAACAAACTGACTGGCGGTGTCTGGGTTCATCAATGCCCACAGTGAAAACACTACGTCGTCGGCTGTGAAGGGTTCGCCGTCGTGCCACGTCACGCCATGTCTGCAATTGAATGTCCATGTGAAGCCGTCTGCACTGTGGCTCCAAGAAGTCAATAACGACGGCACTTCAAGGTCGCTCAAACCAGATAATGTAGGCCATGCTTCTGCTAAACCATTAAAGATTGGCATCCACACAATTGTGTCATACCAACTGTTGGATTCAGGCGGGTTAAGGTCAGAAATCTCGCCAGTGGCGCAGTAAGTAATTGAGGTTTTGCCGTCGCTGCGGGTTAACAACTGCGGGTAAGGTTGTGCGTTGAAGTAAAGCCACCCTTCTCCGCCAGTTGGAGGCGTATACAAGTTGCCTATAGCGGGATTAACTACAACCGGCGCCTTCTGGTACATTATCTGCGACGCAGGCATTTCGTTGAAGTATAACTGTTGCCATTGCTTGAGTACACTTGCCTTCTCATCGTTGTCTGTGGAAGTGATGAATCGGTCAAGCAGATCATTGGACTCCGCATTGTTCCATAGATAATAGTTTTGTCCAGACGGAGCGAAGAATGCAGGGTCTCCTCCATAATAAAGTTGCCGGGGTTCAGGCAGTAGTCCGGGTGTCCATCCAACTGCCATTATGTCGTATCCACCTTGGCCATAAGTTTTGCCTACGTACTCAGGACTAGGTGTAAACACGCGGTCATACACGGACGTCCAATCTAAGTAAACAACTTTGGCATCGATGCCTAGCTGCTGGAGGTTGCTTGCGAATACTTGGGACCATTGACGTCTCAGGAGGTTAGCATTGCCGGGTGCGATTATGGTTACGCTGAATAATGAGTTGCTCTGCGCTTTGACTGCTGTTAAAGGTGCAATCATTGATGCTGCTAAAGCCAATATAAGAAGCACTGTCACTGCTTTTTTGCTTATGAACATTTTTTTTTCTCCCCAATTCCCTGTTTTCCTGTTCATATTTTTATATATATTAAATTTTCTATAATCGAAAAAATCATTTGTATTTGATTAAACGCTAGATTGAATTCCATGAAGGAGAATATTCAAAAAACTTTATAATCAATATCGATAAAGAATAAGCAGTCACCGGTGAGGCTTCAAATTTGCCGAATGTGTTTAGAGCGCTTGCTGGAAGCTCGATGTTCAGGTACATTGTAAGAAGGCTCCTTTATATGATTCCTGTGGCACTGGGAATCTCGATAGTAGCTTTTGTAACAATGTACGCGGCTGGGGACCCGATTTCTCTTATAAGAGCTGGAAAGCCAAATGTTGATCAAACCACTCTTAACGCGTTGCGGGCATATTATGGATTAGATCAGCCAGTACCAATTCAATATTTAAACTGGCTAACAAACATTCTCCAACTAAATTTCGGAAAATCTCTTTATGGAGGGCAGCCTGTCATTTACATAATAGGACCGAAAATCTGGCCAACCATAGAGCTGCAGGTGGTTTCGCTCCTAATAGCCTTCGCCATTTCTATACCAATCGCGGTGAACTCAGCAAGAAAACCCTACTCGAAGCAGGACGTTATTGTAACTTCGTTCTCACTCTTCGGAGTTTCAATGCCTACTTTTTGGTTTGGGCTAATCCTCATCATCGTGTTTTCATTCACGCTTGGCTGGCTACCCTCCGCGGGTGCAGTAGGCGCAGCAGGATTTTTATGGTGGGGCAATCCAATACTTGACCAAATCGCACATCTAATTTTGCCCGTGGCAGTGCTTGTGTATGTTTCACTAGCCCAAAACATACGCCTAATTAGAGCAAACATGCTAGAAATTCTGAGGTCTGACTACATTTTGGCAGCCAGAGCAAGCGGCATCAGCGAAAGAAAAGTAGTCTATGGGTACGCGCTCAGAAACGCAATTACGCCTGCTTTGACTTTTCTTGCAATAGCACTGGGAGGTATGATTGCAGGTGCTCCCATGACTGAATACGTGTTCAGCTGGCCGGGTCTGGGACGCCAATACGTGCAATCGACTCTAAACTTGGATTTTCCAACAATCATGGGAATAACAATGATAATCACAGTAATGATGCTAATAGCTAATCTCATAATGGATATTCTCTACGTTTACATAGACCCCAGAGTCAGAATTAGATGACGCCTATGAACCCAGAAAACAATAAACCAAACGCTGGTTACAAACGCAGGTCAGCAAGCCAGTGGGCAGTAGCATGGCGAAGATTTAGAAGAAACAAGGCAGGTGTTGCCGGTCTAATAATCGTACTTGCCGTGGTTTTCGTTGGAATTTTCGGAGACGCACTTGCGCCGTATCCAGCGTTTCCCAACCCGAAGGCGTTAACACCATTCTATAACGGTGATGTTCGAACACCTCCGAGCTCAAAATATCTCTTGGGCACAGATGTGTTGGGAACAGATGTTTTAAGCGACATTCTTCATGGGACAAAGTACGCATTGTACGTCGGCGTCGTTGTGACTGCCATCACTATGGCTATCGCAATAGTTGTGGGCTCTATCGCAGGATATTTCGGATCATGGATTGACAACGTTCTAATGAGACTAACTGAAGTTTTTCTTGTATTTCCCTCACTCTTATTCATCTTGATTTTTGTCCGAGTTTTTACGCTGGGCGCTGGTGCTGGCGCCTCCTTCAACTTTCTTGGAATAAGCATTCCAATAGGCTTAACTATAGTAATCTTTGTCTTAGCAGTGTTTAATTGGCCAGGAGATGCCAGGATGATACGCGGCGAGTTCATGAGAATTAGGGAACTTGAATTCATTGAAGCAGAAAAAGCACTTGGTGCAAGCAACAGAAGAATTATTTTTAGGCACATACTCCCAAATATTCTTTCATCGATAATAGTTGTAGCGAGCCTAACGATCGCGTATGCAATTCTTTTAGAAGCTGGAGTAAGTTTCTTAGGCTTCGGAGACGTCAATACAATGACATGGGGACAGATACTCGAGAACAACTTCTCAGACATGCGAATAGTTTGGTGGGCTGAAGTGTTCCCTGGACTTGCAATTCTCATAACAGTTTTTGGTTTTAACCTCTTAGGAGATGGACTATCGGACGCCCTTAACCCAAGACTCAGAGACTGACGGAGAAAACTGAATGGCTGAAACTCTACTCAAAATCGAAGGATTAAAAACCTACTTTTTCACCGAAGCTGGAATCGTAAAAGCGGTTGACAACGTATCCTTTGACGTGAGAAAAGGAGAGTCCCTAGGTCTAGTCGGCGAATCAGGTTCGGGAAAAACCGTTACGGCGCTTTCAGTACTGCGGATTGTTCCCAAACCTGGAAAGATAGTGGAAGGAAAAATCGAGTTCAAAGGCGAAGACCTCCTGGAGAAAAACGAAACAGAAATGCAAGCAATGCGGGGAAGAGAGATAGCTATAATATTCCAAGACCCATCTTCGTCCTTAAACCCTATTTTTAATGTTGAAACTCAGCTTCGAGATGTCTTGTTAGCCCATGAAAAAATATCCAAAGAAGAGTGCCGCAAGAAAATAATTGACCTCATGAATTTGGTGGGAATCCCAGAAGCTGAAATTCGGATGAGAGAATTTCCGCACCAATTTAGCGGGGGAATGAAGCAAAGGGTGGCAATTGCGCGGGCTCTGGCTCTCCAACCTACCCTGCTGTTTGCTGATGAACCAACAACGTCACTGGATGTCACGATCCAAGCACAGGTTCTTGACCTATTGGAAGAGTTGAAGAAAAAACTTGGCATGTCTTTAGTTATGATCACTCATGATATGGGGATAATTGCCAAGATGACTACCCGTGTGGTTGTCATGTATGCAGGAAATGTTTGTGAAATCGCAAAAACCGAGGATTTATATGAACACCCTAGGCACCCCTATACAGCCTTGCTACTTGCTGCTGTTCCTCGGCTGGATCGTAAGAAAAAATTAAGGATTATTCCAGGAAATATACCAAACTTGATTGAGCCACCCTCGGGCTGCCGCTTCCATCCACGGTGTGAGTATGCTACAGGAAAATGTGCAGAAGAGCCGCCAGTACTCGAAGAAGTGGAGCCGGAGCATTTTGTCGCATGTTACGAATGGAAGAACATTAGTCTGAAGGGAGAGAATCACTAAAGTGGATGATTCCAACTTCGTCCAAGTTAGAAATCTTGTCAAGTACTTCCCAGTCTACTCGCGAGGAGTCCTAACGAAGAAACAAATAGGACAAGTTCACGCCGTCGACAACATCAGTTTCGATATTAATAGGCGAGAAACATTTGCATTGGTTGGGGAGAGTGGATGCGGAAAAACTACTACAGCCCGATTAATCTTAAATTTAATCGAGCCGACTTCAGGCGAGGTTTTTATTGACGGTGAAAACATTTATGAAAAGTTCAAGTCAGCAGACAAAGAAGAGAAACTGAAGCTTCGAAGAAAAATGCAGATGATTTTTCAAAACCCTTACGGTTCTCTGGATCCAAGAATGACGGTCAACGATATTATCTCCGAACCATTTGTCATCCACCAACATGTTGCTAAGGAAAAGCGTCAAGAACGAGTTTACGAGCTTCTGAATCTTGTAGGACTTGAAGAATATCATGCTGAAAGATACCCTCATGAATTTAGCGGCGGGCAAAGGCAGCGAATCTGCATAGCAAGGGCTCTCGCAGTCGAACCAGAATTTATAGTGGCTGATGAGCCTGTTTCATCATTAGATGTGTCAATCAGAGCGCAAATACTCAATTTGCTGGGAGATCTACAGAAGATTATGGGACTATCCTTTTTGTACATCTCCCATGATTTAAGCTCAGTAAGACAGATCAGTCAGCGAGTGGGCGTGATGTACTTGGGAGAGATAGTTGAGTTGGCGGACACTGATGAGTTGTTCGATAATCCACTTCATCCTTACACTCAAGCATTGATCGAAGCTGTGCCTATACCAGACCCGAAAGCAAAAGGCATCAAAGCACGTCTGCTGGGAGAAGTTCCAAGCCCAATAACTCCTCCTTCAGGCTGTCGTTTCAACCCGAGATGCCCCTTTGCAAAAACAGTATGCGCTGAGCGAAGACCAGGACTGACTGAGGTTAAGAGCGGTCATTTTGTTGCTTGCGCTCAGGCTTGATAAGCACGAGCGGAACTCTTGCAATCGGAAGATTCGAAGCGACTCTAAGTGCAGTTTTCAACTATGCCGAGGGGAAGACGAGAGCAGTTCTATTCAGAAGTTGAGGGTGGTTCGCAAACATATAATTTTAAACGTGGAACCATATGTATAAGCTTTTATAAGAATAGCGATGACTTGTTAAATGAAAAGGATGATACGCTTCCGAAAGTGAGGGCGCAAGAATAAATGCCCTACATTAAAAAAATCGAGCTTAAAGGCTTCAAGTCCTTCGGACCTCAAACGGTTAAAGTAGTTCTAGATAAGGGCTTCACAGCCATAACAGGCCCGAACGGAAGCGGAAAAACCAACATTATGGACGCATGCTTATTCGCGTTGGGCGAGTTAAGCACGAGAAGGATGCGTGCTGAAAACGCGGCAAAATTAATTTTCCATGGCTCTGAAAAGGCAGGGCTGGAAAAGGCGAAAATGGCCAAGGTTGTCATTCAATTCGATAATTCCGACGGCACCATGCCCGTTGACACTGCGACGGTGACGGTTTCGCGGGAGGTTTACAGAAATGGACAGAGCGTTTACAGGCTTAACGGCAGAAGAATCTCAAGGGCGCACATCCTCGAAATTCTCTCCATGGCAGCCATAAGCAGCACCAGCCAGAACATAATTCCGCAGGGCACCATAACGCGGCTTACCGACGTTAACCCCATGGAACGCCGAAAAATCATCGAAGACCTGATAGGCATAGCACAGTACGACGCGGAAAAAGCTCAGGCGGAAGAGAAACTGAGAACTGCAGACATCTCAATCCGCACCGCCATGGGCAGAATCGACGAGGTGCAAAAACGCCTAGACGACCTTGAACGCGAACGCAATGAACTGCTCCGCTACAGTTTCATTCAGAACGAAATCAAAAAATTCGAAGCCATCAAAATCTCACACGACATAGTCCAACTAAACAAGAAAGTGGAAGAAACCCAAGCCCAAGCCGACAAAGTCAGAGCCAAAGTTGAAAAATTGAGGGAGCTCCGCGACCTACGTAGATCCAAAAGACGCGACATCGAAAGTGAATGGCGGAAACTCAGCTCAGAAATCGTTGAAGAAGGCGGCTCACAAGTCCTGAAGGTGCAGATAAGAATTGGCGAATTGAAATCCAAACTCACTGAGTTAACCACTAAAATAAGTTCTGGGCAAGCCAGCTTCGAAAGCCTCAAGCGCGTAAGAGAAAACAACCTTGAACAGTACCAATCCATTAGGAACGAAATCCGCGAAAACCGATTAAAAATAAGAGCCAACCGAGCCGACTATGATAGGCTTAAGGCTCAAATAAGCCAAAAAGAGGCTGAACATGAGACTCTTGCGCAGGAAACCGCGCAGCTATGGGGCGGTTTAGGGGAGAACAGCCGCGAAATCCGCAAAATCGAGCAGCAAATTGACGCCCACCTTAGACGGCTGGCTTTCTTAAGGTCTGAATACTTGAAAAACAAAACAGCTGTTCGGCTCAGTACTGGGCGGCTCAAGGAATTGAATGCACGCAGAGAAAGATATACTGCGGCACTTGCTGAAATTGAAACTTCACTGGCTGACCTTGACCGCGTTCAGAAAGAACAGAAAGCTCAGCTTAAGAACTTGGAACATGCCATTGAACGAAAAACTGCCCAAAGAGATGCCGTTGAAAAGGAAATTTCTCAAGCTGAAAAAATCGCCACTTCCGCGAAAGAAGCAGTTATAGAATTCGCTACCCAGCGAGAACTCGCTGAAACTGTGGCAGCTGAAGAAAAAGCGTTGCGCAGTATAGAGGAACTAGGCGAGTTAGGCGCGATAACTGGCGTTTATGGCCGACTGCGCAACCTCATCAAGATTGACAAGGACTACAGGAAAGCTATAGTTGCGGCTGCCGCTGGCTGGCTTGACGCCCTTGTCGTGAAAGACATAGAATCAGCCTTTACGTGCACGGAAACCCTGAGAAAAATGAAGCTGGGCAGAATAAAAATCATCCCGCTCGAGGGAGCCTTAAAACCACGTCCCATGAAAATTCCTGACAGACGAGGCGTGAACGGTGCAGCTTCCAGCTTCATAAAGTGCGCCCACAGCAATGAGCCAGCAGTCAACTACGTTTTTGGAGACACGCTGATTGTTTCAGACGACAAAACCGCCTTTGCACTCTCGAATGAGGGGTATCGCGCTGTCACCGTTAACGGCGACCTTTATGAGCCGGGAGGCGCATTCGAAAGTGGTTATTATAGGGCGCCTATAGATTTTTCGAAGATTATTCCCAGCGAAAACGCCATCAAGAGTCTCGATGAGGCTGTGAAGGCGCTTCAGCAACACCTGTCTCAAAGAGACAGCGACATCGCAGTCTTCGAAGAGGAGATTGAGCGAACCAGAATCGAGATTGCCCGCTTAACCGATTCCATAAACACTCTTGATAGGGAAATGATCAGGGTCAAACGAAGCGTCAAGCGAACCCAAAGCAACGTCAGGCGCGTGGAGAAATACGGCGTCAAGCTTGAAAAGGAAATAGAGGCTGGAAAAGCCCAGATGGCTCTTTACAGGTCTGAACGGAACTCAATCCGGAAGGAACTCCAGAAACTCCAAGCCGCGCTGGCGGTTTTGAGGCAGAAAACCGATGTTGCACACATACAAGAGTTAGAAGTGAAGCGTGAGAAGCTTGCGGAAGAGATAATCACTCTCAGACAGCAGCTTGGCACGGTGCAAACTGAAATTAATACGCGCCAATCCCAATTCGACAATGTTCTGCGAGTCGGGTATATGAACGTTAAGATTCAGCTTTCGAAAGTGGAGCAGCAGCAGAAGAAGCTTGAGAAGGAGGTGGCTGAAGCGCTTCAGGAACGTGAATCCTTGAAGCAGGAGCTTGTTGAGTTGGAAAAGAGCCGCGTTGAACTTTCAAAAGCAGTTTTCAGCGCGAGGGAGGAATCGAAAAAGTTCACCACGCAAATAGACGCCATCGACACGGAGCTTCGACTGCTGGATGCGGAGTACGAGCAGGCTGACATGCTCTTGAACCAGCTTCAACTCAGCATTCAGACTTACCAGCTTCGTCTTCAGCAGTATCTAAGTCAGCTACGGCAGTCTGGTTATGAGCAGCCTTTAGAGACGACAGAGAAGCAGGTTGAAGACGCAGAAACCTCGATTCGGATGATGCAGTTTGAGCTTGAAAGAATAGGTGGCGTGAACCAGCTTGCCCTGTCGCATTACGCCGAGCAGATTTCACGGTACAGGGAACTATCTCTTCGTCTCAACGAACTTGAGAGGGAAAAGCAAGCCATCGTGCAGTTTATGGATGAAATTGAAAACAAGAAACGCCGGGTTTTCATGGATGCGTTCGATAAAATCAACCAGCAACTCAAAAACTACTTCTCAAAGCTGACTGGTGGCGGCGTCGCGTTTTTGCAGCTGGAAAACCCAGATGAGCCTTTCCAGGGCGGCATCGACATGATTGTGCAGTTTCCCAACAAGCCCAGCATCGTTGTTAGCGGTGCCAGCGGCGGCGAACGTTCCGTTGCGGCTGTAGCCTTCATTTTCGCCTTGAAGGATTTCACGCCTTCTTCGTTTTACATTCTTGACGAGGTTGACGCGCACCTTGACGCTTTTCACGTTTCGAAGCTTGCCGATGTCCTCTTGGAAGAGGCTGGAAAAATCCAGTTTATCGTAATTACCTTGAAGCCTGAAATGGTGAACAAGGCGCAGAAAGTTTATGGCGTGTACGAGCGTAACGGTGTCTCAAGCGTGATTTCCGCCAAGTTCTTGGAGGCAACTAGCTGATGTCAGCAGTGGTTAAGAAGCCTTTTTACTTGAGACCGCCATGGAACATCCTCTTTGAGTTAAGCAAGCTTGAAAAGCTTACGCCGTGGAACGTGAACATCGCTTACCTGCTCAGGTCGTTCCTTTCGGAGATGGAAAGCACGGGGAAGGTGGATTTTAGGGCTTCAGGCGTGGCGCTGGACTCTTCCGCGCTAATTTACTTGATGAAGTCTAAGCTGTTGCTTACTCTTCAGGAACCGCCAGCGCCGCCAAAACCTCCTCAGGATTTTGTTCCGCCACCGCTGTTTCTGCCTCTGCGACAGGAATTGACATCGACCACGATTCAGAACTTGCTGGAGGTTTTGGATGAGGTGTTGAAGGGTGAGAAAATGCTTCGGCTGGACAGGGTGGTTGCGCAGCCTGTTCTTCCAGCAGTGTCAGATATTCTGCCTCAGTTTGAGATGTTTCTGGCGGAAATCGAGCTGCAGATGGAGAAGCTGTATGAAGTTCTGTGCGAAAAAGTTAAAGGTGCTGGAATAATTGAGTTTTCAACCTTGGTAAAGGGTGTTGCCAGAATCGAAGCGGTGCGCACGTTTATTCTGCTTCTGTTTCTGGCGCAAGATGGCAAAGTGAGCCTTTGGCAGAACGAGGAAACAGAAGAACTGTACATAGCTGTGGGGAGCTTGAACCTTGCAAGAGACCAAAAACCAGCCAGTTGACCAAAAACCTGCGGGTCCGCCTTCGCCAGATGAGAAAAGGCAGAGGGCGCTGAGGCTGTTGGAGGCTGCTTTGTACGTTGCTGGTCGCCCTTTAGACCTCAACGAGTTGGGTTCCGTTCTGAACACGCGGTCGAAAAACAAAACTCAGAAACTTGTCAAGGTTCTGATGCAAGAGTATTCTGTGCGGAACACGGCGCTTGAGATTTTGGAGCTGAAGGATGAACGGTACGTTATGCAGCTTAAAGCGGATTACACGCCTTTGGTGAAGAAACTTGTCAACCGACCTTTGTTGTCTTCTGGACCGTTGAAGACTTTGTCTTACATCGCCTATAGGCAGCCTGTTTCGCAGAAACGAGTCATTGAGGTGCGGGGGCAGCACGCGTATGGTCACGTGAAGCTTCTTAAGGATATGGGGTTGATTGCGGCTGAGAGAAGCGGGCGTTCCATGGCTTTGCGGACTACCGATTATTTTGCGGATTACTTCGGATTGACGCATGACATTGCAGCCATGAAGAGAGAGTTAAAGCGCATTTTTGGCGACGCTATGCAGGAACAGTGACATCTTTCTCTAGCGACCAAAGCAGTCTTTCAATATGGTTTGACTGTTTTTTGCGTCAATAGCGACCCCTACCCCTCTATAGGTTCCTGCAACCAACCACTAATAGGCTCCAAATAGACTGGTTTCCCGCTATCTTGCGTCTATCCTCTTCCTTATTTAAAGTGGTTAAGATGAATCAGGGCGTGAGCCGTGTTCTGTTCTCTAGACGGTTTGTTCTAAAGCTTAGGATTAAATCAACTCTGAACAATTCTTATGTGAGTTGGAAAAAATTGAGCCGCAGAAACCTCGCATTAGCATTGGGCATAGTTTGTGCAGCCTTGATGGCGATAGCCACGCTTTATGCACTAATCACTGAAGCCTTTGCGCAGGTTAATCCAGTAGCAGCCGCGGCGGCCATAAGTGTTGCGGTCGCTGGAGTCGCATTGTTCAAAAAACGGTAATTAAATTTCTATCTTTAGGGATTTTTGTCATTTCCAATATTTCATTATATTGGTCGAAGTTAATGTAGGTAACAAGTTGTTCAAACAATAGTTCTGTTTTTTCTGTTATTTGCCCTTTTGTAGGGAAAAAAATGGAATATTTGAATGCTGGGGCGTGAGGGTTGTTGTGGTTACTGTTTCTTTCTTTTCAGCATGTTCTCGATGATTGGCTTCAGCTTCGCGTTCTCTGCCTTAATCTTCTCCTTGCCCAACGCATGCATCTGTGCGTCTATTTCGCGTATAAGCTCGGCGTAGTGGACGCCTTCGGCGGCGGAAACGTATTCCACTCGGAACCGTTCCGGACTCATGCCCAGCTTCTCCAACATGCCCTTGAGCGCGTCTGTGCGGGCTTTCATCTTGTAGTTTCCGCTAATGTAGTGGCAGTCGTATGGCAGGTGGCAAGCGCCAACCAGTACCATGCCCGCGCCAAGCCGCAGCGCTTCCAGTATGAAGTCGCGGTCAACTCTGCCCGAGCACATCACGCGTATCGCCCTTATTGAGGGCGGGTACTCGAAACGGCTTGTTCCCGCGAGGTCGGCGCCGGCGTAGCTGCACCAGTTGCAGAGGAACGCCAGAATCTTGTCTTCTGGGTCTTTCTCCAGCGCCGCGCGTATCTGCGCCATTATCTGCGCGTCCGTGAAGTGCATCTGCGTAATCGCGTCCTGCGGGCACTCTGCAACGCATGTTCCGCATCCGTGGCAGCTGGCAGTGATGACTTGCGCTGGCTTGTTCGGCTCGACTTTTATCGCTTGGTAGGGACATTTGTCGGCGCATATGCCGCATTTGGCGGTTACGTTTCGGCACTTGCTTTCGTCGATGACCGAGACTATGGGTTCAATTTTCCATGTTGGCTTGGAGATGACTGTTGCTGCGCGTGAAGCGGCGCCGCTTCCCTGTGAAACGCTGTAGGGGATATCCTTCAAGCCTTGGCAGGCGCCAGCGAAGAATATGCCGTCAGTCGGGGCATCCATCGGCTTCAGCTTCGGGTGGCTCTCCATGAAAAAGCCGTCTGCGCCGCGGGTCAGGTTGAGGATGCGAGCTAACTCGTCAGAGCCTTTCTTGGGTATTGAGGCGGTTGCCAAGACGACCATTTCAGCTTCGATTTCTATGGGAACGCCGAGGTTCTCGTCTTCAGAATGCAGAATCAGGTTATGCGTTTTCGGGTCTTCGTCTATGCGGCTGACGCGCCCGCGGATAAAGTTGACTCCTTTCTCTCTGGCGCGGTCGTAGAATTCTTCGTAGCCTTTGCCTGGGCTGCGTATGTCCATGTAGAACACGTAAACTTCGATGTCTTCCTTGTACTTCTCCTTCAACTGCACGACGTGCTTTAGCGTGTACATGCAGCAATAGTTGCTGCAGTATGGGTACTTGTTCTTGTCCCGCGAGCCGACGCATTGGATGAACGCTACAGAATGCGGTTTCTGGCCGTCCGATTGCCTTATGACTCTGCCGCCTGTTGGGCCTGCTGCGAGGATTAGGCGTTCGAACTCCATGCTGGTGATGACGTTCGGGTACTTCCCGTAACCCAGCAAGGGCATGTCGTAGGGCAGGTAAACGTCGTAGCCCGTGGCTACGATTATGGCGCCTACTTCTATATCGATTTCCTCAGGTTTCTGCTCGAAGTTAATTGCTTCTCTGGCGCCGCAAGCGTCCACGCACTTGTAGCATTCGATGCAGTAATCCTTGTTTATGGTATAAATCAGCGGCACAGCCTGGTCAAACGGCACCGAAATCGCTTTGCGTGTGCCAAGGTTCATGTCCCACTCGTTGGGGAACTCGATGGGGCAAACGTCTTTGCATTCGCCGCAGCCCGTGCACTTGTCCGCCATCACGTACCGCGGATTCCTGCGAATCTTCACCTTGAAATTGCCAACGTAACCGTCTACCTTGAGGAGGTCGGCGTTGGCGATTATCTGAATGTTCGGGTGTCTGCCCACGTCCACCATCTTCGGGCCTTCGATGCAGATGCTGCAGTCCAATGTGGGGAATGTTTTGTCCAGCGCGGCCATGTGCCCGCCGATGCTTTCGCTTTTCTCTAGCAGATAAACCTTGAAGCCCATCTCCGCAAGGTCCAGCGCAGCGTTCATGCCCGCGATGCCTCCGCCTATAACCAGCGCCTTGTTGGTCACCGGCACCTCAATCGTCTGCAACGGCATCAATAAGCGTGCCTTTGCTACGGCCATCCGAATCGCGTCTTTGGCGCGTTCCGTGGCTTCCTTCGGGGTGCTTGGGTGGCACCATGAACTGAACTCGCGGATGTTTGCCATTTCAAAAAGGAACGGGTTCAAACCTGCTTCTGAAACGGTTCGGCGGAACGTTGCCTCGTGCATGCGGGGCGAACAAGCAGCGACAACCACGCGGTTCAGCTTGTACTCCTTTATGCCTTTTCGAATTTCATCTTGCCCTGGGTCAGCGCAGGTGTAACGGTTTTCCTTGACGTAAACCACGTCTGGAATAGTCTTAGAGTACTCAACAAGCTCCTTGATGTCCACCGTGCCAGCTATGTTTAAACCGCAGTGGCAAATGAAAACGCCTATGCGCAGTGGCTCAGGTGCAGGCTGCTTACCTGTTTCAGGCTGGCTCATCGTATAACCTCCTCAAACACGAACCGCTTGCACACGGCTTCACGCGCTTTCTTGGAGCCTGTTGCCTTCAACTCCTTTACAGCGTCAACGGGTGACGTGAGTCTTTCCAGCGCCTTGTTCCATGCGCCAGAATGCACTGGCGTGTGAAGAATCCTCGTCCTCTTGAGCGTTAAAGCCTCGTCTACTGGGCAGACGACTTTGCATGCGCCACAGTAGTCGCAGAACAACTCGTTAACCTGAACCTTTCCGTCCGCTGAGAGGAACAGTGCACCCGTTATGGGACAGATGTCCAAGCAGTCGGTGCAGCCTTCAGGGCACTTCGACTGGTCGATGCTGATTTTGCCCTCCATGAACTTCCGCACTTTAATGGCGCCCGGCGCGCACTTGTACTCGCAGACGCGGCAGGTTGGACAGTACTCTTTCTGGATGGCAAGGTTGATTTGCACGCGGCTCCTCTCGCTCGGCGTCAAAGCCGTCAGGTTCTGAACGGGTTTCCCGCCAAAGCCTATTTTGGAAACCGTTATCAAGCCTAGCGGGCAAGCTTCGGCACAGTCGTCGCATTCTTTCGGACACTGGCGCGTGTCCACTTTTATGTCGCGCACCAACTCAGGATAGCTTTCCTTCGCGAGCACTGAGAGATCGTGGCTGCCGTTCAAGGTGAGTTTTATGGCGCCGTATGGACAGGTTATATCGCATATGCCGCAGAAGTTGCATTTCGCAAGGTCTATGTCAACCTTGGCTTTCTTGGCCTTCTCGCCCTGCGCTTTCGGTTGTTTTTCAACTTTTATGGCTTCTTTCGGGCAGGCTAAACTGCATATCTGGCAGCCCGCGCACCTTGCCTTGTCCAGAGTAAGCTTGTAGTTCTTAACGTGCAAAATCCATTCAAGAGTTAGCGTGTCTGCCGTGTCTTTCTTCACGGTTTTTAACGGCATCTTATCTTACCACCAGGAGATTATACAGGCGTCAAATACCAATTCAACGCTTGAACACGGTTTATAGAATGTTTGAATGCAACGATAACGATATAAATATTGCTTGAAAGAAAAGACATTTTAACCATGAATATTTGAAGGCGTGCTGGAGCGATAAAAACCAAGGGCGTTGTTCAGAAACAGGGCTGATTTTGACAAGTTTTATACGCGTTCGTTGCATTACAAGTTCATTGTGGGTGTTCATGGCTGGGTCTGAGGAAGAGATTTACTCAATTATGTTCTCTTCGCTGAAGCACCCGGTGCGGCGCAAGATCCTCAGGATGCTCGCTGATAAGCCCCTCACTTTTACGGAGATTGTTGAAGCTCTTGAGGTTTCAACTCCGAACTTGACTTATCATCTGGAGAGCCTCGGGGAACTGGTCTTTAAAATGGAGAACGGCAAGTATAAGCTGTCTACTTTTGGAGAAGCTACCGTAAACGCCATGAAAAGCGTAGAAGAGGTTCCTGAGATTAAGTCAAAGTACCATTTGGCTTTGCCTTTCAGGTGGAAAGTTTTCTTTGCAGCGTTGTTAGTCATCGTTATGCTTTTAGCAACCGTATCTACTGTTCAATATTTGTCTTTAAATGACTTGAACAGCAGCTTGGATGAGCTGAAGGCTCAAAACCAGCAACTACTAGCATGGGGCAGCACACACAAGGTTGCATCTATCATACGCGACATCGCCCAAATCGACATAACAAAGTACAAGGTAACGCTGCTCAGCAATACCATAGAGTACCGTTCAGATTTGGGGGCAACTGAGGAAGTGCTAAGATATTCTTTAACCAGTAGCGAAAGCAACTTGGACGCGGTTTTCAGGTTTAGAAACAACCACTTCTCACGCTTCCAACTAAACTTAATTGAAAGCTCACCAATCTACACGCAAACTCCATCAAGCGATTTATTAGAAAATGCGAGAAACGCGCTGGACAAGTACAAAGCCTATTCAGGAGACGAGTACTTGGAAGAAATGAGTAGCCTCATAGACACGCTGAACAAGACGGAAAACACGGAAATAACGCAAGGAAACATTAAGCTGAAAGTCACGGTTACCGACGAAGGAAGCGGCGAACTCCTATGGATGCACACTGAAAACGGCATCGATTTTGCACCTAAAGGCTTGCGGATGGTATTCGAGAATCGTTTCTTGAAAGAAATGACGGATGGCTACTTCTTCTTTACTGTAGGCAGCTCCAGTCTAGACGTTTCCAAAGAGGAAGCTGTAGCAATAGCGAAAAGCTATGTTAAAACCTTATCTTGGAGCTTAAATGGTACACAAATTTCCGGCTTCACGGTGTTAAACGAACCTGTGTCAGTTGAGTTTGCTCCCCATCCGAGACCTGATTCCACGGGACTGATTCCATATTGGTACGTCGTGCTGCGTCTTGACAGAGTTTACCAGGGAAACATAAACACGATAACTGTTGGCATCTACGCGGACACAGGGCAAGTGGCTCATATACAATTGCTAAGCAAATAAAAAGCGAGCAACAGCGACATAACACTTTAAAACTTCATCATCAACAAACGAAACCACCCTCAACCCAGCATCCTCAAGCATGTCCATGAAGTCATTGAGTGAGAAAGCCTTCTTTAGCCCAGTTACCACAAGGGTGCCGTCTGATTTGGTGACGCGTTTTAACTCACCTAACGTTACATTGGGTTTAGGCATGTTCTGAAGCACCGTAAAAGCGAAAACCACGCTGAAAACGTCATTCTTGAACGGCAGGTGGTCCGCGTCAGCCTGAACCAAGTGGATATTATGGAGTCTTTCCGCCTTTTTCTTAGCTCTAACCAGCAATCCACTTGAAATCTCTACCCCTACAACGGTTTGAGCCTTGGGCGCGACGTGGCTGAACAGGAGCCCTGTGCCACATCCGACATCCAAAATCACGCTGCCACCAGTTATGGTCAAATGTTCTAGAGCTTTTTTGTATTTGGCTTCCTGCTCTTCACGGTACTGCTCATCATACGACCGTGCCGTGGCATCGTAGCGTCGCATCACCCTGCGCTTCATGTCCCACCTGTTCACGAAAGCTCAACCCTTCAGAAATCTTATCTACAATGGAGCCCTCTAAAATACTTGGCTGAAAAACAGGATGCAGGAACAGGATAAGCAGACGGTTCTGATGAACCCGAAGATGGCGGAAGCCGCCGAGATCATCGGGAAAGCGCTTGTGCAGCGGCGAACCCTCATAGTCGCGGGCAAATGCCATGTGCATTACACGGGACGCGCCGCGTCCACACTTGAACCCGGAGAACGCTTGTTAATCATCAAAGGGGACGGTTCGCTCCTCGTCCACCGCCCTGTCGGGTATGAGCCGGTCAACTGGCAACCAGCGGGCAGCGTCTTCCACGTTCAAGCGAAAGCGGATTCCGTCGAGGTGCATGGGGTCAGGCAGAAGCCCCGCGAGAGCGTAAGAGTGACGTTCAGCGAAATCTTCATGGTTTCCAGCCTAAGCCTCGCGGATTCAGGCGAGTTCCTGCTGTACGCGAGCGAGGAGGACATGCACCGCGCGATTCTGCTGAAGCCTTCGCTGTTGGAGGAGGGTTTTAAGCCGATTAGTTACGAGAAGAAGGTTGAGCCAGGGTTTGTGGACGTTTACGGCGTGGACAAGGACGGCAGGCTTGTGGTGGTGGAGGTTAAGCGGAAAACCGCTGGGAAGGAGGCGGTTCTGCAACTCGCCAAGTACATAGACGCCATAAAAAGCAAGGCGGAACGTGAATTGCGCGGGGTTCTTGTTGCGCCGAGTTTGGGAAAAGACGTGCAGAGGCTGCTGGTGACTATGGGGCTGGAGTTTAAGGCGTTGGACCCGAAGAAGTGCGCAGAAGTGTTGAAGAAAGCCGAAGCAACTAAGCTGGAATCATTTTTCGACAGAAATTATGGTTGAAAAAATGGTCCTTCAACAGTTGGAGAGATAAGACTTAAATCCGTAAGACATGCCAGTTAATCTTATGACAGAGGAGCTAAGCACTTATCTTTCCAGCTACATCAAAACCCGCGTGGGAGTCTACAAGAAGTACCTTTTGGCGGCTTTAGACAACAAAGATCAGTGCATCTGGTACTTGGAATCAACCGAAGGAATGCTCACGCCCTCTTCGGACCTGAAGAACTGCCAGCTTCTCAGGGACGCCCAGCTTTTTAATGAGGACACTCGGATTTCAAGAAACGGGCGCAACACCTACAAAATCTACTGTCTCACTGAACTGGGCAGGAAGATAGCTGAGGAAATCAAGAAAGAAGGGCTGGAAGGCAGAAAAACAAGCGGAACGTCCTAAAGCATTAATCCCATCAGTTATAAGCAAGTTTCCAAGGCGTCTCCTCGATAAATTATATAAGCTTCGCCTTACTCACAGTCGGAGCTATGACTGTACTTTCGACTTTCGAAATAGTTGGACTTTATTCCGTAGTGGCGGTAGCCATCGGCGCGTTGATTTATGCGCTTATTCTGAGAAGACAGGTGCTCCGGGAGAGTTCAGGTTCAGGCAAAGTTAAAGATGTCTGGAACGGGATTAAAGCGGGAGCAAATGCCTACCTGCGAACACAGTTTAAGTCTTTGATTTTGTTCATAGGTATCTTGGGCGCCTTCCTGTATTTTTCAGCAGCGCTTGACCCTGCAGTTACAAACAACCCAGCTATTCCGAACCCAGTTTTCATAATAATCGGACGAGTCGGCGCATTCTTGATTGGAGCCTTCTTCTCCGCCATGATCGGCTACATTGGAATGAACATGGCGGTGCAGGGAAACATCCGCGTTTCCGAAGCTTCAAAGAAAGGCTTCCGTGAGGCATTAAAGATAGCGTACCGCACAGGAACCATCACTGGAATGCTCACCGACGGCTTAGGCTTGCTGGGCGGAACAATCATCTTCTTGATTTATGTCAAGCAAGCACCTGATGTTCTGTTGGGCTTTGGCTTCGGCGGCACTCTCCTAGCCCTGTTCATGAGGGTCGGCGGCGGTATATACACCAAAGCCGCAGACATAGGAGCAGACTTAGTCGGCAAAGTTGAAGTGGGGATTCCTGAAGATGACCCTCGAAACGCAGCCGTGGTGGCAGACCTTGTGGGCGATAACGTCGGTGACTGCGCAGGCATGGCGGCTGACATCTTTGAATCCTACGAGGTGACGATGGTTTCCGCGCTCATTTTGGGTCTGGCCATCCAGCCGTTCGAGGCTAAGTGGATTGTTTTTCCTCTCTTAGCGCGTGGCATAGGTGTCGTAAGCACGGTCATAGGCACCTACTTCGTTTCAGTTTGGCCTGAGCGTTTGACGAAGGGCGACGCCTTCAAGGCGATGGATTTGTCATATGACCTTTCCAGCGTGATTTCAGCAGTCAGCTTTCTGTTGTTGTCTATTTTTTACGTGAACGATATCCGAGTGTTTTTAGCCACTACTATGGGCATAATTCTCGCGATCAGCTTCAACAAACTCGCAAATCACTTCACTAGCCCCAACAAGAACCCTGTTGATAAAGTGGCCGCTACGAGTAAAACAGGTTCAGCGACGCTCATATTGCAGGGTCTCGCTTTGGGTTTCGAGAGCACTGTTTGGACAATCTTCCTAATAGGGCTCACAATCGTGATTTCGGCTGTAATTTGGACGGGAGCAGGAATATTGTTCACGTTTTACGGCGTTGCTCTCGCAGGCATCGGGATGCTAACGCAGACAGGCAACAACGTAGCCATGGATACCTTCGGTCCCATCGTGGACAATGCAAACGGCATAGGTGAAATGGCTGGACTCGAAGGTAAACCCCGTCAAATTCTGGCGGACCTAGACGCATCAGGTAACACAACCAAGGCAGTCACCAAGTCCTTAGCCATAGCATCAGCGGTATTGGCAGCTGTTGCTTTATTTTCTGCATTCACGGCGACCGTAAACGTCAACCTTGACATTGCAGATCCTCTGGTCTTCGTGGGACTTCTCATCGGCGGTGCGCTTCCCTTCCTGTTCAGTTTCATATCTATTCGAGCTGTCAGCAGGGCGGCTGGAAAAATCATTGAAGAAGTCAGAAAACAATTCAAAGTTCCTGGAATAATAGAAGGGTTGAAACTGCCCGATTATGCCTCCGTCGTAAGCATATGCACTTCCGCCGCGCAACGAGAACTGGCAAGCCAAGCAATAATAGCCATATTGGCTCCTCTGGCAGTTGGTACACTTCTGGGAACAGCAGCGTGGGGCGGTTTTCTAGCGGGAGTAATACTGACTGGTCAGCTGTTAGCCGTTTTCATGGCAAACTCGGGCGGAGCTTGGGACAACGCAAAGAAGAAGATAGAAGACGGATTCTACGGCGGCAAATATTCAGAGAGTCATAAGGCATCCGTAATAGGTGACACCGTTGGCGACCCGTTGAAGGACACAGCTGGACCGGCTTTGAACCCGATGATTAAAGTGATTAACCTGATTTCGCTGCTTTTCTCGGGCGTTGTTCTTTCACTGAGGAATACGCTTCTATTTGAGATTCCGAACACCGGTATCCGAATACCCGTGATTTCAGTTATCCTTTCAATCATTCTGATAGGGATTGTTGCCGCCGCCATCATGTACAGCAAACGCGAAACGATAGAAGAAGAGCGAGCACGCGACACCGAAGGACCAATACCCAGCGACGTTACAGCCAACCCCAACCCAGTAATGGTGAATACTCCTTTCATATTGAGTGCCAAACTCGATGACACCACCACTGGCGGCTCAAAAATCACAGCAGCCGAGTACAGCCTTAATGGAGCATCATGGCGCCAAATGGAACCGGCAAATGGCGCCTTGGACAGTCCAAAAGAGCAGATAGTGGCGAAATTGTCGGTGGAGAAAACAGGAGTTTACAATCTGCAGGTGCGAGGTACCGACGAAATGGGCAACAAAGCATCCGAGAAAGGCACAACGCTGGTAGTTTATGACCCAGATGCGGGGTTTGTAACTGGCGAAGGCTGGATACACTCGCCAGCCGGAGCATACGCCGCAAACCCTGCGCTCTCAGGGAAAGCCACGTTCAAATTTGAATCCAGATATCTGAAGGGCACCTCTACTCCAACAGGTCAAACCGAATTCATATTCGACCAGGCAGGAATGACTTTTAAGAGCACAGGTTATGACTGGCTTGTCGTATCAGAAAAAAGGGCTCAATTCCAAGGCTCGGGCACGATTAACGATGTCGGAAACTTTGGATTCACAGTCACCATAGTTGATGAGCATGAAGAAGACGGCGGCAGAACCAAGAAATTCAGAATAAAAATCTGGGACAAAACAACAAGAAAGGTCGTCTACGACAACAATTTTGGTTATCCAGACGACATTCCACCAGCAACTAAAATTTCAGGCGGAAGCATCGATATCCATATTAAGCGCGCAACCACGGAAACTGATGAATAAAAACCATCAGTGAGGAAAAAACCGTGAATCTTTGGAGGGACATTCCAGCAGGGGACAAGCCCCCAGAAATCTTGAACATGGTTATCGAAGTCATGAGCAATTCCAGAGACAAGTACGAGTACAACATCGACTGGGAGGTCTTGGTTCTGGACAGGATAATTCCCTCATCCGTCGTCTTCCCTGTTGAGTACGGTTTCGTTCCGCAAACTTGGTTTGACGATGAAGACCCACTGGATATTATGGCACTGAGCTACGAACCGCTTGAAGTTGGAGCGATAGCAAAAGTCAGGGTCATAGGTGCCCTGATAATCGAGGATGAGGAAGGAATCGACGCAAAGATTCTTTCAGTGCTGGTAAACGACGCGAGGTTCGAAGGATACAACGACATAACCGACGTGCATGAGCATCAGCTGAAGATGATTCAGGAGTTTTTTGAGACCTACAAGAGGCTGGAGCCGCACAAGTGGGCTAAGACAAAAGAATGGAAGAACGCCAAGGAAGCCAAGGAAATCGTGAACTACTCCATGGAATTGTACCGAGAAAAAATGATGAAACAGGCTGGTCAACCAGAAGAGTAATCAAGCTGAAGCGATTTGCCTGCTTAAAGCATCGTACTCTCTGTCTGAGAGCCATCCTTCATTCTTTAGTTCAAGCAGCCCTTTCTTTATACTCTCACGCACTGCATCCACGCTCAACATATGGTTTTTCGCGCCCTTCTCTTTAATCTCGGCGTCAAAAACTGCGTTCTGCTGAATCAGCACTTGAATAGTATCCTCCAGCGAAGCTATTGTCTCAAAACGGGGAGCAAGCAGTCCCTTGATTTTCGACCTTCCCAATGCTCCTTTAAGCTTAGTAGAGAATCCTATGGGGTTCGCCATGGAAGGCGGAAGAACCGAATAGCGCTTCTTCGATTCCACCTGATAACAGGTCAAGTAGAACGGCACGTAGAACAAGCCAATTTCCTTGAACTCAGACTCCCGTTTAACCCCGAGAGCCTCAAACTGGGCGATATTCGCCTCCCTCAGCTTCGCGATTCTGCCCAACTGGTCGCTTATCAGCTTGGTCTGTTTTTCCAGCTTATCAATCGCTTGCCGGTGAATGAGGATTTTAGCGTCACGAGACGCCTCAAGCTCCAACAGAGGCTGCCTAAGCTCCTTAATCTTGGCTTCAAGCTCAGAACGCAGCTTGAAGACTTCAAGAGACTGACGTTCCTCCATGTCCTTAAGGGTCTTTTCGTTTTCCTTCAGTTTGTCTTCAATGTCGGATAGTTCCTTCTTTGCCTCGTTGACTTTTTCTTTCCACTTCTTTTCTCTAACCGAATCGTCTGCTTCCGCGGCGCTCTTGGCTTCAAGCTTGTAATTCTCGATTTTCGTCAGAAGTTGCTCTCTGGACTTTTCCAGTTTCACCTTTTCCTTCTGGGCGGGCAAGCGTTCCTTGTCAAAGTTCTTCGTCAAAGCAATTATCTGTTCATCGTAGTCGTCCTTGATGCGGTCTGCCTTCGGAGTGATCATTTCTTCTATGTCCTTTATCTTGGCGTCGAATTCTGCTCTTTCAACGTTTGCTTTGTCTCGGATTTCCTTGATGTAGTTGTTAGTTACTTTGGTCAGCAACCGCATGCTTTGGTTAAGCCTTTCGGCTTCCTCCTTGAAAGATTTGTATAACCGGTCGAGGTCGTGAACCGCAGCCGCCATCGTGGACTCATCTAAAACTGGATTAAGCAGCGCCATATGTGCGGGTTGGTCAACGATTTCTGTTGCTTCACGTTGGTAAACTTCAAATTCGCCGAGGAACTCAGGGTTCGTTATCAAGCCTTTGATTAGCAAGCCTTTCTCTGTTACAGGCGCCTGAAAATAGTTCAGGTGGTCGGCGAGGAAAGCTACATGGGTTTCAAGGGTTTTGGAGGCCCGTTTCAGGTTATCCAAGAAGACCCTCACGTCTGGAATTTCACCATACGGCAACGTGTAGCTTGCCCTGCTCAAGCCGTCGAATATCAGGGATTTTTCGCCCATGGGAAACAGCCACAGTGGGTAGCCAATCTTCGCAAGGAAAACCAGTTTCTCTTCAGGCTGCCTCAGGATTAAGCCGCCTCCTTTGGTTCTATCTAGTTCTGCCAGAGCGAAAGCCGCGGCAACTTCTAGGTCGGAGGTGAAAGGTTCTTGGCGGTTTTCTGAAAGCACTGAAAAAGGCAAAAGGAACTCCTTTGTTTCCAGAGTCACGCTTGGCATACATTTCCCTTGATATAATTAATGGTGATACTGTTTTAAAACTTGTCTTTAAGCCCGCGAACCGCCAGTAAAGAAGTCTGTTATTCGCCTCTGGTACAGTGCACGTTTCAGAAGCTCACTCTGCATTATCCACCGCTGCATAGGAATCTCGAACCTGCCGCCAATGAACTTCAATGCTTCATGCAGCGTATTGAAGAGGTAAGGTTTCTGGCGCATGGCGTTCCGCACGTTCTCGCGGACTTGCCAGACGCCGACGGGCATTATGTAGCCGGGTCGCGCTTCCCTCAGCACAATCACGGTGGCTTGCCGTCTTTCCTTAACGAGCTGTTCACAGGTTGCCAGCCGCGCCGAGTAGTAGCAGCCGCTTATCTGCGCGTACGTGGTTCGTCCGCTGTTGCCTTCCCAGTCCGAAAGGTTGCAATGCTCATAAGCAGAAGGACTACTGCTTTTTTCTTTTTATTGTATACTTTTTCTGCAGTTAATTGCTTACTTAATATTCTTGGTACTTTACTTGATCAACAAACCAGGGTACCATCGTTCAGCCCTTTCCCAAT
>JAOZHY010000020.1 GCA_026014595.1 Candidatus Bathyarchaeota archaeon
AAGGCTCTAAGGCGCCCGTAACCTGGATTCCCACGTCTTTTAGGTTCAGCTGGAACAACAGCTTTGTTGACGAAAAGCCTGACGACTTCACAGGCTTCCATAATAACAAATGAGCGTTAACTAGATTTAAAATTATGCACACCCCTATTTCTTTAAATAGGGATGGAGGGTAGTCGTCTCAGAGTAAATAGGTTCTGAGTGATTGAATATACAGTTTCTTTGTAAGGGGGGCTATGGACAAAAAAATCGCACATTAGTTTCGCATTATGGCAGAACATCCGTTCAGCGGCAATCAGTAGTAACAAACCATGACTAAGATAAAAGCTTCTTAGCAATAAAACCACAAGTTCACAAGGGGTTCGAAGGTTACGACAAAAATGATTTAGATAAAAGGAAGGATAGAATCAGGTTTAGAACAGTGACTCCCAACTGTGGACTAGTCTCAGGACTTCATCGCCGCCGTACCCCTCGAGCTCCGCCAACACGTCCTTGCTCTGCACCGCTGCCCTCTGGAACTCTCGAATCCACTCAGCCTTCTCAGCCAAGAAAATAATGCCGTCTATGCCTGTTCGGGCTGCGCGCGTAGCAACCGTTAGTATCTGCTTTGTGGGCGCAACCGTCTCCCAGGTTTCCCCTGGACCGCGAACGTAAAAGTTCACAAAAACCGGTTTCTTCAGCTTGCTCTTGAACGCCCGTGCAAGCATTTCCCAGTACCACGGAGTCGGATAAGCCTTGGAGAACATCGGAATGACAAAATAATCTGCATATTCTGCCAACGCATCATAATCATAACCAAACCGTTCTTTGCCCAGCACAGGGTCAGGCAACAAGTTCACGAACAACGGCTTACTCCCTACTCGCTGGCGGACTTCTTTCAGGAATTCTGTGACTGTTTTTGCGCGCCATTCTGTCCAGTTGAGTCCGCTTTGTCGCCACTGCTCCACGCACCGCGGACAAACACAGAAGCCATGATCAGCAAAGTGTTGGCTGCTGATGCTTATTCCAGGTGTTTTTTTGGCACATTTCTCTATCAAGTTAAGGTTGTACTCTCTCACCTCAGGGTTCGTCATGCACAGGACATCCCAGCGTAAATTGTACCTCTTGTTGGTGCGGAACGCAGGGCCATCTTTTGAAACTGAAATCCACTCAGGACGCTTCGCCGCCAAAGCGTTGTCGCCGAAACAGGCGATGTTGGTGTACATCTCGGGGTTTGGTTCTCCGACGGTTCCGGATTCTGGTTTGATGCGGTAGAAGTTGTAGTCAACGCCCTCAACGGGCTCTGGTTTGTAAAGAAAAACTCCGAATTTCAAAGTTACCACATTTTCCTTGTTTTCTTAACGGAATAAAATTTGCAGGCTATTTAAGGTTTTCAGTTTTCGCCTCAGAAAGCGAGGTTTTCATCATGCCTATTAACACATCTTTCAGGAAAGGAGGCAAATTAACAGAGGCATATTCCGAAGCAGCAACGTCAGTTTGCTTGTTAAAGAACTCGCCGAACCGTTTACTCAACACATCTATTTGTCCAAACTCCGGCGGAACCAAGCCTTTCTCAACCTCATCAGCCATTTTCGCAGCCGCCAACACAACCGACGCTGCCAGCGGGTCGTTCCGCAAGATTCTAATCAAAATGGCGGCGATAGTTTTTTCGTCAGCGCCTATACCCTTGACCTTCGAAAGCTCCAAAGCCAACTTTTCAACAGGCAAATGCATCTCTTTCAGCCTGCTGAAAATCGACCTGCATGGCATACATTCGTTCGCTTTCATAACAGCTTCTTTCACGGCTTTCCGCGTACAGTACCCAACGAGTTGACCCAGCTCTGAAGCTGGACCAGCGTAAATTATCGGAGCACCGCGACCTGTCTCCGCAACAACCACTGCGTCTGTGACGGTTCCCGTGGCTTGGTCGCCTGAGAACCTGCTTCTGATGTCCAGTTCCTTTAGTGCTGCCGCCTTAGCTTCGGTCGCCGTGATTACGGTGCTGACAAGGCAGCTTTCAGTTGGGTTTCCATCTATGATAACTATTATGTTTATTGTCCCTTCGACGTGCTTGACTTCTATTGCTTCGCCTGCTGACTCTGAGAAGTTGCAAGTGTTGCCTTCGTTGTCTGCTGCGGTGGCGATGACGCTGACTGCAAGGTTTCCGTTGCTTTTTGAAACTAACGCGAAGTTTTCAACTGAGGCAGCGGTAACCATTCCGATGAAGTTTTCGTTGAGCCCAAACTTTTTTGCGCAGTCCACGATGTAGGCATGAGGGTCAGAGTGCAGAAGCTGGTCACTGCACGATTTAGTGACTTCAACATTAAGTATCGCCTTGGTCTTTTTTATGCCGCCACCATTGTGGAAGGCTGAACTGACCGTGTTAAGAGGTTCATCTGAGATTACGGCCAGCACGTTTTCTTTGAGAACAAGTTTTATTCCTTTTCCTACAAGTTCAAACTGCTTCATGGAGTCACCATTGTTTGTCTTTTGCTTGTTTGCCGCGTGTTTACGGTTATGGCTTTTGTGGGACACAAGTGTGCGCAGACACCGCATTGAGTACATGAGGCGGCGTCCATGGGTTCGGGTTTGCCGTCTGCACCTGGTTCGAACACGCTTAAAGGGCAAACGCCGACGCAGATGAGTCCTTGGCAAGGAGAGCACTTTGCGTAATCGATTAGAATAGGCGATCTGTGCGTGTCCATTGTGAGTCAACAATTAAATAAGTCAGGTGAATATATCTGTTGCGCGCATGAGGGGCGAAGCATGAAAGTAGGTTTAGTCACGTATGTTCCAGAAAAAGTCGAAGGCTTCGATATGCACGTTTACTACTCGAAATGGTCTGACGGCCAGGTTTTTCCAGCAGCAAAGGGGATGCAGAACGATGTCACCTGCTTCTGCGACGCCAAAGCCATCAGGGAAAACCCAAGTTTAGTGGCGGTTTCGAATAATGGTCCAGCGTTGCGGAAAAACAGGAAAATTAACTTGGCGTTCGATTTTGTCTGTCCCACAAACCCGGAGTACAGAGCTAAGGTCTTTGATTACATCGAAGGGCTGAGCGAAGAGGATATTCTGGGCGTGACTTTGAACCTTTACCATTTTCCAGAGGAAGAATTTTGTGTTTGTCCGCGGTGCGTGGAGCAGTGGCGACAAAGCGGACTCAACTGGACAGAATGGCGCGCAAAAACAGTCACAGAATTTCTCAAGGAGGCGAAGAGGCTGGTCAAAGGCGCCTTCGCGGTCGAGATGTACCCTGACCCGGTTCTTGCTAAGCAACGTTTCGGCATAGATTTTGAGCGCATAGCTGAGTTGGTGGATTACTTTCATGTTCCGCTTTCCGCGAGAGACTACACGACCATGTACTGGGTGGATATGCTGGCGAGGGACTTCATAAAAATCCTGAAGAAACCGGTGGTTTTGGAACTGAGCGCGGAGATGCCGACTGACAAAAAGTTGGATGCTCTTCTGAAAACGATAGCTTACGTTTCAAGGCATAACTTGATGGGTGTGCTGTTGCTGGTGCACGACTCGGAGAACGCGAAGCAGGTTTGCCGCTTTGCAGTGAAAAACACCAATTTCCGCGATTGGCTCACAAAATACGAGTTCACTGAAATGACAAAGATTGTGGATAGCTGGGCTAAGCTCTACTGAGATATGCGCTTAGCTTTCAACATGGTTTTGGTTGTGGAAAGCGCGAATAGCGACCCCTCCCCTCTATAGTTTCTGCAATCAACCACTAATAGGCGGCAAATAGACTGGTGTGCAGTGTTGGCTCTGGGTTTTTTGCGGCTGGCGAGCATAGCAGATATAAGGGAGGCTTACAATTACAAACCGCGTCACGGATGTGAACCTATGATGTCTGAAAAAGCAGAAACCCTATCCTTAGTCACGTGCACAAGCTGCGGCAAACCGATTCCGCCGGGAACCGAGGCAACCAAGTTTCTCTGCCCGAACTGCGGGGAGATACAGATAAAGCGCTGCGGGAAATGCAGAAAGTTCGGTCGTACTTACAAGTGTCCAAAATGCGGTTTCATTGGACCGTAAAAACTGGAGTGATTCAGGCATGGGCAGTGTAATCGTCACTTACAAGGTTTTTCCTGAAGACATAATGGAAACCTTCGACCCCCTCAAGAGGAAGATTGAAGCGTGTTTGCCCCAGTTCGCTTCCCTGGAAGGATACGGTGAGGAACCCATAGCGTTTGGGCTGAAGGCGCTTCTGGTTCAGGTGCGGTTCCCTGAGGACAAGACGGGAATCGTGGACGAGTTTGAGGGCGAACTTGGGAAGATAGAGGGCGTTAGCCAAGTTCAAACGTTGATGGTGCGCAGGTCCAGCAGATAAGCCGCGCGCTTAACGACGACGTTTTTAAAGCATGTTAGGAAGCTCGATGCCGAAAACTGATGCTGTAAAGACCGCGTCGTCTTGCGTTTAGTGTGTCTGTAGAGAAGGGTTAAAGTACGCCGAAACATAGGCGCTTCAAGAAGGTATATACCTACGCTTTCTGGGACAAATAAAAAGAAAGTGAAAAGAACAGTTAGCGTTTGCGTTTCCTTAGGAATATAAATAAACCAGTTACCGCGACCACAACAACGATTATTCCTATCACTGTTGCGGCGGCAACCGTTGGTACCAGAGATGGTGGTATGGGTGTTGGTAATGCAGTTGGAGAAGGTTGAGGCAAAAAGGGTTCTGTTTTCATCAGGTAGAGTCTGCCCGTGCGAGGATTATCAAACAGACTTTATCCAACGCCTAAAGCGGCAAGTGAATAGTCCAGAAAGCTCTACAGCTCTAGGTGACTACCCCCTCCCTTATTTGAAGGGCTGAAGCGCTATTTCCTTTTAGCAAGATAGATTAACAGACCTAAGCCAGCACCTAACACTGCAACCGCGATAATCACACCCACCATTATTTGCAGCTGTTCTGGTGTTAGCAGTGGTTCTTGACTGGACGTTGGCGTCGGCGTTGCAGGTGGAGAAGTTGGCATCTGACTTTCGCCAATGCTTATTGTTTGTGTGTCGCTCCAGTCGCTTGATTCACCAGTAAAAACAGCGTTAGCATAATACATGTTGTATAACGCTGAGTGGTTAGGATCACCAACTCTGTCAACATGTCCTATCAACGCTCGCACTTGAAAATCCATCTGCCCTTTTGACGGGATGCCTTCATGATAAGTTAAAATGGTATATTGAGAACTGTAATTTTGTTCTGGATATGGATTAAAGACATATAGATCAGTTGAGCCTGCTTCCTTGTCCCATTGGTCGATAACAGTCCAATCCTGAGAAAAGTGCCCCTTAACACGAACGTTAAAGAAGTACTGCAAAGAATTGTTAGTGACGGGTTGATTCTTAATTCTAATCTCTATCTTCTTAGCGCCTTCAACATAACCGCCACCGCCGCCCTGTGTTATGGTCTGTCCTGTGTAAGGATCTATCGTAGTGGTCGGCGTAGTTGGCGGCACATAATAAGAAGAATCGATGTATTTGACAGTGAATTCTGGCACTGACGGCTTAGGTATTGACTGAGAAAATGCATATTCAATCATTATCAGGCTTGACGCCGCTAACATGGCGATGAGCAGCAGAGCTGCACGTTTTCCCATACCTGTTCCCTACAATAGATAACGGCTTTTCTGTGATTAAAGGGTTCTCGTAAAGGCTCCTTGACTAAACGTTACTCAAGATTTCTTGACTATGGCTCTGCAGTCACACGCACGGCAGTTGGCGTTTTTTAGGCTGGTCTCAGGTTTCCGAAGGCGTTCTGCACCACTTCCGACAGCGCAGGATGGATGTGCATGGCTCGGATGATTGGCGCGTAGGTTCTGGTTTCGGTGTTCATGGCGTTGATGATTTCCTGAATTAGTATGGAAGCTTCGGCGCCGATTATGTGTCCGCCCAGGATTTTGCCTGTTTCGCGTTCAACGATGACTTTGACGAAGCCTTCAGGCTCGCCCATGGCGCCGCCCATCGCTGTGTCCTTGTACAACGCCTTGCCAACCAAGATTTTGTAGCCTTGCTGCTTAGCTTCGGCTTCCTTCAACCCGACGGAGGCGACCTGGGGGTGGCTGAAAACGGCGTGGGGCGCCGCTGAAAAATCCATTGGCACCTTGTGGTCGTGAACCGCGTTATGCCACACGATTCCCGCCTCGTAGTTGGCAACGTGCTTGAACATCTCCCTGCCGATGGCGTCGCCGAAAGCCCAGATGTTCTTCTTGCTCGTCTCCAAGAACTCGTTCACACGTATGTACCCGCGTTCATCCAGCGCAACGCTGGTTTTCTCAGGCTTTAGAATATCCGAGTTAGGAACCCTTCCAGCCGCAATCATCAACGCCTCAGCCTGAAACTCTTGTAAGGCGCCGTTTTCGCGGTTCCTCGCCACCACCGTCTTCATATCTCCTTCCTGTTTGGCTTCCACAACCTCGAAGTTCGTGTGGATTTCCATGCGCCTCTGCAGCTCTCGCCGCAGCAAGTCGGAGATTTCTGGCTCCTCGTCAGGCAGAAGCCTCATTGGTCTCTGAAGTATAGTGGTTTTGGTGCCGATGCCCGCGAAGAAGTGCCCGTACTCCACGCCAATGTAGCCGCCGCCCACAATCAGGATGCGCCTAGGCGGCTTCTCCAACTCCAAAACCGTGTCGCTTGTCAGGTAGTCCACGTTCTCGATGCCTTTAATCGGCGGGATTCCGGGTCGCGCGCCTGAAGCGATGAAAATCATGTTCGCCGTTATCGTGCGGTCACCCACCTGCAGCGTGTAGTCTCCCGTGAACGTGCCTTGCTCTTTGAACCACGTCAGGTCCGGGGTGGCTTCAACCGCCCGCGCTTGCCTGTTTGAGTCGCCGTTGACGAGCGTATGCATCCGCGTCATGATATTACGAAAATCTATGGAGCCGATGGTGGCGTAGACGCCGAGTTTTCCAGCCTCCAGCGCCATAGTAGCGACGTCAGCAGGGTAGATGAGCATTTTTGAGGGCACGCAGCCGCGGTTTATGCACGTACCGCCCATGGGGCCATTATCCACAACGGCGGTTCTGAACCCGTTCTCCACCGCAGTCGAAGCCACAATCATCCCAGAGCCTGAGCCGATTACGAGCACATCAAAACGTTCCATAACAAAACCTCTACAGAAACAAAAACGCAGCGAAGCCAAATAAACCTTTCAACGCCTTGCCCGCGTTCTCGGGTGCTGGAAACTCTTTTATCTGGCGTCCAAAGGATAGTACTACTGTGATTGTTATGTCCAAAGCCAAGAAAGCAGAAGAGGAAAAGAAGAAAAAATACTACTATTACGGAAAGAAAGAGAAAAAAGCCAAAGAAGTCAAGAAATAGCGCTGCCGCCGAGAAACTTGGGAAGGCACCTTTTGTCGTGGACAGGGTCGAAACGGTCAAGCTCCCCCTTCTCCACGGGAACCACAACCCGCGACACTAACCCGTGCAGGCTGTACGGCAACCGAATTAGGCGCATGCTGCCAGCGGTCACCCACTCGTCAATCTGAAAACCCTTTCTTTTCACTTCCCGCGCGATTAGCCGCCTTTTTCTTGTGCTGAACCCGTAAGCCTCAGGGTCGAAAACGTGGATGTGGAAGCCCCTGCCAGAATAAACCACCCGCAGATCCGCGAACTCCCCTTCAAGATACTCATACAACCCTATCGCCTGCTGCTTGACCATGTTGAGCTCCAGCTTGCAGAAGCCCAAGCCTTGGCCGCGCCTCATCTTATCCTCTAAGGTGCCGTGGACTGGGCAAGTTATGTTTTCGGGGTCTAGGTCGAACGCCAACTCCTGCCCCGTCTTGCGGTCGCTGCTGTCGTAGACGTTTCGGTCGTAGTATGCGGCTTCGGGCAGAAACTCCAGTATCTGGTCCTGCACATCCACTAAGCCCGTGTACTCGTCGATGATTATGGTGATGCCAGCGTCCTCCCGATACTTCTCAGGATAGATGTGCGTGTGCCTGCCGATGACCACAGCGAACTTCACCTTGCCCCTGAGCAACTGAAGCCACTCCTGCACTTTTTCGAGGCTGAACTCGGAAGTGTAAAACTCCCTGCGTTCCTCAAGAGTCGCGTAACGCATGCCGCGGGGCAGATGGTACCTAACCATTTAAACCACCATTGAGGATATGCTGCATTCGCCGAAATATCTTGCGGAGAATCCCGCATCTCAATGGCAGAAAAACTTAATATTTGCCCGTGGTACGGATTAGGGATAGGTGAAATTTTTGCCGATAGACCCTGATTTTCAGAAGAACCGACAAGTTGTAGGCGAACACAACGGACACAAAGTCTGGGGACCCATAGCGCCGCCAACGAAGCAAGGCATCCATGGAACCAACGTTGCCGTCGACTGGGACGTGTGCACTGGGGATGGCGTATGCATCGACGTTTGCCCCGTCTCGCTATATGACTGGGCAGATGCACCTGGGCATCCGACGTCAGAGAAGAAATCCGACCCTGCCAGAGAACCTGACTGCATACAATGCTTGGCTTGCGAGATGCAGTGCCCGACTCAGGCGATAAAAATTACGCCTCCATAGAGCAAGGCGCTGATGAGGCGCTTTCCACTTTTTCTCAAACTCCATCGCTTTCAGCTAAACAGTTATATGCGCGTTAACGAAAGGAATAGCAAGTGAGAACCATGCAATTTTCCAAAGTTAAAGGTGACAAAAACCAGCATAAGGTCGTCGTGTACGCCCTCAGCACATGCGTTTGGTGCAAAATGACCAAGCAGTACCTGAAAGACAACGGTGTCGAATACGAGTACATCGACGTTGACCTCCTCAACGAGGAAGACAAGCAGAAAATCCGCCAAGAAATCCAAAGCAAAGGAGGAAGCCTCAGCTACCCCACCACCATCATAGACGACAAGGTTGTGGTGACGGGTTTCCGCAAAGACCTGCTCAAGGAGGCGCTTGGAATTTGACGCCCATAACCATTGAGCAAGTTCGCAAAAGAGCCGAAGCTGACGCACAAACTTACGGCTACCACCTCGTTCCTGACCCAGACCTGCTCCAAGGCTTACTGGAAGGCCTAAAAATCAACGAAGACCGTTACGGTTACCCCTCATGCCCCTGCAGACTCGCGTCAGGCAACTTCGACTACGACAGAGACATAATCTGCCCATGCGACTACAGAGACCCCGACGTCGCAGAATTCGGCGCATGCTACTGCAGACTCTACGTCAGCAAAGACGTCTACGAGGGCAAAGTTCCGCTGCCCACCGTTCCTGAACGCCGACCCCTGGAGAAACAGTCAAAAGCTTTCGCGGCGCCACCACCAGCAGAAGCAAAGCCTGCAGCTGAGGAAAAGGAGGAGTTTGTTAAGGTTGGACCGAAACTGTGGTACTGCAAACAATGCGGCTACGTGGTTTTCAGAGATGACCCGCCGTATGTCTGCCCGATATGCAAGGCAAAAAGGGAGATGTTCGCGCAGATAAAGGCGCGGATAGACTTTCTCGGATAATCCCCTTTTCCCTGTTATTTTGTAACTTCGATTTCGATTTTTTTCCAGTCCTCTTTTATGCCCTTCAGAGCGTTCACGCCGCCAATCACCATTCCAGTCAGGATTCTTTCAACAAAGTCGTTAAGCGGTATCTCCACGCCGTCAACCATAAGCTTCATCTTCAATCACCGTCACCTCACACTATGCTTTAAAGGGCGCTCAGTAAAAGTTTTTGTAGAAAGAAAACCATCTCATAAATGAGGCGCTACTTATGAAAAAACCTGAAATTTACCTGGAACCCAAGGCTCGAGCGCTAAAAATAATTGAACTGCTTGAGAAGGAGCACCCAGACGCAAAAGTTGCTTTGCACTATTCGAACCCGCTTGAGCTACTCGTGGCAACCATGCTTTCTGCCCAGAGCACCGATGAACTCGTCAACAAGGTAACCAAAACACTGTTTAAAAAGTACAAGAAGCCAGAGGACTACGCCAACGTAGACCTGAAAGAACTCGAACAGGACATACGGTCCACGGGCTTCTACCATAACAAAGCCAAAAACCTGCAAAACGCAGCCAAAATGCTCGTTGAGAAGTACCACTCGCAAGTTCCCAAGACCATGGAGGAACTGGTTGAGCTGCCTGGTGTGGCAAGAAAAACCGCGAACATTGTCCTAACAAACGCTTACGGCATAGTCGCCGGCATAGCCGTGGATACCCATGTGCGCAGACTCGCGCAGAGACTTGGACTCAGTGAAAATGATGACCCGAACAAGATAGAACAAGACCTAATGAGCATCGTGCCGAAGGACAAATGGATGCGAATCACAGACCTGCTGATTTTCCACGGGAGACGAGTGTGCACTGCGAAAAAGCCTAACTGCGCTGGATGTGTGCTGAACAAGATATGCCCTTCAGCTTTCAGTTTCGGTTGAAAACGCTACCAATTTATAGGCGATTTTTCCTCATTTACACTTGAGGATTTTGAAATGCCAAACTCAATCAAGGTTGGAGATAAGGCGCCTGAATTCACTTTGCCAGACACGGATTTGAAACCGCGAAGCTTGAAGGAGTTTCTCGGCAAAAAAGTGGTGTTAGCCTTTTTCGTGGGTGCTTTCACTTCTGTCTGCACCAAAGAGATGTGCGCCTTCAGGGATTCCATGGCTCGACTGATAGACCTTAAAGCCCAAGTTATCGGAATAAGCGTTAACGACCCTTTCTCAAACAAGGAGTTCGCGCAGAAAAATCGGTTGACGTTCCCCATTCTCAGCGACTACAACCGTCAAGTCATAAGGAACTATGGCATCGAGATGCACAATTTTGCGGGATTAGACGGCTACACGGTTGCGGAACGCAGCATATTCATTTTGGACAAAGACGGCGTAGTGCGCTACGTCTGGATGTCGGAGGATCCGACAGTTGAGCCAGATTATGCAGCGATAGAAAAAGCCTTGGAGCAAATCTGAGCGTGGCTTGAACGATGTTGTTTTCTCAACGATTTAACCAGCTCCTTCGGAGTCCTGAAGCTCACATAAGAGTTATTAGTTCCCATAAATCATTTTGAGTGTCCAACGGTGACGTGCTGAGTGTCCTTTGAAATCCAAGAGTTGCCCGATGTTATAAGAGTCATAGTCCTGTTAAACCTCAGCAAAGGCAACCCGATGAAAAAATCTCGGCTTAAACGCCGAATCGACAAAGTCTGCGTTGGTCACGCCTGCGTTGAAATGGCTGACTTGGAGAAAACCCTACAGGAAATGAGTTCTGAAGGCCTAATCACGCAGCAGGATGACACCGTGCAGTTGACCAAGCAAGGCGTCAAACTGAGCAAGGAATGGGAAAGCCTCCTACTGAAGAAAGAGCCAATCCTTGAGGTTGTGGCGGGACTAGTAGACGGCTCAATAACGGGCATAGTTGTCATTATCTCAGCCTTTATAGCCGCGTTAACAGTTAAGGCGGCAATTTTCGCCGCTTTCCTAACCCTAAGCGCCGTCGCCATAACCAACTTCTCAAGCTTCCTACTGGGCGGCATAACCGAAGACCTCGCGGACATATTGACCCTGCAGAACCTAATGAGCTACAGCCTGAGCGACATCCCGGACAAGAAGGAACGCGACAAATCACTGATGCTCGTTAACAAACTATTTACTCTGTTAGACAAGGAGATTCACCGGTCGAACCTTTACGCGGCGATAATATGCGGCACAACAACATTTCTCGCAGGCAGCATACCCATTATTACGTACATTGTCTTGGAGCCTCCTTTGAACTTCATTCTATCCTTAACCATAGTCGCCATAATCGTCGGCGTGTTCCTAGTTCGTTACCGCTCCAAAAAAACGCGGGTTAACTGGAAAATAACGTTATACGAGACAATAGCCATCGTGGTCATCGCAACCGTTGCCTCATTGATAATAGGCGGAATCGCCTAAGAAAAAGCGCTTATCACAATCGGCTGTGCTCAACCATCATACACTTGTCCATAACCACCGTCAAACCAGCTTTCTCCGCCATGCCTGCTGCTTCCTCATTGACTATGCCAAGCTGCATCCAGACTACATATGGTTTTCCAAACTTCTGTTTCAGCTTGATGGCTTGCGACACTATGGGCGGCACATCCTTTGAGGGTCTGAAAACGTCTATAACCTCGAGGGTTTTCTGAATTTCAGGCGGAATATCCAGCAAGCTTTTGTAGCTTCTTTCTCCCAGAATCTCATCAGCGAAGGGGTTGACGGGTATTATGCGGAAACCGTGTTTTTTCAGATAAGCGCTCACTCTGAAGCTGTCTTTTTCAGGTTCTCGTGAAAGCCCCACCACGGCAACGGTCCGGTATTTGGTGAGTATCTCCTTAATTTCGTTTTGGCTCAAAATGTTCGCTTTCCATGAAGGTTGAAGATTTGAAGTTTAGGGCGATTCGCTTAGCTTCAACTCGAAGAAGTGTTCTCTTCCGTTGCGTAGGGCGTAGATTCTGATTTTGTCTCCGATTTTTCTCTTATGCAGTTCCTTGACTAAGTCTTCGATTCGGCGAGTTTCCACATTGTCTATCTGTAGGATTATGTCTTCGCTTGCCATTCCAGCGTCTTCTGCTGGGCTCCCTTCAGCCACTCTTGTAACAAGTACTCCTTGACTCACTGGCAAACCGTAGTACCGCGCTATTTCTGGTGTTATGCTTAACCCTATTATCCCCAGCCAGGGTCTTCTGGCGATTCCCTCGGTCACTATGCCCTGGGTGCATGTTTTTGCGGAGTTGATGGGTATGGCGAAGCCTATGCCTTGGGCGAAAGGAATTATCGCCGTGCTTATGGCAACGACTTTGCCTTCTAAGTCCACCAGCGGTCCGCCACTGTTTCCGGGGTTGATGGAAGCGTCTGTTTGCACAAGGTTCTCCAAGAGTCCCCTTTCGGATTCTATGGTTCTGTTGATGGCGCTGATTACGCCTGAGGTGACGCTTGGTCCTCCCGCCAAGCCGAATGGGTTACCGATGGCAAAGACCCTCTGACCCACTCGCAGCTTGTCTGAGTCACCGAGTTCTGCGGCTGGAAGGTTTTTGCCTTTGACTCTTACAACGGCTATGTCGTGTGCGGCGCATGACCCCACGATGGTGCCTTCCAAGACCTTGTTGTTATAGAGGGTTACGTTGATTTTTTCGGCTCCGCCGACCACGTGGTTGTTGGTGAGCACAAGTCCTTCTGGGTCGATTATGGTGCCTGAGCCCATGCCTGCAACTGGCACGGCTTGGTAGAAGATGTTGTGTACGAGTTTTACGGTGCTTATGTTGACGACGCTTTTGCTTACCTGTTCGATTATGTCAAGGGTTTTCTTCTCATCGTATGAGGACAATTATGTTTTCGCCTCGAAACATTCTTTGGCGCCGTTTTTAATAAGCTTTCAAGGCTTATCACGTTGAGTTACAGAATGTGCACGTTTCTGCCCATTTCTTGTGCATTTTTTCCTTGCAGAGCTGGCACATCAGCCCTTTTTTCCGGATTATTTCGCAGGTGGAGCAGAAAAGTTCGAGGATTTCCTTCTTCTTATGTGGTTCAAATACTAGAAAGGTGGTCATCTGGTCGATGAGTTGTCGTACTTCTGGCACGTTTTCGAGGGTTATGATGTTTCCTCTGCCCTTGGTGACATAGCGGCTTACTGCGGATTGGGATAAGCCAAGAATGTCTGCGGCTTGTTTTTCTTTCATTCCATGCTTCTCCACGATTGTTCTTGCCATGAGGGCTTTTACCGCGGGCAAAACTGTCTTTACTCCGACTTCGCAGGGAAGCAGCACTTTTCCACCAGATTTAGCTATTATTTGGGAAAACGTATATAAATATGACGTGTGTCATGTGTTTTATGACGTGTGTCATGACGGGAACAACAACAAAAATTTTTCGCACCCAATCTCTCACTCCTTTACCCGTCACGGCACCGTCCTCAAAGTAAAGGAAAAGAGCAAATGAGAAGTGCGATGCCAGCGGCTGGAGGCATAGAAAGAAACAGCGACCTGACGGAAATGCTAAGGTCTCTGGATGCTGAATGCCAAAATTGCGCTCCCCTAAACCCGCTTGAATGCGTAACACGCTGCAACGTCTGGAAACTCAAAAATGAGCTGAGACAACTCCGCGAAACCATGGACAACCCAGATTTCGTAAAAAACCTTTTCAACGTCCTGAAAAACGAGACGCGACTGCACATCCTGAAAGCTATCGTTAAAGGACGTTACAACGTAAGCCAAATTCAACAAGAACTCAAAAGAGAAGGACATGTGCACAGCCAAGACACAATCAACGAAGAATACCTGCGCCCGCTGATGGAAGTTGGGCTTGCCGCTGAGACCCAAGACCACTACTACGCCACCACGTTCGGAGGCCGACTCACCGAAGTGCTTGGAAGTTTTCCCGAGTTCGCCAATGTCTTACCAGCACACTCCGAATGCTACGAAGAGGCACTTCTCAGCGCTTTGCTCTCTGGACCCAAAACCTTCGAAGAAGTAGAAGCTTTAATCCCGCCGAAAATTGCCTCACGCATACTTAAACGGCTAAAAACGGTCGGGTTGATAGAAACCCCCGAAGAAAGGGACTACATATTCTTTTTCAGGTCAAAACGTGACCCAGCCAAAGAAACACTTTCTTCAACCGAACGCAAAGTCTACGACAGCATCCCTGACGAGGGAATTTCCGCCAAGAAACTGGCTGAAAAAACAGAACTCTCAACGAGGAGACTCTACAAGTACCTGAGAGGGTTGAAAGGGAAAAAACTCGTGTTCACAAGGAAAACTCCGAAAGCATATGGCTTAACCGACAAAGGCGAAAGCTTGGCCTTGGTGCTGAAAGACCTGCAGAATCTGATTGAAGACGTTTGGAACTCGTCAGAACAGGTCGTAGACAACGAAAACTCCTAAACCATAAACAACGCTGATAAGATAGCTATTAAAACTCTCATGACTCTTATTTTTCGACCTAAACTGTGCGAGCACCTTTTTTCTTCTTAGACCCTTACTTAAAAGGATTCGTTCGGTCCTGACGTCTCTACGATTAGACCCACCCCTTCCTCTGTTTTCAGCGTAATTTTTGGCGTCTGAAAACGCGAATACGGACCTACCCCTCTATAGTTTCTGCAATCAACCACTAATAGGCGCCAAATATGACAGTTGAGGCTCAACTTTGAGGTAAGCAGCGTGGGCATCTCCTTCGGTTTTTCAGAAGTCGTTAAGAGGCAATCAAGGTTCAGGTTTACGCTTCTTGTAGCGGAAAAGCAAGCCGGCAGCAACGACGGCGACGACAACACCTGAGCCAACGGCGACAGCCACTACTGGGAAAGGCTGCGCAATGGTGAAAACTACGGTTTCTGAAGCGCCAACATTTCCAGCCAAGTCAGTTGCGTAGACCGTCACGTTGTGCGCTCCGTCAGAAAGCCCAGTCAACGTCGTATTCCCAGCGACCATAACGTTCTCCTTTCCGTCTAGGCAATACGAAAATTGGGAAACCGCCTCGCTAACCGTGAAATCCAGCGGCACGCCGGACGTGTCGTAAGTTTTGGCTTCTGGAGATAAAATAGTGATGTTTGGAGGGATGGAGTCAATGTAGAACGAAACTGTTGAGAGAACAGCTCCAGCATAAATATCATAAGATATCATAAATTGATAGACGCTTACCCAGACTGTTACGTTGTGAGTTCCCTGCGACAGACCAGCCAAGGTGGCGTTGCCCATATAAAGGTTATTTCCTAAACTTGAGAGCGACGTGGAAACGTTATCTGGGAGCGCGCCAATCGGCGCGCTACCGTACCATAAGATTAGGTTGATAAGGTTAGAACTGTCATAATCCAGGACAACACCGTGCATGAAAAATTGGTAGGTGACTTTCCAGCTGAAATTTTCCATTGGTGGAACGTCAGATTCTATTGCAAAACCTAATGTGACATTAGTTTCGTTGTAAGTTCTGTTTTCTGGCGACTGTATGGTAACATTCGCGTTTGGTTTTCCGTTGACGATTGTGTTGCTGTTAGAGTTTTCTCCGTGAACTATAAACGTTTTTGCCCCACTCTGGATTAGCAGCGTTCCAGCCGACGCTGAGAGCAGCAGTGACAAGGCGAGTGTTAGTGGTATTGCTTTTCTTTTCAAAGCATCAAACCTCTTTCTGTTGTACTTTTTACTATTGGGCTGTTTTCGCGGTAAAAACGTTCTTGTCAAGGTTTCTTGACCAGGCCTTAGTCAACTTTTCTTGACAAGGACTTACGAAGATTTTTGATCAGAAAAAAAGGAAGGTTGATGCCTACGCTTGTTTGCCGTTTAAGCTATTGAGGCCATATGTACCATGCAGTCA
>JAOZHY010000024.1 GCA_026014595.1 Candidatus Bathyarchaeota archaeon
TCCATCTGAACTGGGCATTTTACGTCTTTGCAGAATTCTCGGCGCTTGTACTCAATGAACCCATCCAAGGACATTTTTCATCACGGCTACTCTTCAGCCTAAGTTAATAAGCATTATTGGCTGCGTAAAAACGCGGTTATTCCACGATCAGTCGATGCCAAAAATTTCCGTGCTTGTTAGCGAGTAACCCTACGAAAAGAACCGCTAGAAGAGCGTGCACTAGCAGAGACGCAGTTTTCACACCACCTATGATTGGCGGCTAATCTTTTTAAACTGCTTTTGAGTTAGGTTGAGTGAAAAGCTTGTTAGATCAGGTGTTTTTGAAGGAGTGAAAGCAACTGGACAGGACAAGCCCACATAGGCTGACGCGCAACATAGGAAAACACGCACAGAGAACCCTCATAGTTGTCTCCATTCTCCTGTTCATCTTCGGACTTCTTGTAACGCTCATCGGCGCCGCTTTACTAATCAATGCAGCCTTAGACACGGACGATCAACAGGTGTATGTGGGCGTCGATGTGGCGTACGATGACGAAGAAGCAGTCTACCGACTCGTGGACGCCGTCAAAGGCTACGTCAACCTGATTATCCTCGGCTCGCTGAACGTCACCACAGACACGGCAAAGCTCACCCGCGTCTGCGACTACCTGTACCAGCAAGGCTTATACTTCATCGTGTACGTGGGCTTCGGCGAAAGCGGCTACTACATCCCCAGTGGACCAGACCCACAGTTTTTTCACGAAGGCCTCAAACGTTGGGGCGACAAGCTTCTCGGAGCCTACGTTTTCGATGAAGCAGGAGGAAAAGAAATAGACCAAAGCCATGAATCCGCTTCTGCAGGCCATGACTCTGCTTCCCCAACTCCCGTCAATTACACCGACGCTGCAGAACAATTTGTATGCCACACACGTTACTATCTGCTGAACTATTCAGACTACTACGGTAGCCCCAACGTAAAACTCGTCACCTCCGACTATGCCCTTTATTGGTATGACTATCTGCTTGGCTATGATGTGGTCTTCGGCGAGTTCGTCGGCAACCAGAGCCGTCAGCTTGCCGTGTCGCTTACTCGAGGTGCAGCCAAAACCATGCATAAAGACTGGGGCACCATGATAACATGGAAGTACATGCAGCCGCCGTTCGTGGAAGAGCCTCTGCAACTTCTCCGAGACATGCTGCTGGCGTACAGGAACGGCGCCAAATACATAATCGTCTTTAACAGTCCAGGCAATAACACTGCCACAACCAAGTACGGTATCCTCACGGAAGCCCACCTCACCGCCATAAAACTGTTCTGGACATATACTCGGCTCTGTCCCGCTCCACAAGAGTTCCCAGCCGAAACCGCCTATGTGCTGCCAAAAGACTACGGTTATGGATTCCGCGGACCCGATGATCGTATATGGGGATACTTCCCGCCTGACGCGCTGTCGCCTGTAGTATGGAATACGTCAACCATCCTCATTCGAGAATATGGTATCCGTCTCGACATCGTCTACGAAACTAAAATCGACGACTACCCCGTTAACCTGCCGTACGAGCGTCTGATTTACTGGAATGGCACTATCATAGAAAAATGAGCCTGCCCGGAGCTAAGTCACCTTCGTGACCACGGTCTCTGAGAGATAGTTGAAGACTCTTTGTCTCCGTCGCGGGTACAGAAACCAACCCAGCAGCACATCCCAGAACAGGAAAAACGATTTGCCAACACTCGAAATCGCAGCGCGTCCCATATCCACGCGACTGCCGTCTAAACGCGCCAATTGTATTCGCATCACCATCTTACCGAACGATTGTCCATAAGCCCCGTCCATAAACGTCCAATAAACAAACAGGATAATTGAATCGACAGAAAAGCTGACAAAGATTGTAACCCACCAAGGCGCACCAAAAGTAGTAAAGGCGTTCAAAGGCTGTCCCAAAAGAAACGTGAACAAACTAACTATGGCAAGCGCGAACGCAACTATCACCACGTCAATCAGCCAAGCAGCGAAGCGTTCCCACCAATAAGCCAGCTTCATTTCTGGCGCAGGTGCAGCGAGCGCAACAGGTGCGGCAGGTGGAACCTCCACAGCCGCTCCACACATGGGGCAGTACAAAGCTCCTGCAGGCAGTTCACTTCCACACTTTTGGCAATAAGGCAATCAACATACCTCGCAGTTACAATTACCGCCAGCCGACTATATTTCCCTTTTCACGTCAGCCCAGCCGCCGACAATGCTTAAATCCAAAAACGCTAATCCCTAGATGAGGGAACACATCAATTGCCTTATTGCCGCAAATGCGGGACCAAACTTGATGAAAACGCGCGATTCTGCTATGTTTGTGGTACACCTGTCGCCGCCGTGACCCCCACGGCAGTAGCGGCTAAGCCAGCGGCGCCCAGAAGACCCATGTACATTGGTCTCGCCGCGGTTCTCATATCCGTCGTACTTGTGGCAATCGTGGTCAGTGCCTTAATCTTCCTGCCTATTACCCCCGTCAACTTCACCCAAACAAACTCTGTAGCGGCTGAGACTGGCGTCAACCGGCTGAACTTAAACCTGCAAGCTGACATCGTTGACGTCAACATTATCCCGCAGCGCGTAAACGGAAACACAGTATTTTTGAATGTCTCCGCAACTGGTTCAACAGGCATCTTCGGCTCCGCAACCCCCATAAAACTAACCTTTACCAACGAAACCTCAAACAACGCAATAACAGTCACCGCAAGCATAACCCGCATCGACGTCTATTTCACATCTAACCTTCATGTGACCTGCAACGTTTACGTGGACCCAAAAATAGAATTAAACTTGACAGCGCGCACAAGTGTTGGCCAGATAGTCATGAACGCCAGAGACCAAACCATCCAGAACCTTGTGTTGCAGGCGACCACGGGCAGCGTTAAAGCTTCTCTGGGAAGAAACGTGGTCTTAACGGGCAACGTTTCAACAATCACCACGACGGGCTCAGTGACGCTGGACTGGGAGCAAGCAGACGCAAAGGGCAACATCACTGTCAACGTTAAATCGACCACGGGCACCGCGAGCGTGAAAGTGAACCGCAACTTCATGCTGGCGGGAAACGTCTCCATCGAAGCAGGCGCCACAACGGGAAGCGTCAACTTCGAAATGACAATACACGACGACGTAAGCGCTCAAATTGAATCCAGCAAAGTCCTCGGCGTCATAAACGTGCAGCAAGACGGCTTCTCAGGAGGCCAAGAACTCTTGCGATCCAACAATTATCCTGCGCCAAGCAATTTCAACGTGAAGCTGTCAACCATCACGGGCAACGTTAACATAGACGCCACTTACCAGTCGTCAGCCACCCGCAGCTGAAAAGCGCTCAAGCACGCAACCTAAATGTTTAAAACTTACCGCCTTAGCATTTACAGCAAGTTAGGTGGCATTGTTTTGGCAGAAGAGCTTCGAAAATTCACTTTGGAAGACCTGACACAATATGATGGAAAAAACGGCAAACCCGCCTACATAGCATATCAGGGAAAGGTCTACGACGTCACGCAGAGCGGTCTCTGGAGCGGCGGCGAACACATGGGACTGCACGAAGCGGGAAAAGATCTCACCGAGGAAATCGAGTTTGCTCCTCACAGGGAAGAAGTGCTGGAAAGAGCAAAACTGATAGGTACACTGGTTTAGCGCGCTTAGAAAATCACCTGCAGCACGCCGTCAATCCTCTGTAAGCTACTGATGACCGTGTTGGCGTCTTCAGTACCTAATTTTTCTTGCTTCGCCAACTCACTCAGTCGAGTAATCGTCTCATAAACCTTGTCGAAAGCTGCCTTCACACTCAAGTCATCATCCATATACCGTTCAAAGCCTGAAACCACCCCGTCCGCAAGTGCCCTAGCTTCCGAACTTGAGCTTGCCGCTTTCGCCTTCTGCAGTTCTTTAACCATGCCCTTCATCGAATCCAGTTTCCGGCTGGTTTCAGCCAGTTTCTGAAATGTAAAGTTCAGTTTTTCCCTGTAACTGCCATAGATGAGGAAGAAACGCACATGGTCTGCTCGGAAACCTTTCGCCAGCAGGTCGCCTGGATAGTAAACGTTACCCTTGCTCTTGGACATCTTTTTACCGTCAACGAGCAGGTGGGCGCCGTGCAGCCAGTACCGCGCAAAGGCTTTGCCCGAAACTGCTTCCGCAACCGCGAGAGTGTAGTCGTGATGCCGCACCAAATTGTCGACGCCGCCGCAAGCCACATCAACAGAAAAGCCGAGATGCTTCGTTACCATCGCCGCGTCTTGAATGTTCCACGCGGGTCTGCCCCTGCCAATTTCCGTGTCCCAGCACACGCTTTCGCTTTTCTTGCAGCCGTGCCACAGAATGAAGTCGCCCTTGTTCCAAGGCGTGCCAGGGTAAGTGTCCAGGTGGAAGCGCCTCTTCTTGTGTGGCCATTTGCTCATGTCCAAGTGGGCGAGTTTGCCGAATCCCGCAAACTTTAACGGGTCAAAATACGCGTTCTCTGCGCCTTTGTGCGTGTACCAGTAAGCGTAGCCCACCGTCACGAGTGTTTTGATAAGTTTCGCGGCTTGTTCCACGACCGATGAAGCTCTCACCGTGTAGTCAGGCATCTTTATCCTCAATAGCTCAAAGTCTCGGAAGAACACGGCTTCGTTCCGCTGGGTCAGTTCTTCCACCGAGAGCCGCTCTTTTCTTGCCTCTGCAATAGCCTTGTCTTCCACATCAGTCAGCGTAATCAAGCGCGTAACACGGTAGCCCAAATACTCCAAGTAGCGTTGCAGCACGTCTTCGAAGAGGAAAGTACGGTAGTTCCCTATATGCGGTCGCTGATAGGTCGAGGGGCCACAAGTGTACATTTTGACCTTCATTCCTTCGATAGGCTTGAAAGGTTCCATTTTTAGGGTTAAGCTATTGTAAACGCTGAGCAAAGGCGATGCTACTCCTTTTCGAGCTCCTTCAGCACCTTTAGCGCTTCTTCGATGTGTTTTTCAGGCTGGAACTGCGAGGAAAATACGTGGCGAACTATGCCTTTCTTGTCAATTATGAATGTTACACGCCCAAGAATTACGCCCATCGTCGCGGGCACGCCATAAAGCTGCCTAACCTCATTTTTCTCATCGCTCAACAGTATGAAAGGCAAGCCATGATGCGTTGCAAAAGACCCGTGCGATTCCACACTCTGCCCGCTCACACCTAAGACCTCCGCGCCTAAACTCGTGAAAACATCGTAGCTGTCCCTGAAACCGCAAGCTTCGCGCGTACAACCTGCCGACTCATCTTTGGGATAAAAATATAGGACAATGTTCTTTTTGCCAAAGAATTCTGAAAGCGTCACGTTATCGCCCATCTGTGAAGGAAGGGTAAAATCTGGGGCTTTATCTCCAACTTTGACTGCCACAAAACATCACTACCAGTCCTAGACGGATAAGACCTAATATTCTTTTCGCGCGCCCTGTCAAGCTTAGGGAAAATCAGCTTATAAGGCGCTTTGCCTCTTCTACTGAGGGAGTGACGGGTTTTGTCCGAGAAAATGTTGAATGTTGCGAGTCACAAGTGCCGAGCAATCTACAATCTCGTTCAAGGCGCGCCAATAATGTTCCTGCATGGCTTCTCATACACGGGCAGCGTGTGGCAACGCATAAGCGTCACTGAACTGCTGACCACGAAGCAGCTACCGTTCTTGGCGTTGGACATGCCTTATGGGCTGAAAAGCGAGTGCAGACCCAAAACTCATGACACCGAAACAAACGTCAACGTGGCACATGAAGCAGTCGTGAGCGTTTTCGGCTCCGCCGTGCCAGTTCTGGTGGGCGCCAGCGTCGGCGGGCACATAGCATTAAGCTATGCAGCACGTTTCCCCGTCAAAGGTTTGCTCTTGGTGGCGCCAGGCAGAGCACTTGAAGAAAGCCTTACGCGGGCTTACAGGGAGCTCAGGTTTCCAGTGCGGATAATCTGGGGTTCCGAAGACAACATAATCTCAGGCGAAGAGATGCGTACCTTAGCGGGGCTGCTGCCTAACGCCAAACTCACGGTCTACGAGGGCGCAGGGCACTCGGCTTACCTTGCCCAGCCTGAACGGTTCAAACGGGACCTGCTGGAACTCTACACTTTGACGGAACAATAGGCGTTCAGGGTTTGGCTGTGACGATGTAAAAGTTGCTTCCCGCATCCTTAACGCTTTCTATCGTGAAGCCCGCTTGCCTGATGAGGGCTTGGGCTTGCTCCTCGCTGAACCTTATCTGCACTGGGGGACCAAAGACTGTGCGCTTCTTCTTCCAATCCAAGTTCACCAGCGTGCCATCGGGTTTAAGCATTCGTTTGGCGTTGCTGAGTACCTTCGCGGGGTCTCTGAAATCATGCAGCACGATGCTGAAGAAAACCATGTCGGCGCACGCGTCGCAGAAAACTGTTTCCTCCGCCTCGCCTACCTTGGCAACTATGTTTTTCAAGCCCCTCTCAGCTGCTTTGCGCTTCACTGCTTCAACGGCTGCGGCGTCTGCGTCTACGGCGTAGACTTTGCCGTTTTCGCCCACCTGTTCTGCGGCGGGGATGGTGAAGAAGCCGTATCCGCAGCCTATGTCCATGAAAACCATGCCGGAGCGCAAGCCGATGCTTTTCAGGGTGATTTCTGGGTTATGCCACCTTCGTCTTAAGGCGTCTTCGCCGGGAAAACTGTAAGGGCTCAAGCTTTAGCCTCGTCTTCGTTAGGGTTGAAGGAGTCCGCGGATTTGTTTTTCATGGGTCTGGCGCGTGGTCAGCGGGTAGATTTCTCGTTCGCTGTGGAAGAACATGGGGTCTTCGCCTACAACCTTCGACAGGGCTTCATCTGAGTCAACGTTGACTATGAGCATACTGCCCTGCTGGCCAATAAGGTGATAGTCAGCTTCAACGATTTTCTCTTTCTCCAGCTTTTCGAAATACTTGAATTGCAACGGAAGCAGCTTCGACCATTTCTCGAGGGGAACCTCTCGCTTGATTTTCTGGATTATTAGAAACTTCATAAAAATCACTAGAGAACTCACAGGTTCAGGGTATAAACATTTCTAGAAATCGTTTTGCGGGGGTGAAAAATGAGAAAGCATAGAATAGAAAAGGGGGAAGACGACAAGTTCACGGATTTACTTTTTTTTCTTCTTCGCCGCGCTTCACCATTTCGGGCAGTTTCCAGTGCATCTTGGTCGCTGCTTCTTTCATCACTTCCATTAGTTCCTCGTTGATTTCCACTTCAAAGGTGACTTTTAGCTTGCCTTTTTTCTCTTCAGACATTGAACCACCTCCTTACACCGTTTAGCTGATTAGGCAACAGGTCATTAAGCATGTAGAGGGCTTGCTTCGAATTCACGCCCAAATCAACATCGATTCGGTAGTGAAACTTGCCTAGCCGACGGGTTCGTGTCTTGTAATCGGATATTAACCCTTGCTGCTTCAACTCGTTCAGCCTTCGCCCTAAATAGTAGGAGATGGCGGTCGGAGCTAGAGGCTCAAAAAGAAACGCTGTTCTCACGACGAGACCTATGAGTTTCTCTCTGAATGGACTGGACGTGCTTTTTTCCTCCGTTCTGATTTGACCTGAGAAACCTACCTTGTTGAGCTTATAGTGAAACGAATTTTTTAAATTTGTGTGACTGTCATAACCCAATCACAAGGCTGAAACCGCATGGCGCTTGACGAACTTGACATGCAGATACGAACATGCCGAAAATGCAGGCTGTGGCAAGGCGCAAAAAATGCCGTTCCCGGAGAAGGACCCTTAAACGCCAAGGTGATGCTGGTCGGGCAAAACCCGGGAGCGGAAGAGGATAAGACTGGCAGACCTTTCGTGGGCAGAGCCGGGAAGTTCCTGAACAAAGTTCTCACTCAGAACGGCATAGATCGCCAAGCGCTCTTCATAACCAACATTGTAAAGCATGTAACGCCCCAGAACAGGAAACCGCTGCCTGATGAGATAGCCGCTTGCGTGCCTTATCTGGTTACGCAGGTCAATGAAATCAAGCCAAAATTGGTGGTGTTGATGGGAACGGCTGCGTGGGAAGCGCCGCGGGTTGAAGGCGTAGAATACGTGGAAACGGTTCATCCCAGCGCTGCCATGCGCTTCGCGAAGATGAGAAAAAGGTTTGAAGAAGATTTTGCAGCGTTAAAGAAGCGTATGTGACTGTTTCTTACCATTTTTGGGCATATCGCCATCCGCCTTCAAACGTGCCCTGCATGCATTTAACGCATTTGCTGTACTCCATGGCGGAAACGTCCAGTATACGGTCGCCCAGCCAGATGATGTTGAAGTTGCGGCTTGCGAAGTTCACTGAGCCAGAGTTGGCTTCCTGTCCCCTGTAGTCAACGTATATTCGCGCTTTCGTGGTGGCGGTCGGTGCAAGCTGCTTCAGTTCTTCGGTTGGTTTCTCATTCATGGACAGTATAACCATCAGGTCTTTGTCCTTCAGAAGCGGTTTCAACTCCTCAAGCAACGACATCGGAATGTTGCTTATTCTGAGCCGCCGCGACTTCTGAACCATGCGTTTGATTTCGTCGATTCCCTCTTCGGGCGTGGCGAAAACGGTGGAGATTTTGGCTTCGTATTTCCCATCAACTATCGGCATCTCATTCAGTCCCCCTTTTACTGGTTTGATGAGTCCCAGCTCATGCCGCTCCATCCTGCGAAGCAGCGTTGGCACTCATCGTAAAGCATCTCGTCCACGATGTATTTGTCGGTCACTGGGTCTTGGAATGCCGTAAAAGTGCGGCTCTCGTCAAGGATAATCGACATTGAGGGCACTTCCTTGTTCCGCATGATAGTCACGATTGCCACTTCTGCCTGCTTGAACTCTACGCGCTGCATGTCGGCTGGTTTGGCTTCGCCCGGGAACATGAGCACTTTCACCACGGCGTCTGGTCTGAAAGCGTCGCTTACTTTCTTCACGAACGTTGCGGTGGCGTTGTTTATCTCTACTGTTCTGGCTTTCCCAATTTCCTGTTTTAAGCCTTCTAAGCCTATGTCAAATTTTTTTATTACAAATTTTTCTTTCATGTCGTTCACCTCTTCTTTTAGCGTCGCCTTAACCGATTCAAGCAGTTGGGCGTAGTCTTCCTTGACTCTTTCAAAAACGCTCACTGGTTCAACAGCCTTGAACAGGAGCGGCACGCCAGAGTACACGTGTACCCAGCCCTTAAGCCTTAAAGAATCCAGCACCGCGTAGATTTTCGTGCGGGGAACCCCTGACCTGTCTGAAGCCTGCGTTGCCGTGCAGAAATGCGTGTTTAACAGCACCAAGTACGCTTTGGCTTCGTACTCAGTGAGCCCAACTCGCTTAAGCTGTTCGACGACGCTTTCCATGACGCATCCACTGATGAATTGGCGGGGAAAAAATAAATAATTACTGTAACCCGTCGCAGTTACTCCGAAACAGTCACTCAACGGAAGCGCGCAATCAGAAAACTAAAATGGACAAGGAACCAAACAACATTACTATCACCTGCAAAGTGAAGCCAGATATGAAAATAAGTCACGTTGAAATAGGAGTCTGCGGCCTTTCCTGCAGGCTCTGTCCTGCATTTTACAGAGAAACCAAGAGCAAATGTGAAGGGTGCAAAAGCGAATATCGAATGGGCGCTGCGTGTCCCTTCCACAACTGCGCGGTCAAGAGGAAGGGCATAGAATTCTGCGGGTTCTGTGATGAAAACGCGATCTGCGCTAGATGGAGAAAGTTCAGAGAAACGGGCAAACAACGCGACTCAATCGTTTGCTACCAGAAACTTGAAGACAACATCGCCTTCATCCAGAAAAACGGAATTGAAGAGTTCGAAAAACAACAAAAAACAAGAGAGAAATTGGTACGATCCATGTTGTCGGAATTCAATGAGGGGCGCTCAAAAACCCTCTACTGCATCGCCGCAACTATACTGGAAATCGACGAACTAGAAAGCGTCTTGGAAGAGGCGAGGATGAAGTCGAAGGATTTAGACATTAAAGAGAAGTCAGAAGTCATGCATTCACTGTTGAACAAAATCGCGGAAAACAAAAACTACCTATTAAAACTAAGAAAATAACTACAGTTCTCACCTCACTTTACCTCAACAAGAGCCTAACGCGAAAGTTCAAAGTACATAGGGGAGGGGTATGTCACGCAGAGCACAACAGCCTGCCGAAGCCCAAAGCGCATCGGCATGATTAAGTAATAGAATTACTCTTATATTTTTGGAAGCTATATAACAATTTTCGGTTACTTTCGCTTCCTGAACAGCTTCTTTCCTTCCATGTCGGTGACATATTCAAACCCTGCCTCCAACAGTTTGCAAGCATCTTCCAAGGTTTCGGCGACTTTGACGTGGAACTCGTCCATGTTATTATTGTGATATAACGCAGCTTCCAAGTTGATGTATATCATGGTTGACTTGACTGATTTGTGCCCCAGCAAGTTTTGAACATGAAGCAAGTCGTGGGTCTTGTGGTACTCGGTTGTTCCCTTCAGGTGCCTAAGCGCGTGGAATGATATTTTCAGCAGTTGTGGATTGCCTAGTTTCTGAGCTTGTCTTATCCTAGTCACTTGTAAATTGTTATGCATTGAAGCTAAGTTTCCGCTGAAGACTTTCTTTGATTTTTTCGGCAGAGTCTCTATCATTGCGGTCAGCTGAGTTGAAATTGGCAGTATCCTCGGCTTGCTGTTCTTCTCTGCCTGTATCCTAACTACTCTACGTTGAAAGTCTATGTCTGTCCACTCTAACCGTATGGCTTCTCCACATCTGCAACCTGTCTCCTTCAGCAGCGTCAGGAACGTTGCCAGTTTCTTTCCTGAACCAGCGATAAGTGCATCCACATCTTCGGTTGTTGGCACATAAGCGATTTTTTCCTGTCGTGTGTAGTTTGGAATTCTCCATTTTTTGTCAAGGACTAAATCTAAGAAACACTGGTAAGCTGTGACGGCTAACAGTTTAGTGTTCTCGTTCCAATTCTGGTTTTTTGCCACTGTCTCCTTCACGGATTCAGGATTAAGCAAGTCGGCGCCTAACATCGCTAATCGTTTCAGGAGAGTGCTGTAGGTTTTGATTGTTGCTGTTCTGAAGCCTTGATTTTGCAGCTTCCAAGCGAATTCTACGAGTTTTCCTTTAACGGTTTGTTCTGCTCCCGCGACAGTCTTGGTTTCTGTCGCTGAGTCCAAATTTTTCGCCTCGAGGCGCAGTATTTGGCAGTTCCTATTTTCTCGGAAAACCCTATTTGAATTGTTATGTCCGCCGCTGAACCTATAGCCGCAGCTTCGGCACAAGTAGCGTTGAACGCTGCCGCCGTCGGCAAGATAGCGAAGCCCAGCACGAAACAGCTTAACAGAACCGCATTCAGGACAACGCAGCACAGCAGCAGCTTCCACCATGGCTTAAAACTCCTCTCCATGCACAGGATAATCCTCAGAATCATCACGAAAATCTTTACATTCCGCCGCAAACGGATTCAACGGCGAAACACAAGACGGGTCGCCTTTAAAGGAACAAGCCCCCGTATGCCACTTAGCACAGTCACCACATTTTGGCACAGGTGGCACAGGTGGAACAGGTATTTTATTCTCTTCTAAAATTTTATTTTGTTGTTTTTTATCTTTTTTTTCACATGTTGAAACTTTTGACGAGTATGAAATGCCTGTTCCACGTGTTCCACCTGTTCCACTTTTCATACCTGAGAAGTATTTTTTTAAGGTATTTTCCTCATTCTCTTCTTTTTCTTGTTTTTTTCCTTTTTTCGTGGTTTTTTTTGGGTTTTGTCTCAGTCTTAAACCTACCCAAACCCTTTCCCTTTTTCCGCCAATCCGTGATTGTTCGTCAGAAACTCGCGGTTTTTTTCTCGTTTCTCGTGCGAATTCTTCTTCGCTGATTATTTGTAGTGCTTCTTCTTCGCAGACTATTTTGAATGCTTCGTAAAGTAGTTTTTTACTTATCTTATAATTGGGCGCATACTCGCAGTGCTTTTCTAAGAAGTATTGCGCTGGGTTGCTCCACTTTTTGTATTGCTCTATCTGGTTGCGCATTGCTTCGCTTTTCGTGAAAAAGCGGTTAGCCATTAAACGTTTTAATCCGTCAAGCGCCCAGTTTATTATTCCACTTCGCTCCTCTGGGTTGCTGAGCCATCGCTTCTCAATGTTAGGTATGCGTTTTTCCTCTGGGATGCAAACTGGAAATTCTATAAGAATAACGCGTTCCCACCAGCCGAAACTCGTATCTTTGACTGGCGGCAACTCATTCGCTAAAACAATAATCTTAGCGTAATTCGTGAAACACATGGTTTTTTGTTTACCTTTAAATTCGGCTTCAATGAGGTCGCCGCCGGTTAACTTTTTAATTATAGGGGTGTCCAGCGTTTTGCGACTGCGTGGTTCAGAGACAATGTTTACCCATTTGCCGATTAAATTTGTAACTTGGAATCGCTCGGGTAAAAGCTCGAGTGGGACGCTTGCGCAGTTTGTTTTGCCTAAAAGCGCCTCTAACGTGCGTAGTAGTGTGCTTCTGCCGTTTCTGCCTGTGCCGACTAAGAAAAAGAGGTAATGTAAGGGATAGTCTCGATATAAACAGTAACCACATATTTCTTGCACGCATCGTCTTGCATCTTCGTCTGGTAACACTTCTTTTAACCATTTTTGAAACTCGGTTGCTTTTGCCTCGGGATTATATTCAGCGTGAACCATGTTTCTAAAAAAGTAATCTTCGCTGTGAGGTTCCAGCCTCATGTTGTCAACGTTTAAAACGCCATTTTCAAAACAGATAAAGTTAGGTGCTGGCTCTTCAAACTCAGCAAAAGTTAAGCCCTGTATCATCTGCGTCAAAGTTGTCAAGTGATACGGCTTATATTGCTCTGCTGCTACGCTTACAACTTGTTCGTGTATGCGTGCTTCTGTGTCATCACACCATAATTTGCCGTTGAACCTGTACATGGTATAAGTGCGCTTGTCGGTTACGATGGGCGTGTCAGCAATAATAGCTTGTGCAAGTGCGTATAGGCTAATAGTTTCGCTTTGTTGCTGTTGCGTGTGCTTTTGCGTCCATGCTACAGCTTTTTTTAGGGTGTGTTGACGGTATTGTTCGGGCTCGCTCTGCCACTTACCAATTTTGCACAACGCCATGGCTTCATAAGCATCTTTCGCTGAAAAGCCTAAAGCTAACAGGCGACAAAGTACCCGCATCTCCGCCTCGCTTCTTTCGCCCACAGGCAGAGGCGTCGTGTAGAGCTGTCTCAACTCGTTGTCCATTTGCAGCAACGCCTCCAGCTTCGGATGCGGCTTCGCCGCCGCGGAAACCGTCGCGGTGCTTTTCGTTTCAGTGTTTAAAATCGCCGCCAAAAGCGCCTTGTTCTGCTCGCGCCCTCTGTCAACGTAGTTTAAGGCTTGCTCAAAGCCCCCAGCAAAAATCTCTTTGTCCCAGCAGGTTTGGAGCGGGCGCTCTGGAATCTTCAAGTTCGCTGTGCCTATCAGCGTGGTTACTCTGCGGATGTCGTAGGCGTGGTCAATTTCCGCGTTGACGGTCGCGGAGACTTTTTTTGCGAAGACTTTTACCTTTTCGTTTATTTCTTCTCGGAAGTTTTCGCCTAATAGCTCGAACCGCGGCAGCGGAAAGTGGATGTGGAAGCCATTGCCACTGTAAGCCAGGAAACCGACAGCACCATACGCGATTTCAATGTGTTCTTTGAGTTTTGAGGCGCGCGTCAACGCTTCTTTCAACTCATCGGCCGTGGCGGGCGCATCCTTGCTTTCACGTTTCGCGTCTATGTCCAACCAAAAATCGCACAGCGCACAAACGCCTTTTATAGTGTCGTTGCCCTGCTCCTTCTCGTTCAAGCTTACCCAAACTGTGAAGTATTCGCGCTGCTTCTGTTCCGCCCAAGCTAAGATTTCTGCACGTGACAACCACGCGCTCACTGTTCTGTCCGCGGCGTAGTTTTTCGCAACGCAATGGTACAGCTCACGCGACCCCAAAAGGTGAAGGTGAAATTGGACGGCTTCAGCGTTGGTCACTGGCGGGGCACCTCACGGCTTGGCTTTACGCTCAAAAACCTGTGGCTTGAAACCCATTTCCTCGAGGCGGCGCCTTACAGCGTCACGGACAAACTCACTTTTTGAGCTATGGCTATCCGCGGCTACGGCTTGT
>JAOZHY010000004.1 GCA_026014595.1 Candidatus Bathyarchaeota archaeon
CAAGCGCAAGCAGCAGCACGCATGCAGCTATACGAGTCTTCATCATTTTTTGATTTTCGCCTCGTATAATTACTGCTTACTTTCATAGTATTATCCGTCTTTAAACCTTAAAAATTTTACGCCGAAATTGAAGCACACGTATACACACGAGCACAGTTTATTAATGCTTTAGATGATAGCATTTCACGGAGCGAATAGTCCATGACGCACCTTGCAACCTCAAAAATCCTAGAAGAAATTATCATCGAGTTCCGAAAACAAGGACTTTCGGTTCCGCCGAAAGTGCTGACTGACCTGAAATCAGCCCGCGTCCTTATGACGGTCGAGGCTACTCAGCAGAAAGGCACCGGCGACGCATCCATGAAAATCGACGAGTACCTCAGCAGCGTAGAAGCCTACCTCATCACCGAGGCACAGAAAAAGTTCCCCCCAGAAAAGATTGATGAGTGGCTGAGGCGGCTGGACGCGGCGAGCTACGATACCTGCGGCGTCTGCGTGCCGAAAGAGAAAGACGAATCAAAATTCATAACAGGCGTGCCACGCGACCAAAAGTGGATTCGCGTTGAACCGTTATCCAGCCTGCCCGCTGAAAAGCTGAAGCAGCTTGCAGCGGAGACGAACCTTTCGGTTCGTGAAGAAAAGGATGGACACTTGACTGTTTACGGAAACGAGGAAGACATCAAACGGTTCGTTAAGAAAATGACCGAGCAAGCCGCCAAATAACCTCCTGTGTCCATCCAGAAGGCGACATGATTGAGAAAAACTTGCAAGCCCGTAATCGCTGTTCACGGCGGAGCCGGAACATGGACGCCCGAGCACAGTCAACCCGCGCTAAAAAGCGTGAAGACCGCAGCCCAAACAGGTTTCGAAGTGTTGAAGGCTGGGGGAACGGCTGTTGACGCAGTGGTCGAGGCGGTCGCATCCATGGAGGACAGCGGCAACTTTAACGCTGGCGCAGGTTCAAACTTGAACATCGAGAAACGCGTGGAAATGGAGGCTTCCGTCATGGACGGCAGCACGCTGAGGGCTGGCGCCACCGCACTTCTAACCGACGTCAGAAACCCGGTGCGTTTGGCGAGGGTGGTTATGGACGAGACTGACCACGTTTTGGTGGTGGGCAGGGGCGCGGAGCAGCTTGCCCGTGCGTTCAATCTGGAACGGCGAAGCGCCGCCGATTCGGTCAGTGTTAAGCGTTACGAAGCGCAGCTGAACGCTCTCCTGCAGGGAAAGAGTGAACTGCCTAAGCTGGCGGAACTGGTCAAAACGCACCCCGAGATGTTCCAGCTTGAAACTGTGGGCGCCGTCGCACTTGATGAGAACGGCAACGTGGCAGCCGCCACCTCCACGGGCGGGTTCCCCCTGAAGCTTGCGGGGAGAATAGGTGACTCGCCGTTGATTGGCTGCGGCGCTTACGCGGACAACCGTTCTGGCGCTTGCTCCGCAACCGGCGTGGGCGAAGTTGCCATCAGGCTGGTGGTGGCGAAAGCCGTGTGCGACCGAATCGCGGATGGGCATGCGCCGCAGGAAGCCGCTGAAGAAGTCATAGAGCTTGTTAAGCGGCGTGTTTCAGGGGTTTACAATGACATGGGCTTCATCGCGCTAGACATGCAGGGCAGAATAGGTGCTGCTCACAGTTCTCCGAACTTGTGTTGGGCTTTCATGTCTGAGGTGCATCAGGCGCCTGTGGCTTCGTTGAATGCCAAGTTCGTAAAATGAGTTTTCCACTGGGATGAGAAGGTATAGCGAAAAATCGTGGTCTCAAGTGGCTTCTCCCATGAAATTTTCGACACTTGACGAAGAAGAATGTTTAAACCCCGCGGGAGCGAGGTACACTAACACTCAGACTGCGCGCGGAGGTGAAAAAGAATGGTGTTTGAAGAAGAGGAATGGGAAGAAGGCGAAGACGAAGAATGGGAAGAAGAAGAATGGTAATCGCTATCTGTGAGAGTTTCCCTTAACAATTTCTTTTTACACTGTTTCATGGCAAGTTCTGAAAAAAGGATGGAAGAGCTATCTGCGTCTTTTCTTTGCAGCCACCACGGCTACGGCGGCTGCTGCGGCGGTTGCAGCTGCCCCAGCA
>JAOZHY010000023.1 GCA_026014595.1 Candidatus Bathyarchaeota archaeon
AATTGATGAGGGGCAGGGCCTAACATTGCATGAAGCCGACCGCGCCTTTGGCGCGTGCTGGCGGCGGAGAAACGCGCTTTGGGGCGTGCTTGCTGGCAAAGGGGTTTTCCACGCAGTCGGCGCGGCGGCTTATGCTTATCGTTAGCCGCCTCTTCACAGCCGAAATAAGTGTGCGAGTTCAATGATAGACTTCAGGACCCATCTGCAAGGTTTCTTCTCTTGCGTGGCTAAAGGAGAAATCGAAATCTACAACGAGTTCAGCCTTCAGCACGAATTCGGTGTTTATCTGCGCTCAGTGCTAGACTCAACTTTCAAAGTTCAATTTGAGCGCCCGGTGTCTTTCTTCGGCCTGGCCCGAAATGACTTTGTGAAGAAAGAAGTTGATGTAGTAGTTTTTGCCCTTGACCTGTCCGAGAAATATGCCTTCGAGTTTAAGTATCCACGAAGCGGTCAATACCCGGAGCAAATGTTCAAAGCGTGCCAGGACATTCGCTTTCTTGAGCAATTGTGTCGCAACAGCTTCACACGGTGCTTTTTCGTTATGGTAGCGGACGACCCTCTCTTTTATGAGGGTGGCGAAACAGGCATATACGGGTATTTCAGAGCGGGCGTTCCAATCAATGGCCATATTCAAAAACCGACAGGCGCAAAGGATGATGCAGTGGACATTAGCGGCAGTTATAATGTTATTTGGTACGCTGTTGATAAGCGAAAATACACAGTGGTTGAAGTTGACTGACGGCTCTTGAAAATCGGTACTGTTGTAGGTTAGTGAACGGCGGCTAACACGCGCTTCCACCTGACGCCGCTCCGCTGCGCTTCGCGGCGCAGGTGAAGCGCGTGCCGTTGGGCGGCAGTAGCCTGCAGCGCAATAGTGGTGTAAAATTGTGGTAAATCACGCGTGAGGATGAACTATGCCAGGAAAAGGTACTGCTCCAAAGAGTGGTGATGAACTAAAGCGAAATGTAGTTGCTCTCGCCCAAAGAATGGGATTGAAAGCGGAGACAGAAGTCAAAGCTGCAAGAAGGCTCTGGGGACAGCGACGCTACATTGATGTGGTCATTACAGACGAAAAAACGGGCA
>JAOZHY010000030.1 GCA_026014595.1 Candidatus Bathyarchaeota archaeon
GGTCTTAGAAACGGTGATTTGAGCGTCATAGTCTTTTAGCAGTTCCCGGTCATAGTTAGCTTGCGAGCATAGGACACGGGCTAAGCCACCGTCGTCTTTGACAACTCTTAAGCGGGATTCGATTAGGCGCAGAATGGTGACAACTGGATTCTCAAACTCGCTCAAGTTGCAATTAGCCTCCTTGCCGTGCTTTTGAAGTAGAACCGCTGATTCCCAAACGTGAACGGCGTCACAGTCTGAACCTCATAGTCTTCGCCCTGCCGCCTGATTTTGTCGTGCACTCGGACAGGAAGAAACGTGTAGAACGCCAAATAGTCAGTCAGGTAGTAGCCTGCTTCCAGCATCACCTGCTCAGCCTTTAGCGGTGAAACAATCGCCAGCAAATCCAGCGGCTCACCATACGCCACAGTGGCAGCCGCTTCGCGGACAGGATAAAGCGTGACAACTTCGCCTTTGCTTCTCAAAATCTTGGTAAACTGGGTTGTGGGCTCCTCGTAATTCAGGAAGAGCTGAGCCAGCCAGCAAACCGTCGCCATAGCCCACTTGTTCTCGACTGAGCTGTAATCGTGGTGTTTGGCGCCCCAGAACATGAACTCCGATGAGTGTTTGCCGATGACTTCTACGCTAAACTTGAGGCTGGGTTGGTCGTGATTTTTTCGGATTCGCCAGAGAATTCCGCTGGTGACAGCGTCATAGTAGTCGCATGCTACAGTTCGGTTGACGACATCTATGTAGCCCGCCCAACACACCGCAGGATCATACGCAGGATAAGTGGCGCTAGCACGAATGCTGTTTAGAAAGCTGTAGACCCGCTGACAAGTTAAGCTCCAACCTTCCACCGCGTACAAACCCACTAAAGCGTAGGCGAAGGGGTCATCGTAAACCTCATTCTCCGCTAAGCCCACGCGGTGCCACTTGCCATCGGCAGGGTCAAAATTAAGCCACAGCTTCTCAAAACCTTCCCTGAGAAAACCAACAGCCTTATCCATGATGCTTTGGTAAACGGGTGCGTTGGCTGTGTCGTGCTTTTCCGCTAAGAGCTTGAGGCCTGCCAGCCCGTAGAGGCATTCGATGTCCAATTGCAGAAGCCACGCATCCCCGAGTGTGACGGCTCGTGCGAAGCCGCCGTAGGTCTGCTGGGTCTGCATAGTCTTGAGAAAAGTTCCAGCCGCCAGCTTAGCAGCATCCAAATAGCGGATGTCGCTTGTAAGTTCATAGGCTCTTAGAAGGGAAGGGATGGCTCTGCAGGCGTCCACGCTGTAGTAGTATGTGCTGGTTTCTGCGCTTTTGAATCCGCCATACGCTTTTCGTGCGGGGTCGAGGCACTGCTGGGTCAGAATCCAATCCGCAAGGCTGACAATTTTAGTGTAGATTTCCGCCTTTCTGCTTTCAAATTGTTTAGCAGAGTACGCTTCACTGAGAAAGTCGATTGCGAAGCTAGCAGCCAAAGCGCCCTTCCCGAAAGTTGGGTCAGGTGTGTCAGGCGGAATCACATAGACATAGGGCGCGTAGTTCATGACGAATTGGTAGTAGGTTTCTGGCACGGTCCCCATGGCTACACGCTCCCCACGTACGGTTCTTTTAGGCTGGCAAGGATGCGCTCGAATTCGTTTTGCAGTACGGTTAAGCTGGGAAGTGCCGAGTTAGAACTGTTCAAGTCGCCTACGCTAAAGTTCAAGCCTACCGCACTGCCGCCTGTCAAGTAGCAGACGGAGTAAATGGCAGCCAAAAGCACAATCGCCTCCTTCTCAGCTTCAGCGCAGTCTGTGTGATCGATTTCTCTGGACAGATCAAGCCCCAAAGTGACCTCTGCACGCTTAATCATCTTCAAAACCTTGGCATCAGGAATGTCAGAATCGCTTACATGAAGAACATCTCTAATGTCATCAACAGACACAACGGCCAAGCTGCAACCCAAAGAACCCTTGCAGGCAAAAATGCACTAATACATTATTAGCCCAAACACGATAATATCGCAAAAAAGATAACAAGCCAGCTTCACCAATACCTGACAAAGTTGATAGTGTTTACGTCAAAAAAAGGAAAAAAGAAGATTAGGTTATTTTTTATTAACACTAAAATGGGTTAACGATCATGGAGCTTTCTTTTCTTCAGGTTTCGGTTGTTCTGCTTTCTTCTTCTTTGCTGGCATCTGCCCCTTCCCTCCTGCTGGCGTTTAGCCGCGAA
>JAOZHY010000038.1 GCA_026014595.1 Candidatus Bathyarchaeota archaeon
GTAGCCGCACTCTGATGAAAGCGCCAGCCCTGAAAAAAGAGGAAAACATCATTGACAGCGACTGCTGTTTTTGGCGGATTCAGCCAACAGCGACCTCTCCCCTCTATAGGTTCCTGCAATAAACCGCCATTAGGCGCCAAATATGCCGGTGTTTTCTTTGCTGACATGCGTACTTATTAACGTGTGCCACGTTTCTTTATGGCTAAAGGAAAGAGAAAAGCAGGATCAGTTAAATGGCGCCAATCATCGAGTTGCTGGTAGTCTGGTTAACTTCGTTCGGGTTTAACCTAATACCCTTCGCTGGACCATCAAACCTTTTCATCGCATCCACTGCTGCGTTAAGCTTACATTCTGCCGACCCGGCAACGTTGGTTGCTGTCGGATTTCTGGTCGCTCTGGGCGCCACAATGGCAAAAAGCGTACATTACTTGGTCACCTTCTTCGCCAGCAAGCACCTGAACGAAAAAAGACGCCAGCTACTTGATGCTGACGCGGCAAAAATTAAACGCTGGGCTTTCTTGCTTCTCTATGCTGCAGCCGCCACGCCAATCCCCGACGAGCCAGTTGTCATACCGCTCGGTCTCATGAAGTACAGCCCAGTCAAGTTCTTCACAGCCTTCTTCTTGGGGAAAATCTCCATAACCATAATCGGCGCGTACCTTGGCGCTTGGAGCGAAACCGCCTTCGCCCCATGGCTAAGCCAAGAGGCCATGATAATTCTCTCCCTAACCCTCACCGTCGCCGTAACCATCATCCTGCTCAAGGTGGACGTGGCCAAAGTCATCGAAAAAATATTCAAACGGAAAATCAGCCTTCCTAAAGCCGGTGAGGAGAAGACTTAATACTCGCTCATGCCGAGAGGATTCGTAATGCGCCAAAAACAGCTGAGACACTCGCTTAAGGCAAAGGAAGCCAAACAAATCCTAAACCAAGCCTCAGAAAACCTGAAATTAGACATGGAAACCTTGGTAGGAACCAGAGTGAACGTTGAGGTCGCAGAAGCCGACTTCGGCAGCATTTACCTCGTAAACCAAAAACCCATACTCTACAAGGCGGACGATGCCGTTCTGCCGACGCTCCTGTTTACCGATCTCCATGCACGTATGCCTAAAATTGTAGTGGACATGGGCGCTGTCCCATACGTCTGCAAAGGCGCAGACACAATGGCACCTGGCATTGTGCGCATCGAAGGCGAGTTCAGCAAAGGTGACCTTGTCTTGGTCGTGGACATGAAGCATGGCAAAGCACTCGCATTGGGCGAAGCGCTCTACGACGCCGAAACCGTACGTCTGGCAAAGCAGGGCGCGGTCGTCAAAAACCTCCATTATGTCAGCGACAAAGTCTGGAACTTCGCCAAAACGCTCATCGAATAGCCAACGGTACGTCGTATATTAGCTTGGCACAGTCTCTTCATGTACGCTTTAAAGTTTATATAGGAATAAACCTCTGTTTCAACACGTTTACCTTAACAACTATACGGAGGATTCTACGTGAGCGAGGTTCAATTACGCGTCGGAGACGCACGGCAAAGAGATGTCGGCAGAGGCATCGCCCGCATCGACCAGCGAACCATGCAGAAACTAGGCATAAGCGCCGGCGACGTCATCGAAATCGTCAACAAACGCACCACCAGCGCCATCGCTTGGCCAGCGTACAGCGAAGACCAGAACCGCGACATCATCCGCATAGACGGCTTTACACGCAAAAACTGCGGCGTAGCTATAAACGAGTACGTTATTGTCCGCCCTGCAAAAGTCAAAACCGCGCTCGCCATAACGCTTGCGCCGGTGGATATGCGCTTGAACGTGGATGATGATTTCACAAACTTCGTCCGTAACCGCCTCATGGAACGCACACTCGTCGAAGGCGACACCACCCTTGTCATGATGCTTGGACACGCCATACCCTTCACGGTCAGCAAGACGCGCCCGCACGGCATAGTCAAAGTTACAGCTGAAACTAGGCTCACCATCCTGAATGAGCCCGCACCCGAAGCAAAAGGGCTGCCTAGAACCACGTACGAGGACATAGGCGGCTTGCACGAAGAAATTCAGCGCGTCCGCGAAATGGTTGAGCTCCCGCTGAGGCACCCTGAACTTTTCCAGCGTCTTGGCATCGAACCCCCAAAAGGTGTGCTGCTTCATGGTCCGCCAGGCTGCGGCAAAACCCTCTTGGCAAGAGCGGTGGCTAACGAGTCGGAGGCGAACTTTTACAGCATAAACGGTCCGGAAATCATGAGCAAGTTCTACGGTGAGTCCGAGGCAAGGCTGAGGGAAATCTTCCAGCAAGCCCAACAGAACTCGCCCAGCATCATATTCATAGATGAACTGGACGCCATCGCGCCTAAACGAGAAGAAGTCACAGGTGAAGTGGAAAGACGCGTAGTCGCCCAGCTCCTCGCGTTGATGGACGGCTTGTCAGGAAGAGGAAACGTCATAGTCATAGGCGCCACCAACAGACCCGGCGCACTCGACCCTGCGCTCCGCAGGCCAGGCAGGTTTGACAGGGAAATCGAAATTGGCGTCCCCGACAAGCAGGGCAGATACGAAGTGCTCCAGATCCACACGCGCGGAATGCCCTTAGCCGAGGATGTTGACCTCAAGAAACTGGCGGAGATGACGCACGGCTACACGGGCGCTGACTTGGCGGCGCTTGGCAGGGAAACAGCCATGAAAGCACTTCGGAGGTACCTGCCTCAGATAAACCTTGAAGAGGAACGCATACCCCCAGAGGTGCTGGAAAAGATGGAAGTGAACATGGACGACTTCGTCAACGCCTACAAGGAAGTTACGCCAACAGCCATGCGAGAAGTCTACATTGAAGTGTCCACTGTCCACTGGGATGACGTAGGTGGACTGGACGATGTGAAACAGCACCTGAAAGAAGCGGTGGAGTGGCCTTTGAAAAACCCTGAAATGTTCAGCAGGCTTGGCATAAAACCGCCGAAAGGCATACTGCTATATGGACCACCTGGCTGCGGCAAAACGTTGTTAGCCCGAGCGGTGGCGACGGAAAGCGAAGCCAACTTCATATCCATCAAAGGACCCGAGGTCTTCAGCAAATGGGTGGGCGAATCGGAAAAAGCCATACGCGAGGTCTTCCGTAAAGCCCGCATGGCAGCACCAGCCGTGATATTCCTCGACGAGATGGATTCACTTGCTCCACGCCGTGGCTTAGGCTTTTCCGACAGCGGCGTGACAGAACGCGTAATAAGCCAGTTGCTCACCGAGATGGACGGAATCGTCACGTTAGAAGACATAGTGGTCATTGCAGCCACAAACAGACCTGACATGGTAGACTCGGCAGTTCTGAGACCGGGAAGGTTCGACAGGCTGATTTACGTTCCCGAGCCAGATGAGAAGAGCAGGCTTCAGGTGTTCAAAATCTACACAAAAGGCATGCCGCTAAGCAAGGACGTGGACCTAAACCAGCTAGCCGCCCTGACCAAGTATTACTCAGGTGCAGACATCGAAGCCCTATGCAGGGAAGCCGCCATGCACGCTCTTCGAAGAGACATAAACAGCAGAGAAGTCACTATGAAGGACTTCCAAGACGCCATGAAGGAAGTTGGGCCATCGATAACGCCTGATATGGAGAAATGGTACAAGAGTTTCCATCAGCAGTTCCGGCAAGTGCAGAAGCCGGCAACACCGGTGGCTTAAGGAGCAAAAATGATGCCTACGGTTAAGACTTGGAAAACCCGTCCTGCCTATGTTGTTTTGCTGGAAATCTTGGCCAAAAAAGGCGACATGGTTGATGACGACCTTTATGACGCGTTGAAAAGCGAGTTCGAGGATTTAGGGTACAAAGACTTTAACGACCTTCTGCTGACGCTGGAGGTCAGCGGCAAAATCCGCACTTCCTCCCTTTCACGCGGAAAGAGACGCGTCGAGCTTGTCCAATAAGTCCTTCACGATGACGCGCAACGCGCAAGATGCCATAGTCGTCGGAGGCGGACCTGTCGGCTCATTCGCCGCATTGAACTTAGCCAAACGTGGTGTTGGAGTCACGGTTTTTGAGGAGCACGCAGAGGTTGGCGTGCCTTCGCACTGCGCTGGGCACCTGAGTATCCGCAGCTTAAGAAACCTGGACTTGTACCCGCTTCCCGGTAAGATAGTTGAAAACACGTTTTCCGCTGCAAACTTTTACTCCCCCATGGGCACCAGATTCCCGGTTCGGCTTGCCCATCCCGTGACCGCCACCGTTAACCGAGCGCTCTTTGACCAGTACTTGGCGGAGAAGGCGGAAACTGCTGGCGCCCATTACCGCCTGAACACGCGAGTTCAATCGTTGCTTGTAGACGACGGGTTCGTTAAAGGCGTGACCTTCGCTGAGGGCGATAGGGCGGAAGAGAAAGCCTACGCAAAAGTAGTCGTTGACGCCGAAGGCATATCCTCCAGACTTCTAAAACAAGCAGGTTTGTCAGCGCTTAACCGTGACGGACTGGTTTACGCCGTGGAGACTGAAGTGGAAAACGTTCAGGATGTGGAGCCAGACGCGGTTGAGGTGTACGTGGGAAGAACGTTCGCGCCTGGCTTTTACGCGTGGCTTATTCCGCGGCTGGACGGGACGGCGAAAGTTGGACTTGCCGCCAGAAACGGGAACCCGCGAGAGTTTCTGCAGAGGCTCATGCGGAAACACCCGGTGGCTTCGAAACAGCTTGCCAAGGCGAAAATCACTCGGACTGCGTTTCACTCCATCTCGCTCGGCGGACCCATCCCCAAAACTTATGCGAGCGGTTTCCTTGCTGTTGGCGATGCGGCTTCGCAGGTTAAGCCCACCACGGGTGGTGGCGTAGTCTTCGGGTTAACATGCGCAGAAATCGCGGCGGAAGTTGCCACCGAAGCCATGCAGAGAAATGACGTGTCCTCAGATTTTCTGCGGATGTATCAGCAGCGTTGCGTTGACGCGTTGGGTTTCGACTTCACCGTGATGCTTCGGGCAAGACGTTTTTTGGATTCGCTTTCAGACGCGAAGTTGGATGAGGCTTTGCGGTTCTGTGCACGTGTAGGTTTGGGCAAAACGTTGGAGAGCGTGGAGGAAATTGATTTTCAGGGACAGGCGTTCCTTAAGCTTTTGACGAAGCCTGCCATGTTTGCAGCTTTGGCGTATTTCCTGCTGCTGTACTTGTCTGCAAACCCTTAAAATCTCAAATTAACAACCTTAGGAGACGCTGAGGAAAAATATCATGGGTGATTTCGAATACAAGCAAGTCATCGTGTTCCGAGCCGACCTCAAGCTTAGCAAAGGAAAAATGGCAGCTCAGGCTGGGCACGCGGCGGTTTCCGCGGCTGAGGAAGCCCGCAAGCGCCACAGAAACTGGTGGGAAGCTTGGCTGTTCGAGGGACAGCGCAAAATAGCGGTCAAAGTGAAAAGTGAGAAGGAGCTTTTAGAACTTGAAGAATCAGCGAAAGACCTGGGGCTACCAAACGCCTTGATTGTTGACCGAGGCTTAACGGAGATTCCCCCAGACACAGTTACGTGTTTGGGGATTGGACCAGCGCCCGCAGAGCAAGTGGACAGGTTAACGGGCAAGCTCCCGCTACTGTAAACGCGAGGCATGAAACCATTTGCCTGCGCCAGAACTTGATAAGCTACTCGGCATCGGCACATATCTCACTGATACTCCGGGAATAGGCGGAGCCATCAAGCAGTCTGTTGACGACTTCGCGGTTGAGGAGATTCTGGTTGATGGCTCCAAAGCCACAATCGAAGCCGCGGAGAGCCGAGCGTTAGGCGCTTCATCTGATAGGCAGCGGTATCTGTTGTGCGTGTTGGTTAAGCGTAACTGGGATACGTTCATAGCCGTCAAAAACATCGCGCAGCAAATGGGCATAAGCCAAGGGCAAATTCGCATCGCAGGCATAAAAGACGCAAAGGCAGTTACCGCTCAGCACCTCACGATTGAGCATGGTGCAGTGGAGGACGCCGCCCGAATCAAAGTTAAGGACATTAAACTTCGCCCAGTCGGGTATGTCCGCGAGGCATTGTCTCTGTTTTACCTTTTGGGTAACAGCTTCACCGTAAAAATCACGACTATCCATCAGTCAGCCGAAGCCGTCAAAGAGCAGGTCACGGAAACGATGAGACAGCTTGAGTTTGCTGGCGGGTTGCCTAACTTTTTCGGGCACCAGCGTTTCGGAACAACACGCCCCATAACGCATCTGGTGGGCAAAGCCATGGTTAAGGGCGACTTGGAAGAAGCTGCCATGCTTTTTCTGGCTGAACCCAGCGCCAACGAGCACCCAGACTCTAGGCAGGCACGGCGGGCGCTGCAGTCAACTGGGGATTTTAAGGCGGCTCTTGAGGTCTTTCCCAGACAGCTTCGATTTGAAAGGCTTATGCTTGCGCGCTTAGCTGAGAATCCCGCTGACTTTGCTGGTGCTTTCAGGCGATTGCCGCGGAGGCTCGTGGTGCTTTTTGTTCAGGCGTACCAGTCGTACCTGTTTAACCGCTTTTTAACTGAGCGCCTCCGTAACGGTTTCTGTTTGAACAGGGCGGAAATTGGTGATTGGGTAGTTGGCGTGGAGCGTTCAGGATTGCCCATGGTTCACATGGCTAAAATGGTCGATGCAGACAATCGCGCGGAAACTAACGAGGCTGTCAAAGCGGGGCGTTTGCGTGTTGCCCTTCCAATCGTGGGAGCCAAACAGCGGTTTTCGCAAGGAGTTATGGGGCAGATTGAGCGTCAGATTCTTGAGGAAGAAGGCGTTGAAACAGAGAATTTCAGAGTCAGCGCCCTGCCTGAACTAGGAAGAAGAGGCGGGTTGAGGGCTATCGCGGCGCCAGTCAAGGGCTTCCAGCTTCTTGATGTTTCACCCCGCGCCGATGATGTTGGAGGGTGCGACGCCACGCTTAAATTCACTCTGTTGCGAGGCTGCTACGCCACGGTGCTGCTTAGGGAGATAATGAAGCCTGCTGACCCTGTAGGCGCCGGGTTTTAGGCAAGGAATAGCCGTGACAACACTGATAAGTAAGTGTAGAGACGATATACATGCAGGTGGCTTTTACCGTGCAGGATGAGCAGAAAGTTGTGGTGCCTGTTCACAGACCTGACTTAAAGGAGAACCTCTTCTTCTTCGCCTCCGGACTGCTGGTCGGCGTTCCATTCACCGTGGTTTTCATCCAGATAGTCGATGTCGTCTATTTAGCGGTTCCAGCATTGTTAGCGCAGCTCGGCTCCGTGGGAATCACTACGCCGTTTATAGAGGAGTTCGCCAAAGTTTTCCCACTGTTTTATCGCCATGGCGAAAACGAAAGGTCCATCATGACTTTGGGAGTCTTGGCTGGTTTAGGGTTCGGTTTGACGGCGTTCGCTATAGGAGTCGCCGCTTCAGGCTTATCGTACGTGGCATTGTTGCCGTGGATATTTTTTAATGCTGCAAGCGCTGGAATAACCGCTTTCGGCATAGCGAAGCATAGAACAGTGCCGTTCTTCCTCTTAGCAGCGGCGCTTCACGCGGCAAGCAACTTTTCGTTTTTCATAGGAGACCCGTTCTTCTATGGGGCAGGGCTCGCTTTGGTGGGCGTCACGATTTTTCTGGCGTGGCACCTATATCGAAGAACCTCAGAAGCAAAAATCGTAGATGTCGCGGCCTAGGGCTTTTAGATTTTGTCGGTTCGGTTCAAGTCGCGCAGTCTGTTCACGCCGTCGATTTCGTTTATGAATTCAGCCACGCTCTTGGGGACGAGCGTCATCCAGTTGTCGCCCTTAAGCATCCGTTCGCGCACCTGAGTTGAAGTGTAAAGTCTCCGCTGGAAGAAGCGAATACTCTTGACCTTGTAGCCTTTTTCCATGAAAAGCCTGCGCGTCAACGGCTCATTAGAGTAAACAACGTTGAAGCGTGGCGTGTAACCCTCCAGCGCGGAAACCCACAGCATGTGCAGGTGAACGTCTGCGACTGGAACAATCCAGAGCCGAGAATAATCCACGCCTGCTTCCTGGAGGGCGCGGCGAATCATGACGAGTCTTTCGCCAGCCGTAAACGGGTTGTGGATGTTGTGGCTGTACTGGGCGCTGCCGATTACGATGACGAGCTCGTCAACTTCCTTTAAAACCTCTTTTATGGCTTCGAGGTGCCCCGTGTGGAAAGGTTGGAATCTTCCGACGTAAAGACCGCGATTAACCATTTGCGTCGTGCCTGCATCTTGAGGTTGACTGCACGGGCTTTTATGATTTGCGATTACAGAACCAGAAGAACAGCAAGCCTAAAGGTAGCCAACTAGGTGTTTGCGGTTGGTGCCGGGGGCGGGATTCGAGCCCGCGACTTCTGGGTTAGGGCGTCTGGTCCCTTTTCTCTCCAGATTATGAGTCTGGCGCCCTAGCCAGGCTAGGCTACCCCGGCGCATGCTGTTTCCAGTTTGGAGATAGCAGCTACTACCTGAGTTTCCCTTCTGCTTGATAAAGATTTTCGGTTAACGTCTTCACCCTTTTGGTGGCGCCGCCTGCTCGAGAAATGTTTAGGTTGAGGTTTTGGTTTGTTCTTGCATTATGCAGGGTTCTTTCTTGTTCGCTCTCCTGCAGCTGGCTTTTAAACTGTTAAACTCGGGACAGTCGAAACAGCTAACGGCTTTTTGGTCCTCCGCTGTGTCTGGTTTTGCTCTTTTTTGCGCCAATTTTCTCACGAGGGTGTCCAAGAATAGTTGTTTGACACCGTTAATTTGTTTTGCGTCTCCAACCAGGAGAGGGCTCCTCGCAAAGCGTTTAGCCATCTATTATTTCAAGCATGGGTTGTCCGCAGCATACTGGGTTCTTCTGCGCATGGCAATCATGCGAATGCGTACAGCTGCAAGCTTCGTAGTCAGCTTCAACTTTTTTACCGCAGACTTTGCATTGAAACGTGGGCACTTTTACTCGCCGCCCAAACATGAGAGGCGAGACCCTAAAAAGCATTGTTCTAAAGGAAAGGCTACAGATACTCTTAAATCGCATAGTTTAATTCAATAATAATCGCGCAGTCTCTTACCCATGCTTATCCCCAAGACTGTGCAGGTTGGGGCAGCCGCTGCTTAGGCAGTTTTCTGCTGCCTCATCCTTCTGCTTACTTTTGAAGAGAATTGTGAAGCGTGTTTTGTGACGAAAAAGAGGGAGAGGGAAAGAGTGCGTGAAATTTTATGCACAGAGGCTGTGCGTGATGTGTTTGACAGTGATAGCAAAGTACTTAATGCTATTTGCGTAAGTTTGAACCCTTGTCACGTAGCTTCATGGTTGGGTGGTGTTTCCCTTGTTGTTGAAGCTCTGAGGTTTCCGGGATAGATTTTGACTCTTTCCCTCACGTAATAATAGGCATGAAAATTATTTAAGAATTGTGCACTGAGAATCCATCGCGGCTGAGATGCAGCCTGAATTACCTTAAAATTTTTCTCTCAATCTTCTCCACGCCGGAAACCGTCCCAATATACGCGGCGTTTGCCAATCTTATGAAGAGTCCAGTTTCAACCACGCCTGGAATCATCTTCAGCTTGCGTTCAAGCTCCGCGGCGTCATCTATGACCCCGAAAACGGCGTCGATAACTGCGTTTCCGTTGTCCGTTATCACAGGTCCCAGCTTGCCTTTTCCCTCCCGCAGAACAGTTTTTCCACCAACCGCTTCTATTCTGCGCTGCACCACGGCTATGGCGAACGGCAGCACCTCGACTGGCACTGGATGACCGTTTTCGCCGAGTGCTGCCACTTTCTTGTGCTCGTCTGCGATGATGATGTTCTGTTTTGACGCTGAAGCCACGATTTTCTCTCGCGCCAACGCTGCGCCCATGCCTTTAATCAGGTTCAGTTTCGGGTCTATCTGGTCAGCGCCATCAATCGTCACGTCAACCACTGGATGTTCTTCAAGCGTGGTCACCGGGATTCCATGTTTAACTGCCAACAGAAACGCTTGATAAGATGTTGGTATGCCAAGCACGCTTAAGTGCTCACGTTTTGCTCTTTCGCCGAGTGCTTCTATGGCGTATGCGGCTGTGCTGCCGCTGCCTAAGCCGACGATGAAGCCGTCTTTAACGTGCTGGACTGCTGCGTAAGCCGCTTTCTTCTTCGCCGCTTCCACTAGTTCCTGTTCAGGTTTCAATTTCCATCTGCCCCAGTTTGTCCAAGACTTTCTCCACTTCGCTCCTGATTTCGTCTATTCGCTTTTCGGCTTCGGTCTTCTGGCTTGGCTTCTCCGAAGGCTCTTTCTTTTTCCGTTTCTGTTTCGGCTTGCCCTCTTCCTCTTCTTCCTCTTCCTCCTCAGCTTCCTCGATCTCCTCCGGTTCAGGAGCTTGCGCAGGCATTTTGACGGGTATCTCTTTTATGGGTTTGATGTCGATTTTTGAGCGAAGCTCTTCCACTTTCAAGTTTAGTTCGCCGAAGCGTTCGCTGAAAAGCTTCATGAGGTCTTCCTGCATGCTCTCAAGCTCATGCAAAGCCACTATGGTTTCATCTTTCGCCATGGACTCTTTTATAGCCATCATGCGAGTCTTATACGAAGCTGCAAGCCTTTCGCGTTCTTGCTCGCTGATTTTCCCTTCCGCATGAGCCTCATACAACCGCCGTATGGCGTCGCTTAAAATCTCCCGCTCCAACTCCAAAATCCGCAGCTCATCCTTAGCCTGAACTGCATCAGTCGCCTGCACACTCTTAGAAATTTTAAAAGGCAACCCTGCAAGCGCTGGCTCCACTGCTGTCTGCTGCGGCTTTTTTTCTGGTTTGCTCCCGCGTCTGCGCATGGCGTAGATGATGATGGCACAGGCGATAATCACCGCTACCACTATTGCTATGAGGATTGTAGGGTCATCGAGAGCCATGCTATCCACTGTACTTCATAACCTTTGGTGTATATATAAATTAATATAACCGATTCCAACCGTGCAGCACATGTCTTCTGGCGGAAATGACTATCATGTGAAGGAGGTCGCCCCATTCCAATTTTAAAAGCGCAGCGGAACTCGCTGGTTACGGCGCATGCGGCAGCAGTTGGCTTAGTTTAGGGAAATCTTTAACATCTCTGGGCTTCCAATCTATTAATATAGGTTTACGCGTCAAGGGAACACTGATGAGTCTGCTAAGCCACGACAGCTTCTGGAACGCCATAATCAGCCTGCCTACCACGAAAAAAATGTTAGACCTGTCCCTGAAAAAATGCAGCGCTTGCGGCAGAACCATACTTGAAGCGGCACTGGACGATTACGTAGGCAGAACGGACAGAAGGTGCCAGAAGTGCAGCGGCTTCTATTCGCAGGTGATACGGTTCTGGATTGAATTCCTCCGCAAAAGCCTATCCCTGAAGAGGGATAAGGTGGAGAAACTCTTAGGTGACCCATACGCGAGAAGAGCAATCACCAACATAGCGCGCTCCTTCAGACACTACGGCATAAAAAAGCCGCTTTCGCTTTACGCACCGTTTCTGGTAGTGTGGGATTTCACACACAAATGCAACCTAAGCTGCAAACACTGCTACTCAAACTCAGGCGCAGTTGCACAGGCAGAACTCAGCACCACAGAGGCGCTGGACGTGGTGGACCAGTTGGCGGATTTCGGCGTTACGGCACTCGCGTTCTCAGGAGGCGAACCCTTAACCCGCAAAGACTTCTTCGAAGTCGCAAGCCACGCCGCCAAACGTGGACTGTACGTTTCCGTCGCCACAAACGGCACCCTCCTTACCAAGGAGAACGTGAAGAAGCTGAAGCAAGCACGAATCAACTACGTGGAAGTCAGCATCGACGGCGCCACCGCACAGACCCACGACACTTTCAGAGGAGTCCCAGGCGCGTTCGACAAGGCAGTGGCTGGGCTGAAAAATTGCGTGGAAGCAGACTTGTGCGCGTGCATCGCCACCACGGTAACCAAGAGTAACTTAGATGAGATGCCTGGAATCTTGGATTTGGCGGAGGAAATCGGGGCGGAAAGGTTCACTTACTTTAACTTCATCCCGACTGGGCGCGGAAAAGAGCATTTCGACCAAGACCTGACAGTTGAGGAACGGGAGAAGCTCATGCTGTACCTGCTTAATAGGATGTCGAAGGGCTGCAAAACCACGATTCTAACGACTGCGCCGCAGCTGGCAAGAGTCGCGCTTCAATGTCAAGGACCAAAAGGAACAGGAGAAATAACCATGTCTATGGCACACATGCAGACCGCCCGCGTAAGCAAGAAAGCCGTGCCGCTGGCTGACTTCATCGGTGGATGCGGCGCCGGACGCTTGTACTGCTCAATCAGTCCGCAGGGCGACGTGCACCCGTGCGTTTTCTTCCCCGTAAACGTGGGCAACCTGAAAACCGAGAAGTTCAGGAACATCTGGCTGAACAGCAGACTCTTCAACGCCCTGAGAGACAGGAGCAACCTGCGAGGCGCGTGCGGCACATGCAGGTACAAGTACATCTGCGGCGGATGCCGAGCCCGAGCGAACGCTTATCATGATAATTTCTTGTCTTCCGACCCTGGCTGTGTATTAGCGAAGGGAGCGAGCGGTGCATAGGATGCAGCCGAAAACCGTCAAAATCACCCGAGTCCATGAAGTTACAGGTGAAATTCTGAAGGAAGCGGTTAGAGACGTGGGTTTGCATGGGAAACAGATGGTTTTCGTGAAGCCCAACCTGAGCCATCCTGAATATGTTCCCGGCGTGGTGACGAGTCCTGCACTGATGCGGGAACTGGTCGGTTTGCTCCGCGACGGCGCCAAGGAAGTGGTGATTGGCGAGTCCAACGGTTTCAACTATCCATGCTGGTCCGCGTTTGAGAAAACAGGACTGGAAAAAGCCGTGAAGCAAGCAGGCGGCACAGTGATTAACCTGTCAGAGGACAAGGTCGTGAAAGTAAAATTATCTGGCAATGGTCCTTTGAGGAACCTGTTTCTGCCCAAAACCGTGCTGGACGCGGACGCGGTTGTTGATGTTGCACTCATGAAAACCCACGAGTTCGCCGTGTACAGCGGCGCCATAAAAAACCTCTTCGGTTGCGTGCCCAGCAACAGGCGTATCTACCTCCACCCGTACTTGCCAGAGGTCTTCTACTGGTTATACGCCATCTTTAAGCCGCAGCTAACAGTTATGGACGCAAGAACAGGAATCGAAGGCAACGGTCCCACCAAAGGCAAACCCGTCAAAATGGATTTAATGCTAACAAGCGATGATGCATTAGCTCTCGACATTATCGCCACACGAATCATGGGCTTAAACTGGAAACAGACTTATCTCAGCTACATCGCTGCGAAAACAGGCTTGCGCGAGGAAGTCATCAAGGTGGATGGTTTGCAGGTTAATGAAGTAAAGCGTCGATTCGAGCCTCCGAGAATCGATTTACCCGTGAGGGCGCAGATGGAGATTTACAAGCACGAGTTCTTGACGAAGCTGCTTTTCTGCTCGCTGGGTGTGGTTAGGCTCTTTCAGAAAGTAACCGTGGCGTACAGGGGAGAGCCAATAGAAGTCGGCTAACCCAGCGCTTCATCATAAACCCTGAGCACTTTTTTGACGATGAGGCGCCAGTCAAACCGTTCCTCGATGACTTTCCTCGCCAGAAACGCCATCTTCGACGCGGCACTGGGATGTTCAAGGAAATAGAGAATTCTATCCGACAACTCCTGCGAGTTGAAGGGCTGCACCAGAAAACCGTTCCTCCCATTCTCAATCATCTCGGGGATGCCGCCGACGCGGGTGGTCACCACGGGCAGCCCGGTTGACAGCGCTTCCAGCACGGCGAAGGGAAGGTTCTCGTAGAACGTGGAGAACGCGAAAACGTCAGCCGCCTGATAAAGCCTAGGCAGCTTCCTGTCGGGATAGTACCCCGTGAAGACTATGTTGCCGTTTACACCAAGTTTCTGGGCGTGCGCCACCAGCTTCTTCATTTCGTCGCTCTGCCCTTTGCCGCTGATTATGAACTTGGCACGCGGGAACCTGCGAACCACGGCGGGCATGCTCTCTATGAGCGTGAACAATCCTTTCCTAGCGTACAACCTGCCGACGGAGAGTATCGCGATGTCATCGGGGCTAAAGCCAAGCTCCTGTTTGGCTTTGCGTTTGTCGCTTGCGGGCTGGAACTTGTTGGTGTCAACGCCGTTGTGGATGACGCGAATCTTGTCCTCCCTCACCTTGTAGTACTGTAGCAGTTCGCGCCTCGTGAAGTCGCTCACGGCAATAATCTTGTCTGAACGCTTCAGCATGCTCTCCTCGAAGATGCGCAGGAACCAGTTGAAGCTCACCATGAATTTCTCGTTCGAGTTAAGCCTGCTGTACGGCTCGCCTCGGATTGCTTCGGCTTCGCCCTTCCACGTGGAGTGCACAGTAGAAATTAGCGTTTTTCCAAAGTTTGGAGGAACAGCGAAGTTGGGAACCAGAGGAAGGTTAGCGTGCGTGATGTCCACGTGAACGCTGCCGCGGACACTGTTCAGCTTCCTGAAAGAAGACCCAGCAAACAGGAACGATTTCACAATCGGAGTTTTAGATGTTCTGAGGAAGAAGACAGAAAGCTTCTCGTTAACCTGGACGTCGCCGGCTTGACTGTACCCTGTCACTATACAGACAGAGTACCCGTGCTTCATGAGTTCGTTGGACAAGTAGTAAACGTAGGCTCCCGTGCCTCCAGACAACGGCACATACTCCGGAGAGATAAAGCACACTTTCGGCATCTTTCGCTACCGCCTGTCTCCTGCTATGTATCTGACCGAGGTAATGACTGCCCCCGCGAACCATGCGAAAGACCTGACAAAATACAGCACCAAGAGCCGCATGGCGGTTTTATCCTTGAACTTGACCGCAACCCTAACAGCGGAAAATAAGTAGTAAACAAACATAACCAACAGGAGCGCACCCGCAACGTACCACAAAAGCCGCAGCACCTCAAAAGTGCCCAAGATGGCGAAGACCACGACTGCCAGAATCAGAATGGGCTGAACATTCATGGCGAAATCGGTTATCTCGTCGCCCCTCGCCAGACCCGCGTGTTTAAAGTAGAGTTTGAGAGTGTTTTTTCCGTACTGAAGCTGCTGCCTAAAATACGCACGCACCGTGGACCTGTTGAAGTGGTAGCACTTGGCGCTCGGCTCGTAAGCTATCTTGTAGCCCATAGCCGATATTCTGAAGCCCAAGTCTGTGTCGTACTGCGAGGGCAGTTTCTCGTCGAATCCGCCAGCTGCTTCGATGATGCTTTTCTTCAGCAGGAGGTTCATGGTGGCGACGCGCCCAACATATTTTCCTATGCGTGCATAGCGGTTCTTGAGGTCGTATCCGATGCACCGCGCCCAAGCGTTCTCCACGTTCCAAGTTTCGATGCTGCCGCTGGCGCCTGCCACCTGTGGGTCTGACAAGTGACCAACCAGCTTGCTCAGCCATTCTTTCTCCACCTTCGCGTCGGCGTCTATGAAGCCCACTACTTCGTTGGTGATGGTTTTCATGGCGTAGTTGTACGCTGCGGGAGCGTTAAGAGGCGCGGATACAACCTTGGCGGGGTATTTCTCAGCTATTTTCACGGTGGCGTCTCTGGAACCGCCGTCCATAACAATGACTTCCAGCAAGTCTTGAGGGTAGTCTATCTCAAAAATCGACTTAAGACACTCACCGATGGTCTGTTCGCTGTTAAGCGCCGCCACAATTATGGAAACTTTGGGCAGAGACGCATCAGCCGTCGTTCCTCAGAGACCTCCCAGATACGCTGAAACTATCGACAAGAGAATCTTGAAACCGTCAACCAAAGGGTCCACACTTGACCTGCCATAAGTACGCTGCTCAAACGTTATCGGCACCTCCACGACCCTGAAGCGCTGTTTAGCGGTCTTTACGAGCATCTCTGATTCTATCTCATACTCCCCAGATTTTAAACGCATGCGCGTTAAAACCTCGGTTTTCATCACGCGGTAACCTGACTGGGAATCGGAAACCGCAGTTTTCGTGAAAATTCTTATCAGGAAATTGAAGAGGCGCACGCCGAACGCGTTAAGTTTCCGGGCTGTAGCTGGATTTTGATTTAAGTACCGGGAGCCGATGACGAGGTCGGCTTGGTTTCGTAGCACTGGAGCCAGCAGCAGCGGAAGCTCCTCAGGGCGGTGCGACCCGTCTGAGTCTATGGTCACGATTATTTCGCCCGTGGCCTTCGCCAAACCAGCCCTCAACGCGTAGCCCTTTCCCATGTGCTTCTTCAACTGGTAAACCTTGACGCCTTTTCTTTTAGCCATTTCCAGCGACCGGTCTCTCGAAAAGTCATCCACCACTATCACCTCATACCTGAAGCCAAGCTTTTCCATGACCGCTTTTATCCGCTGGATAACGTCGCCTACTGTCTGTTCCTCATTAAACATGGGAATTATAACGGAAAGCAACATTTCACGGTTGACCATTTTACTAAGATGCTGAATGAAAGAATTTATAAAGTTTGGCTGTAAACTCTATCAAGCGCTTAACAGAACAAGATTGATGCAAAGAATGGAAACGAAAATGCAGGGCAGAACCGAAACAGAACAGCCAGTTTGGTTTTCCATGTGGTTTTTGGCGTCAATCGCCACTTTCGGCGCCGCGTTTTTCCCCATGTTCTACCGTCTTGTCGAAAACAGGAACAAACATTTCCGCTACGAGGCACAACTGGAAAAGCAGATTGCAGCCTTCCTGAAAAAGCAAGGCAAAGAACCGCTTGCGGCAGCCGATGAGTCCCGTGAGATGAACGCGAAGGCGTGGGCTGCCGCCATCATTCTGGTAGTCCCAGCGTTTGCGATAGCTTACATCCTCTCCAGAGATTTGCTTGTTCACGAGAGACGCCAAGACATGTTTCTCGCAGCTGCTTTCCCAGAGAGAATGTTTATGCCACAGACGATACCGATAAAAAAATATGTCCTGATAACCATAGTTACTCTGGGCGTTGGAATAGTTTACTGGCTCTACAAGGTCATCAATCAGTATAACGCCCACTTTAAAGCAGACCGAGAGATAGAAAAAGAGATAACAAAGCTATTGGAGGACGAAAAAGTTGGCGAGCAACGCATGTAAAAAACGCAGGTTCGTTAGCCACGGCGGAGATGTCTGGGGTTTCAGCAGGAAATATAACATTCCCGTCGAGAAAGTGCTTGACTTCAGCGGACCCATAAATTTCCTCGGACCTTCACCTAAGGCGCTGGACGCTGTGAAACAAAACGCCAAGCTAATAAGGTTCTACCCTGACCCAAACCCTGTAGAGCTACAGGCAGAAATCGCCAAGTATGTGGGGCAAGGCGTTGACGTCGCCAACATCATTCTGGGAAACGGTTCGATAGAACTCATCTACATGATAACAGAAGTGTTTCACCCTGGCTTCAAAGCCATCATTCCCGTGCCGTCGTTTACGGAGTACGAGAAAGCCGCGTTAAGAGTAGGCGGCGAGCCAGTCTTCGTGCAGCTACCAGAAAACTTCGCGTTAGAAACGGAAAGCGTAAAGAAGGCAATCACGGACGACACGCGAATAGTATGCATCTGCAACCCGCATAGCCCTTCAGGAACACGCTACAGCAGAGAAACAGTTTTAGACCTCCTAGAATTCTGCCACAAAAAAAACGTCATCCTCAGTGTTGACGAGAACTACATTGAGTTCACGGAAAAAGCCCAGGACACCACCATGGCGGGCTACGTGAAGAAGTACGAGAATCTTTTCGTGATAAGGTCAGTTACAAAATTCTACGGCATGCCCGGCATACGCTTCGGTTACGGCATAGCAGCCGAAACCCTAATCGACACGCTGCAGACTGTGAGGCAGCCATGGAGCATCAATAGCTTAGCAGGCTTCGCCACGCTGGCGGCGTTCAAAGACACCGAATTCATCGAAAACACCAAACGCACCATCGCGAAGGAAAGAGAGCAGTTCGCGAAAATGCTCAGCGAAATAGGCGCCTTGCGTGTGTTTCCGTCTGAAACGAATTTTCTGCTGGTGAAAATCCTGAACGGGAGAATCACCTCAACCGCCTTGCGGGAAGAGATGTCTAAAAAGGGAATCCTGATACGGGATTGCAGCACGTTTGTGGGTCTGGACGACAGCTACTTCCGTGTGACAGTTAGGTCAGCCGCGGACAACTTGAAGCTCGTAGAAACTTTGAAAGAAGTTTTCAAGAAAATCTGACTAGAAAGAATCAGCCGGAAAAGTAGGCTGGGCTCTTTTTTAAGACTGTGAAAAAGCCTTCACGCCTTATCTTTCTGAGAATCCGCTTCGGCGACCTGTTGAAGTTCCTGTGGAAACGCCTCTGGATAGCAAGCAGCGAGTCGTAGTCGAAGTCTTCGGTTCTGACGTAGGCGACAAAATCCTCAAGTCGACTGTAGAGATGCTTCTGTATCACTTCTTGGTACAAGCTGCTGCCAGGAACCGCCACGAATATGTTGAATCTGCACCAGTCAGGGTCCAGTTTCCGCGCAAACCTAAACGTAGCTTCCATATCTGCGACTGTCTCGCCAGGGATGCCCATCATGAAGGAGCAGGCGGTTTGGATTCCTTCCTCCCTAGCAATCTTGAACGCGTGCTCAATCTGCTCAAGAGTGACACCCTTGTTCAGCTTTTCCAATATGCGGGGTGACCCTGATTCTCCTCCGAACCATATTGTTTTGCATCCCGCGGCTTTCATTTCTCTGAGCATTTCCCTCGAGACTAAGTCGACACGGGTATCACAAGCCCATTCGATGTCCAGTCTGTTTTTCTTCATCAGAGCACATAATTCTAGGGTTAGGTTTTTTTTGACCGTAAAATTGTCGTTGATGAAGTAGATTCCTCGTGTGCCAAAATTCGTTTTCAAATGCTCGATTTCCTGCACCACTCGGCTGGGGCTGAAGGAGCGGCACGTTTTTCCCCATAAATGGCTGATTTCGCAGAAGGCGCAGTTGAAGGGGCAGCCTCGCATTATGCTCATGTTATCCACGGGCTGAACATCCAGATACTCAATTTTTCTCTCGTAAAGGTGCATAGGCAGCAGATGCCGCGCTGGGAAAGGAATCTCGTCCAAGTTGTTGATGAATTTGGGAGGCGTTTTCACGACCTTGCCTCCGCGTCGGAAAGCAACACCAGCAATCGCCGCAGCACCTTGGTCGCCTTCGCCTTTGGAGAGGCTTGTGGCAAGCTCAACCATGGCGCGTTCGCCCTCGCCAATCACAACGTAGTCTATCTCGGGATGCTGCAGCATGCTGTCCGGCTCGTAGGAGGGGTGCCAGCCGCCGACAATCACTTTGCAGGAGGGAAGCACCTCCTTGACAGCCTTAGCGGTTTCAATGCACTGCCTGTAGGTTGCTGAGCCGCAGGTTATGCCCACGATTTCCGGGTTAAGCTGCTTAACTTCGAGTTTCACCTCGTCTATTGGCTTCTCAAGCAAGTAGTTATCGAAGATTTCTACCTGGAAACCTGCTTTTTCGAGGGCGCCGGCAATGTAGGCTAGTCCCAGCGGCAGAAAATGTCTGCCGTGAATCCATGGTCCGTGACTGGGCGGAGCCGTCGTCATTAACAAAATCACTTGTTAGCTATTCCCCTCAACGTCCTGAACTGCATGTACGTACACTGATGAATCCCTTAAATAATGATTTCTGAAATAAGAACTTTTAGCCACAAAAAAACCAAGTAGCTGCAGAGGTGAGCGCGTTTATGGCCACATGCAATCTTAATTGTCTGCTTTGCTGTACGTTGGACCTCTATCATGGGCGATATGCAAAATATATTAATTGTGCAGGTTGGTAATACTTCTGTCTAACAGATGGCATTAGGGAAGAAACATGAGAATACACGTAACATTGATAAACCCTCCCTACCCTGTAGGGTCTCATTTGCATCCACCCTTCCTCCCTCTGGGTCTTGGTTATTTGGTTGCTGTCTTGGAAAAGGCCAATTATGAAGTTGACGTGATCGACTGCCAAGCCCTTAGAATCTCATATGAAGAGGTACGGAGTGAGCTGGAGAAACGTCAGCCCACCGTGGTCGGATTAACCTCAACCACCCTCACGTACAAGTCCGCCCTGCAAATCGTGAAAATAGCCAAAGAAACTTGCCCAAGCTGTGTAACGATCATCGGAGGCTCTCACGTCACGTTCTGGGACGATAAAGCATTGCAGGAATGCCCTCAGCTAGACGTTGTCGTAAGGAAGGAGGGAGAAAATACTCTGCTGGAACTGGTGCAGAAGATTGAAGCGGACAAAAGCTTCGATGATGTGCTGGGAATAACTTACAGAGAGAACGGAGAGATCGTTCGAAAACCGGATAGACCGTACATCGAGAACCTCGACGAACTGCCCTTTCCAGCGTTACATCTATGGCCTATTGATCGCCTTCGCCAATACGGCGAGGTGATATTTCCTTTAACGACTAGTAGGGGCTGCGTATTTTGGTGTAACTTCTGCACAGCAGTCAGAATGTTTGGCAGAAAATACCGCATGAGAACCCCCCAGAACGTGGTGGAAGAACTTGTATTACTTAACAAAAAGTTCGGTGCTGACCACTTTACATTCTATGACGACGCATTCACCGTTGATCAATCCAGAACAAGAGAATTATGCCAAGAGATAATAGACCGAAAACTGAAGATACGATGGAACTGTGAAACTCGCGTTGACATGGTTACAAAAGATTTGCTCGCCAAAATGAAAGAGGCTGGCTGTACGGATGTATGGTTTGGGGTTGAGTCGGGTTCACAGCGTGTCCTAGCTGCAATGGACAAAGGAATCATGACTGAACAAACCGTTAAGGCATTTAAATGGGCAAAAGAAGTTGGCTTAATGACTGTTGCAAACGTAATCCTTGGCTTCCCCACCGAAACCAGAGAAACAGCTTGGGAAACAGTAAGGTTTGTGGAAAGTCTAAACCCTGATGATGTGGGCTACTATATAGCTACGCCCTACCCAGGCACACCTATGTATGAGCAGGTCAAAGCAAATGGGTCGCTAAAAATAACTGACTTCGACAAATATGATACAGCAACGCCAACATTTGAAATTCCAAACCTAAGCGCGGAAGAATTGAGAGACATACGCGAGCAAGCTTTCCATAGATTGTACCTTCGCCCCGGCTACTTCTTCAAAGTGCTAATAAAAGGCGGAGTGTATGGCTCTGCATCAAAAAGACTCGTGCTTGCACATCTACGCAGATCTGTAAAATCTAAACTTGGTATGAGTTAGTGACGAAACAACTTGCTAAGAGAGATTTGGCAAAATGCACAAAAGAGGGAAGTAAGACTTTATATCATAATCCGCCTCTTTCCCCAGTTTGGTGAAATTAAATGAAAGTCGCTTCTTTGTGGAGCGGGGGAAAAGATAGCTGTCTGGCTACTTACGAAGCTGCTGCTAAAGGTTTTGAGATATCGCATCTTCTGAGCTATACTTACAAGAGCTCTAGCAATGTGGGTTCAGGAGGTATCTCGAAAAATCCTCTCAGTGCCATTTATGATCGCGTGGGAAGGGCGAGCCCAAGCATTGTTAATAACCTCTTAAGTTTTGTCTATAAAGACCTCAGCAGGATGATACCACATGAAGTTGCTCCGGAAATCATCGCTGGGCAAGCCAAGGCAATGGACGTGCCATTGATTCAAGGTGAAGTTAAATGGGATAATCTGGACCCGTTTTTAAAGTCAAGTTTAAGGAAATTAAAGCAAAGCGGCGTTGAAGGACTAGTTTTCGGAGTTGTCCCTCCCCACTACCCCATCGACAGTAGCGAAAAACTGAGAGAACATAGAACGCTAGTTGCACACAAGGAATGGATGAACCAAATCTGCCTTGAGTTAGGTATAACGCCGATAACACCGCTATGGGAAAGCAACCCAGAGCAAATTTTGAGAAAAATTGTCGCTGAAGACTTCGAGACAATCATCGTAGTTGTAGATTCTAAATACTTCGGTAAAGAGTGGCTGGGGCGAAAAATAGATTCTAACTTCATAGATGAGGTACATAGACTGAACCGGGAAAAAAGCGTACACATCGGAGGCAGCGGATATCATACTCTTGTTACGGATTGCCCATTATTCAAAAAACGCCTAAAAATTGTTCGCAGCAGAAAAATACGGAAAAACGGCTATGGCGTCCTAGAAATATCAGCATTTGAACTCGCAAAAAAATTAAAATCTGCTAAAGCAGCCCTTTGACGCCAAAATTCGGTGATTTGGAAACTTTATTAACTTTGATCATCGTATATTTGTGCAAATTGAAAAGCGCTCGTGTGCATGCCAATGGTGGAAAAGAAAAGCTCCAAGGTAATTTTGATTAACCCGCCTTTTTTGAAAGGTTCTTTTCGACATCAACTTTACATACCAATGGGCTTGGCATATCTAGCAGCTTTTCTAGAAGAAAAGGGACATCAGGCAAAAATAATTGATTGCTTGGCACTTAACATTGACCATGAGAAACTGAAATCAGAAATAAGCAGTTTCGAACCAGACATAGTCGGAATCACCTCGATAACCCCGTTAACTAGATCAACTCTTCTGGCAGCAAAGGCGGCGAAAGAAGCACTGCCCGATGTCACAGTTGTTTTGGGAGGCCCACACGCCACATTTATGGATGAACAGATTATTGCAGAAGAAACAGCGGTCGATTTTGTCGTGCGAGGGGAAGGTGAGCTAACTCTTTTGGAAATCGCGGAAAACATCCACAGCTCACGCAAAATAGACAGCATTGAGGGTATAACGTTTAGAAGGAACAAGCAGGTCATTCGAACACCGAATAGACCATTTATTCAAGATCTGGACAAATTGCCCAAGCCTGCCTACGACCATTTTGAGCTTGATAGGTACCGGCTATTCGGGAAAAAATTACTGCCAGTGATAACTAGTCGCGGGTGCCCATTTCAGTGCGCATTTTGTGTAGCGACCCGCATGTTCGGTAAAGCATACAGGATGAGAAGTGCTGAAAATGTTCTAGACGAGCTTGAATGGTTAAAGAACGTGCATGGAGCTGAAGCGTTCACATTCTACGATGACACATTGACGTTTGATAAAAACAGGCTTCTTAAAATCTGCGATGGAATGAAGAAGCGGCAGATCAATCTCCCGTGGGACTGCCAAACCCGTGTTGATCAAGTTTCCCAAGAGATTTTGAACCAAATGAAATCTGCTGGTTGTCAACAAGTTTTCTTCGGGGTAGAGTCAGGCTGCCAACAGATCCTCGATTCAGTAAATAAGAAGACCTCAATTGAACAAAACGAAAAAGCAATCAAAATGGCTAAACAGGCCGGTCTTTTCGTGACTATTTCTTTGATGATCGGGTACCCTGGAGAGACACGCGAAACATTAAAACAAACACTCGATTTTGTTAAAAGATCAAAACCCGACGACGTATACGTTTGCGTAGCAACGCCTTATCCAGGAACCGTACTCCGCAACATCGTTGAAAAGAATGGGTGGAAAATGTCTTCTAACATAGACCTTTACGACACCATGACACCTGTTTTTGAGAACCCTGACTTGCCATCGGACGAAATAATCAAGTTTAGGCGAGACTTCTACGATAGCTTCTATTCTCCAAGTTACATCTTGCGACAAGCGTTAAAGAGAAACCCCTACAGCAGAATGATGGCGCGAACCGCTCTTAACCACATTCTCTGGCGCTTCAGATCCCGTCGAAAAATCGAAAGGACAGCGCAAACTTAAGTTTCGCTTATCTCATTGAAAGTGCTCGACTGCCTCGAAAAGGAAGGAGTTCTATTTTGGAAATGCACCAAGGACCTTCAGAGCGCTTTTGCCAAGTTTTCGTTTTCCGTATCTGATCTGGACAGCCTGCAAGATTTCTTTAGACGGAAACAGAAAATTAAGAGGCTGGGTCAACTCAAAAATAGGTGTACCTTCGAAATGGGAGAAGTTGTGAATGTAAAAGAGAAGTGCTTGCTTACGTGAATAGAAATGAGGAATGTAATTCGGAACCTTATATTTCTGACATAGAGATATGAATTTTGAATATCGGTCATACAAGTAAGACTCTTCCATGTTGCCGCAGGATGGGGCTGTTGGCTTGCCCTTGTACAGAAATTCATATCGCGGGGCAATTTGTTTGTAATGTTCCGCTAAGAATCGTTTGAAACGATACGAACCCCTCATGTCTAGCATGCCAGTTAAAACAAATTTGGCGCCGTTTTCTGTTGCGGCTTTGATAACGTTCGCCATGTTTTGATCTGTGTCATTCACGTACGGCATCAGGGGAATCAGCCATACACCAACCGTTATCCCTTCATTTGAAAGCCTTCGGACCGCTTCGAGTCTGCGTTTTGGGGATGGCGCATCTGGTTCCAAAAGCTTGGCTAATTTCTCATCTAGCGTAGTTATCGTGATGCCTATGCAACTCCAAGCCTTTTGTGATGCTTGCACTATTAGGTCTAAATCTCGTAAAACAAGATCAGACTTGGTGCCAATCGCAAAGGGCCACTCGTTATCCTTCAAAACTTCCAAAAGCTGTCGCGTGATTTTGAATTTCTTTTCTGCAGGTTGGTAGGGGTCTGTGTTAAGGCTTAGTCTGAGAGTGCCCTTTCGTTTAAACTTGGATAATTCTCTTTTCAACACTTTGGGAGCGTTTGTCCTGGCGTATATGGGAGCTAAAAACTCCTTAGAACCATCGTATTTCTGAGCAGCGGTGTGGCAGTACACGCAATTGAAACCGCAGTTAACGTAAGGATCAAAGCAGTAGCTAGTCCAAAATTGAGTGTTTAATACCCCAAGTTTGCCTAAAACGCTGTGGCAAATAGTTTCTTGGCAGATAGGCATGTCTGAAGGCATTAAATCACGATTAAAAACAAACCTTCTGAACCTTATTAACTTTGACCATAACACTAGCGAAAACATTGTGCTCGAGTTCTGACTTGTTCTTATTCTTTACCTAACAAAAACTTCACTGCTCTCTTTGGTTCTCGAATTGCCTTTACGAGCTTTCCAATGGTAAAGGTCTGATTTATCATGTTAGCTCTTGCACAAAGTTCGAGCAAATCGTCTGCCGTGAATTCTGGAGTTTCAATCAAAGGTTCGACTCCAGCCAAAGCTTCGTCGCTGAATGTGGACTTTAAGAAACCGCCTTTTCTGGCTTGCTCATAGAGTTCAGTGCCATAAACAGGCATAGCTAAACTGAAGTAGAACCCTTCAGCGCCGAGGCGTTTAAGCTTGTAGGCGAAATTTATGGTGTCGTTTATGTCCTTCTTTGTCTCCCCGACAAGTCCAATTACGAAGAAACAGCCTACTTTGAGCCCCACTTTTTTTGATAAAATAACTGCCTTTTCTACATCTTTCAGGTTCAGGTTCTTCTTAACAATATTGTCTAAAACCTTTTGCGAACCTGACTCTGGAGCAACTCGGATTTTCTTGCAGCCTGAAGCTTTCATTTTTCGGAGAAGATTTTCGTCCAGAGTATCCGCCCGAACACCGTTAGGAGTATACCATTCTATTTTCAATCTTTTTTCTACAATTAAGTCACAGATTGCTTCCATCCGCTTCTTGTTCAACGTCATGTTGTCGTCGTAGAAGTCGATTTGTTCAATTTTGTAAGTTTGAATTAACTGCTCTATCTCCTCGACCACATTTTGAGGACTCCTTCCGCGCCATTTTTTGCCCATAACATTATGGATCGAGCAGAAAACGCAGTCATACGGGCAGCCTCTACTGGTGATCATCATCGCCCATGGTTTGCAGATTTCGCCGCGCATGGGATTTTCTCTTACAGCTTCAAAATAGATGTTCATTGGAAGCAAGTGTCTTGCGGGAAATGGTAGAGAATCCAAATCTTCAATTGGAGGTCTTGGAGATGTAATGACTATTTTTCCATCCTTGACAAAGCCGATCCCTCTCACTTTTGCAAGGTCTTCAATTTTTCTTTGCTCCAAGGTGTCTACCAATTCGAAGATAGTTTGTTCCGGTTCGCCTATCACAACGAAATCGACGTCGGGATTTGCGAGGCATTCTCTGGGTCTTGCAGAGGGATGTAAGCCGCTTAATACGACAATTATATCTTTGTTGACACTCTTCACGGCAGAAATTACTTCGCGTGCAGATTTCCACCAGCCAGAGAATGGAACGGTGATTCCGACAACATCTGGAGACCACTGTTTGACCCTGTTTGCTATCTCTTTGTTTGATAAACCCTGTCGGTATTTCGTTCCATCTATTTCTTCAAGATTTTTCCAGCCTTCTGTAGGTGCGTCTATAATACTTACCGTATGTTGCTTTTCTAGCAACGCTGCTATGTATGCTATGTCTAACGGTTGAAATACTCCTGGTTTTCCCCACAGTTTCGGTTGAATACGAGGTGGATTAATTAAGCAAACACGCATTCCTGAGATACGCTCATTTGAAGATGCACTATATTTATTGTGTAGAGTTTCGGTTTGAACACGTTTCTCATACAAAATAGAAACCAGCCGTGATTAATACGTTTTGCATGCGGGAAAATAAATGCAAGATTATCCAAATAGAAAAGGTGCAATCGGGCTAGTAAAAATATGACAAGAAATAATATAGGTATCGTTTATCCCAAATCTTCAACAGTACTCATCGTTTTATTATGAAGCTAAATTTTTTCTTTTGAAAACCATGCGACCGCCAATGAAGGTCATCTCAACTTGGATGTCACCAATCTTGTTCGGTGCAGTGGCTAACGGATCACGCGAAAGAACCACCATATCAGCCAGTTTTCCTTCTTCAAGTGACCCCTTTATGTTTTCCTCTCCAGAAGAATATGCAGCATCACTCGTGTAGATGCGGAGAGCCTGATCAACAGAGATGCGTTCCTCAGGGAAGAACTCTCTTGCCACAGCCGCTTGAATCCCCAGCAAAGGACTTAGGGGTTCCATTGGGCAGTCAGAGCCACCCACCACCCGCACACCCTCTTCAAGTAACGTTTTGAGCGGGTAAAGCCATCTAGCCCTGAGAGGACCCAAGTTTTCCGAGGCAGACCAGACTGAAAATTCAGATGCGGCAACACAGGGTTGAACAGACACAACCACCTCTATCTTTTTTATGCGTTCAATCAGCATCTTGTCAAGAAGTGCAGCTTGCTCAATGCGAAAGCTAATACCTTTGCCAGACGCTTCGCTTGTTAGTTGCTCAATCGTTGTCAAAACTGCATCCACAGCCCTGTCGCCCATGGCGTGAATGACTGGCTGAAGACCGGCTTCAAGTATTCTGGATGCCGCTGAATATATTTCCTCCTGCGTGCAAAGCAGGGTTCCACTTGTTTGTGGTTCCCCATTATAGGGCTGAAACAACGCAGCGCTTTTTGCGGCTAAATAGCCGTCAGCATTAATCACGACGCCGCCAATCCTCAATGATAGCTCATGGGTTGATCTAAAATGCGCCACACTGTCCAAGAGGTTTACTGGAATTATTAAGTACACCCTAATGGGGAGTTTTCCTTGAGCATAAAGCTTTTCAACGATCGGAATCTCAACTGGTGAAAGAACCATCCAGTGCACACTTGTCACGCCTGCTGCTGCGATCTTTTTACATGCCAAGGCTGTGGCGTCTAAGAGTTCATTTTCGCTGGGTTCAGGCACTGCCTTCCACAATAGATCAGTAGCGCTGTCCCGAAAAATGCCTGTAAGCTCACCCGTTTTCTGGTCTCTGTCAATCGCGCCATCCATAGAAGCAGGAGTCAGTCTTGTTATATGAGACATTTCCAAAGCTTTGCTGTTCACTACGCACATCATTGCGGATTCGTGGTAGAGAATTACGGGGTTATCTGGCGAAACTGAATCCAGGTCGGAAAGCGTTGGTAAACGTTTCTCTTCAAAACGATCTTGGTTCCATCCTCGACCTATAATCCACTTTCCGCTAGAAGTTTTCTGTACGCGCTCTTTGAGGGAACTCTGGAGTTCCTTGATGGACTTTACGTGTTTTAGGTCTAGCCACATCAGGAACCTTCCAAAGTCCGCAACGTGAATGTGAGTGTCTATAAAGCCTGGAACCACAGTTTTCCCGTTTAGATTGATTATCTTTGTATTTTTTCCAATCCACTGATTGATCTCATCGTTAGTGCCGACCTTGAGTATTCTGTCCTTTCCTACGGCGATTGCTTCAGCAGTGGGCTGAGCAGGATTCATTGTCCGAACTTTTCCGTTAACGAGAGCTAAATCCGCGAACAAAGCTGGCATTTTTCCCCGAAGTTTTATAGACGACATGTCGCTAGTGAAGGCCTTGCATAAAAAGCCTTGTGCTTTGTGCCGACTGCAAATTATAAAAGGAGCATCATGTCAAGCTTATCTGCAAAACACATAATAGTCGGCAAGAGCGATTTTCCATGATTAACCGTCGAGGAACCAGCGTGAAAGCTCATGTGACTCTTGTAAATCCACCCTACCCAGTTGAAGCTCCGCAAGCCATCTTTATTCCCCTTGGCATCAGCTACCTCGCTGCGGTGCTGGAGGAAAACGGGTTCGAAGTTGACGTAATCGACTGCCCAATTTCTCGAATGACACAAAATGAGTTGGAAGCAGAGTTCAAAAAGCGCCAACCAGACATAGTGGGTGTGACCTCGGCTACAGTCACTTACCTTCCTGCACTTGAAGTAGTGAAAGCCGCGAAACATGCTCTACCAAACTGCTTGACTCTTATGGGCGGTCCGCACGTCACGGTGATGGATGAGCAGACCCTCAGCGAAAACCCTGAAGTGGACATTATTGTCAGGGGCGAGGGCGAACAAACCATGCTGGAACTTGCGAAGCTGGTTTCTGACCGCAGCCTGCAAAACCTTGGTGAAGTTGCAGGTATAACGTTCAGGAAAAACGATCAAATCATCCGCACTCCTGACAGACCCTTCATAAAAAACATAGATGTGCTTCCTTTCCCTGCCCATAAACACTTCGAAGTCAACAAATACCGTATACTAGGGAAAATGTACCTTCCAATAATCACCAGTAGAGGATGCCCATTTCAATGCGCCTTCTGCTTATCATCACGAATGTGTGGAAGAGGCTTCAGGGCCAGAAGTCCAAGCAAAGTTGTTGACGAACTTGAATGGCTCAGAGACAAGTACGGAGCTGAAGCCTACACTTTCTACGACGACACATTCACGTTCGATGTGAAAAGAGCGCTTGCAATTTGCGACGAAATGAAGAACAGAAAAGTGAACCTTCCATGGGACTGCCGAACCAGAGTTGACCGAATCTCCAAAGAGGTTTTAACCAAACTGCGTAATGCAAACTGCCAACTCATTCACTTCGGAATTGAATCAGGATCCCAAAAAATGCTCAATGCCATGAAAAAAGGCACAACCGTAGAACAAAATGCAACCGCCATTAAATGGGCAAAGGAAGTTGGAATGTCTGTCGCCATATCCGTAGTGATCGGTTATCCGGGTGAAACACCTGAAATGATGAAACAAACCATAGACTTCATCCGAAGAACGGAACCAGACTACGTTTACATGTGTGAGGCTGTTCCATATCCAGGCACCGAACTTTACAACTTGGTAAAAGAACTGGGCTGGGAAATGCCCGCGAGCTGGAATCAATACCATGAACAAACACAAGTCTTCAAAAACCCTATATTGCCACTTCAAAAGATGGAAGAGATGAAGAAAGCCTTTTACGACGAGTTTTTCTCCCCCGCATATTACTTCCGAAAATCCAGAAGAAAAGATTTTTACAGCCAAATCATGGCGCGCACAGCATTAAATCACCTTATAGGAGAGTACAAAATTTCAAGATGGGCTCTCAAACAAATAGGCAAACTACGAGGCCCCAAAAAGACTTCAGGAGGGCACAACCCTCCGAGCAAAACCGGCTAAGATAGGTCTTATAACTACCACATGAGCCTTTAGAAGGCAGGTCTATTTTTTGCTACGTCTCTTAATCAAATAGCCAACTACAACAACCACAACTATAACGCCTGCAAATATAGCGCCAAGCACTGCAATTATTAAAATAGTTCCAGGCGTGCTAATGTTCTGTGACGGAGTCGAGGATTCGGTTGTGATGTAATTTGAGAAGCAGTAGACGTTCCAATCATTACATCCCACATATAATCTTCCGTTAGCTATGGTTGGTGAAGACCAGCAACTTGAAGGCGTTGTGAGGCTTGCGATTTTTGTGCCGTTAGTTGTCGTGTCAAGAATGTATATGTGGCGTTGACTGGTTACTATGTAAATTTTGCCATCAGCGTAGGATGGAGAAACATTTAGTTCGTCCCCGGTGAAGGAGCTCCAAAGGGTGTTACCGTTACTTGCGTTAAGGCACGCGATGTTGAATTTGTCGATGATGAAAAGTTCACCGTTAACATAAATTGGAGAAGATATTATGAACTCGCTGGCATAAGGGTTTGTGAATTTCCATACGATGTCTCCGGTTGTCGTGTTTACACCGTAATATGTCCTCAGGTTGGAGGATGTAAAGACCAAGCCGGCTGCGACTGATGGAGAACCAAGCATCTCTGTGCCTCCTTGATACTGATATTCATAGGGAAGTGCTTGCCTCCAAATCACATCCCCCGTATCGGCGTCCAGTTTGTAGAGAGCACCCTCTGTTGGTTCTTCTGAAGTGAAGTAAACAGCGCCGTCGACAACGGCTGGAGAAGACGCGATTTGACCACCAGTTTTGGTCCTCCAGACGACGCGGCCGTTGTTTGCGTCAAGAGCGTACATGTAGCCGTCCAGCGATCCGACGTAGACTTTACCGTCAGACACTGTGGGCGATGACTTAAGTACTAACGCCCCGAATGTGAAAGGTTGGTCGCCGTTGATGAATGTTTTCCACAAGAACCCACCTGTGTAAGCATTGAGACAATAAACGTAGCCGTCATCGCCTCCCGTGTAAACTTTGCCATTTGCCACGGCTGGTGAAGATTCGATGGCATGTTGAGTGGTGAAATTCCAGATTAGATTGCCACTCCATGCTCCGAGGGCGTATATGTTTTTGTCCTGCGAACCCACGTAAACTATTCCATCGGCTACACTTGGAGAAGATATAACTGACCCATCGGTTGTGAATTTCCAAGCTAAAGTGAGGTTTGAGGGGCCTACTTGAGCGGTAGAGGAGTGTATTGGATCAGCTCGCCACATAGGCCAAGAACTTATCGATATGGAGCTGGATCCTATAGCCCATATTTCATCAGTTCTAGCATATTCATTCCCGGAGATTGCGTCAACTGAGGTTGTCACGTTGCCTGGAATAATGTATAAGTTGCCATATGCTATGGCGACAGATTCTCGTGGAGCGAGCGCCTCTATGGGAAGTCTCCAAATAGGCTGCCCCGTAAATGCATTTAAACACGCAAATTCAGAGATACCCACTTGACCGCCATACATCGCAACTTCGCCTGTTGTCACATAGACCTTACCGTCAGCGACCGCGGGCATTCCTGGCCAGAGAAGTGACTCGTCTGGCCCTTTGTATCTCCACACTAGATTGCCAGATTCTACGTCAATAGCGTAAAGATACCCATCTTTGTTCATCTCATAAACCATCCCATACGCTACTGCGCAGCCTGTAACAAAGTATCCCTCCGTGTCTTCTGGTGGCTTGTATGTCCAAAGAATCTGACCACTCGTGGCATTAAAACAGTAAAGCGTGTTGTCATCAGTTCCTCCTCTAAAAAATCTGCCATCAGAATAGGCGCCGTTGAAGATCATAGGTCCCTTTGTAAGTGTAGTCCATAGAATTGCGCCTGTTTTGGCGTCGAGCGCAATTTGCTGATTCTCGAAAGAGCCGCAAAACACCCTGCCGTCCCCATATGTTGTTCCGATGCCGGTTCTTCCACCACCAGGAATGTAAGTTTTCCAAGCAAGAGTTGGTGGGTTCGATGGATCAGAAAAATCCCAAGCTTCAATGTAGGAGTTTATCTTGACGTAGAACATTTTCTCTTCTGGACTGTAAACGTTAGCGGTGAAAATTCCAGTGTCTGGGCAGAACGACGAACTAGTCCATAGCAGTTTTCCCGTTTTCGGGTCAAGACAACTACTTTCCACAATCATATGTGAATCATCAATCTTGTACGCTATAGGCCACGTTCTGTTCATTGGAATGGGCGTTTCCCAAACAATTTTTCCTGTTTGGTCTAGTGCAACAACTGAAGTGTTGGTGCAGACAAAAATCATGCCGTTAAATGCTGCAATGTAACTTTGTATCCCTGGTATGTTGACTTTCCAGAGTATGTTTGGTGTGTCAGGGGCTGGTCCTGCTGAAAAGCGAGTAAATGAGGAATCGCCTTGAAACTGCGGCCATTCATATTGATTCAAACTGCCAGAATTGGCAAGTGGAGAGTTGGCTTGTGCGCTCACAAGATTATTGGAATCTGCCTGAAAGGCTGAGATTGAGGCGAAAACTGCTGAAAGTAACAGAGTCAAAACAGCTATTACTTGAAGTTTTTTGATGATTTTATTTACCCCCCTCTTACGCGGAAATTATGAACCTATCGAGTTTTGACTCTCTGCCACCAATAAACTATGACTCTTTATTTCACTATAAATCTTGCGGAAACTTGGCTACTGCCATAATTTAGTTATATGTGAACAGCAAACATGTGAAGTTGCCTGAAAACCTGAAAAAAGAGATTAGCGCACAATCTTTTTTAAGTTGAAAAGGACCTAAAGTAAATGATGAATCATCGAAAGTTTGAAGGTGGGTTTTAGTTTGGCGAACAAGGGTCCCTTGCTTATGACTTCTTGGAGGGCAACAGGCGCCTGCAACGCTCGATGCGCATACTGCAACGTTGACGCCACTGGTGCCCATGCTCCACGGGAGTTAACAACCGAAGAGGCGTTGCACATGGTTGATGAGGTCCGCAACTTCGGTGTCAAATGGTTCGGTATTAAAGGTGGCGAACCGCTCCTCCGAGAAGACATATTTGAGATAGTGGGCCACGCAAAAAGTTTAGGCTTAAACGTGTGCCTATTAACCAACGGCTGCTTTGTTGACGGAGAAATCTACGACAACCTCGTCAAGAACCAGGTCTGGACATCCGTCAGCATAGACGGACCAGAAGAAATAAACGACCAGTTACGCGGGAAAGGCTCGTACAAAAAGGCGTTGGCAGCCATCCAGAAACTGTCAAAGGGCAAAATCCTGAACGGGTTAGCAGCAGCCATCACAACCATAAACTACCAGCACCTCGACCATGTTACCGAGCTGGCAGAGAAGTACCACGCCAACTTCGTCTGGTTCAATCATTTGGTTCCGAGCGGAAGAGCAAAAGAAACAATGGAGTTAACTCCGACACCGGAACAATACGAGTGGGTTCTGAATCACATATGGGACCTGACCCAGAAGTACGAGAACAAATTTGAAATTCATGTACACTGCCCCCACTATGCACGCGTGGTCAAGCAGAGGAACCCGCCGAACTTTGAAGAGTGGTATGAACACAAATTCCACGGAAAATGCACGTACTTCGCCTTTGGCGGATACATAAGCATAACAGAAAACGGCGACCTGATACCCTGCTTCTACACGGATCTGACGCCCTCAGAACCCATGATGCTTGGAAACATAAGACAGAAAAGCCTGACGAAAGCCTGGGAAGAAGTGCAGAAATCACCTTACTACAACAGCTTCAGCGACAGAAGCAACCTGAAGGGCAAATGCGGAGTCTGCGAGTACCGCGAAATCTGCGGCGGCTGCAGAAACCGAGCTTACGCTTACACTGGGGACATATACGAGTCTGACCCAGCGTGCGCGTACATTCCGAAGAGTCTCAGGAAAGAGTAAGTGTGAAATGTTCCCAATTTCTTAATTTCCAAGACAACAAGCGGCAAAACGCCCTGAATGCGAAAGCGGCATTAGAATAAGAACATACGCCCAATAAATCTATATTTTATTGTCATTGATTTACCGTATGTAGAAGGGTTATGAGTTGGGCTTGCATCCGATTCAACTTAATCTTGGCTTTAGCGTAAAGCTAACATAGGTAGACAAAATATGAAAGGAACGGCAATCGCTGGTCTCGCCCTAATCATACTGTTTTTGGTAGCGATTTTTGCAGCAAGCCTTTTCTCCTCTTCTCCCACTTCCAGTGCACCGCTTGGGGCAGACGAGTGGCCTATGTTTCACCACGACCTCGCACATACAGGCAGCACGGAATCAGCGGCGCCAAGCACGAACCAGACGCTGTGGAAATTTAACACTGGTGGTCAAATGGGTTCTCCTACCGTCGCTGGTGGCTTGGTTTATGTGGGTTCCTATGACCGAAAGGTTTACGCTTTCAACGCTTCCGACGGCGCTCTGGTATGGAGTTATTTGACAGGCGGCGTGGTGGTTTCCCGTCCTGCTGTGGCGTATGGCTTGGTTTATGTGGGCTCCGAAGACCACAACCTCTATGCGCTGAACGCCACAGATGGCAGTTGCGTGTGGAATTACACGACAGGATACTACGTGGATTCAGACCCTGCGGTCGCTAACGGCATTGTGTACGTGGGTTCAGAGGACAGGAACGTTTACGCTCTGAACGCCACCACAGGCGAACTCGTATGGAGCTATACGACAGGCGGCCAGATCATGCTTTCTTCCCCCGCCTTGAGCGAAGACAACAGCATAGTTTACATCGGCTCCTTAGACCACAGAGTCTACGCCTTGAACGCTTCAAACGGCGAAAAATTGTGGAGCTGCACCACAGGCGACAGAGTGGTCTCCTCGCCGACTGTTGCCGCCGGCATAGTCTACGTGGGCTCAACAGATGACAAAGTCTACGCTTTGACCGCTTCCACAGGCGCCGTCAATTGGAGCTATGCAACAGGCGGTGATGTGCTTTCATCTCCCGCCGTTGCTGGCGGCTTGGTCTATGTTGGGTCCGTGGATGACAAAGTCTACGCTTTGAACGCCGCTGATGGCACTGAAGTATGGAATTACACCACGAATGGTGATGTGGTTTCTTCGCCTACGGTTGCTGGCAACGTCGTTTACGTTGGTTCAATGGATGGGAGGATTTATGCTTTGAACGCTTCAAACGGCGAAAAATTGTGGAGCTACACCACAGGCGATATGGTTATTTCCCGTCCCGCCATCGCTGAGGACACTATTTACGTGGGCTCATGGGATGGCAAACTTTACGCTTTAAATGCTTCCAACGGCGACTACTTGTGGAGTTACGCAACAGGAGGCAAAGTGGATTCTTCTCCAGCGGTGGCGGATGGCGTCGTTTACATTGGTTCGCATGATGGCAAAGTTTATGCTTTGAACGCTTCCACAGGCATGGTTGGCTTCGACTGGGAACTGCACAACAACGTCATATGGAGTTACTCAACAGGTGACATTGTTCTGTTTTCGGCACCTGCCGTTGCTAACGGCTTGGTTTATGTGGGTTCATACGATTACAAAGTCTACGCCCTAAACGCCACCACAGGTGCATACGTGTGGAGTTATACAACCGGCGGCCCCGTGGTTTCTTCTCCTGCCGTGGCAGACGGCATAGTTTACATAGGTTCAGAGGACAACAAAGTTTACGCTTTAAACGCCACCACAGGGCTCAGCATATGGAACTACACGACAGGTGATATGATCCATGTTTCTTCCCCAGCAGTTGCTGATGGTGTAGTTTACGTGGGATCAAATGATCATAACGTTTACGCCCTAGATGGCTCCAGCGGCGCTCTTGTGTGGAACTACACAACAGGAGGCCATGTGGTTTCCTCTCCCGTGGTCGCAGATGGCATGGTCTACGTGGGCTCATACGACCGTAATATCTATGCGCTAAACGCTTCTACAGGAAGCCTCGTTTGGAAATATGTTACCGGGGATGGGGTTGCATCCTCGCCTGCTGTAACCAACGGCGTAGTCTATGTTGGGTCAGGAGACAACCGGATTTTTGCTCTAAATGCTTCCACAGGCATCGTCAAATGGAACTATACGACTGGCGGAGATGTGGCATCTTCGCCCGCCGTTGCCGATGGCTTAGTTTATGTGGGTTCTTATGATGGCAAGGTTTATGCTCTTAACGCCACTTCAGGTGCGCTCGTGTGGAGCTACGCAACAGGCGACATGGTAGTCTCCTCACCAGCTGTTGCAAATGGCATCGTGTATGTGGGTTCTTACGATCACATGATTTACGCGATCGGCACTTCGCTTGGCTCTCAAACATATTCTGTGACGTTTGTCGCGTTAGGTTTGCCTTCGGCGGAACGCTGGGAAGTAACCTTAAATTCATTTGTTCAAAGTTCAACCTCAAACTCCATTAAATTTTCTGTACCAAATGGTATCTATGCCTTCTCGGTGACTCCGCCAGCTGGATATTTGGCTTCTCCCTCATCAGGACTAATTACAGTGAACTTTTCGGACGTTAACCAGCAAATCACTTTTGTCCCAGAAACCTCTGAATTAATCGCAATAGTTGCTTCATTGATTATCGTGACAACAGGCTTAGTAATTATAGCACTAGCAGTTCTAATTTATAGAAAAAGACGGACCTAACCTCTTAGGAAATATGTCTGGTGAAACAATTGAAGAATTTCGAAGTATGTTTTGGCCAATGTGTTGCGATAAAGAGAAAAATTGCACGCTATTGCCAAGGTCTTGTTAAGAGCTTTATTTACAGAAACTTTATTACGGTACCAAGCGGTTTCTAAAAGTGCAAGCGAGGAGGTTCACGATGAAATCGGCTACTCAAGTTTACGCTTCGAGGGAGAACTGGCCGCCCTATACTTACAGGGATTACCCAGACATCAAGCCTGAAACCTACGAGTCTTTCATAAAGTTCTTGTCAACGGAGAACACGTCGAAGAGATTAATGGAGCTGCAGCCTTGGATAAGCATCTGCGACTCAAGATGCGCCTTCTGCTATTTCCCAACTACAGCCACCACCAAAATCCGGATAGAACCGTACCTTGAAGCTTTGAAGAAAGAGCTTGAAATGTATGCAGGAACGAGGTACGTGAAAACAAGCGTTTTCGACGAGATAGTTCTAGGCGGCGGAACCCCAAGCGTGCTCTCTGCGGAGCAGATGATTGACCTCATAGAGTTCTGCAAGGCACGATTCAACATTAATGATGAGTACTTCATCAAAGTCACAGGATCATCGAAGACGCTGGCGCTCAGCAAAATAGACAAACTCGCCGAGTACGGCGTTTACCAGATGGACATGGGCGCACAAACCTTCGACGATAAACTCAGGAAAATGATGTGCTTGCCTGACAGTGCAGCAGATGTGGAAAAGGCCATTCGCCACGCCAGAAAACTGGGCTTATGCGTGTGCGTGGACCTCATGTACAACCTGCCAGGCCAGACGATGGAAAGCTGGATAAACACGCTGAAGAAAGCCATCGAATTGGACGTAGAGGTTGACACTTACTCGCTGCATGTGGACCCGGGCACGCTGCTCGAAAAAATGATAAAGACAGGCAAGTCGCCTCCGCCTGGAGACGCAGAATACGAGAAGCAAATGTACCTTACCGCCTACAGAATGCTGACTGACGCGGGCTACAAGGCTGTTGGGCACGACCGCTTCAGCCGGGTGGAATGGCACATGCGAGAAAACTGCCTGAACGGCTGGCCATGGGGCGGCATCCTAACCACCGGCGCAGGTTGCTTCATGGGGTACCTGCAGCGGTTCTCGTATTCGAACATTGAGGATATAAACCAATATATGGAAACTGTTAACTCTGGGAAACTGCCCATCAGCCGACTATCAGAATCCACAGACGAAGATATGATGCGGCGTGAAATGACGCGGCTGTACCTGCGCTTGCCTGTGAGCAAGAAAGAGTTCATGGAAAAATTCGGAAAACTACCCGAAGATGTTTTCCCTCAGCAGCTGAAAAGACTTAAGGAAAAGGGATTAATTGAGATTGACGACAGAGAAATCAGGATAACAAAGCAGGGCGAAGTGTGGAAGGGCAACATCGCTTGGGAATTCGCGCCGAAGCAAACTAGCTGACAAGTTATTCCACTTGCTCTCTATTTTTGAATATGCTTGCAAGCAAATACATTGTTAGATCAACGGAGTATCAGCTTAAAAATCAAAAAGAAAGAGAGGGGATTTTAATGCCTCAGGGGCTGGATTCCGTACCAAGTCATGACTTTGGCTATAATCGGCACTATAATGCCTAACGCAATGCTTGGAACAAAGTTTATCACGATCGCATATGGAATATCTGTCCACAGTTGCTGCGCCATTTGTCGGGCTGGTTCAAGCGAGATGTGGTAATTCATAATCGCTTGGATCACTGCAGTAATTAGCGCGGCAGTCAAGCCTGCACCCAGCATGCGTTTGAAATTCGTTGATCCTTTGTTGAGCGCTCCAGCCATATAGCCTATGATGACAGCATTGACGAGATAGAAGAGCATGCTTATGTCGCCGAAGAAGTTGTAATTGGTCATTCCATAACTTGCGTACATCCCGTTGTATTGACCCGCGCTCGCTACGTAATAGATGCCACCCATGATAAAGCCTGCTGCACCGCCTGCCCATTTATTCCATAACAAGCCGAGCACTAGTGGAACACCGAGAACGATCATTTGAGCAAATCCTTGGGTTAGAATGACGGCTATGATGCTTCCTGTGCCCTCCGCTCCGAGTACATGGTATTGTCCGGTGACGTTAACGTAAACAGCTAGAACGTAGATCAGTATCACTAGAATTATTGGTATGATGATGCCGTAGAGGATGTCAGCTATTTTGAATTTTTCTGGTTCTCCCAATTTTCATCCCTTTTCACTATTACGTTTGGGCGTGTTAATAAATTTAATCCTCTAGGCTTCGACCCGATGGTTATTTTGACATAATTAACACAACAATGAGCGAAAAAATTCCCAAAAACTGACCTAATTAAGAGTTGGGGTACCGAGAAAACGAATCGCCATTCTTCTTGAACAGCTCATCTACCCTGCTATGGTTTTCGTTTTATTTTTGGTTTTGCCGCGATGGTATTTATAGCCTGCCGACTTCCTAATTAGCACTTAAAAAAAGGGGAAGACGGCGAAAGTGAAAAACGCGCAAGCAGCAACGGTGTTGCAGATACTTCGGCAAGCAATGGCTGTGCCTAAATGGGTCAAATCGCAAAGAGACCCGTTCGAAACACTAATCGTGACGATTATTTCACAGAACACGGCGGACAGGAACACCGCGAGAGCTTTCGAAAACCTTTCGAAGCGGTTCGAAATAACTCCCGAAGTGCTGGCAAACGCGGAAACGAGCCAGATTGAAGATTGCTTGCGCGTGGGTGGTCTTTACAAGAATAAGGCGCGAACGATAAAACAGGTTTCACGAATAATCCTTGAAAAGTTTCACGGTTCGCTTCAGCCCGTCTTGTCGTTGCCGCTTGAAGAAGCAAGAAAAGCGTTAATGCAGTTGCCTGGGATAGGACCGAAGACAGCAGATGTGGTTTTGCTCTTTTCCGCAAAACAGCCCACCATACCCGTGGACACACATGTGAATCGGGTGGCAAAACGATTGGGCTTTGCGCCCCCAAACGGGAGCTACGAGGTTGTCCGCGAGAGCCTCCAGGCGCTTTATGACACGAGTGACTACTTGACGGTTCACGTGTTGCTGATTGCGCACGGTAGAAGATTCTGCACAGCCAGGCATCCGCGTTGCGACGAGTGTCCCGTGAACATGTGCTGTCCAACCAGAGGACTGTGGAATTAAAGATGAAGCTACCCAAGGAAGTTGCACATTATTTCCCTTACGATGCGGTGCGACCGCATCAAGACCAGTTCATCGAAACGGTTTTCACCGCCGTTCGAGACAAGCGTTCCGTTCTCATCGAAGGAAGCAACGGCTTGGGTAAAACGATATCCGCGCTTTCCGCGTGTCTCCCAACTGCGGTTGAAAAAGACCTGAAAATACTCTATGTTGCCAGGACTCACCGGCAGCATGACCGCGTTATAGAAGAACTGCGTGCGATCTTCAGGAAATACTCTGTTTCGGGTATTTCTCTTCGCGGACGCCATGAGATGTGCCTCAACAATGCGATGTCTCGCAGTAATTTCGACGCGAAATCGCTCATGGAAGCGTGTGAACTGCTGAAATCTCGCGGCAGGTGTCTATACTACAAGAGCGCGGATGAGCAGACGTATGAGTACCTCTATCTTCAGCAGCAGATAGCCGCTCGCCCCTACAAGGCGTCTGAAATCCAGCGTGTGTGCCGAAAAAAGGAGGTGTGCTCGTACGAGCTTGCTAAAGCTTCGTTATCCGACCTCAAAGTCATCGCGCTCAGCTACCTCTATGTCTTCGACCCCGTGATTCGTGCTGCTTTCCTGAAGAACCTTGATACCGAACTGCAGAAAATCATATTAATCGTGGATGAAGCCCATAACCTGCCTGAAACAGCCATCGACATCTCGAGCAGCACCCTTTCGCTTTTCGTCATGAAGCAAGCCGAACTCGAAGCGCAGAAATTCGGCAACAAGGACATCGAGGCGTTCGTCAACTTTTTCAGAAGCGAAATCGAAAAAATGACGGAGAACATAAGCAAGGAAGAGATAATCTCTCCTGAAACCATAATCGACATAATCCAGAAACAGGGAAGCATAGCTAAACCCAGAGAATTCTTCGAGCACCTCCACGAGGTCGGTGTCTCCATTAGGAAGAGCTTGCTGGCGGAGGGAAAAAACCCGCGCTCGTACATTCATGGCATGAGCGAGTTCCTGTTGAGGTGGCTGGAAACTCTGGGCGACGAATCCTTCGTAAACGTCATAAGCAAGTACTACAACAGGGAAGGAGCGAAAACGGCGAAGCTGGAAATTGTAGCGTTGGACCCTTCTAAAGTCACCGCACCAGTTTTCGCGAACACTTACTCCAACGTGGTGATGTCGGGCACGCTTCAGCCCTTAGAAGCGTACGCGCAGATAACGCGGCTTCCAGAGAACACAGTGCAGTGTGTCGTGCCGTCGCCGTTTCCCAAGGAGCATGTGCTTTCGCTTGTTTGTCTCGGCGTAACAACCGCCATGGAAAAAAGAGCCTCCAGCATGTACCAAACGATAATAAGGCGAATCGGCGAAGTTGTGGAGAATACTCCGGCGAACACTGGGGTTTTTGCTGCCTCTTTCGAGGTGTTAAACTCTTTAATCTCTGAGGGGCTGGAAAACGCCTTGAGCAAGCCGTTGTTCCATGAACGCAGGGATATGACTTCGAAAGCAAACGAGAAACTGGTGGCTGAATTCAAGGATTGCGGCGAAAAAGACGGCGCTGTTTTCCTTGGAGTTCAAGGCGGAAGAACGTCCGAGGGCGTGGATTTCCCTGGGAACCAGATGAATGCTGTCGTAATTGTGGGCGTTCCCTATGCTGAGCCGACGCCAAGGGTGAAGGCGCAAATCGCCTATTACGAGAAGTGTTTCCCCAAAATGGGACGCGAATACGGCTACGTTCTTCCTGCAATGAAGAAGGCGTCTCAAGCTGCTGGACGACCTATCAGAACGTTGGAGGACCGGGGCGCCATAGTTTTCTTGGATTACCGTTTCGCTACAAGCTACTGCCGTGGTTTCTTGCCTTCATGGATAACCCGCGAAATGAAGATATTGCCGAACACTGATGGAATTTTGGCTCAGGAGATTCAGAACTTCTTCAAACTCTGACAGGTTCGCTCTCGCCAGAAGATGCTGTCTCTCTCAGGTTTTTGTCTAATCTTACTTTTCCAAAGGCAACAACGGCGGGCTTCTCGGAAACAGAGGTGAGAATCTTAAGGGTTTTTCTTACGTTGTCAAATTCGTGCAAAACCCCGATGCCTAAAAATTTCCTCTGAGAATCATACAATCCCAACAGCGCTCCTTTCACCTCATCCAACTTGTTCAGCGCCACGTTTTCCTCTTCGATTCTCAGGTGGCTTAACGGCAGCGCCCTCACCTTGGCGTCAATCATGTATTTCGCGTAGTTCAGTTCCCGCAGGTTCTTGCGTTTTTCCATGCCTCGCTGCTTCACCGCCGAAGGAGATTCCACCACAGTTTTCACGAATTTTTCCAACACCGCCAGCAGAGGTTCCAGCTCATTTTGCCGTTGAATGCACAAGACCGTGTCTGGCTCGAGTTTCTCGGCAAGCCGCAGCTTGTACTTGACAGCGTCTTCTCCTTCAACCCAGCCATCGGTGTTTACCAAAATGAAATCAGGTGTTTTGCCTAGAATCTCAGTTTTCATCAACGCCATGCCTTCAACCGTTTTGTCTGGTGCTTGGCTGGGTGAGGTGGCGCCTACAAAAAAGGCGTTTTCCGCCTTTAAGCTGTAGAGTTCGGTGAGGTGTTTGGAAATGAAGGCGTAAGCTACTGTGCACGGTGGACCGATGTCTGATTGTCCCAGGTCACCGTCTATAATTGCGATTTTGTGTTTGGGGCTGAGCAGCTTGTTTATGAGGTACGTGCAGTAACTTGTTTTTCCCGAGTCAGCTTTCCCCACGATCATGGCGACCGCTGGTTTTTTCTGGAGACCCTTGAGCACGCTGAGAGATTCAGTCCACGAAGGCGGAATCGTGTCGCCATCAACCACTTCTACACTCGCGTTTTCTCCTAACGCGACGTCAAAATCGGTTTTCTCCGCCACGAAAAACGGTAGCCGTTTTCCTTCTCGAATCACAATCTTATGCGTATGCCTCACTGGAGAGCCGAAAACTTCAACCCTGCCAGAGCCAACTGTAACCGAGGCTGGTCCATCAACTAATAGCGTCTTGCCTTTGTCAACTGTTTGATTCATCTTTTTGCCTCCGTTGATAAATGTAGCCTGTTCTGCCTGCTATGCGTATGGCTGAGGCTATATCTCTTAACCCACGCCTGTGCTTGTCATGGTTAATGGGACGGTTTGTTCCGGCTTCACCGACTACTTCCAGAACCACCTGAGGCGGCAGTTCGCCATCTAAAGTCTCTAATAGTTCTTTGTAGGCTGGTACCCCGCTGCCGATTTTCACGGAAACGCTCGTCGCTGAGACATCAACGTTCTTCAAGATGCTCTTAATCTTGGATGTCGCTTCTTGTATGCTGAAGCAGTTTTCTGTTTCGTTAACTTTTCCGTCGGCGATGACTGCCAAGCCAAACACGTCTCCTGGATCTATCCCTATAACAATCTTCTCGTATGACTCTTTCCCCTCCAGCGCTTTCAAGGCTTCATTCACTATCGTGTCGGGCTCCGTTTCCGCGTCGTACACGAGCACTTTGTCATAGTTTATCAGCTGCCGCTCTTTCTGAGTAGTTATCGCTACCTTGACTTCCGCAGGTATGGGTTCGCCTGGAATCAAGCTTACGAAGGGAATGTTCCTTTCTCTTAACTTTTCCACTATCAAGAAGTAGGCTTTCCCTTGAACTGTGGCAACGGCGACCTTCGCTTTCATACACACTTCCTAACGATTATACGCTTAAGTACAAAACAGATTATTAGCTAAGCAGTTTATAATCCTTGGCGTGTGTTAACGTGATAAAGAAAATCCTAACAGGCTGCGGCTGCATCGACGCCCACTTGAATGGCGGCATCTCTCCCGAAAGCCTTACACTAATCTACGGCGAACCCGAAACTGGAAAAACTACACTTGCGATGCAGTGCGCCGTGAACTGCGCCATGCAAGGCTACAAGACCCTGTTCGTGGACTGCGACAACACGTTCGCGGCTAAACGGCTCGAGCAGGTGGCTGCGGGAAAATTTGATGAAGTTGCCGAAATCATCATCCTGATGCGACCAGTGGACTTTAAGGAGCAAGCAGCCGTCATAGACCGCCTTTCAGAGTACACTGCGAAAAACTTTGGCTTAACAGTGATTGACACCCTCACGTCATTGTACAGAGTCAAAGTCGCAGAGGCTTCTGGAAAAGCGTTTGAGCTTAACCGCGAGTTAAACAGGCAAATGGCTATCTTGGCGCAAACCGCAAAAACCCAGAAAATCCCAGTCATAGTAACTAGTCAGGTGCGGAGCGTTTTCGATGAGCCGCAGGTGAGTGTGGAGCCTGTGGCGACCAGAGTTTTAAAATTCTGGGCTGACACAATAATCGCCATGAAACCCACCGAAAACCCGCAAGAAATCAAGGTGGTGTTGGAAAAAACACCAGAAATGGCTCGCGAAGCAGTTTGCAACTTGACGATAGACGAAACAGGAATTCATGATTCCTTATTCCACCACTACTGATGGTTGACAGCAACATGGAAATAGCCACATTGCTCGCTGAAGCATTAAAATTCATCTTCCCCGCCTACTGTGCAAACGCCGCACCAGTGCTAGCTGGCGGCGGGCTACCGATGGATTTTGGAAAAAACTTCCTCGACGGAAAACGAATTTTTGGAAAAAATAAAACTTTCAGAGGGTTTTTCTTCGGCTGGGCAATCGGCATAATCGTCGGTTTGGTGGAGGGCGCCGTTTTCGGTTTCCAGTCTTACAGCGTGCTCTTCAGCGTCCTTACACCTCTCGGCGCGTTATTTGGAGATTTAACAGGGGCTTTCCTGAAAAGGCGCTTAAACATTGCGCCGGGCGGATTGCTTCCAATTGTTGATCAAGTTGACTTCGTTGTTGGTGCACTTGTGTTCTCGTTGCCTTTAGCGATGGTGTACTGGCAGTTGGCGGTCGCTGTCATCATAATAACTCCTCCAATCCACCTGCTCACCAATTACGTGGCGTACAAGTTGAAACTGAAGAGCAATCCCTGGTAACGCAGTGCTCAGCCTGTCTTGATGTGGATTGCGTCTTCAATGAATATGTATGCTATAAGCAGCAGCGTCACGCCTACAATCATCATCATGTAAGCTTGCCTCGGTTTATAGGCGTATTTTGTGCTCTGGTAAATGGACAGCAACCCAGCGAAGCCGATGGCGTAAAGCATTATTGCGATGATGGTGTCCGAAATGAATTGTGAACCAAGTTCGGGGTAGAGGAAATAGAATTTGCCGCCGTAATAGGCTGAGGGCAGCGGCTGCGATATGATAGTCAACAATCCACCGCTGAAAAAGAATATGGCATACGAAACTATGATTATAGTGATAACGAAGGTTGACGGCTTCGCCGTTGAAATCCTGCGGAACCATCGGTCTGAAAAAGACGTCGGTGCCTCGCGTTTTTTAAATTTCTTCGACACTGCTGTTTTCCCTCAACGTGTTCAGCGCTTTGCTACTTCTTTAGCACCTTCTCCTGTTAATGAATTTTTCCCAACTTCATTTAAATATCCTTCCGCAAGCCTGAGCGGGTTCCCTCCGCACATGCACTTCAACCGTGGTTTCTCAGGTTTTTGGGTACAAGTGCAAAACTTTCACTGTTTTGTCTGCTGTAAATTTCGCAGTTCAGTGCTCCTCTTGCCTTCTTTCTTCAAAGGGCATTCACGATTGATACATAAGTTCCAGAAACCATGTCCTCGCAGCCAGACGCGCACAGTAGGCCAGCCGCAGCCGCGGCAAGTTTTGCCTGACGGTTTCACAGAGCCTCTTTGCGGGAGAGGAAAAGCGGTTTTACAAGTGCCCTCGAAGTAGTTTGTGCAGCCGGCGAATCGTTTGCCCGTTTTCTTCGAGCGCAAAATTACGAGTTTTCCGTTCTGGCAGTTCGGGCAGGCACCGACCGTTCTTTCTTCGAGTTTGGATTTTTTTATGGCTTGACTCAGGCTTGCGCCTATGACTTTCTCGTTTTCCTTAAGTTTCAGCGCCACCGGCTTCAGTATCTCAATCGTGTCTCTCAGCGTATTTTCTCGTGTTTCGTTTCCCTGTTGAATCGCATCCATTCTTTCCTCCAGTTTCCGAGTCAACTCTGATGATATGACCGAGGGACAGTACTTCTTCATGACTTCAACAACTTCCAAGCCTAAGTCAGTCACTTCAATTCTTTCTCCGCGTATGTACTTCCTGTCATAAAGCGTCTGTATGATTCCCGCCCTCGTTGCTTTGGTTCCTATTCCCTCCTTCTCCATTTTCCTGAGGAGACTGCCGGGATTGTATCTCGCAGGCGGCTGCGTCCAGTTCTCCTCTGCCGCCACTTTTTTGACCTCAAGCTTCTGCCCTTCCACCAGCGGCGGCAAAGGTTTGTCTTCATCTCGAACGTAGGGTTTGTAAAAACGAAGCCACCCTTCCTCTAAGGTTTGCTTGCCGTCCAGCAGGAACCTGTTTCCGCCGATGCTTATGGCGACTTTCACGCTTTGCACGGTTGCGGCGTCGCCGAAAACCGCCATGAATCTTCTGACGATAAGGTCAAGGATTTTCTTTTCAACTCTGTTAAGGCTCCGCTCAGGCGTGTTTCCAGTTGGGTAAACCGCGGGGTGCGCGGGGTCATCCATTTTTCCCTCGTTTGGCTTTAGCGCTGGCTTGGCAAGCAGTTCAGCTGCATACCTCTGGTACTCCATGTTTCTGCCCAGCTTCTTCAGTATCGTTTCGTAACCGATTGTTGGGGGAAGTTTCTGGCTGCTTGTGCGTGGGTACGAGATTAACGCGTCCAAGTACAGTCGCTGGGCGATGTTCAAGGTCTGCATGGGCGTGAACCTGAAAAGGCGGTAGGCTTCGCTTTGAAGAGAACCTAAATCGAAAGGGAACGGCGGCTTCTGCAGAAAAACCTCCGTCGCAATCGTCTCCACTGCCCCCTCTTTTCCTCGGCAACTGTTCACTACCGCTTCTGCTTCCGCCCGCGTTTCCACAGGGTTCTTTTCGTATTCAACATCGAAAACTGCTCCGCTTGCGCTGACTTGAGCTTTTATGTTCCAGTACTGGGTCGGCACGAAGCACCTTATGCTTCGTTCGCGTGTTTCCAGAAACTTGAGGGTTGGTCCCTGCACTCTTCCCGTGCTCAGAGTCGCGTAGTACCCGCTGTGGTTTTTTGCTGCGTTCGTCAGGGCTCTGGACAGGTTTATGCCGTAGAGCCAATCAACCTCGTGTCTTGTCAATCCAGCCTCGATGAGCGCGAAATCTAAGCTGGGCAGGGTTTGCGTGTATGACTCTTTAAGCTCTTCCAATGTCAGAGTAGAGTACTTCATCCGTTTTGCGGTCTTCTCCTTGCCGGCGCAGGCGTATTTCAGTATGCAGTAGCCGATTATGCTTCCTTCTACGTCGTAGTCGCAGCCGTCGATGAACACGTCTGCGTTCTCCGCCAGTTCCGAGATAACTTTAAGCCAGGTGCGGATGCGTGTTGCGCCGCGCTCGGCTAAGTGTCGTGGAACCCACTTAAAGTCAAAAACGGGGTACTCGCTTCTTTCCTTCTTGGCACCTGTGACGGTGTATAAGTGTCCCAGCGCTGGAACCACAATTATGTCCTCGCTCTGCCGCTTCGCTGAGTAGTATGGGACTCCGTTTTTTGTTTTTTTCTCAGCTTTGCCTGAAGAGTCCAGTGCAAACGCTATTCTTTTTGCGGCATCAGGTTTTTCAGTGATGATGAGCGTGTACTTTTGCAAGTGTCGCCGTTCACGATTCTCCATTGGTTTTTTCACTCTTCAAAAAGCTTTCCGATTCTTGGCTTTTTGATATTAACACTTCACAATGTTTATTAATTTATTAAGGGATTGTTTCACCGCATTTTACCATAACTCTGGTGGGTTTAGAGCACAATGGGAACGAAGCATAAAGGAAGGTGAAGCGATGTTCGAAGAGCTTGGACTATTGGGCAATGCGCTGATTCTCATTGCTGCACTGGTTATACTCTACAAAGCCAGCGACCTTACAATCACTCACTCGATAAACGTGGCGAGCGTAACGGGTTTAGGGAAAACAACGATAGGATTTATTCTCGTTGCTTTTTCCACTTCACTGCCTGAGCTTTTCGTGGCGTTTTTCTCAGTGCTGAACCCTGAAGATGTGGGTGTGTCTATAGGGAACGTGTTGGGCGCAAACATTGTGAATATATGCTTTATACTTGGAATTTGCTTTATTTTAGTGGCTTTTAGAGGTCCAGTGAAATCGCAGGTTCTGCCAAAGATGGCGCAGAGTGAGATGGAAAGCCTGTATTTTGGTCTTTTCATCGCTTCGATCGTTCCTTTAGCTCTGATTTACATCGGCCATGCAAGTCGGTTCATAGGCGCTATCCTATTGTTTATTTTCATATTTTACATGTACCAGCTTTCTAAGGCTAAAACTCCTAAAGAGCAACCTCCATCGGGAGCAGAGAAACAGCAACTGCGTAAGTACGTAAGTCTGACCTTTGTTGGTGCTGCTGGAATCATTGCCTGTGCTTTTTTGATAGTTGACTCAGCATCTTACATAGCTAGCAGCGCTGGAATCCCAACGATTATAATAGGCGCTACAATTGTCGCTTTCGGAACAACCATACCTGAATTGGCAACAAGTGTTGGCGCCGTTAACAAAGGACACTTAGATATGGCGCTGGGGAACATTGTTGGAAGCGGTTTCGTAAATATCACGTGCATTCTTGGAGTGACCTTGATATCATCACCCCTGAGCATCGATATCCGTGCTTTCTCAAACGTGGCTATTTTCGCGTTGATGGCGAATCTTCTCCTATGGTACTTCCTCTCAAACGAGAGAGCAGGTCGGCGAGAAGGGGCAATTTTGCTTTTCATGTATGCTTTGTTCCTTGCCATTAGCTTTGGTGCAATACAGGTAACGTCGCCTACATCCGTTACCTGAGTTGTTCGCAAGCGCCTTTCGCTTGGAAAACTAGTAACCGATAAATACATCGCAGATGTTAGTGTTGACTATCACAAGGGGTGGATTGCTGGTTGCCGCAACGTGTCGTTTGCCACGAATGCCGCCATGTACTGTACGAGGGCGCTGAGCTTAAGCCCCCAGATGAAATTATGCGCCAGTATGATGGGAATTGCCCGAAATGTGGCAGGAAACTGTCCTTGCTGCCTCTGGACGTTGAAGTGAAACCCGTAAAATAGCATTTACAGTGAAGTAATTTGAAAAATAACTTCCGATGCTATCACTAACACAAGCATATTTGCTGAGACACATTGGGAAAAGGCAGCCCAAACTCGCATGGGCAAATACTTGACACAGAAGCCCTTGGATTATAGTTCATGCCGTAAAAACTGACAAACTTGTCAAACCCTTTTCTGAGGGTTCTTGACCTAAATTTTGGAAAGCCATAAATAAACGAGCCCTGAGTATAAACGATATTAACCACAAAAATAAATAGAGACCTCATCAATCTATGTGAAGAGATGGCTTAACTCGGAGGAAGGAAAACACTGTCGAAGGAACGGGTCGTTAACGGTCTGAAATCGTTCGGGAGACTGCGCATCCAAACAAGCCATGCATCAATAATCTGTTATTCGGCTTTACTGCTTATACTCTTCGTATCTTTCACTATCCGTATTCTGCCCATACGCTGGGAAATCCCCTCAGGTACCGTGCGCCTCAACGAGTTCGACCCCTACTACCAGTACAGCATCACGAATCACATGGTTCAGTATGGTTTGCTTTCGCCTTATTGGCCTACACCTTGGATAAACACTCAGCAGTGGTATCCCGCTGGGCTGGACATGGCTACTTCTCTGCCTGCCTTGCCAATGACCGCAGCAACACTCTACACCATCGTATCCTTTTTTGGAGTGAACATTGACTTAATGTCGTTCTGCTCCATCCTGCCCGCCGTGATGGGCACACTTGCTGTCCTAGTACTTTATTTGGTCGGCAAGGACATGGGCGGCAGAGCAGTTGGTTTGCTCGCTGCACTTTTTCTAGGATTGGCGCCGTCGTTCTTACAGAGGAGTGCACTAGGATTCTTTGACACCGAGGTTCCAGGAGTGCTGGCGCTTGTGCTTTTCATTTTCCTGTTCTTGAGGGCAATCGAAGAAACCAGGCCGCTGCGTTCATGTTTAATGTATTCTTTAGGAGCCGGAGCCACCTTAGCATACTTCATTTTAGGCTGGGGTGCAGCATACTACTTGCTTGGTTTAACAGCACTTTTCGTTTTTGTCTTAATCTTGCTAAAAAGATATAGCCAACGCTTGTTGCTCAGCTATAGCGTAAGTTTTGGTATAGGGCTTCTTATCGCTACAAAATTTCCATACATATCCCTTAATTATTTAACGTCTGGGGCAGTTATACCTGTCGCTGGGGTTTTCGTCTTGCTTGTCCTATCGGAAATTCTGCGTAACAACATATCAGCTAGAACGAAAGCCACTTTGACAGCTGCATCATTTGCCGTGATAATAGGCGGTTTCGCTTTATTGTGGATATTCGGTGACATATCAAATATAGCGGGGAAATTCATCAGCGTAATAGATCCATTTGCTCGCGCATCAGCGCCTCTCATAGAGTCAGTAGCTGAACATAGGATTTCGTCTTGGGGAAACATTTACTTTGACTTAGGCATAAGCATCCTGTTCTTTATTGCAGGTTTGTATTTCACTGTGCGGAATCCAACTAACAGAAACGTGTTCTTGCTTATTTTCAGCTTAACCTCGCTTTATTTCGCGTCCTCTATGGTGCGCTTGCTGGTTATTTTCGCTCCAGCCTTCAGCCTACTAGTAGCCGTTGGGGTGCTTGGCATACTGAAACCGTTCTATACTCTGTTGCGAGAAGCACCGCAACTCGCCGTTAAATCGAAACGCAAGCTAGAGCGAGTAAGTAAAGAATACAGTGAAATAGCTGTTTTCCTGATTTTCATCATACTAGTCACCAATCTTGCTTTTTCACCCCAAACTGGCGGAGTGCCAAGGGTTTACGGTCAAGCCTATACCCCTTTAACGATTAGTGCATCCAGTCTTCCAATAGTGCCTAGCGACCAGATACCGGAATGGCTGGATATGCTCAGCTGGACCAAAAGCAATCTCCAGTCAACGACTGTTGTATGTGCTTGGTGGGATTATGGGAACTGGTTAGGCTACCTTGGCAATGTTACAAACTTGGCAGATAACACTACGGTGAACGGCACGCAGATAGAAAATATAGGCTTCATATTCATGGCTAACGAGACACAAGCGCTGAAAATGCTGCAGCTTTACGACGCTAAATACATCCTTGTCTTCACCGTTCTCGCTATAGGACAATCTGGTCAGCAACTCGTAGCTACTCCTGCCAATCTCGGAGACGAAGGCAAATGGATATGGATGGCCAGAATCTCAGGGCAAGCACATGACAGACTAATCAAGCAAGGTTTCATAAGCGCACAGGACATGTGGACAGATGAAAAACCTTTCGGCTCTGTCAACAACCAGACCAACAGGTTCCAATGGAGCGACAAAGGAATGAACTCAACGGTATACAAGCTGATGAGCACTGCATGGAAGCAATGGGAAGACACTTCAGGCTCGCCGTCGGGCATAACTTTAAGCGAAACGGCGGTCGCGCCTACCTATTTTAAGCTGGCATACATCACAGGTGCGAACGTACCATACTATAAATACGGTGGCCTCATACCTCTGGTGGCTCTGTACGAAATTAACTATCAAGCCTACTACAACGCTACAGGAACAAGCTGATGCTGAGGACGCGATAAGTTGTTTCCAAAAGTTCCCGACCAACACAAGCCAGGAAAACCTTTAATTCCAAACGGGTTGGGCGTTTTTTACGTCCTATTTGCCACAGTCTACCTTTTCTTTGTTTACCTAATGGGTATAGACCGCTCGGCAAATGGCGTTTCATCGCCGCTGACTTTCGCTGTATGCATCTTGTTCGGCGGTTTCATGGGCTTGCTCGATGACTGGATGGACCTAAAATGGCGCTACAAAGCCTTTATGCCGTTGATTGCAGCGTTGCCGCTCATATACTTGGCGATTGAGAACGGTTTGCGAACTTCAATCACCGTGCCTTTCATAGGTGTGCTACAGTTTTCTCCTCCAGACGTATACTATTTCCTAATAATTCCCTTAATCGTCATGATAGTCACCAACACCGTAAACATGCTGGGCGGACTAAACGGTTTAGAAACAATCTGCCCCGCCATAGTCCTAATTGGACTAACGACTATAGCATCTCAAACATCCCAAATTCTTATAATTGGGCCATTAATTATGTGGCTTATCCTCGCGGCGTTGAATGTTCAAGGAAAAATCTTCGTCGGAAACACCGGGTCATTCGCCATAGGAATGACGATAGCCTCGTTCGCGGTGATTACAGACTTGAAATCAACCCTTTTGATTTCGATTCTTCCCTACGTTTTCAACTCAGCCTTGATACTTTTAACCATATTCTTCTTGAAGAAACGGGCAAGCCTCTCCATGACAGGTGGCAAACTCGTATCTGACCATCGGCGAAGCTTAGTCACTCTTATAACTTATCGACGACCCTTAACTGAACGCCAAGTGGTTGCCATAGTGTCAGTAATTTTTGTGGTGTTCACCACGATTGCCGTGTTCACAGGGCTTTTCTAATAATTCTTCGCATACCCGTTCCACTTTGACGGTGCATGCGCCAAACACATGGCTTGTAATTCGATAAGCTTAATAGTTTATCTGCAGTGCATATGCAAATGGCGGGTAGGTGGACCTCCACCCGTTCCGCCAAAGAAACCCCGGTGTAGGAGGTGTATGAGTGAAGTTTGATAGTCGAGATGTTACTTCGACCGCTGTGTTTGCGGCTTTGTACGTGGTCATAAACGTGGTTGAGTCCTTTGTTGTCGGCAGTCCAGTGTTCACGTACGGTCCAGTGCAACTACGCGTGGCTGACGCCTTGATAGCTTTGGCGGCTTTGTTCGGCTGGCCTGTGGTCGGCGGGGTCACCTTAGGCTGTTTCGTGACTAACGCGTACTATTTCCTCGGTGCTCCAGACGTGGTTTTCGGCCCCATAGCCAATCTGGTTGCTGCTTATCTGATAATGCGCCTCAGGAAGCGCCGTTTGCTGGCGTGCGTGGTCGGCGCGTTGCCCATAGGCTTAATCGTCGGCGGCTACCTTTGGCTGTTCTTTCCGCCGCCAGAAATTCTGGGCGCTTTCCCAGCGTGGGCAGGAATGATTGTCAGCATAACCATCAGCAGCCTCGTCGCCATAGCAGTCATAGGATACCTGCTACTCTCAGCACTCAGCCGCCCAGGCATCCTAGAACCGTTAAAGTCTCGCGGACTAAAAGTCACGTCTAAAAAATGATCTCTGCCATTAGGAGAAGCCGTTTCGCTAGCAAGACACATATCCAAAATCTTACTTTTCTTGTAATCCTTCAAATAAGGACGCGAGGATAATTCTCAGAGCAGGGTTCAAACTTTTCTCACTAAGCCTTGTTTTCGACAAGAAGTTGAAGCTATAAATAGCTTGAACCAATAGCTGACTAAATCAGCAAGCTGAAACAAGCAGCCTAATGAGGCATCCGCTGCCGATTAATCCTCCTCACAGGTTGAGCTGCTGCATTCAACAGAGTTAAATACTCATCCATCGAATATTACATTGAGGTCTTTTGAGGCATAATCCATGGGACATGGACATTTTTCTCACCATACGAAGGTTGCGGTGGTCGGCGCTGGGTTGCAGCACAGCATGCATGCTGGAATGAAGCATGAAGCTTCGGGACATATGATGCACACTGGAATGTTCAAGAGAAGATTCTTCGTTTGCCTCGCCCTCACAATCCCTGTTTTGGTTTTTTCAGACGCTATACAGACTTGGTTTCATTACACCCTCACCATACCGTATCAGGCTTACATCCTCCTGATTCTATGTGCCATAATCTACGGTTACGGTGGGTGGCCTTTCCTTTCAGGGCTGACGCAAGAGCTGAGACGGTTACAGCCCGGCATGATGACGCTTGTTGGCACGGCGATTTCAGTGGCGTTCTTCTTTTCAGCCGCGACAGTCTTCGTCCCCGTTGGAAAGGATTTCTTCTGGGAACTCGCTACCCTGATAGACGTAATGCTTCTCGGGCACTGGATAGAAGCGCGGAGCGTTCTGGGCGCTTCAAGAGCGCTAGAAGAACTTGTCAAGATAATGCCCACGATGGCGCACTTAGTGAAGAACGGCGACATCAAAGATGTGCCAGTTTCTGAGTTGCAGGCAGGCGACGTGGTTTTGGTTCGTCCAGGCGAAAAGATACCGTCGGACGGTGTCGTGGTCGAGGGAGAATCATACGTTAATGAGGCGCTTCTCACAGGAGAGTCGAAACCTGTTCACAAGACGAAAGAAGACAAGGTCATAGGCGGCGCCATAAACGGAGACGGCGCACTCAGAACCAAGATTGAGAGAACAGGCGAAGAAACCTATTTGGCGCAAGTGATTAAGCTTGTGCGACAAGCGCAGGAAAGCAGGTCCAGAACCCAAGACCTTGCCAACAGAGCCGCCGCGCTTCTGTTTTACGTGGCTGTCGCGGTGGGAGCAATAACTTATGTCGTTTGGGCTGCTTTTGGAAATGCTCAGTTTGCTCTGACACGTACCGTAACAGTCCTCGTGATTGCTTGCCCGCACGCGCTTGGATTGGCAATACCTCTTGTCGTCGCTCTATCCACATCTATCACGGCGAAGAGCGGGATTCTCATCAGAGACCGAAAAGCCTTCGAGATGGTGAAGGACGTGAACGCTGTAGTGTTTGACAAGACTGGAACGCTAACAACGGGTCGATTCGGCGTAAGCGATGTGGTTTCATACATTTCGGAAGAAGAACTTTTACGGTTGACCGCTGCTGTTGAGAAGAATTCTGAACACATAATCGCGAAGACAATCGTGGACTACGCCAGCAAGAAGGGCGTCAAGGTTCCTGAAACCCGAGACTTCAAAGCCGTACCAGGCAAAGGGGTGCAAGGAACAGTTGAAGGTAAGGAGGTGTATGTGGGAAGCCCGAATCTTCTGAAGGAAATGAACATCGAGGTAAATGACGAGAAAATACTTACGCTGCAAGAAGGCGGCAAAACTGTAGTTTTCACGGTGGTGAATGGCAAGCTTGCAGGCGCTTTTGCTCTTGCCGATAAGGTGCGGGAAGAATCCCGCGGGGCAATTCACGATTTGAAGGCGGCGGGCGTGAAGGTGTTCATGCTGACTGGTGACGCCGAAGTAGTTGCAAAGGGCGTTTCAAAAGAGTTGGGCATTGATGACTATTTTGCTCAGGTTTTGCCCGACCAGAAGGCAGAGAAGATTAAATCGCTGAAGGAGAAAGGTTACCGTGTTGCCATGGTCGGCGACGGCATAAACGACGCTCCAGCCTTGGTCACCGCAGACGTTGGCATCGCCATCGGCGCTGGAACCGACGTGGCGATAGAAAGCGCGGACATAATTCTCGTGAAGAATGACCCTCGAGATGTTCCCAAAGTGGCTGACCTTTCAAAGAAAACGTATTCCAAGATGGTGCAGAATCTATGGTGGGCTGCAGGCTACAACATATTTGCCATCCCCTTGGCGGCAGGCATCCTTGCCAACTTCGGAGTGCTCATAGACCCTGCCGTGGGCGCTATACTGATGTCGCTCAGCACCGTCTTAGTGGCAGTTAACAGTCAAACCTTGCGAAGATACGAGCCTAAAACAGAAACGCCAATGGATAAGGCGCCTGCTCCAAAGCGTGAAATGGAACATGCACACATGCAACATTAATGCACAGCGCAGTTGTAGCCTCGCCAAAATAAGTCAGATATTTCAGATATGATTAAAGTAAAAAAGTTTGCAGGTTAGCCACCTGGGGCGCCGTGGAAAGGCACTTCTTCCCAGAGCATCTTCCACCAGTCAGCTTCCGTTATAGTTTCTCCATGAACGATTATCTCGAGAACCTGCTTCAGCAGCCCGTGATGTCGCCGTTCGTCAGCCAGTATCGACTCCAGAAGGAACTTGACCTTGCTGTTCTCAATCGCGGGCATCATCCGCTCAATTTTCTTGATGAGTTCCGCTTCCAGCTGGATGTGCTTCTCCACTAGCGACCTTTGAGCGTCAAGGTTCTCTTGTGTCATCGCCTGAGAAGTCTTCGTCAGCAGCACAAGCGCTGAAGAGTAGAGTTCCGCGTGCTTCACAGAATCCAGCGAGATTCCCTTCAAAACGCCTTTAACGGGTGGGTTCTTGATGTCTACAATGCCCTTGTTCAGCGAGTCCACGATTTCTTTCTCGATAAGTATCTGCCGCTTTATGAACTCGATTAGTTCATCCTTAGAGTTTGAACTCAAGTTTTCTTCTCCTCCCGATAAAGCATGCTAAGCTTGCTGAATAAGGGTTTCGGAAACGCGCCTTCCCAGTTCGCGGCACATGTCCAACGTCTTCTGGTCAGGCGCATACTTCGCCAGCAACGGCTCCCCAACCACTCGCATTTCGAACTTGTTCTTCATTATCTCAAGAACAAATCGTGGCGCTTCACCGCTCCAGCCGTAAGAGCCGAATGTTCCGCCTACCTTGCCCTTCAGGTTTATGCCCTTCACGGCTGCATCCTCAAAAAGCCGCTCCATGTCAATTGGAATCTCATGATTATACGTCGGCGCACCAACAAGAACCGCATCGAACATTGATAGGTCTTCGGCGTCAACGTGATAGCTTAGCTCCACTTCCACGCCGAAGTTTTTGGCTCCTTCCGCTATGGCGTGAGCCATTTTCTCCGTGTTTCCAGTTCGGCTGTAATAAAGAACCAATATTTTGGGCACTGAATCACCGCTGATAGTAGAGCCAGAAAATCATATGAACCTTTTGCACTGGAAAAACATTGCCTTGCCGTTGGAGAACATATTTTTCTTGAAGGCATATTCTTAAATCTGAAACATGCATTTTTAATGCCTTCAAAAAGTCACTATGATGAAGAAAGGAGAAGCCCATAATGCAAATATTGAAAACCCAAAAAGCACGCACGACAGTTTCTATCCTAATTTTCACAATATTAATGTTGCAGCTAACAACCTTCACATCAGTCAGTCAAGCCTGCACGCCAGTTCCCTCGGAGCCGGAGGTAAAACTGGACGTTGAGGCAAACGTCGGCGCAATGCACTTCAACGGGGAGATGGCTGAGTTCTACATCCTCGTTTCTCTATCGGGAAATCCAACGGACGCAGCGGTTAAAGCCAACCTTTACTATAACGGCACGGTCTTTGCTAACGTAACCAATCTGATTCAGCATGTCGCAACTGGACTTTACCGAGTGCCCTACACAATTCCATGTAACGCTTCAGCCGGCACATATGCTCTGGTTGCTACCGCACGCTACTACACAGCTGAAGGAACCGCCTTAACATCCTTCCTGCTGAGCCCGACCCTATCTGGTTGGAATGCATGGCTAACCGAAATCCGAAACAACGTCGCCACCATCAAAACCGACATCAACACTATTCAAGTGTCGCTGGCAGACATAAATGCGGCCATAACCAACATTGAAGGAAACATCGTCACGATTCAGACAAACATCGGCATTATCCAGACAGACTTAAACGCCATCGGGTTGACGCTGACCAGCATCGAAGGAGACGTGGCAACCATAACCACCTCAATAGGCGCCATTACGGGCAACATCGTTTCAATCCAGAACGACATCGCCATTATCAAAACTGACATAGGCTCAGTTCAAGTGGACATCAGCAACCTGAACGCCACGGTGACCAGTATCCAAAACTCGCTCGTGACCATCCAAACTAACATAGGCCAAATACAAGTTAACCTAAACCAAGTAAACGCCACGCTGGTCCAGCTGAACGGTACGGTGGCAATGGTGCAAACCAGCATTAACACGATACAGACGAACATCACGGACATCCAGCTGACCATCACCAAAATCCAAGGAAACAACACGGACATAACCACCAGCATAAGCAACCTGACAGGCACCATAACCGCTCTGCAAGGCGACATAATCACCATCAAAACCAGCATAGGCACAATCCAAGCAAACATGACAGCCCTGAACGCCACGTTAACAGCGATCAACGGGACAATAGCCACCATCACAACGAACGTAGGTCAAATGCAAACCACACTGAACCAGATAAACGCCAGAATAGTCGAAGTAGACGGCGACATAGCCACAATCAAAACCAGCATTGGCACCATACAAACCGACCTTAGCAGCATTAACGCGAAATTGACAAACATCCAAGGCGACACCGCAACCATCACAACCAGCCTCGGCGACCTGAACGGCACCTTACTCTCAATCCAAAACGACATCGCCACCATAAAAACAGACATAGGCGAAATCAAAATCACCTTAGACGCGTTGAACACCAAAACGACGGAAAGCGGCGATGCCACTTCACTATGGATAGTCCTCGGAGCAGTCGCAGTAATCGCGGGCATCACGGCAGCAGCGCTTCTACTAAGAAGACGCCGAAAATCCACCGCTTAACCTCGACAAAACCACCTAAAACATGGACGGCGCCGAAGACCGCCCAGCTCCAATTTTATTTTTCATGCTCAAACGCAGGCAACAAATCACAGTAGTAGAAGCGGTTTTCTCTCAGCACGACCTCGCCCTTCTTGAACGCAATTTTTTCGCGGAACATCGGTCCGTCATAAACGAACGAGTGAAACTCGCCATTTTCGCCGCACGGATCCACGTTCGCGGGGAGGTCAGACAAGAACTTTTCATCGTAGTCTCTTCCAGCAAACTCTTTGCCTAGAACGTTTCCGTCAACGACGGTGACTACTGCTTTGAACCCAAGCTTCAGGAATGCCAGAGCCAGTTCAGCGGTATTTCTATTCCATAAGGGGAAAACGCTCTTCAACCCTGCTTTCTCTAAGAGGCGTTCGCGGTATTGCCGCACGTCTTCTAGGAAAATGTCGCCGCACACGACCGAAGCAACGCCATTAGTCCGTTGCTCCGTGAGCAGTTTCAGCAGTTCGCGCTCATATTCCACGTCAGAAGCGCCCTTCATGATAAACATCTCCTCAAGAGGAAAGCCCAACGCCTCAGCCTGCCGCTCAAGCAGGACGCGGCGTACGCCGTGTATGCTTATCCTGTCGTAATCTTTGGTAATGGTTGTCAGCAGAGCCGCCACCTCAAAACTGCCAGCTTTCAAGATTTCGTGAAGCGCGAGGGCGCTATCCTTTCCCCCACTCCATAAAACAACTGCCTTTTCCTTCACGGCGAGGCGTCTCCCAAAACACGCAGACCTCGCTACTACTACGGCTACCTAATTATTTATGCATAACCTCTCTTAATGTAGGTCACGCAGCCACGTGGCGGGCCCGAGGGGATTTGAACCCCTGTTCTTCGGCTTTCTTCCGCCTGTGCGCCCGGAGGCCGACGCCTTAATCCGTGCTGGGCAACGGGCCCTCTTGGGACATTGATTGTTCCGCCATAAAAAGCTGTTCGCTGTTATTCTTGGATTAGTTCCTCGTTTATCCACCACGCCTTCTTCTTTCCTGACTTCTCGCCGGCGTAGTAGTCGATTACGGGTTTGCCGAACTGTTTTTTCGAGTTTCGCTGTATCTTCCTCAGCCTTCCCAGCACGAGCCACCTGTTTGTCTTAGTGTACTCAGCAAGTTCAGGGGTAGTGGCGCCCTTGTAGTGCAGCAGGTAATCCATTATTTGGTGGTCTGTTTCGTCGATGCAGAATGTGTGTGGGTTAATCCGTCCGTGCTGGTACGTGAGCAACTCCAAGTCAGCGAGGTACTTTCTCACCTCGCCAAGCTCACTCTCAACCTTACTCACCCTCTTCTCCAGTTCAAGGAGTTTGTCCGCTCGGGGGGTTTTTTGAAGCTTCTCCATTATGGCTTCTCGGATAAAGTTGCTCCTGTCGCCTTCTGGGACACGCAGAACCATCTCGCTGTAGACTTCTTCGGGAATCTTAACTGAAACTACTCTGACGTCGCTCACCGCTTGTACTCTCCGGCATTGAGTATATCGCTCTTATTATTTCATGGTTTCTCCCAACAATTTCTTCCGAGACATCTGAAAACCTTAAATGTAATCCGCACCGAGGTCTAGAACGGGGTGTGCGTTGCCTAAAAAAACCACAATCTCCATAATCAAATGTGACGTCGGCTCCTTAGCCGGACACCACATTGTTCCTAAACCCATATTTGATGTCGCAGAAAAAAACCTGAAAAAAGCCTCCGAGGAAGGTGTGATAAACAGTTTCTGTGTTTTCAACGCTGGCGATGACCTTGAACTTCTCATGGTGCATGAGAAGGGTGAACAGAACCACATGATTCACGAGCTTGCCTGGAACATCTTCAGGGAAGCCGCAGACAAAGCGTCGCAGTTGAAGCTCTACGCTGCTGGCCAAGACCTTTTGAAGGATGCATTCAGCGGCAACGTCCGCGGGATGGGTCCGGGTGTGGCGGAAATTGAGATAGAGGAACGTAAATCAGAGCCTATCGTGGTTTTCGCGGCTGACAAAACTTCTGCCGGTTCATTCAACTACCCGCTTTTCCGCATGTTCGCTGACCCTATGAACACTGCTGGGCTGGTTATTGACCCCAACATGCTTTGCGGTTTCAAGTTCGAAGTGATAGACACGTTGGAAGACAAATCTATAACCCTCAAGTGCCCCGAGGAAATGTACGAGTTGCTGGCTTTGATTGGAACGGTCGGGCGTTACATTGTTTCTCGAGTTTGGCGAGCAAGCGACGACTTAATCTGTGCCGCAAGCAGCGTGAGTAAACTCTCGTTGATAGCTGGAAAATACGTTGGTAAAGATGACCCTGTCATGATTGCCCGCGCACAGCACGGTTTGCCCGCGGTGGGTGAAATCCTGGCGCCTTTCATGCACAGCTATTTCGTTCAGGGCTGGATGCGGGGAAGCCACTGGGGTCCCTTGATGCCTGTTGGACTTAAAGCTTCAAAGTGCACGGTGTTCGATGGTCCCCCAAGAATTGTTGCTTTAGGTTTTCAGGTGGCAGACGGCAAAATCGCATGTGATGATGATGGAAACTTGCTTATCGCGGACTTGTTTGATGACCCAGCGTTTGCTACAGCAAGACGTGAAGCCATACATAACGCCTGCACGTTGCGGAACATGGGCGAGTTTGAACCAGCGAGGCTAAGCGCTGAGGACATGGAGTACACGACTATTCAGCAGGTTCTGGAAAAGCTTGGACCGCGCTTCAAGCCTCTAGATGCATAAGCGGAAAGTTCACTGAAGAGGAACGATGGGGCTAGCTTTTCTAGATAATACTGTGCACCTGTTTGCAACCAGTTCCTGCAGTTTTCTGCCCAATTCCTCACCATTCAATTTCTTTTCCTTCAGAAGCGCCGCTTTTTTAGCCAGTTCCGCATCGCCGAGTCCAGCGAACCAAGCTTCAAAGTCTCCTCGGTTCATGTGAAACTCCACTGAAGCCGCGTTGACTGTGAGGATTTTGTCGCTGAAGTCTTGAAGGCTCTGGGCGCAGAGACCCAATGGTTTTCCTATGTCCTCGTAGAAATAGAATTCCTTATCGCTGGGCACCTGTGTCAATATTGCTTTGGCGGTTTCCATGTTAATTTCATCCAAACCTAAGGCTTTCTTGCCTTTCTCGGTTATGGCGTACTGCCCTTTCTCAGGCGAATACGCGTATCCCATGCGGGTGAGCCCGATGATGTGCATCATCACGGATGGAAACTCTTTTCCAGCTTCCTCCGCTATCTCCGTAGCTCTCGCGGGTTTGTCATGCAAGAGCATAGTTTCCAGTATCGCAAGTTTGACAGGTGATAAACTCATTTCTGCATTCCACCTGTAGATATTATGCACAAACGCTATATTCAAACTTTTTCAGTTTTTGAAGAATAGGCTCGGGTTTAATTGATGGGAAATTAGCAAAGCTTTAGTATGAAGAGACGTTATGCTAAAGCTGGAAAAAATGGTGAAAGCCCAGAATGAAAATTGCTGTGCTCGTCTATGAGTATCCACCCAAAATCGTCGGTGGATTGGGAACCTACGCCGCTGAGATTACACGCAAATTTGTCTTGATGGACCATGACGTGACCGTTTTCACCATGAATGATGATGGCGGTACGCTTCCCACTCGAGAGATTTGGCGCGGCATAGAAATTCATCGTCCCCTGCACCTTGATGTCTCTGATTCGCTGCCCGACGTGATTGCGGATGACATTAAGAAGTGGGGTAGAGGGCTGAACTTGTTCGGCAAGCTTCTGGTTTACAATTACCTCACCGCCTCCAAACTCGTTAATGAACTGATAAAGAAGGAAGGCGTCAACTACGATGTTGTAGTGGCTCATGACTGGCTTTCAGTGATGGGCGGAATCACCGTGAAGAAAGAAAGTGGACTGCCCTTGGCGTTTCATGTCCACTCAACTGAGAAGGGAAGAACTCTGGGAAACGGCTCCAGCGTAGTAAGCAACATCGAGCTGCGCGGCGCCAACATAGCCGACATGATTATTACGGTGTCGTACGCCATGAAGGATGAGTTGATACAGCTTGGGTTCCCAAAGGACAAAATAGAGGTAAACTACAACGGCGTTGACCCACAAAAATACAACCCCGACAACTTCGCCGCTGAGGATGTGCGAAGGATAAGGGAGTACTACGGCATGAAGGACGGGGACTTCATGATTCTGTTTCTGGGCAGACTTGTAGGCGTGAAGGGCGTTGACAAACTTATCATGGCAATGCCGCATGTTTTAACCAAGTTTCCCACGGCAAAACTCGTCATAGTGGGCGTGGGCGAGCTGCAAGAGTACTTAACAAACTTGACCCGCACAATGCGGTTGGAACAGTACGTCAAGTTCCGTTTCGACTTTATCCCAGAAGAAGAGCGCATCTTGCACTATGCAGCCTGCGACGTCGCTGTTTTTCCAAGCTTCTACGAACCCTTCGGCATCGTCGCTCTTGAAGCGATGAGCATGAAAAAACCTGTTGTGGTAGGCGCTACAGGCGTTAGCGGCATGCGAGAGATAGTCATTTGCCGTGGTGAAGAGCAATGTGGCTACCATGTAGATCCAAACAATCCCTCGGACATCGCGTGGGGCATAATAAACGCGCTGGAAAACCCGGAGAAGCGGAAATGGCTTGGGGATAACGGAAGAAAACGAGTTTTGAACGAATTCACGTGGACTAAAATCGCTGAAAAAACGGTTGAGCTGTACGAAAAAATACTTAAACGCTGACCCGTCTCGGTTACATGGTGAAGTGTTGAGCGCTAATTCTGATTTAAGGCGACGCGTCGCAAGGGAAGCGGCTGTCCAACTGTATTTTGGAGCGGAGAAAGAGTACAAACAGGCTAAGTTGAAAGCTGCAAAGGCTCTGCGGGTCCATCTCCTACCGACGAACCTCGAGGTTGCAGTGGAACTTGATAAAGTCGCCGAGGAGAACGAGGGACCAGCTAGAAACGAACGGCTAATCCAGATGCGCAGAGAAGCCCTGAAAATAATGAAGCTCCTCAAGGCATATAACCCTGTCTTAATTGGGAGCGTCTGGCGCGGAACAATCCGCCGCGGAAGCGACATCGACATAGCCGTGTATCACGATGCACCAGAAGACATCGTAACGCTACTGAAGAAAAACAGCGGCTTAAACATCAGCAGCACCGAGTGGGTGACTGTCACCAAAAGAGGAAAACCTGAAGCATCCTTCCACCTGCACGCAACGACATCTGACGGGCAGAAGGTTGAAATCGTTGTTCGAGGCGCGGAAGAAGCAAGCCGAAAGAGGAAATGTGAGATTTTTGGAGATGAACTTAAAGGTCTCAGCGTCGCGGAACTGGAAACAGTGCTCGAGGAGAACCCTGCACAAAAGTTTGTTCCCATGTGAGTTTAACAAATTCAGCATGTTTAGGGCTAAAATTGATTCTAGGGGCAAAAAGGCACATAAAGGTGGATTCCCCTATTTTCATCAAACAGACCTGTGATGCCTGTGGAGTTTGACAAGAAATCGTTCAAAAAAATGTTCCCTCACCTGTCGGATGAAATGGAAGGCAAAGAAGGCACGGTGCCGATAAACTCAGTGCGAACTGATTCCGACACCGCAGAACAAGCGGTTTCTGACAAATTTCGCCACTACGAACCCACCGTCATTGACTTCATTCGGCGATGCGACACGGAAACAGAAGCAGAAGCGATTATCACGTTTTTGGAGAAGCGAGGCGAGCTAACCGAAGATTACGCTGTGAAGCTCCGTGAGCAGCTGAAGAAGGAAGGCGTGAGAAGCTTCGGCTCCAAGAAGGAAGACAACTACTATTTCAGAAAAGGCGGACTCTGCTAAAATTCCCGAAATAATCAGTCATAAAATAGCTGGTTCTCCATTTTCTCTTTTTCACCTCACCAATCTATTTGGAGCCTAATAGAAATTCATTGCAGAAACCTATAGAGGGGAGGGGGTCGCTATTGACGCAGAAACCCACCAAACCCAATCAAGACCGCACAACGAAAAAGCGCAAGTACTGCTCGCTGGCACCACCGCCATCGCAACTTCTTTAAAACCAAACCAACTATAATATTACCGCTTGAGGAGTCAGGTTATGCCCATAGAAAAAACGCCCGAAAAAAACTCTGTCCTCTTCGTCTGGTTCAACCACTACGCTGGAGTGCTCATAAAAACCCCTTCAAAAACCCTTATCATAGACCCAGTGGACGTAAAAGCACGCAGTTTCCCGAACGCAGACGCCATATTGGTAACTCACGAACACTACGACCACTTAGACCAGCGTTTAATTCTGGAAATTCAGAAAGCCACGGACTGCACCATCATAGCTGACCCAGCATCCGCAAAACGCCTACAACACGCTATTCCCGCAGGAAAACTGCAGCAAATCCGCCCAGGAGAAGAAAACAAAATAGGCAAAGTCTCAGTTAAAGCCGAAGGATGCAACCACCCAGCCGAAACTCCAGTGACTTACATAATCACCAGCGAAGACGGAGTAAAAATCTACCACACCGCCGACAGCTTGCCCTTCCCAGAACTCGCCAAGATAGGTGAAAGAGAAAAATTCGACGTCGTTTTCTGCACAGTCGGCATAGCTCCAGGGACATCACCGCAGACCGGGTTCGAAATTGCACGCCTCACCAAACCGCAGGTAGCCGTTCCATACCACACCAACTCCCCTGATTATCAGAACAGGTTCGCCGAACTCATCAAAAAAGAGCTACCGAGAACCGCTTGCTTAATTCCCGAGCAAAACAAAATCTACCAAGTCCAAAAAAGAAGTGACCTACATTGACAGCAAACGAAACAAAAAAAATCGAGATGGCTAAAATCATCCATAAAGTAGGTGCCTTAAAATTCGGAGTCTTCAAACTCGCAAGCCGCAAGGTCACCCCCTATTACATTGACCTCAGATTAGTACCCAGCTTCCCAGACGCCTTCAGACAGATCTGCGACTTCTACACCGAGCAAATAACCGCTCATATCGGACTCAAGAACTTCAACCGCATTGCAGGCATACCAATCGCAGGAATCCCCTTTGCCAGCCAAATCGCCTACAACCTCAAGAAACCCTTCCTCTACGTCCGCAAAGGCGTCAGACTTCACGGAAGAGAAAGACGCGTCGAAGGCATTCTAATCTCTGGAGACCGCGTGCTGCTCGTCGACGACCTAGTCACCACAGGCTTAACGCTGAAGAAAGCTGCAGAAGCCGTGAAAGCTGAAGGTGGCGTGGTGACCGAAGCTGTGGCTCTCTTGGATAGAGAAGAAGGCGGAAAAGAAAATCTCCTAAAAAGCGGAATAAGACTTCATGCGCTGCTCAAGATAAGCGAGGTGGCGAACACACTTTTTGAAATCGGGGCCATAGACGAGGAAAACTTGAAAACCATTCTGAAACAGGTCAAAAAACAGCAAAGGGTTGCTTAGTCGTAGAAGATTAGGCTTTTCTCCTCTAGCAATCCATGCAGCTTCTCAACAGCGTCATAAACATCCTGCTCCTTCTTAGCTCCAGTGCAAACCAGCTTTCCGCTTGCAAACAGCAGAATCACCACCTTCGGCTCATCCATCCTGTAAATTAAGCCTGGGAACTGCTCAGGCTCATACATCGTCCTTCCAAGCGTGTAAGCCGCCTTTTCCAAGTCAATCATTCCGCCCAGCGCCGCTGAAGCTACAATGTTCTGTATTTTCAACTCTGGTTTGCTGATGATTATGATTCCGCCCTTCTTCAGTTCCTTGATGACCTTCATGACGGCTCTGCGTGATTCCTTCTCGGATTTTGCGCCTGTGCACACCATTTTGCCCGAGTTAAAAATCAATGTTGCCGTTTTGGGTCGTTTCAGCCTGAACACGAGCCCCGGAAACTGTTCTGGGCGATATTCCACGCCTGGATATCCTTTCACCACAGCGTTCAAGTCAACTTTCTGGTTTAGCGTTGCGGAAGCGACTACGTTCTCGATGTTTATTACGGCTTTAACTTTTGGCATGATTTTTCCTTCTAACCGCGGTTAAATACTCTATAAAAGGGTTTTATTTATAAATACACCTATGTTTGTTGCTGTGTCTGGCTCTGCTGTTCTGAAGATTTCTTTCTTTTCAGCAGAGGAGCGATGAATTCAACGATGACTAGCAGTATTATAAGTGCTATAACTATGGGCAAGCCCAGCGAGTTTCTCATGAAAAGCACAACTTGCCCCAGCCAAGGAATTCGCATGACTACTTTGCCCACAACTTGGTCCGCGGAAACTCTTCCCCATGGATCATACTCGGATGGTTGGATGGGGTTTGGCCATTTGTCGACTGGGTTTCCGTCGCCTTTTGTGTAGAAGTATATCGTTCCGTTGACGACTTCTTCTGCGGCTATCCTGTGAACGATGAGTTCATCAGGGTTTCCGGGTCTGTGGAAGACGATTATGTCGCTGTCAGGGTAGTTAGCGTTGAGGTCTGCTGGGTTTACTCCTTGCACGACGATTAAATCTCCGACATGTAAGGTTCGCGTGAACGGGTGAGTCCAACCGTCGCATGCTCCATCATATGGGATGCACATGCTGCCTGTTACGACTGCGAGCGCTGGATACGGTGTGTTGAGCACCAGTTGTGAGCCGTACCAGAATCCGAAGACCACTAGAACGATCAAGCCGATGACAACGGCGGTTTGGAAGTACTCGTTTTTCCAGAGCGTTTTGAGGGTTGAAGTCAAAGTGGCGCCTTCTGTAGATCAGGGAAGTGTTGTTGTTCATAAAGCGGTTGACGTTATAAAACTTAGCGCTTTAAAAAAGGAAAAATTGGGAGGTTAAAGTGTAATTGTGACGCACGTGGTGATGGTGTTTAGATTTTCTTTTTGCTGAGGACTTCGCGGAAGGTGGCGTGGCATTTAGGGCATTCGTAAAGCCCGATTTCCAGCTGCATTCGTTTTCCTTGCTTGTCTGGGCGTCCAGCCATTTTCCATGTCTTCTTCGGCTTTGAAACTTCAGCTCCACATTTTGGACATTTAACCATGATTTTTTCCTCCGTTATGTTTCGGGTTCATGGTTTCTTATGATGGTGGATAAATAACTTTCCATAGCGTTCGAATAGAAAATCCATGTTTAAACATTGAGATTAGACATGTTCATGTTAAAGGCTGTTGAAGAATGCTTAAACTCTGCACCAACAGTGTAAACACAATACACGCAAAAAGCTCAACAATGTTCTCATGGAAATTATCTTTTTTTAACCAAGCAAACACGAATCCTAAGAAAGAGTTTTCGCCATAATACCGCCGAGTTTGCGGGCACTATAGTGCCATTTTTTGCCTATAGACCCTCATATAAAGCAACTTTAGTCTGAAGAGAAGTGCCGTGCAGAGCTATCTACTCTGAGGTGAGCACTCCCTTCCCTTGTATAAAAGGGCTGAAAAATTTTAGTTTTTATGCATGGAATTGGACGTTTTTGGGCGTGTAACATTCCTTCATCTATCAAAGTGCACGGGGGATTGGAACCAGTCGATTTCGGCAAACGTGCCAAAACGTTTTTACAGCGGATTCTCCGCTAATGTTCTCGGCACCTGAGGGCGCAAGACATTGCAGGAATCTTCTGAGAGCGCTTTTGATATGCTTGTGAAGCCAGTTCGAAGGCTCGTGGAACAGAAAGGGTTCCCAAGGGCAACTGAGCCTCAGGAGAAGACCATTCCGAAGGTGCTTGAAGGCAAAAACGTACTGCTCATTTCGCCCACGGCAACGGGTAAGACTGAAGCCGCTTTCCTTCCAGTGCTGAGCATGCTGCTGCAGTCGCCGCAAACGCCTGGAATTAAAGTGCTTTACATCACGCCGTTGCGGGCTTTAAACCGTGACCTGCTTGAGCGGCTTGAGTGGTGGTGCAACAACTTGGACATTAAGCTGGCGGTTAGGCACGGCGACACCGATATAAGAGAGAGAACGCGGCAGTCGCGAAGCCCACCTGACATTCTGATAACCACCCCCGAGACGTTGCAAGCCATACTGTCTGGTTGGCAGCTGCGTCAGCACCTGCAAAGCTTGCGATGGGTCATAATCGATGAGGTGCATGAATTGGCGGACAGCAAACGCGGCAGCCAGCTGGCTCTGGCTCTAGAACGGATTAGAAACCTCATCGGCAAGGATTTTCAGGTAATCGGGTTATCCGCCACCATAGGCACACCAGACAAGGTGGCGCAGTTTCTCGTGGGTGACAAGCGAAACGTCGAAATCATCCCTGTGCCAGTCGCCAAACTGATGCGGTTGCAGGTAATTTTTCCAACACCAACCGACGAGGATGTACGGCTTGCAGGGCGACTTTACACGCACCCGGAAGTGGCGGCTCGGCTGAGGATAATCCGCGAATACATGGACACGCATAAGTCCGTGCTTCTGTTCACCAACACCCGCTCCGTCTCAGAAGTGCTGGCAAGCAGGTTCAAAGTCTGGGACATAGACTTCCCGGTTTCAATACACCACGGCTCACTTGCTAAGCCGTCGCGGATAGCTGCGGAGACAGGGCTAAAAAGCGGCGAGCTCAAGGGCTTAATCGCCACCAGCAGCCTAGAATTAGGCATCGATGTGGGTCGTATCGACCTCGTCATCCAGTACATGAGTCCCAGACAGGTCACCAGACTCATCCAGCGCGTGGGCAGGGCTGGGCACAGCGTTGGCAGGGTTGCGCAAGGCGTGATTATCGGCATGGACTCAGACGACACATTAGAAGCACTGGTTATCGCAAGACGAGCCACAAAAGAAGAACTGGAACCCGTCACTGTTCCACCTAAGCCCTACGACGTGCTGACCCATCAGATAGCTGGGCTGCTCCTGAAGAACAGGCGGCTGGAATTCAACGACATACTCGAGATGGCACGAAACGCCTATCCATACGAAAATTTAACGATGGAAGACATTGAAAAAGTGCTGAAGTACATGCACGGGCGCTTTCCACGCTTGGCCTGGGTCTCCTTCGAAGACCAAGTCGTCTTGAAGCCTCAGCGGTCAAAAGCGCTTTTCGAGTACTACTTCGACAATCTGTCCATGATTCCAGTGGAGAAACAGTTTCTCGTAGTTGATGAATCCAGAGACCAATCAATAGGCGTCTTGGACGAAGCGTTCATGGCGGAGTACGGCAAGGCAGGAACAAAATTCATCATCCGCGGCAGCCCGTGGCAGATAATCCACACCACCGAAGACAAAGTCTACGTACGCCCCGTGGACGACCCAACAGGCTCGATTCCAAGCTGGATTGGCGAGGAAATTCCGGTGCCGTTCGAAATCGCGCAGGAACTAGCCTCGATAAGAGGGTTCGTTGAAGAGAAGATACACGAAGGGCTCTCACCCGATGAAGTCGCCACTTTGCTCAGCAAACAATACCCTGCTGACAAAGACACTATAATGCGTGCGTTGGCTGAAACGATTGAGCAGGTGAACGCGGGTCTCGCGGTGCCCACGCCAAATCGAATAGTTTTCGAAGACTGGGAGGATTTCGTCATAATCCACGCTAACTTCGGCTCCCTTACGAACCGCGCCTTAGCCCAATTATTGGGGCAGATTCTCTCCGACAAGCTTGGACGCGGTATCGTGGTGCAGCATGACCCGTATCGCATCTTCGTGCAGACCATGGGCGCCTCCACCGCCTCACGCATACTCGAGGTATTTGAGGAACTCCGCGCCATGCCCGACCAAGCCATCAGAGACACGCTCACCAAGTCAACCGTGAAAACAGGGCTCTTCAAGCGCAGAGTGATTCATGTAGCTCGCCGCTTCGGCGCTTTAAAGAAGTGGGCAGACTTCAGCAACGTGAGCCTCCAGAAGTTGATAACGAGTTTCGAGGGCACTCCCATCTACGAGGAAGGCTTGAAGGAGGTTTTCACCAAAGACCTTGATGCGGAAGGCCTCGTGCAGGTCCTCGGCAAGATTCGAGGCGGCGAAATCAAACTGCAACTGCTGGAGACAGGCGGCAACGCGACCCCAATTGCGCGAATAGGCATCGAACGGGTCAGCATGAAAACTGACCTAATTCCGCCTGAGCGAATGCGCGCTGTACTCGTGGAATCCGCCAAAGCGAGACTGCTGAACGAGACGGGCAACTTCATATGCACGCATTGCTGGAGCTACAACGAGATGATACGCATCAAAGACCTGCCTGACCAACCCAAGTGCCCACGTTGCGGTTCCCAGGCTCTCGGACTTTTGAAGGTGGAAGAAGAACAGACGTTCCCTCTTATAGATAAGAAGGGCGAGAAGCTGACTAAAGCCGAAGAAAAACTCCAGACGCAGGCTCTGCAGACCGCGGAGCTGATAGCGAGGTACGGCAAAGCTGCGGCAGTGGCTCTGAGTGCACGAAGAGTCCGTCCATCAGACATCGCAGAGGTTCTGGGAAAGGAGTCCAAGCTCACTGACAAGTTTTACGAGCTGGTTCTTGAAGCGGAGCGCAAAGCGTTGAGTAAACGCTTCGAATAGAGTGCCTCGCATCGGTTTTCATTTCTGCTCTCAGCGGAATGCCACTTAGATTTGCGACATTTAACAACACCTTTTTAAGCGATAAACTGCCTATTGTGCCTAAGTGTGTCCTCCACACCTACAGGAGACTTAAAGGTGGAAATAAGCCGAAAAAAATTACGCGCAGAGGTTCTGGAACGCATAAAATACGTTAAAACATGTGTCATGGCAAGAGAACTATGCCTTCTGGTTCGCACCAACCGCGCCGTGTTAGAGCCAAAAGACGTGAAGGACATATGCACATATATTTCAACCCTCTGCAGCGAAGAAGGCTGCTCAGAACCCAGCCAACTCTGCCAGAAAGCAGCCGAAGCCATTGGCTCTAAAGATGAAGAGAAATACTTAGAGCTGTGCGCTCAAAGCTGCGTGAAATGCGGGGAAGCCAAGAGACCCACACCAAGACGAGAGCAGTACGTGGCGTAGTGCATGAGTAAAGCCTTTAAAGAGATAACAGCCTCTAAATCTGATAGGAGAAAACGCTAATGTTTATCGCACCCTTCGTTCCAAGCCCGCTCCCTGTAATTCAACGTATGCTCAAACTCGCCGACCTCAAAGCAGGCGAAGTCCTGTTCGACCTGGGCGCCGGAGACGGCAGAACCGTTACCATGGCTGCAAAAAACTTCGGCGCCAGAGCAGTCGGCGTCGAGTTAAGAGAAGATTTGGCGAAGAAAGCGTTAAGCAGCATCCATGAGAACGGGCTCGCGGACAGGGTAACCATAGTGAACGGGGACATGTTCAACGTGAATCTTTCCTCCGCAGACGTAGTTTTTCTCTACTTAACAACAAGCGCGAACGAGAAAATCAAGCCGAAACTGGAGGCAGAACTCAAGAAGGGCGTGCGCGTGGTCTCACACGACTACGAGATTGTGGGCTGGAAACCAGCGAAAGTGGATAATTTCTGTGAAAACCCGCAGTTGGGCTACCCTTCGCACACCCTATATCTTTATTATAAAGAATAGTTCGCGAATCACCGGTTTGCTGCCCGCTCAACTAGGCTCCCAAAATGTGAGACATCTCATTAAAAAGAGGCATACAAACTTCCAGCGCTATACAGCAGAAAGGGTCAGCAAATCTAGCTGGCTTGCTTAGATAGGTTTAAATGTTGAAAGTTCAAGTTATAGAGCGAATGGCATGAGGTTTCAAGAATGAGCGAAATGACTACTGAGATTCTCGAACAGAACCTAGGCAAAATTGTGCTCGTGCGCTTAAAGGGCGGAAAAAGCCTGCGAGGACGACTGAAGGGTTTTGACCAGCACCTGAATCTTGTTTTGGAAGAGACAGAAGACACCACAAACGTCGAATCCATGCGCAAACTCGGACTTATAATCGTCCGAGGAGACAACGTAGTTCTAATCTCGCCGCCACCCAGGTGACAGAGTTGGGAAAAGGAACGCCCTCGATGGGTAAGCGCCAAGGCAAAACTGTCCACATCCGCTGCCGACGCTGCGGAAGGCGTTCTTACCATGTGCGCAAGAAACGATGTGCTGCTTGCGGGTACGGAGAAACAACCACTGTTCGACGGTACGCGTGGCAGACTAAGACTCTTCAGAAACAAAGAGTACTCTAAACATTTTAGTCAATTTTAATCGTTCAATTAAAAAGGTAATGAAAGAAGGAGCTAATTGGCTAAGTTGATGCTCCGTAGTAGCCCTTGTCAATTTTCACGAAGATAAGCGGACCCTTGCTCTGCGCCATCTCTCTGGCTTTTCTCAGCGCGCTGTTCACCATGGTGAAGACACGTTCTTTATCGCTGAGGTACTGCATGCGTTTCTCGCCCAATTCCATCTTCAGGAGGTTTTCTGAAAGAATCTCGGTGCCGCAGATTTCGCCGTTCTTTATCAGTGTAGCCACTACTACCTCTTGCACTTCTTGTTTGCGTTCGATTTTTCTCCACAGCGGTTCGGCGTTGCTCAGTGTCTTCGACACTTTGCTCCATTTGTTCATGTTCTGGTCGCCTATGAGCAGTTTGACGCGTTCTTTCCATTTCTTGAACCATAGTGCGGTCCAAACAGTCAGGAATTCTTCGAGTTCAGCGGGATTTTCCTTGAACAGCTTTTCCAGTTTCTCCACGAGTTCACATTGGCTTGCTTCTTTCCCGATGAGTTCCCAGTGGTACTTAAGGTAGTTCGTGAAGTCTTGGCAGGCTACCTGCAGAACTTTGCGGTCTGAACCTGTTATGTCCAAAGCTGAATCAGAATCCTTCAACTTTTCAGCTAACATTATCTCTATGAAGTTCATTTGAAATCCGCTCTGAAGCCCTCTCCATGTTTATATACGATAGAGGTTTTAATTAAACTTTATTTTCTCAAAGCCATATAACTGCTTTAGGCGGTTTTCAGCAATATTCCGCACGTAGAAATATAATCACGCAACATGGCTCGGCAGAAAAGTGGCATCTTTAATGATTAAGTCGGGCTTTTCTCTGGCAAGTTCTTCACGAGAAAAAAGCCCTGACAAAACTGCCACTGTTCCAGCACCCGCTGCTTTCCCAGCGCGCACATCGCTTACGGAATCGCCCACGATGAGGCAGTCACATATCTGAACATCTATAGCTTGGATCGCTCTTATCAGCGCTTCCGGTGACGGTTTGGGCTTGTGTGTGTCCATGGCGGTTATCACGTGAGTAAAGTACGGGGCTATGCCGAAGCTTTCGAGTTCAGCTGCCACGGCTTGACGTGGGACTCTGCGCATGGTTATTAGGACAAGTTTGGCTTTACTGGACAACGTTTTCAGGGCATCTGCGATGCTTGGTATGGGTTTGGTTTTCTCGGCTGTGCTGGCGTAGTAAGCTTTTAGATACACGTCCAGAAATCTCTGGGTGCCACCTTTGACCAAGTCGGTGATTGGCTGTTTCAGTTCCAGTCTTCGCGGAATTTCAAGGGCGACTCTGGCTTCTGGCGGTTCTTGTCCCATGGTTTGGAACGCGGTTTTCGCAGCTGCCAAATAAGCCTCAGTCGAGTCAACTATGGTGCCGTCGAGGTCGAAGAATATGCCTTTTGCTTTCAGCTTGGCTACGGTCATGGTGGTTTGTTCCTATTTTGCCCTGTGTTGTTCGCTACGGCTTTCATAAATCTTTAGTGCGTTCGAAAGCAGAAACGCGTAGCTGTTTACAGGTACTTCTTGAAGAATCTGCCCTGATTTTCTATCCTCATCGAGATCGAGATAGCCTTCCCAAAAGCTTGGCATTGCCCTTTGCCTATCGCCTTAACTACGTCTTCGACGTTTGGCTCGGCGTTTATGAGCGTGTAGGCGCGCCCTATCACTGGGCCATAGTGGGCGTCTGTCCCAGCCACCTGTGCCAGTTTGAAGCTTTCCGCAATTTGTGTAGCTTTTTTCACGCTGCGTCGGAAAGGAAAGGAGGAAGCGTTTATAACCTCGACAGCGTCGAATTTGCCGGTGACGTGTTTTCCTATGCTGCCTCCTTTGAACAGGGCAAAGGGGTGACACGCGATTGCTATGCCGCCTGCATGGTGGATTCGGTCAACCGTTTCCTCAGCACTTAAGCCTCGGGGGATTGCTTCTTGCACGTTTAGCCCGACGATGTGACCGTGCAGACTTGAAACCTCCGTGCCGGGAATTATGGGGAAATCGGTTTCTTTGGCAATTCTCCATGCGCCTTCCACTTGGTTGTGGTCGGTTACGGCGACGGCGGTTAACCCGCTTTTTCGGGCGTAAAAAACGAGTTCTTTCGGGGTTATCACTGAATCAGCGGAGTAAACCGTGTGAACGTGAAGGTCGGCTTTCACCTGCATGTCTCAGCAGCCACTCAAGCGTTTTTTGCCGTTTTCTCCCTGATATGCGCCAGCTTCTCGTCAAGTTGCTTTTCGTCGGCGTCTATCTTCCTGAACAGCGGTTTCGGCTTGCTGATCTTGTGCCCTGCTTCCAGTGGCTTCAGAGCTTCTTCCCATCTGCTCTTGTGGACGCTGCCTGCAAGTTGCAGGGTTTGCCAAAGCTGTTCTGCCGTGCCTGGAATGAAGGGCGCGGAAACTACTGCGATGGCTTTGACTATCTGCGCGGAAACGTAGAGCACTGTAGCTGCTTTCTCCTTGTCTGTTTTGACGAGGTTCCATGGTTCCTTGTCGTTCAGGTATTGGTTACCCACGCGGCTTATGGATACCAGAGTGTTGGCGGCAGACTGCAGCTTGGCGGCTTCAAGGTCTTGGGCGGCGGATTCCACTTTCTCCCTGACTGCTTGAAGTATGCTTTCGTCTTCCGCCGTCAACTTTGTTGGTTTCGGGATTTCGCCGCTGAACTGGGAGTTTATGAACGTCAGAGTACGGTGGATGAAGTTGCCGAACGTGTCATTCAGGTCAGCATTAATCTTTTCCACGAAGAAGTCCCATGAGAAGTTGGAGTCTCTGCTTTCGGGTCTTGTGGCGATGAGGAAGAAGCGCCAGTAATCCACGGGGAACATCTCCAGCGCCTCGTCTATCCATATGCCTATCCTCAGGCTCTTGCTGGCTTTTTCGCCCTTGAACTGGAGAAACTCGGTGGCTGACACGTTCCACGGCAGATTATAGTCCTCGCCCGAAGCCAGCAGCAATGCGGGAAGGATTATGGTGTGGAATGGGATGTTGTCTTTCCCCACGAAGTAAAGCGTCTTCGCGTTTTTGTCGAACCAGAACTCCCGCCACTTCTCCGGCTCGCCGATGCGCCTACAGTACTCTATCGTGGCTGAAACGTAGCCGAGGACAGCGTCAACCCACACATAGATGGTCTTGCCCTCAGCGCCGGGGAAGGGCGCGGGGATTCCCCACTCCACGTCGCGGGTGACGGCTCTGGGCTTTAAGCCTTCTTTTATCCAGTTTAGGCTGAAGTTCTTCGCGTTGGCTGGAAGCTGCTGGTTATTCTTGATGTACGTGGTAAGCTGATCTGCGAACTTGGAGAGGTCGATGTACCAGTGCCGCGTGGTCTTCACCGTCGGCGTGTTTCCGCAGATGACGCAGTGCGGTTCAATTAGGAAGGTGGTTTCTAAGAGTCTTCCGCATCTGTCGCATTGGTCTCCGCGGGCGCGTTCGTAGTCGCAGTAGGGGCATTTGCCTTCCACGAACCTGTCGGGCAAGAACCGCTGGTCATGCTCGCAGTACAGCATCTGCGTCTCTTGGCTGAAGATGTAGCCGTTCCTGTAGATTTTCATCAGCGTTTCTTGCACGAACGCCTTGTGCACTGGGCTCTCGGTGCGCGTGTAATTGTCAAACGACGCGCCCCACCGTTTGAACAGTTCAGCTACTCGCGCGTGGTTCCTGTCCGTCAGTTCCTTGGGCGTTATTCCCTCTTTGATTGCTTCGACTTCTATGGGCGTACCATGCTCGTCTGAACCGCTTACTAGAAGCACGTCGTCGCCTCGCAGCCTGTAGTATCGCGCGGCAACATCTGCGCTCAGGACAGAGCCGACTAGGTTGCCCAGATGTGGCGTGACGTTGATGTAAGGCCACGCTGAGGTTACTAGAACTTTTCCGAGTTTCACGCACTCTCCAATATTCTCGTTTGAACGTTGGATAGAGATATAAATTCTACTAATTTAACGGTGTGGCTAAATCTCCCGCAAAAACCCCTTCTTTTTTCTTCTTCCTCTGTTAAGCGCTGCGTTGACTGCGACTTCTGGCGTGGAAAATGCGCTTTAGAACGCGTAGCCCTGCACGTCGCCGGCGACCCGGCGTGTGAAAGGTTCCGCCAGCGAGCCGACCATTATGGACCGCTGAGGAGGCCGCGCCTGTGAACCCGCGGCGCATCATTAAGAAGCTGCCGGCGTTGCTGTGTGATGGTGACACGTCTAAACGTAGTAATTACAACGCTTTTATGCGTAGGCGCTACCAGCTCACGCAGTTCAGGCGACGCAGCCCAGCAAGGTTCAATATGTTAACCAGCGAGTTGTTTGCTGTGCTTGAGAAAATAGACATGGAGCTGCAAGTTGTCCCTGCTCAGAAACGGAAACGCTGATGCAGTTTACACTTTTACAGTTTTTACACATTTCACAATATCGCCGCAACAGCGTTCACCATGTAGATGACTGGGCGTTTTTTAACAAAAAAGGGTAGGCTAAACCACGCAAAAACCTCAAGTCTTTTCCATTCTAAAACATTTTAAACGTATTTTAAATTCTTGGAAAAACAGTTTTTTTTTTTGAGCAGCCATGGCAAAGCAAAGAGGCAGACCACGCAAGCCAGACACGGAGCTGAGGCGCTACTGGCGCATGCAAAAACAAAGGAGACACAAAACATGAAAAACACTATTCTTTTTTTGGTTTTGCTGGCGCTATTACCGCTTGTGCCTTTAGCTTCGGCTCAAGGCACGAATGAAGTCACAGTTTTTTGCTGTGATGCGGGAAAACCTGTTGCTGGCGCCGAGGTCCAGCTTGGCACAAAATTTTTGAACACGACAGACAGCACGGGCACAGTGGTTTTTCCCCATGTGCCGGGCGGACGCTACACGCTTAAAGCCTACGTTCAAGGCGTTTTACGCTACGAAAAAGACGTTTCAATCTACACGGACACCACACTAACAATTAACTTGGCAGAGCAAAAGAGCGCAGAACAAAATTGGATGCTAATTATACCTATTGCAGCTTTTGCCGTGGCTGCGTCATTAGCAGTTAAAGCGCACAAGCGTAGGAGGCGGGGCTAAATGTCCGTCGAATTCGGCAATTTTTCCAAGACCGCTTTGGCTCTGGGTTCCATGGCGGTCTTAGTTGGTTTTTTAGCGCTTAGAAGCAGTCTTGATTGGCATTGGAAAATCGGTTTTTTGCTTGCGAGCTTCGGGCTGTACATGGCAACTATGCTGGTTGAGGCGTGGCTGCAGCAGCAGGCTGAAGAGGATAGGCTGCGGAGAGTTTTCCAAAAATGAGCCGTCTAAAATGCCCAGACTGCGGCGCAAAAATGCACCACAACCCGAAAAGCCGCCGCCTAGAATGCTGGAACCCTTCTTGCAGCGTCATCGAAGTAAGGCTGCACAGGAAAAAAAGCAAGATTTTGAGGAGAGCAGCATGACTTTTGTACGTGGGTCACCTGAGCGCGTGAACCGAAAAGACGTGATCGGCGACGCAGAGTTTGCCGAAATGCTCAAAGAAGCCGAAGCGATCCCTGAAACTTTTTACCGTCTCAGAACTTCTGCTCTGTTGTGCATTTTGCGTTTAACAGGTAAGCGGCGATCCGAAGTGGCAGGGTTGGAGCTGAGTGATTTTAAGACCGAAAACGACTATCTACACATCATGTTCACTCTTTCAAAGAAGCGACGGCAAAACGTCATAACGAAAAGGAGCCAGAAATCAATTCCCCTAAGTGACCCGTTGACAAAGCCAATACTTGAATACCTTGAATATTTGCAGAGTTTAAACCCTGTGCCAAAATACTATTTCCCCCAGACTAAGAGCCTCTGGGGGGTCGGCTATAAAATTATAGGCGAGAAGCCAATCACGGGGCGCCAAATATTTAACCTTGTGCGGGCTACCACGGAAAAGGCATGGTGCCACCTATTTCGCGAAACAGCAGCCAGCGACGTCGTGAAAGCTGACCCGAGCATAATAGGCGCCTTCAAAGTGCAGCGAAGGCTCGACTTAGAAAGCGTGCAGACAGGTTTCAATTATGTCAGGCGCTTTGCTATGGATATTATCCAACGGGAAATAGGTCAAGAAACTTAGCGCTGCGATTTATTCATAATTGAAAGGGGCTTGTTTTAGGCTTCTATTCACATATAAACATCCAACTATTGCCTAAAAGAATATTATGGGCAATAGTCCATTATGTCGGCGATTTTTGCATGGAAAAAACCTAAAAATCTCTAAAATAATTTATTTTTTTAAAGATAAAAAACTTTAACTATGGAAAATTTAAACAAGCGTTGAAAAATTCCAATTTCCCATAAAAAATCTAAACACGCTTAGATGGCTGAGAAAAAACTAATGGAGAAAAAATTTTTTGTTAAGCGAAAAAAATATTTTTTCTTACAAACTATTTTTTCTCAAAATATTTTTTTCTAGTCACAACTTTTTTCTGAAAATTTTTGGTGATGCTGGAATTTTTTTTAAAAAAAAATTATTTTTTTTTCAGGAAACTTTTAGAGAGCGCCTTTTTTATACTACGCATTTCTGCAAGCAAGCAATTACTTTTTCAAGGGTTGCTGCACCCATGTCTAGCGCTTGCAAGGCATCATCGCGGAAGTGGAACCTTACCGCATCAT
>JAOZHY010000039.1 GCA_026014595.1 Candidatus Bathyarchaeota archaeon
TCGTTGACTTACTACAAGAAGGCGGCGTATGCACCGAAGCCGCAGAAAAACTCCTCAACAAGGTCGAACATCATGCTATATCAACCAGTTGAAACAAAAACCTCGCAAGAATACAAGGATCACACCTGACAATTGACTTTTGAAAAAACGGTCTCTTCAATCAATGGACGCTTGTGTCCCAAACAAATCATGCATAGAAAAAATGTTCCAAATAATCAACAACTGATATCCAGAAAATGTGTTTGTTTAGTAAAGCTACCACAAAGTTTTTAATAAGTACCATTGGATATTATTATCTGCGAGTAAGTCCTATCCGAAGCAATGATGCCCGCATCTGTGGGATGGGAGCATTAGGATAGGGGTCGCTTACTTTTTCCATAAATACTTAAAGGTTGCAATTTTATTCTCTATCAAACTAACATAATTATCATTCTTATGCTCATATTTTTGGAAATAAGCGCCTGCTACGGCATCAGCCATTTGAAGACAGGGCTCAACCTCAGAAGCAACATGCACCGAGCTGATGCTGTTCTGTGAAAAAGCAGAACCTTGCTCATAAAGCAAATAACTGGCTTTATTCTGAACGTAACCGTTGAATTCTTTAATTCGCCAAGCAGGCAAACTGCGGTCAAAAACCATTTTAACCTTATTCCCAGCCGCAATATACTGAAGCAAAGACAACATTATGTTATGAACCACACACCAATTATAAAGGACAGGCGGGTCCTTCCTTAGGTTGGAGTTAACAAGAGCTTTCTCAAGAACCACAACACCTAGGCCAACTTCACAATCAGCAATCTTTTCAAGAACATATCTCCGACAATAATCGTCCATGCGTGAAAACTTGAGTTCGTTTCTTGAAGAGGCGTATCTCTTTTTCTGGTGTAAATGCTTAAGCGCTCTTCTGAGTATAACCTGACTTGGTTGAGGCGAAACGCATTCAGCATATGCAACCACAAAGAACTTGGTTGATTTCTTGGTGAAACCTAAATCTCCGGACTCGTCGACATACACATGCAACCGTTTTTCGCCTCACATGCTTAGGATTGAGTCAGTACGGCATAAGAAATATTTTTCGAGAATCAGCACTTCCACCTACATTGGCGTAGCTGGCACCCTTTAGCAAACATTTATGTGGGAGAGGGCAGCGGCCACATCTAACACGCGTATAATGTTGCGATCCCTGACGCAAGCAGGCTTGCGGGAAAAACGTGTTCCAGCCGCTGCCCCTCAAATCTATCCTGCCTTTGCCAGTTCTGAGCTCCAGAAAAGGTATACCTTCGTTTGCGACAGCATTCCAGTCAGCCTTACAAGCTTAGTTATCTTCAAAAAATCAGCATTTCTAAGACTTTCAACGTAATCGGAAGTTTTACCGAAAGGTCGATGTCTACTAATCGCAAACTCTTTCTTAAACCGGGGATGCGCACACTTACCAAACGCGCATTTCAGCTTCTCAAGCTGTTGCGCCGTAAGGTTTGCGAGCTTGCCTGTGACGTAGCGTTCGCTGCCTAAAAGCTGCAGGTCAAACCCTAACCCCAAAAGTGCCTCTGAAACCGCTGAAACGCTCTTGACTGTTTGTTGCTCAGCCACCTTACGCAGTCCAGCCTTCTCCGCAAACGGACTATACTTCGCCATAACCGCAATCATCTCCACATAAGGCGTCCCAGCCAACGGCAGCGTTTCACGTATGAGTTTGGCGCCTAAGCCTATTGTGCGGTATTTTGGGTGGATAACTACGCGGTTGATGATGCTAAGCTGCTTGTTTAACTCCTGAATCGTCATTCGCGGCAGCACCATGCGTCTTCCGTAGCAGGTTGGCGGCGGATAACTATACACGATAACCCCGCAAAGCTCATCCCCACGAACCAGACGGAAAATTTTCCGTGGAACCGCCACCTTGTGCCCCCTGTAATGGAAACTGCTGAGTTTTTGCCAGTCCTCTTTGGTTCCCTCTTCAACCCGCATCTCACGGGTTAGGCTACATTCAGAGGCTGCTTCGTTTGGGTAGTAGCTGATTTGGATTTCCTCTCCGTAACGCTTACGGATTAAAACGCTGGGTTTGAGGTCTTCTTGGAGGTCGCTGTGGGTTGTGGCTGCAATGACTGCTTTGCCCTGCTGCCGAGCTATTTTCTGCAGGTTAAACGCAATAATCTTCGCCGTATCCCGATCCAAGCAAGCGGCAAACTCGTCCATCAACCACCACTGCTTCCCGCTCTCGATTAGCTTGGCGATGCGGTAACGGTACTTCTGCCCGTCACTGAGTTGGCTGTATGTACGTAGAAAAAGAAACGCGTCATTCAACCCCACACGGCTCAACAGCTCCAAACCTTCCTCCACCGTGGCGCCAACAGTCTCAATCAACGGTTTCTCCATGTCCACAGCAACTTCGGATAGGTCGATTGCCTCTTCGCCCAAGTCTGCCCTGATTGCCCTAAGCAAAACGCTTTTGCCACTGCCGCTATCCCCTGTGATGTAGACAATGTCCCGCGGACCAATCTTGAGCTCCGCATCTAAAACCTTGAACTTCTGCGTTTCATCAATGCCTAATCCGAAGGCTTCAGCCACAACCAAGCTCCGAGGCGTCAGCTCAGTGTGAGTCTCGTAGCTGATATTAAACGTGAACTTCTCTTCCTCGCGGTTGTAGACGCGCCGAATCTGCCTTACCCGAAAATCCCTCTGCCGCCTCATCTTTTCGTGTCACCTCGGAATAACCGTTAAGAAGGGTTCAGGCTCCATCTGCACAGTCGCAAACACCGCCAACGCAATACTCCAAAACACATCATCATGCGTACCGTTCGGATGCGAAAAGCCTATGGCGCCGTCCCTGCGCAGCTCATAGCGTTCCACGTTTAGCTCCGTGCAGATGTCGCCTCGATATGGCCGCTCCCAATTCAACAGTGGATAGTAGAATTGTTTGTTCATCATGCGCTGCTTAAGCAGGCTGGCTATCTCTGATTTGCGGGGTACGCTAAAGTTGACGCCTTCAGCGTTTTCGATGTCCGCATTCTCCATGTCAGCGATAATCGATGGTCCTTCGCGTGTGAAGTCCACGCGGATTTTCTGGAAGCCGCCCCACCTGTCCTGTAGCGCCTTAAGGTAGCCTAAAACCTGAGCGTAGAGGGTGGGCTGCTGAAAAATCTTCAAGTGCCGCAGAAACAGCTTATCGTTTAATCGTTCAACCACTGAGAGCACGCAGTAATCCCTTGTCTGAGCTAAGTCTAATCCAGCGTAGAATTCGCCTTGGCATTCCTCTTCGGGGTTGAATTCTTGCAAGTCAAAGCCGCAGTTCTTCACCGTACCCACACAGGAAACAATCAAGCTCTGAGGCAACCACACATCCTCGTCCTCAGCCCACTCCGCCTCCATCTCCCTTCGCCACCTTGCGGGGTCGTCGCCGAATTGGCGCTTAATCTTCTCAATAATCGCGGGCTTTAGCGGTCCGTTGGGCTCAAGCGCCTGCTGCCAAGTGATATGCGTCCGTCCAAAGTCACCAAAGTCTTTGTGGTTACACATCTTCCAAAACAGGCTATCCGTATTCCACGGCGTAGAAGTCGCAATCAGCCTGCCATTAGTTGTTCCCAGCGTAAACAGTATCGCATCATACAGGTCTTCGTCGTTGGCGGTAAAGTTGCATTCCTCCCACCAAATAACATGAAAAGACGGCCCACGAATCGTGTCAGGATTATTCGGAAACGCCTCAATCACGCTGCCGTTTGGCAGGCTGACTCGAGTCTTTTGGATGCCCCGCTCACAACCAAGATACTTCCGCGCGAACCCGCCGATGCGCCGAATGTTCAGCTTAGTCTGCCGCCAGCTAGGCCCAACAATCGCGATGTAACTGTTCGGATGCTCAATGGCGTATTTGAGGACTAAGCCTGAGACTATGAAGCTCTTGCCCGTCTGCCGCGGCCAGCGCACCGCGTTAAACTGGTACTGCTCAAACTTTGCCTCCAAATCCAACTGATAAGCGTAAGGCGTAAAACCAAAAACCAGCTCACAAAACTCCTTAAAACTATGCTGCAAAGCTTCCACCTGCCTTCTCTCTGCAACCTCATGAGCGCCCGCAATCGCCTCTATACGCTCAACTTTGGCTTTCGCTTGCTCCAGCCGCAGCGTCCTTGCCTTTCTTCTCCAACCCCTCATACTTAGCCTCCAGTGCATCTAACCGCTCCTCAATTCCACGGTAATCCAAATACTCGGCGAAAGCGTCCTTGTAGGTCTTAGCCAACGTAGCCACAACCTGCAACCTCCCCACCTCATCCTTACTCAACCCAGCCTCAGCACTTTTGAGCAACGCGGCAGCCAAAATCCGCAGCGTCTCCTCAACATTAGGCAAATCCGCAGGCAACAATAGTTGGGAAGAAGAAAAAATCGTCTTTTTCCCAGAACCACGCCTTTTTTCTTCTTTCACCGCTTTCAGCTTCAAATCAAACATCTTCTGCGCCACAGCATCACGCGACTTCACCATGAC
>JAOZHY010000043.1 GCA_026014595.1 Candidatus Bathyarchaeota archaeon
GTAGCCGCACTCTGATGAAAGCGCCAGCCCTGAAAAAAGAGGAAAACATCATTGACAGCGACTGCTGTTTTTGGCGGATTCAGCCAACAGCGACCTCTCCCCTCTATAGGTTCCTGCAATAAACCGCCATTAGGCGCCAAATATGCCATGCCGCGTAGAGTGGAAGGAAGAGCGTCATGGAAAAAACGTGGATAAGCATCAAAAATAAGTTGATGTGGTGGGCCCGGGGCGATTCGAACACCCGACCAACAGGTTATGAGCCTGGCGCTCTAACCTGGCTGAGCTACGGGCCCGCGTGCAGTGCTTCGCTTAGTATTGCTGTTTTTGACGGAATTTAAACGTTTTCCGCTGCTCCCGCCGTGTGCGCGTTTTACGCCTGCATGCGCTCGTAGTGATACAGGTACTCCTGCGCGTATCCCGCGTATTCACCGAAGTACTGTCTGCCGAACGCGTTGAGTTTCGCGTAATCGGAGTTGGCGAGCCCTTCTCTTCTTGAAAGCTTTTGCGCGAGTTCAGGTGGCAGCTGTTGGGCGTAGTGGTTCAGGATGACACGTTCGACCCATCTGTCCACGGGAAACGCCTCGGTTTTCCCCAGCGAGAACAGCAGGACACAGTCAGCCACTTTGGGACCCACGCCAGCTAAACTGCAGAGCTGCTTCTTGGCTTGCTCGTAAGGCAACTGCCTGAGGCGTTCAAGTTCGAAACTGTCCTCGAAAATTCGCTTCGAAGTCGCATGCACATAACGGGCGCGGTAGCCCAACCCGCACTCCGCCAAGCTCTTCTCTGAGGAGCACGCCAGCTTTTCAGACGTTGGAAACGTGAAAAACTCGCAGCCGTCAAACATCAGCTTCTCCCCAAACTTTCGTGAAAGACTCAGCAGCATGTGCCGTATCGCGGGGATGCTCTTGTACGTGGCGCAGATGTAGGAGATGAGGCACTCCCACGGCTCCTGCCTGATAACGCGCAAGCCCCAGAACGCTTTCAGCGCTTTTCGTATGTGCTCGTCCCTGCCGATTGCGGCGCCGATTTTCTGCAAGTCATCGTCCAAGCCGAAATAGTGCACAATCAGTTTTTCATCAGCGCCCGCGAACTCCAACTCCGCGGCGGTCTGCCGCACCTTGAGGACGCGGTCTCCCACGACGCCGTACCACCAGCCGTCCTTCTTGTCCCACCTAAACACTTGACCGCAACACAGCGTAACATCCAAGTTGAACGGTGTGCCGCTAAGCTTCATTGGTTTTCCTCCGTGAACCGTTCAGGCTTCGGAACCGCCGCGGGCAAGCCCTTCCTTCTTCGAATTTCCATGATTACTTTTGCTTCCAGCTTCGCGGGCATCTTTTCCCAGCGGTCAAACGTTGACTGCCAAAACGCGCGACCAGAAGTGGCTGAACGCAGCTCTTCGGATAAGCCGAAGGCTTCGGCGACCGGAATGAAGCTGGTGACCGTGGTCAAAATGCCCTTCTGCTCGAAGGCGGAGATTTTTCCCCGTCGGCTACTGACGATTCTGGAGCATTCCCCAGCCAGCTCTGTTGGGACAGAAATGACTGTTTTGTAGACGGGCTCAAGCAGCACCGGCGCCGCCGTCAGGAAAGAGCCAAAAATCGCCTTGCCCACGCCATGCATAATCTCAACGGGGCTACGCTGCTCTGTGTCATCGCTGAGCTGGACTTTGGCCAAGCTAATTTTGACACTTCTCATCGGTTCCCCGCATAAGGGCCCCGCCTTGCAAGCGAAGGTGAAGCCGGAGATTACGGAATCCAGAACAGCTCGAAAATCCGCTGTTTTCCCAGTGCAGTCAATCAGCGCGTTCTTTTGCGCATCTACTGCGAGCACCTCGCCAACGCTCTTCAGTGCATAGCCGTCTTGGTCGATAAGCTTCGCAAGCTCTTCTTCCAACGGTTCGACCTGTACCGTGAACCTGTTCTGCCTGTTCGGACTTGCAGCAGTGGCGACGGCACCTCTTCGGGTGACGCTTTCTCGGTAAACAACCCTCGGCAGCGACGTCATGATTTCTGTGTCGCCGAGATAGTCCTTCAGATGCTTCGCGGCGGTCTCAAGGTGCAGCTCGCCCAATCCGCTCAGGAGGTACTCGCCCGTCTCCGCATTCACCTCGACAGCCAAGTTTGGGTCTTCGGTCGCCAGTTTCTCCATCGCGCGGAGCAAAAGCTCCAAGTCCTTGGGGTTTTTGGGCTCAACCGCCACGGTCAACACGGGCTCCGACACGTACCTGATGCGCTCAAACGGCACCATGCCCTCACGGTGTTCAAAGTCAACCACGGTTTCGCCAGCCTTCGCCGCATTCAACCCAGCCAAAGCAGCCAAGTTGCCCGCCGCCACATGCTCAACTGGCTCCCTGAAAGCGCCCATGTAAACCGCGACCTGCTGAACCAGCCGCTCCGTCCGCGCGTTGACGAGGTAGACGCGGTCGCCATTTTTCACGGTGCCTGAGAACAACCGCCCAGTTGCGATTACGCCAGCCTCAGGGTCCGCTTGAACATTCGTTATGCACATTATCACGGGTCCGTGGTCGTCGCAGCGCGCCATGGCTTGTCCAGCTTCCGAGGCGAGAGTGCCCTTCCAGATTTTTTCCACCCGATACCTCTGAGCGTCCAAGGGGCTTGGAATGTTCTTAACCGCCATGTTCAGTATCGCGGTGTGAAGCGGAATCAGCTTCGGCAGCTCCTCAGCCTCGCCGTTTCGATAAGCGTCCATTACATCGCTGAAGTTCACTCCCTTCTGCTTCGCCATGTTTAGTGTGAAGCCCCACCTGTGCAGAGCCGAGCCGAAAGCCACGCTACCCTTTGCCGCGCTCACTTTCCACGCGTTCTTAAACGGGGGTTCGCCATAAATCTCAATTAAATCGTTAAAGCTGCCGATTATGCGGGTGAATTTCGCCTCGATTTGCTCCGCGCTAAGCTTTAGTTCGGTGATAAGGCGGTCTGCCTTGTTTATGAAAAGCACGGGACGCACTCTTTCTTCAAGAGCCTGGCGGATTACTATCTCGGTTTGAGCCATAATCTCCTCCACGGCATCCACGACCACGACGGCACCGTCTATGCTGCGCAGGGCTCGGGTGACCTTGCCCGTGAAATCCACATGTCCCGGCGTGTCCACCAAATTAATGATGAACGCGCCTTCGGCGGCTTGGTAGAGCAGGGAGATGTTGGCGGTTTTCATAGTGATGCCGCGCCGCTGCTCCTCCTCAAGGTAGTCCAAGACGCGGGCGGAACCCGCCACCTTCGGCGACAGCAACCCAGTCCCAGCAAGCAACGAGTCGGTTAGCGTGGTTTTTCCATGGTCGATGTGGGCGATTATCCCCATGTTTCTAATAAGCTCCTTCCTGCCCATCAGTTTCAGGATGTCGGCGACTTGTCTAAACCTCGGCATTTTCTTAACACTTAAGGACGAATTTAGTGAACTAAAGAATTCTTATTAAGTTTATAAAAATACCTGAGAAGTGAAAAACCTATGTGAAATCCCTGAATAGTTCCTTTAATTTATTCTTTCTTTTTCGAACCATCCTGCTACATTGTCGTCGGTGAACTATCACTATCAGTATTGTTGCTATTACGAATACCGTTACTATTACGTATAGTGGCAGGATGATGGATTGACATTCAGGAATCGTAGTAGGCTGATTTTCTCTTGTCAAATTGAGATACTGATAGCTATATTCCATGCTCGGCTCTATCTCTGTGCCTTCGTGCCACTCGTTAAACGAAGTAATTGCATATCCATCAGGACTGGAATCTTTCGCAATTTGCCAGAACCGTCTGTAGGTTGATCCACTTTGGCGGTCTACGATGCTCTTGAGCGATTCTGGGCTATAATTGCTTGCAACAGCATTATTGAAGCCTGGGACGATTGTTGCAATGAATGGCTTGTTATAGTCGTGCGCTAATTTACTAGCATCATGGTATAAATTTGACAATTTCGAATGATTCTCTTTGAGAATCCCAACAGGGTTGTACACGTGTATTCCATCGATGCTATCTGAGAAATACTTCATGAAGTCCTGAACCTTGCCTTCGTATCCTCCGAAATCCATAATCACGTAGGGATTAGCTCCACTTGCCAATATGCTCGCCCTTACTTCTTTCCAATGGTTATCAAGGAAAGGGTCTGAACTAACTATTTTGCCGCTTGAATCCGTGATATAGAAATAGTCAATAGCTGCCCATTCACTACTCCAATTAACTGAACCGCCATTATAGGATTCAGCCCTTATGTAGACATCATGTCCAGCAAAGCTTGTTATGTCAAATTTCCAGTCCTGCCACCCATCATCGAAACTTACTATTTGGTCGCTTACATTAGGATTGAGAGTTACATTGCATGAGTTATCTAGACCTAATTTTATTTTGATGCCTACATCTGACCTAATCACCGAATCATTTCTTACGCAGGATACGCCAACGTTTAGCAAGTACTGTTCGTTGGGCCTAAGCCTGATGGGATTGGCGCTCTGAACATATGCGGGTTCGTTTACGAATGGCTGAAAGGAAATAATGCCTAATCGTGGCGGTTTTCGCACATCCTCAGACAGCATCCAGCACGTTGAAGCACTTTCATTCGTGTTCGGGGATTGGTCTATGCCGATGCTATCCGTACACGCATGCCAAATCCATTCGTTAGGATTCAAATCATCTCGTGCCCGTGAGTATATGAAGATTACTGGGCGTCCATCGACTTTGAGGAATGAACTGCTTTTACCATATGTGTTACAGAGATAGGCAAGTTCGTTGACTGTCTGGCTTACGCTTCCAGTTAACTCGTAGTAAAAAGTAAAGTTGAAGTTATCCCGTTCGCACATTTTTACTATATGTCGCGAAACGTTGTCCGTGAAATCGTTTATTCCCCACCATGAAATTATGAAACAGCCAATTCCCGCTTGCTTAGCCCACTGAATATGCTGTTCAATCACAGTTTCATTGTTTGAATCATACACATCCAGCAGAGGATGATCCGTCGCTGGTATATCTCGTCTTTCATCTGCAAAGTTGTCGGGGTTGTGACTAGCATCATTCCAATGATGCCAGTAACCAGAAACGCTAGGCGTCCCATACCACGGATAATAGAAAGCGAAAGTCCCGACTGTCAATACCGCTTTTCTTCTTGAGACTTGAGAACTGTGAAGAAACAATATTATACTTGTAAAAAGTAGAATCAAGACTGTTCCGAAAGCGATTATCTTCAGTTTCCCACGCGTGTTGGTGACCATAATCCTCGCTGACGAAAGCTTTTTACCCATGCATATCACCACGCGCGCCCAGACTCCGAACCTGCTCTTTCTTATCCATCAACCTTAGGATTTCAGCGGTTTGCCTGAACCTCGGCATCTCTCAACCAGCTTTAAGACAAGTTTTTAGTGAATAAAAAGCTCCTATTAAATTTATAAACTGCATACATTTTACTCTGTTGCCCGAAAAAGAAGGATAAGCAAATTGGCAAAGCCTACTAAGGTGCTTACGGAAAATCTTAAGGAGGAACCCTACGCGTCAATTTTATGCTATCCAAAAGTAAGCAACGTGGAACTGCAGAATCGCCTTGAAGAACTTCGAGCACTTGGTGTCTCAGCCGTAGAGTTCTCTGGAAGGAGCAGCGCTTTTGACGTTCCTGTGTTGGGCAAGGGCTTCGTGGGCGTAGTCGTGACAGCCCACCTGAACAGGCAGCGTGCCGCCTTAAAGATTCGCAGAGTAGACGCGGGCAGACCGAGCTTGCAGCACGAAGCCGAAATGCTCACCAAAGCCAACTCGATAACGGTTGGACCACGACTCATCGGCGCGAGCAAAAACTTCATTCTCATGCAGCTAATCGACGGCACCCCTCTGCCCGCCTGGCTCGAGACACACACCGCAAGGGAAGAGGTGCGCAAGGTTCTATCTGACATTTTAGAGCAGTGCTGGCGGCTGGACAGGGCGGGATTGGACCACGGCGAACTCAGCAAGGCACCAAAACACCTCATAGTCGATAAGACGTGGAAGCCGTGGATTGTTGATTTCGAAACCGCCAGCGACACACGAAAACCTGCAAACGTCGCGGCTGCCTGCCACTACCTGTTCATCGGCGCCGTCGGAGCAGCAGTCTCCAAGGTGCTTGGTGAGAGAAACCGCACAGAAATCATCGAAGCGCTGAGGCTTTACAAAAAGACACGCATACGTGAGAGTTTTGACCGAGTGCTGCGGATTTGCCTCGGCTAAGCCACGTAGTTAATCGGTGATGCTGTGCTAGAAGCATTCTCTGTTTTGTTGATGTCGAGTTCTCTTGTGAGCTGGTACAGGTCCAGCCAAGTTTCTATCTTCTGCTGACGCTCAAGCTTTTTCTCCTCACATAATAACGGAATTGTGGTCACGAACAACCAGCCGTAGAGTTCTTCTTTTGATGCCAAACCTTCTCCCCGAAAGAAAAGGAGCGTTGTCGCCTTTTATCTGCTGTGGAAAAAAACACTAGAAGAAACTTCTGGAACTCTAAAAGCATTGTTCTACTCGCTTAAGCCAGAATCTCTCCGAGGCGTCCCTGCTCACGCGCCTCTTTTATTTCAAGCGCTATACGCCTGCCCATGTACATGCCAGCCCCATACCGCAGGTAAGCGTAAGGCGAAGTGCCAATGCCGATATTCGTTCCCGCAACGATGCGCGCCGAAATCTCAAACGTGTAAATCTTCAAGTCATCCGTAATCACCGTTTCCAAGCAGAAGGGACCGATGATTCCAGGCGGCGCCAGTTCTCGCGCTTTCTTGTGGACGCTGTCGCCCATGCGCATGAGTTCCGGCAGCAGGGATTCGCGGAGCACTATGGGGAAGTTGCCCACGATAGTGTAGGTTGGGGTCACGTCGATTTCCAGCTGCTCGCTGGCGGGAATCTTGCCGATGGCGTCCACGGCGGACTCGTAGCGTCGGTCCACTGCCAAGAACTCCACGTCGTCCTTGATTATGCTGCTGAAGTAGCTGGGGTAAACGTTCACGCCCAACGCGTACTCCTGCAGGTGAATCTTGTCAACATCCTCTTCTCGGAGGAGACCGCGCTGAACCATCGCCTTGAACTTCTTGTAGAAAGACGCTGGCGAATTCGCCAAAAAGTAGCCTCTGCCACCCTTCGCGCCGGGCAATTTGGCGATTATCAAGCGGTCGATTTCATCGGGTGACTTGAATGTGGCGGGCAGACGCAGCCCGGCTTGGCGTAGCCATTCCTCCTGCTCCTTGCGGTTGGCTTCCCAGTGGAGAAGCTGCCGGTTCCCAAACATAGGCACATAAAGGCTGTCAGTCAACTCCTCAGTGCTCAGATAAGCGGTGAAAGAACCGTGAGGAATCAAGACCACGTTCAGCCGACGCAGTTTCTCCTGCAACGCCTCGTCAAGCAGTTCTGTGAAGTCATCAACTATTATCATCTCGTCAACAAGGGGGAACTTGCGGTACATTATAGCGTCCTTTTCCTTGCAGATGCACACCGTGCGGAACCCCTCTTCCTTGGCGCCCTTGAAAATGTTCAGCGCCGAATGCGAACCCAACGTGCCAATCGCAAGCTTGCCTAAGTCGTACTTGCCGAGGATTTTGGCGATGTCGCTGCTTGTAATCATGTTACCACTTCCGCAAGCCTGCCCTCTTTCAAGGCGCGTTTAATCTCTATGGCGACGCGTCTGCCTGGACCAACTTCCATGCCGTATTTGTATTTCATGTAAGGCGAAGTGGGTTCCACGCAGGGGCAGCCTGGCACTCGCGGACTCACGTCGAAAACGTAGAATTCCAAGTCCTTCGTGACCGCGCCCTGCAACGCGAAGAGTCCCAGCATCCCCGGCGGATACTCTTTCTTGCATGTCTCCACGAACCGTTCGCCTGCCTCAAAGATTTTTTCCAGCTGACTCTCGCGCATGGTTACACCCATGTGCCCAATCTCGATGTTCTGCGTCGGAATCTTGAGCTCCAGCTGCTCCGAGGCAGGCAAGTCCAAGACGCCGTCGAGGTCTGTTTGGATGCGCTTGTCGAAGCCCAAAAGGTCTATCTCGCCAGTTAGCGGCGACCAGAAGTAGTTAGCGTTGAACTTGGCGCCGACTACGTATTCCTCGATGACTGCCTGCGCGAGCGCTTCGCGGGTGATTATGCCGTTCTTGACGCGCTCCTCCGCTTTCTTCTCGTATTCTTCTGGTGACGAGGCGTAGAAGAAGGCGCGTTCGATGGCACGGGTTTTCTCGGCGACTTTAACGATGGCTAAGCGGTCGATTTCCGCGGGCGACTTGAAAGTTTTCGGCGTCTTTATTCCCGCTTTTTCCAGCAAGTACTGCTGGTTCCTGGGCGTGTTGCGCTCTTCGGTTTTGAGCATGTACCGGTTTCCCATGAGCGGCACGGCGAATTTTTCTTCGATGTTCTCGTAGCCCGCGTACACGCTGAAGGAGCGGTTGGGCACGAAAACGGTGTTCATGTCGACCAGTTTCTGCACGTTTTCTTCTTTAACTATGTCGCTGAACTTGTCTAAGAACATAAAACAGTTGAAGAGGTTACCATAGTACCGTGTGTAGGTTTTTTCCCTGCCCTTCTGGCAGACGACCACGGTTTCGAAGCCTTCCTGTTTGGCGCCTGAAGCGATTTCCAGCGCTGAGTGGGAGCCTAAAACTCCTATTCGTACTTTTTTAGGGTCGTATTCACGGATTATTTCTTTTATCTTGTTTTCCATCATTGCTTTTCACCCATGTAATCCCGGTATTTCCCAATAACTTCTGCGAGTGGTGGCGCGTCAAATAATTTGCGGTTGGTCGTCTCGTTTGCGGCTGCCATGTACATCTCGCTGATGATAGCCTTCAGCTTCGGGTCGAGTTTCGGGGGCTGTGACTTGCATATGCTGCGCCAGTCCTTGATGCCTCTGGCTTCCGCGGTTTTCTTGGCTTCTTCCACATCGAGGTACCATTGTGTTTTCTTGTAGAATTGCCTGGCGATTTCTTTGCTCACGTGTACGCCGTCGTAGGTGAACCTGCACTCGTCCAAGGTACCGACGACATCGACGACCATGAGTATTCGGTGGCTGTCGAGGGCTAACTCGATTTTGCCGTCCTCGTTCTCCAGTTTCGCGTGGCAAGCCATTTCGGTTATGGTGTCGTTGACTTTTGCGAGAACCGCCTTCACCGCAGTTAGTTCAATGTTGGTTAAGCCCGCGATTCTCTGGGCCTCTTCCCATGTGACGTAGCGATCGGTTTCTTCCAATTTGGTGCTGACGTCGAATATGGGCTTCTTGAAGCGTTCGCCTGGCTTCGGGGCATGGTCGAGCCCGAGGTCTTGCGGCGTGATTTTGCCCTGTTCGAGGCGTTTGAAGACGGAGGAGCCCTCGGGCAGGCCGTTCCTGTAGATTATCTCGAGTGGAATCAAGCAGTTTTTGAGGCTGGGCGTGTACATGCTGTAGTCGTATTCGATTTTTCCCTGTACCACTCGGATTTCAGGCTTGTAAACGTTGACGATGTTGATTTCCATCGTGCTAATGGGCTGATGGACTTCTTTAAAGTTGACGACCCGCCCATTCTGGTCAACTAAGCCTCGATAGTGGGTTCTAACTCCCGTCTCCTCAAGTTTTTCGAAGCAGTAGGCGCCCATGAGGCAGAGCGCCGCGCCTTTGTTGGGGATGTGGTCAGGCATTTCGCCCCAGTCGAAGACGGAATAGCGGTCGGAGAAGTGGAATCTGCCGACGCCCATGGCGTCCCGTGTTGGTTTCTGGATTACTTCAAGGTCTTTTACGCTGCCCATGCGTTAACACTTCTGTTTTTTGATTATTCAGAATATCAGATTTGGGTTTATATCGCTTTACACGCGGCTTTTATCCGAGGCATCTTCTCAGTTTAGCAGCTTCGATGAGGGCTTTCCTTGCTTCGCTGTCCTCGTGCTCCAGCCAAGAGATTAGGAAGTTGTTGGCGAAGTTTCCATGCCGCTTCTGTGTGGAGCCATGCGGACCCAGCTTGATGTTAAGTTTCTCTTCAACGGTCTGCAGGTCGTCCAGCACGTTTGCGAGGGCTTCTTTCAGTTTCTCTTGACTTGCGCCTGCCCGTTCCGCGACTTTCTGGTGCATTTCGAGGAGCATGTTGACGTTTTGCCATGAGACGTAGCCGCCGATGGTGCTGAGGTCGTGTTTTAAGTTAACGTAGTATTTCTCTACGAGGGCAAGTTCCGCGTCGTTTAGTTTTTCCAAGGCTTGGGCGCCTATGAATTCTGGCGGCAGCCCAATCGAGTAGAGTGCCGCTGCGAAAGTAATCGCTCTTGGAAGGTTGACGCCTGCGACGTTTCTGCTGTAGCCGAATAATCCGATGTGGAGTTTCCTGGCTCTCCTCGGTGGAACATAGGCGGCGACGCTGTTCACGAGGGGCGCCAGCTTTTCGATGATGCTTTCGTATTGGCGCTTACACTTGTCCAATACGCTATGCAGGAGTTTTTCTTCATGAGGCTCGATGAATGCGGGTTCACCGTTGGGCAACTTTGCGTTGAGAGTGCGGACGAAGTCTTTTACCTGTTCAAGCGGGTAATCGTATCTAGCGGCGGACTGGACTGTGACAGTGGCTAAGCCCCTGTATTCTTGTAGGAATTTCTCCACGTTGTCGGGTGCCAGGTGTCCTCTGAACGGTTTTGAGCCGACGCCGATTATCGGGTACACGGGCACTTCGAGTTGGTTCTCGACTGTTTTGAGTTTTGAGAGGGCGATTTTGGAGAGCAGGACGGCACAGATGAGTCCGTAGTTTAGGGCGGGGTCTGAGCGTGCGATGAAAACGCGGAGGTGCTGGGGCTTTGCGGTTTTGATGTAGGGTTTGATGATTTTGTCGATTTTGAGGAGGCTGCGGTAGTCTTCTACGAGTGGGATGACGCTTATGCTTTTTGGTTTGAAGGAGCCGACCCAGTCTTTGACGCGTGTTGACTTGTGCAGGACTACTTCTTCGTCTGCGATTATGGCTTTTCGGTAGTAGTTGAAGAGTGTTACAAGCTCGGCGCCGTCGGTGGTGTAGGGCAGGATGACCTCGAAAATCGGCGTGATGTCCTGTCTGTAGAAGGAGGAGGCGACGTCGTATGCTACTGGAATGTTTTGAAGGGTTTCGATGACGACTTTGCGTTCCACGACCTCGATTTTTGGGTTGGGGATTCGGTAGGTGAGGAAAACGTCCTTGCCCAAAATGTGGTTTTGGAAGTAGGCGGGGTAGTTGTTGAGGAGCTTTCGTGCTACCCGAGTGTCGGCGTCTTTGCCTTCTGAGTCCCACATGACTTCTTGGCAGCCGAGCGTTTCGTAGGCGAAATAAGCTTCGAAGATTTCGGCGTTGCCGTCTATGACTTCGCTGGTGCTCCATTCTGGGACGTTGACGTTGTCAGGGTGCTGCGTGGACATTGTTCGTGGTATATACGTTTTGTTTAACTCGGGTTTCATGGTGTGCTCTCCCCACCGTGCAGTTTACAATGACAAGCCTGAGTGGATTAGGTGTTCGGGCTATTTCAGTTTTTTAACGGTTTCATCCGCGGTTTCGATTCCCTGCCTCTTCTCAGCTTGGTAGTCCTTCACGCGTTGCTCCAGCTCTTTGTCTTCTAATGCGAAGATTTTGGCTGCGGCGATGGCTGCGCCTTCAGGTTCAATCGTGACTGTGGAGCCTATGCCGCTGGGCATTCTCAGCGAGGAGTAGATGTCTGCGCCGCTGAATTTTTCAGCGTATGGTGGGCAGGCGATTACGGGTTTGGAGGTGTTGGCGTCTACGAAGCCGCTGAGGGCGTTGGAGCGTCCCGCCACGGTTATGTAAACCACCTTTTCTGCTTCAAGCTCCTTCAGGATTTCGAGGACTTTTTGTGGGGTTTTGTGGGCTGAGGCGACGCGGAACTCGTATTCGACGCCTAAGAGTTTCAGGTATTTGCCTATTTCGCGGCAGAAGTCCAGGTCTCTGTCGGAGCCCATGATTATTGTGACTTTGCCCGTCATTATGTCTTACACCGCACATTGCTATCTATTAACCGTCTAATTAATTTTAATTATGTGCTGGCGCGTTAAAGGTGCTTAGACAGAGCAGGGTTAGGGACAAAACATTTTAAGTATAAGTGCGTTATACTCTGGGCTGTTGGAAGCCATGTCGTTTTCATGCGAAAGCGTCGCCCGCTACATCCTGCCGCTCTACCGAGCCTTCGTAGCTAAAGAGCTCATCGAGAAGTACGGTTACACGCAGGTGAAAGCCGCCAAGAAACTCGGCACCACGCAAGCCGCCATAAGCCAGTACTTAGCCCATAAGCGCGGGCGCAAGAGCATCCCGAACTACGAGGAAATCGCGCCAGCAGTCCAAGAAGCAGCCGCCAAGGTGGCGGAGAAGATGGCGACTTCGGAGATGAGTCGGGAGGAATTCAGCGATTCCTTCTGCGACCTGTGCACAGATTTGCAGAGGACAGGGAAAATCCACATGGCACACGGCAGGCATGCAAGAAAAAAGTAGCCCGGCTTATTTCTGGGCTGCGCCGAGTTCCGCAAGGAGCTCCTTTGCCCGGTCCATGCGGATTTTCCGTTCCTGAACCATCCGTTCAGCCACCATGTTAATCAGGTCTCCGGTGGCGCCGGCTGCGATGGCGATGTTTCTGGCGTGGAGCGACATGTGACCCCGCTGGATTCCCTCATGCGCTAGCGCCCGCAGTGCGGCGAGGTTTTGGGCTAAGCCGACGGCGGCGAGGACTTCGGCGAATTCGTTGGCTGATTTTACGCCGAGGATTTTTACGGCGATTTTTGCGATGGGATGGGTTCGCACGGCGCCGCCGATGAGTCCGACTGCCATGGGCAGTTCGATTGAGCCTTTGAGGTCGCCGTTCTCGGTTTTCTCCCACTTCGAAAGCGACGTGTACCTGCCGTTGAGCGCGGCGTATGCGTGCGCGCCTGCTTCGATGGCGCGGTGGTCGTTGCCGGTGGCGAGGACGACGGCGATGATGCCGTTCATGGCGCCCTTGTTATGCGTGGCTGCACGGTAAGGGTCTGCCTCTGCGAACGCGGAAGCGTTGACGATGCCGTCCACCACTTCTTCGCCGCCCACCGCTTCTTTGGGGACGACGCAGGATGCGCGGGCCAGGCGTTTGGTGGCGAGGTTGCTGATTATGCGGAGGATGACGCGTCCGCCCGTGATTTGCTCGATGAGCGGCGCGACGGCTTCTGCCATGGTGTTGACGGCGTTGGCGCCCATGGCGTCGCGGCAGTCCACGTGCAGTTCCACGATGAGCATGGTTCCTTGGGTGGTTTGGATGATTTTTGCGTCGAGGTTTTTGGCGCCGCCGCCTGCTGAAACCAGCACAGGGTCTTGCTCGTTCGCCTTCTGGAGAATCGCTGCCTTAGCCGCGAGGACGCGCTTTTTCGCCGCTTCTGGGTCTGCGACGCCAACCACTTGGACTTGCCCAATCATGACTGGCGCAGTGCTGCTTGTGTGGAAGCCCCCGCCCTCGCGCACCATTTTCGCGGCGTAGCTGGCTGCCGCCACCACGGACGGCTCCTCGGTAACCATTGGAATGAGGTAGTCGATGCCGTTGATGAGGAAGTTGACGCCGATGCCCAACGGCAAGGGGAAAGCGCCGACGACGTTTTCTATCATGCGGTCAGCCATGTCAAGGGGCAGAGAACCCGTGTTCTGCAGTAGAGCGCATTCTTCGTCGGATAAGCCAGCAAACTCCTTGACAACCGCTAAGCGTTCTTTTGGGGTAAGCTTATAGAAACCAGAGATTAAAGATGATTTGTTCATGACTTATACACCTTTTGCTTATGTAATAAAGGCATGAAATAGATTTTGGCTTACGCTTTTAAACCTTGACTATTTCTTGGCGAAGAAAGCTTCTGCTTTCATATCAATTAAAAAAGATGAAGTGAAATGGAGAAAAAGAAGGGGAGGCTATGTGTAGGTGACCTGCAACTTGAAGTCATCTGATCCAGATGCGCTTGTCTTGGCCTGTATTTCTAAAGTAAGACGATAGTAATTGCCTGCAGTCAGTGTACCACTGAATTGATCAGACGCTGTTGTTAATGTCAAGGTATCTGCGTACGTCCAAGTGCCGCTTGAATTTGAATATATGTATGCATTTGCAACGTCAAAGCTGCTACCAGACAGTGTCGTCGTTACTGTTATGTTCAGGGCATGATCTGTTGCGCCTTGATTCTTTAGGAACAGGGCCTCCGTGAAGTTTTGCCCTACTCCTGGCTGAACTGTCAGATCAATAGTGGCAGTACCGCCAGATATTGTGGTATTAGCAGCAAGATCTGCGCCTGCTATCCAGACTATTTCTGCTGAACCTATTGTTACGCTTCCATTGAGGTACATGTAGTTGTAGGTTGTAGCACTTACAGTTCCTATAATTATCGCAGTTATTAACAACGACGCTATTTTCATAATCTTCTTGTATTTTGCATTCATTTTGTTGTTTCACCTCCGTTTCCTGTCTTTTTCAATTCTGGTTTCTTTCCATATGCGCACGAGTATGTAGACGCTTGTCGCCAGGACGAATATGCAGGCTAACGCCAGAGCAATGGCTGAGACCACGAAGACCGACGTGCCACCAGTGGGCTTGAAGAACGCGTATGCCGTTGCGCCTGCGATGGCTGCGCCGCCGACGAGCGCGACGTGCCACCATTTCGGCTTAAAGAACAAGTATGTCCCAGCGCCGATGACGAAGGTGTCGAAGGCGACTACACCGACGAACGTGGCTTCCCACGCCACATGCGGAAACATCACCAGAGGATGCGACGCGACACTGGAGTAGTTGGCGAGGAAGAACGAGACCACAGCGAACGATGGGAATGACACTGCCAGCATGAAAACCTTCGCATAAGCGAGCATTTTCTTGATGATGCCGAGGTACACGTTGACGGCTGCAATGTTGGCTAAAGCTATGGCGAGGTAGAGCAGGCTGAACCAGAAGCGCATGTAATCACCGAACAACGCCATAAACTCTTTAGCTACGATGAGTTGCCCGAAGCCAGCCAGCGACGCAACCTGATACAGGTACGGCAGATGCCACGGGAAGTGCTTGTCCAGCAGGCATGTGAGTAGGCTCATGGCTAGGAAGAGGTCTATGCCAAGCAGCAGGAAGAATTCTGGTTGTAGTGGGGCTGCCATTGCTGTGCGCTCTCGTCGGTGGATTCGGAATCTGGTTCCGAACCCTTACGAGGAAGAGTATTCTGCAACCTTAAATAAATATTGTGTCGTAATATTCAATAGACAACTAGTGTACAACACAAAAACACTACGCATCGCCACGTGCAGGCATCGCCACAGCAGGAACACCCAAACGCCGCCGAATCTCCCGCGCCAAAGCCACACCATGGCTTACCCTGAAATTATCCGTAACCACACGCCGCGGCTTACACCGCCGAACATACTCAACCAACCCATCAAAATCCGAATGGTCACTCAACGCCACCAAATGCTCACGGTCGCCAATCTGGCGGCAAGGCGAATGAAACTCCCAACCGCTCACGCAGATGCGCGACGACCGCAAACCCACGCTGCCACGAGCATTCATATGATAAAAAGCCACACACGGCAAATCTCCCTCCAACAACTCACGCCCCTCACCCTCAGTCGACAACGTCAAATCACCCAGCCGCATACCATGCGCCGCGCACACCTTGGAGACACGGTAAACCCGCTCAGGCATAACAAACGGCACCTCAACATCCGCATCCCGCAGAATCTCCATAACCTCCTGCAGCTTCCCATGATAACCAAACACGTAAACCGCACCCCGACGAAGCCGCTCCTCAACCATCCGCACCAGCAACTCCTCCACGTCAACCTCAAAATTGCGACGGCACATCGGACTCCCATAAGTCGCCTCCACCACCAACACATCACAGTCCTCCACAGGCTCGGTACCGTCAAGCCTAAAGTCACCCGTGTACGCCACTCTGCCGCCGTCAGCGCCCTCAACCACAACCTGCGCCGCACCCAAAATATGCGCCGCCTTGACAAGCGTAACCCGCTCACCCTCATGCTCCACCGCCCTGCCGTACTCAACCGTCTCCACGCAGTTGTCCGCAAGCATGTCCGACCCGTTCATCACGCCAATAAGGTCACGAGTAGCCGGCGTCATCAACACCCGACTGCAAGCGCGCAGGCTACTCCGCAAACCTGACAGGTGATCCGCATGCGCATGAGTCACCACACGCACAGGGCGGTCAGCGTCAAAAGCGTCGCACGCAACCGTGTCGCCCAACAGAACCGCGCCGCGCGAAGACACCCGCGCCTTCGCCGACACCCACGACCCGCCTAACTTAAGCTGTTCGTGGCGCAAGCCAATCCACCAATCCCCGCGGATCATCACACGCAATCGTCACTTTTATGGGTCCAAGCGGCGACTCCGCAACTTCCTCGGAAAAAGAAACATGCCCCGCAAACGCCACCTGCTTATTCAAACAGAAAACAATTGTGCCCCTGTGAATCCCGTGGAAAAGTGCCCGCCGCGCGGCGTCCCGAATCCTGTCGCTACGAAGCAGGTTGCGGAACTTGACAAGCGACTCCGGCCCTCTAACCTCAGCAAGCAGCCCAGCTCCCCTATACGTTGGCTTAACGGTCATGGGCACATCGCCAAAAACGTTCGCTACCGCTTGCCGCACTTTCTCCTCGCTCTCCGTCGGGTTAACTTCAGCTTCCACGCGAACCACTACTTCGTCCACCGCGCCTCAACCCTCCGAAGCACATCCTTAACCTTGGCTTTCACGTCGTCTCGGCTGTTCTCATTCACAATCAAATACTCAGCCATAGCGATAACGCTGCCTAAACCCACGCCGAGCTCCCGCATGTCCCGCTCACGGAAAACTTCCCAGCCGTCAGGGTCATCGCTGCGGCGCCGCCGATAGAGCCTGCTGAACCGCGCTTCAGGCGAAGCATGCACCGCTATCAGAGCGAACCGTGGAAAACGCGCCCTAAACACGTCAGCTTCATTCAAGCTTCTCAAACCATCCACGATAACCTTCCCGCTGGGCGCTTGCTCAATCTCTAAGATGCATTTCTCGGCAATCACGCCCGCGCCGCCCTCCTCCCGCAGCTCAAGCATCACCCGCCCAATATTCTCAGGATTCAGCTCCAAACCACGGTTTCGGGTTTCGTTTCGCACAACGTCGCCCATAACCACCACGGCGTAGCCCGCTTCCACGGCGGTCTCCACCACCACAGACTTGCCTGAACCGGGCATACCAGCTAAACCGACCACAAGTTTGTCAGCGCTCATGTCACACACTTTGTGTTTTCTACATTAGCAACACTCAAAATTAAAAAGCATTTATGAAAGGAACCTGTAAAAAATAGCGGAGACAATCCGCAATGTCCGAATCCATAAGAAGCTTCATCGCGTTCGACATGGAAAACGACGCTGTCCTAAACCGCATCGCAGCCGTCCAGAACCTCCTCGCCCAAACGGGCGCCGACCTGAAACCAGTAGAACCACGAAACATCCACGTAACCATCCGCTTCCTCGGCAACATCACCCCCGCAACCGCAGAAAAAATCTTCGAAGAAATGAAGAAAGTCCAGTTCACACCCTTCACCGCCAAAATCAGCGGCATAGGCGCCTTCCCCGACGTGCGCTACCCCCGAGTCGTGTGGGCGGGAATAACCGAAGGCGCAGACCAGCTCAGAAGCATCTTCACCCAACTCGAACCCCGACTCCGAGGCTTAGGATTCGCACCTGACCCCAAAGGCTTCAGCCCCCACCTAACCATCGCCAGAGTCCGCTCGGGAAGAAACAAGCAGCAACTCGCCGAGTTCATCAACAAAAACGCGAAATACGACTTCAGCACCATCAACGCACGATGCCTCCGCCTCAAAAAAAGCGTCCTAACACCGAAGGGACCAATATACTCAACGCTTAAAGAGTTCTGCCCACAACCATAAGGACGATAAAGCCCATGCAAAAAGAAATAGACGCCGTGAACATGGAAATCCTCACAAAAATCACGCCCACACAGAAAGACAGGGCGAAAATCGAAGCCTTAGCCAAGCAGTTGGAGCAGCAAGTAGCCGCCGCATGCAAAGCGCACGGCGTCAAAGCCACGGTCCGCGTTGAAGGCTCTGTGGCAAAGGACACGTGGCTAAGGGAAGAACCCGACATCGACATATTCATGCGCCTACCCACCTCGATTCCTAGGCGAGACCTCGGCGAAATCAGCCTAAAAATCGCCCGCGAATCCACCCAAGGCGCACGGCAAATCGAACGCTTCGCCGAACACCCATACCTCGAAGCATTCATCGACAGCGTAAGAGTAAACATCGTGCCCTGCTACGACGCGAAACCGGGCGAATGGCTAAGCGCCACCGACAGAACCCCCTTCCACACAGACTACGTCAAAAAACGCCTTAACGAACGCTTACGCGGCGAAGTGCGATTGCTCAAAAAATTCCTCCAAGGCATCAAAGCTTACGGTGCAGAGATAAAAACAGGCGGCTTCAGCGGCTACCTCTGCGAACTCCTGATTCTGCACCACGAATCCTTCACCCAAACCCTCCACGCCTTCACGAAATTCACGCCGCGAACAACCGTAGACATCGAACACTACTATAAAGGCAGAGAAAAAGAGCCCCGCCTGCTGTTCCCCGAACCTCTCGTGATAGTTGACCCAGTGGACAAAGGAAGAAACGTGGCTTCTGCAGTGCAGCCGCAGAAACTCTACACATTCGTAGCCGCAGGCCGAGCTTACCTCAAAAAACCAGCCACCTCATTCTTTTACCCACCAAAAACAGAAACCCTAACCGCCAACGCTTTGAAGACTAAGCTGGAGAACCACGGCTCCGACATAATATTCCTGCCGCTCGACAAAATCGACGCTGTCCCCGACGTTCTATGGGGACAACTTTACAGGACGCAGCGTGCCTTGCGGAAACAGATTGAGCTCAGCGACTTCAAAGTCCTCAGAGACGCCGCATGGAGCGACGAGAAAAACCTCAACACCTTCGTCTTCGAGGTTGAGCAACGCCGCCTACCCAGCGTCAAGAAGCATCTGGGACCGCCTCTTGAGAGGGAAAAGGAGTGCGAAAACTTCCTGTCCAAATACTCAAGCAACGAAGCCGTGGTTTCCGGACCCTACATCGAAGACGGACGATGGATTGTGGAATTGAAACGAAAATACACAGACATCGCCGCACTGCTGAAAGAGAAACTGACAGACGGCGGCAGAGACGCAGGCGTCGCCGAACTCATCGCCCAAGCTTTCCGAGAAAAACTCGAGATTCTCGTTAACGCTGAAGTGATTGAAGTCTACAGAGGCAATAGAGCGTTTGCGGAGTTCCTGACTAGTTTCCTTTCAGGCAAGCCTTTCTGGCTGGCAAACACCATAACCTAATGTGATACGGAGCGGCTGTTACTGCGTCACTGAATGGTACCAGCTGATGATGTACTCCGGCAGCCTCAAACCTCTCTGAGCCAACCGTTCCGCCAATTTAACAGGCAAAGGACTCAGCACATAGGCTGCACGTGTGTAGAAACGCCGCGGCGCGCCCAGCTTTAACTCTTCCTCCAAGATTATTTTCAGGTCCGCTTTCTTGGCTAAAGTCGAGTCTTTCGCGCCTGTTATCGCCAGAACGGTGCCGTTGAACTTTTTCATCACGTCCGCCCAGATGATGACAGGTTTGGTTTCGCCCGAATAAGACATCAGAATTTCGAGGTCCCCAGCTCTAGGGTGAGGAGTGTTAACACCTCTGGTCACGTACACATTATCGCCCAAGAAGCTCTTGATGTGGAAAAGCCTCACGCCCGTCATCTTGGCGATTTCATTCGCGGTGCCTTTTCCGCCGAGGAACACGTTGGTTCGCTTTTCCAGCAGGTCAACCAGCTGCGTGTAAGTCTCCGACTGCACGTTAGCGTCTATTATGGCTCCTATTCTTTCGAATTCTTCTCTACAGAGTCGAAACACGTCGTCTGCTTCTAGGTTCCTGTAGATGGCTTCAATCATCATACAAAGCAGCAAAAGCGTGCCTAACTCGAATATGTCTCCCATCATGCCCGTCTCGCTGTACTCAAACGACGGCTTGGATTTTCCTCGTCCCTTAAGATGCACCACGTGGCCGTACTGGCTGGCTATCTGCGCCAGCGGCGACTCCAAACTGGAGGTCAATAATCCCATCGTGAACTTGCAAGTTTTCTTTTCTTCGATGTAACGGGCTAAGTCCTGAGCCATAACCAACGGGTCATCCGAATAACCGCTACCAGAATTAATCAAAAGAAGCGTTTTCTTGTAGCGCCGTTCCAAATCAGCCGCAGCGTCATACATGTTCTTTCCTGGAAAACCTGGATCATCAGGGGTCAAAACCACCTTGTTTCTCCATCCCACTTGGCTGAGGGCGATTTGGCTCATGGCAGCGTTTAACGAGTAAAGCGACCTGCCTGACCCTCCGCAGACAACGCAGTCCGCTGCTTTCAATGCATCGTATAGAGGGGAAAGTTCGCTTCGCTTTATGTTGAGTATGTTGTCTCGGATTTTGTTAACGTATCCTATGCTGCTGATTTTGCTCTTGATTGTGACGGCACCTCAGTTCAAAGAGTGAGTTCGGATACTCTATATTATTCTTGCGCTGCCAGACTTAAAAGAACCCCATACTTGCATGCTGAGAAGTTGGTTTTGTGCAATCTGATGCGGCTGAAGGAAAAGTGGAAATACCCGCACTTCTCTGAATACCAGAGGAAAAGTTTCGAGGATTTAGGCTTGAGCAAGAGCGCTAATAAAGAAACTGGTGCTGAGAAAGAGGACGCAGAAAGTTTTCAAAAGGCAAAGGCAGACGAGGTACTCAAAATCCTCCAGTCCAACTCTGAAAAGGGCCTGAACACGGAAGAAGTAGAAAAAAGGCTGAAACTTTACGGGTACAACGAAGTTCCTCAAAAGAAAGCTAACCCGTATGTGCGGTTCGCTAAAAAGTTCTGGGGTCTCACCGCGTGGATGCTTGAAGCCGTAATCGTACTCTCTTGGTTCCTGCAAAGATACGCGGACCTGTACATCGTCACTGGGTTACTTGTTTTCAACGCGGTCTTGGCCTTCGCCGAAGAGCAGAAAGCATCCAGCGCCGTGGAAGCTTTGCAGGAGAAACTGCAGGTCAGCGCGAGAGTTCTGAGAGACGAGAAATGGGGAACGTTGCCAAGCAGAGAATTAGTGCCCGGCGACATCGTCAGAGTGAGAGCAGGCGACTTCGTTCCCGCAGACGTGAAAGTGCTGGACGGCACCCTTGAGGTTGACCAGTCAGCTCTGACAGGCGAATCAACGACCGTTGGAAAGAAAACTGACGACATGCTTTATTCAGGCTCAATAATCAAACGAGGCGAATCCACTGGAATCGTGATTCTGACAGGAACGCGGACTTACTTCGGAAGAACGGCACAGTTGGTTCAAATTGCCAAGCCAAAGATGCATATAGAAACCGTGATATCGAACGTGGTAAGATGGTTGCTGATTATAGTCGTGGCGCTAATCGCGTTAGCACTCGTCTTTTCCGTGGTGGAAGCCAAAAACCTGTTGGACTTGCTGTCCATAATTTTGGTGCTCTTGCTGTCAGCTATCCCAGTCGCGTTACCCGCCATGTTCACGGTAAGCATGGCAGTAGGCTCCATGGAACTCGCCAAGAAAGGCGTACTGGTAACAAGGCTCAGCGCCTCGGAAGACGCAGCTACCATGGACGTGCTCTGCGTCGACAAGACTGGAACCATAACCATGAATCAGCTTTCAGTGGCAAAACTAATTCCACTCAACGCGTTCTCGGAAAAAGACGTAATTCTCTACGGCGCACTGGCGTCGCAGGAAGCAAACCAAGACCCCATCGACCTCGCGTTCATAGCGAAGGCAAAAGAGCAAAACCTGTTCACTAAGTCTTACGTTCAGAAAACTTTCACCCCGTTCGACCCGGCAACCCGCAGAACCGAGGCGACCATAAAAGAAGGAGATGGTAGCGAATTCAAGGTGATGAAGGGCGCGGTTCACGCGGTTGTTCACGCTTGCGGATACGACGAAAAAACCGCGCTTGACTTAGAGGAGCAGGTTGAAGAGTTCGCGGCGAAGGGGTACAGGACGCTCGCTGTGGCTAAAACAGACGCGGGAGACCAGCCTAAACTGGTGGGACTGGTGGCGCTCTACGACCTGCCCCGACCCGACTCCAAACAGCTCATTACAGAACTCGGCGAGTTAGGCGTATCAGTTAAGATGTTGACGGGAGACGCGCTGCCCATCGCTAAGGAAATCGCCAAAGACGTGGGACTCGGAGAAAACATCATGAAAGCCGCACATTTAGAGCAACTCAGAAAAGAAAGCCCGCTGGAAGCCGCCGAAGCAGCCGAGAAAAGCAACGGATTCGCCGAGATATATCCAGAAGGCAAATACACAATCGTGGAAAGCCTGCAGGCGACGAAACACATCGTCGGCATGACAGGCGACGGCGTAAACGACGCACCCGCACTGAGGCAGGCGGAGGTTGGCATAGCGGTAAGCAACGCTACAGACGTGGCTAAGGGCGCAGCAAGCGTGGTTTTGACGCGTGAAGGCTTAACAGGCATCGTGGACCTGATTAAGAACGGCAGAACGATTTACGAGCGGATAACAGCGTGGATTCTGAGCAAAATCGTTCGGACGCTACAGATAGCGACATTCGTCGTGGTTTCTTTTCTCTTAACAGGCGACTACGTCGTCTCCGCCTTCGCTATTATCCTGTACTTCTTTGCGACGGATTTTGTGAAGCTTGCAATGGCAACGGACAATCAGATGTGGTCTCAGAAGCCTAACACTTGGAACGTGGCAAACCTTGTGAAAGTGTCTTTAGTTCTCAGCCTCTTAGTTATCGTCGAGTCATTCGCCTTGCTGTACCTTGGCATTTATGTTTTCGACTTCACCGTGGAAAGCGGAACCCTTTACACATACACTTTTGAAATCCTGTTCTACTCAGCCATGTTTCTGATTTTCAACGTCAGGGAGAGAAGGCACTTCTGGAATTCCATGCCAAGCAGAGCCCTCGCAGTCGCCACAGTGTTGAGCGTGGTTGTTGTGACGTTGGTGACTGCGTTTGGGATACCAGGTCTTGCTCCGCTTCCAATAACAATAACTCTTTTAGTCTTGGCGCTTTCAGGCATCTTTGCCCTTGTGCTCAACGATTCCGTTAAGGTAGCGCTGGTGAAAAATGCCAAGATAAGCTGGTAGCAGCTTCAGAGCCAGCTTTCAGTCTTCTTCAACATTTCGCCAGACTTCAGCGAGCAATGTTTAAATCTCAACCGTGGCGTTCGATGGCGTTATGCAGATTTCGTATCTGGTGGGATTCCGTTGCAGTATAAGTGGCTAGTGCTTACAGTCACCACCATCGGCGTTCTCATGGCCGGAATCGACGCCAGAATAGTCATAATTGGCCTCCCAGAAGTGATGGCGGCTTTGAAGGCTGACGTGGAACAGGGCATTTGGATTAATCAAGCGTATCTTCTCGGAAGCGTCGTGGTGTTGCTTCTCGTTGGAAAACTGACGGACCTGTTTGGAAGAAAACACATCTACACCAGCGGCTTCGCCGTCTTCACAGTCGGCTCAGCCTTAACAAGCATAGCCAATGACCCATTGCAAGTCATTCTATTCAGAGTGGTGCAGGGCATTGGGGCAGGCATAATTTTGACGAACAGTGTTGCCTTGATAGTGGATGCTACACCGAAACACGAACTTGGTTTCTCACTCAGCATGAATAACCTTGGCTTCAGAATTGGCGCCATGGCTGGATTAACGGTGAGCGGTGTAATCCTCTCGTTGATAGGAGACTGGCGCGCTCTGTTCTACATCAACGTGCCCATCGGCGTATTCGGCACAGTCTGGGCACACCTAGCGATAAAAGAGACTTTGCCAGCCAACAACAATGAAAGAGCTTGTGTGGATTGGAACGGCTTCTTCGCTTTCTCTCTCTTCGTTGTTAGCTTGCTTCTAGCTTTGACGTTTGCCGCGTATGGCATAGCAAGCCAAATAATCACACTCGAGTGCGCCATCATAAGTATCGTGAGTTTGATAGCCTTCGTGTTTTATGAGAGGCGGTGTAAAAACCCGCTGCTTGATTTGAGACTCCTAAAGATAAGAGAGTACGCCGGCGGCGTTTTGGCTCAATTAATTAATGCCGTGGCGTGGGGCGCCGTGCTGCTGTTGTTGAGTTTACATTTCCAGCTTGTCTTAGGTCTCAGCCCCATTGACGCTGGCTTGAGGATAATTCCTTTTGACATAGCCTTTTTGGTGTTTGGCCCGTTGAGTGGCAAGCTTTCTGATAGGTTTGGGCATCTTCCTTTCACTACGTTGGGTATTGTGCTTTCTAGCATCTCGTTGTATCTGTTTTCAACGGTGGATGCGGCTACTCCTTACTCGTTAATGGTGCTTTACATGGTGTTGTTCGGAGCTGCTATAGGCTTATTCAGCAGTCCCAACATGAGTTCGATAATGAGTGCGGTTCCCGCTGAAAGAAGAGGAATCGCTTCCGCGTTCCGAGTCACCGTCTTCAACGTCGGCTTCGCAGCAAGCCTCAACTTGGCTGTTCTGATAATAAGCTTGACTGTTCCTTACACGCTGGTCACGCAGATAGCTGCTGGATACGCAACAACCTTCACCACAGATGAAGTACTGTTTGTCCAAGGCTTAAAAACAACTTACCTTTGGCTTGCCGCTTTGAACGCGACAGCAATTCTTCCGTCGGTGCTCAGAGGAAAAAACACTGACCGACAGGTACGCGAATCCTCAGCGGAACCTGGTGACTTCCTCTAAAATGCTTTATGTATGGTCGCGGGATAGCCTGGTTTGCTAAATGTTTATATCAATGTAACCCTCAGGGATGGCGATGGTGAAAGCTCGATGCTATCTCAGGCAAGCATTGAGAAATTTGATTTCCTCAGAAAACTAGCCTTGCAAATGGGCGCTGTAGACGCAAAAGTCATTCCAGCAGACAAAGTAATCGTGGAAGACAGAGTCGCGCTTAAATGCAAAGTCGGTTGCGTCAACTATGGAAAAACGTTGATGTGTCCGCCGTTTACGCCCACACCTGCGGAGTTTCGGAAAATCGTCAGCGAGTACAGTTACGCCTTGTTTATGAAGTTCAAGTCGCATGCGGAAGCTGACGAGGAAGTGGCGAAGCACCTTTCAAAAGCCGAGAACGACCCTGATTTCCCACCTGAAATGAAAGAAAAAGTGAGAGCGTTCTGGAAGGCTTGGAAGGATGACAAGAATAAAATGCTCGATACCGTCATCGCCCTTGAAAAGGCAGCTATGAGCGAAGGCTACAACTTGGCAGTCGGCTTAGTCTCGGGTGCCTGCCAGCTATGCGAGAAATGCAACCTTGAGACGAAAATCTGCGCGCACCCAGCGAAGGCGAGGTATTCCGAGGACGCTGTGGGAGTGAACGTGAAGAAAACTGCAAAAAACGCTGGCATATCGGTGACGTTTCCGTTCGAGAAAACTCCTGAGTCCTTTGCGCTACTACTCATAGATTAAGCATTATGCAACAAAGAGAAGAAAACGTCGAAACACACTTGCGGAAAACTAAATACGCGGTGACACCAACATAAGCGTGATGAGGTACCAGAATGAAGCTTTTGCTTGACGAAATGTACGCAGGATTAAAAGAGTACTTTGAAACGTTAGGCTACGAGGTGCTCACGGCGCAGGAAGCTGGTTTGAAAAGCGCCAATGACCGAACAGTAGTAGAGTACGCCCGCAAAAACGATTTAATCCTTGTAACTCAAGACCAGAAGCTTGCCGAGTTGGCGGAGCTTACAGGCGTCAAGTGCGTGCTGGTTTCCAACGCGTTGATTGCTAAAATCGCGGACGCCAAGATAAAAGAGAAATTTCCTCAAACATAAGCATGCAAGCAGAGTTACTCGTTCATTTGGGGCAAACTGAATTTTTTGTATGCCCAAGGTGGAATGTTCCTCATGCCCTTTGTCTGAACTATGGTTAACTTGGTCTTTTTAGGGTCGATCATCATTGCCCTTTCATGCCAGTTCTTCACAGCGCGCCCTTTTCTGCTGAAAAGTCTCATTGAAGCCGTTCTCCTTTCTTCGCTTGCATTTCTGAGTTGCGGCATTGTTTAAAAGGCGTATTTTCGAAGTCGGAATATATCAAACTCGAAAACCCAAGTCAGCTTACGATGATGTTCTTTAGGTATTTGTTCCAGAGATATGCGGCAGCGTAACCGGCAACTGCACCGCTACCTGTGCCCATAAACAGTATGAGTCCCGCGAGCACGGGGTCGATTGGAAGTATTTCCAGTAGGGAGGAGGTCGTGTAATAACTTAGGAGTCCAATAATTGCAGTGCTGAATGTCATCGCGGCTATTATTCGGGTACGGTTTACTTCACTCGCCGCGGAGGTGACCTTGAACAGGAAAAAGAAAACGTCCACGAAAACTCCGTATAGAAAAGCGAACAAGAAAGTGAATATGCCCATTGTAGGCTGCCACAACGCTGTTAAAACTCCGCCCACGGTGCCAACATAGGTGGCACCCACTTTCTTGATGAAGAGCGCGGCTGTGGCGAGCAGAACAGCTTCCACCACGATAAGCAGTTTGTTCACTGGAGTTGGCAGGGGAACAGCAACTTTGGTCACGAATATTATTGATCCGAAAAGCGCGGTAATGAACAATCGCGTAATCTTATGCATGACAGCCAACCTTTTCTAAAAGATGATGGTTCCAGTTTAAAAAACCTTAACGTAAAAAGCGAGAATTGACCCTAATCTCAATCCAGCTGACCTTGCTTTCGCGGTTGCAGTGTGACACCCGGTGATTTGCACGATTTTGGCGGCTTTAACCATGCTTTAAAATTGGGAATCTGATTTTTAACGGAAGTTATAAATTGGTAATCAGCGATAAGAGATAAATGTTTTAGTATTTGACTCATACATGTGCAAAGGGGGATTTGAGGTTGAGCACTCACGCAGAAGACTTAAAACTTCGCTTGATGACCATCGAGCTTTTGAGAACTGCGAAGTATAAGCGGAACATAACTTACCGGGAATTAGCCTCCAAAACAGGCTTACCTGTAACCGTTTTAAGCAGATACGCCAAAGGGCACGTTCTGCCTAACACCACGAGAGCCAAGCAGTTGTGGCGCGTATTAACCAAACTCGTAGGTTTAGAAGCGGAATTACGCAACAGGATAAAATTTGATGAAATGGGATACTTTGACAACACCGAAATCGTGGGCGACTACAACATCCTCCAACAGGCAGCAAACCATGCCTTAGCAAACTTTGCGGGAAAGCGCGTGACGAAAATCTTGACCGCCGCCGTTGACGGTGTGCCCTTAGCTACCATGGTTGCCAACGCCTTAGGCGTCAACCTCATCGTGGCGAAGAGGAATAAGGAAGTCGGCGTCAAAGCCTTCTTGGACGAGACTTACATTCTGGGGAAAGATTCAGGCGTAACCGTCACGCTTTACATTCCAAAGGACGCGATTAAAAAACGCGACAGCGTCTTGGTGGTGGACGACATGATCAAGAGCGGAGAAACGCAGGAAGCGCTTGTCAACCTCATTAAGAAAGCGAAGGCTGAAGTCTCAGGCGTTTTCTCGCTTATCGCCGTGGGAGAGGAGTGGAAGAAGAGGCTGAAGCTCGGTAACGATTCCCCCGTTGAAGTAGTCACCTACCTGAAATTACCCTTCGAATGAGACAATCGAAAATCAAAGCTAAAATTGTACCTATAGCACTTCACCACATTTATGAGGCTGCGACATGAGAACCATGGAATGGCAAAACGGCACCGTCATCACCATAGACCAGACCAAACTCCCACTTGAAACAGTGACCCTAAAAATAACGACGGTCAGCCAGATGGCTGAAGCCATAAAAAACCTAAGAGTCAGAGGCGCCCCGTTACTCGGCGCGGCGGCAGCCTTCGGGTTGGCGTTAGCGGCTTATCACTCCAAAGCAGGTTGCACTTCGGAACTGCTGGCTGAGCTGGAAGACGCTGCACAGGTTCTTAAGAGCACTAGGCCGACCGCGGTGAACCTCTTCTGGGCTGCAGACAGAGTCCTCGCAAAGGCGCAGGGCTTTTCGGGCAGTGTCGAAGCGCTTAAAACGCTTGTGATTCAGGAGGCTCAAAAAATCGCGGATGAAGATGCTGAAGCCAATTTGGCGATAGGCAAAAACGGCGCGGAACTCATCAGCGACGGCGACACCATCCTGACACACTGCAACGCAGGCGAGCTTGCCACGGTTGAGTACGGCACCGCATTAAGCGTAATACGTGCAGCGTGGAAGCAGGGTAAGAAAATCAAGGTCATCGCCACGGAGACGCGCCCGTTGCTGCAGGGTGCACGGCTGACGGCGTACGAGCTTAAACGCGACGGGATACCGGTTACGCTGATAACGGACAACATGGTCGGCTACGTCATGCACAAACACTTAGTCAACAAAGTGATTGTTGGTGCGGACCGCATAGTCCAAGATGCCGTGGTTAACAAGATTGGCACGTTCACAGTGGCGGTTTTGGCGTACGAGCACGGGGTGCCATTTTACGTGGCGGCGCCCAAATCCACATTCGATCTGGCTCACACGTCAGCCGACGTCATTATTGAGGAGAGGAACCCAACGGAAGTCACCCACTTTGGTGCTCATCCTGTGGCGGCGCCGGGCGTTGGTGTGCTTAATCCGGCTTTTGACATTACGCCGCTGAAGTACGTGTCAGCCATAATCCACGAAAACGGCGTCTACTACAAAAAAGACTTTCCCAACTTCAAAACCAATACGCGAGTATAGACCAATTCAAGCTCCGCGTAACTTTAAAGGCTTGAATATTTCCTCCCGCCATTTATTCTCCCAGCTTGCCCAACCCGTTTTCACGAGGCTTTCCCTCAGGCGAGGCATCTCGGCAACCCACTCCAGCATCGTCCAGAAACGCCGCTTGTCCTTCACTATCTCCTCGGGTACCCCGACTTCGATGCACCATCTGACGTAGCTCCTTTCAACCATGTCTCGGAGCTCGCCCGTCGTTTCCACCTTTTCAACCCGGAACCCTCGGTTTTGCAGGTGCTTGCGCACGCTGGAAAGCACATAACTTGAACAAACTCTGAAATGAGTCTCTTCGTCTGGACGCATGACCTCAATGATTTCATCGGCGATTCTCACAGCATCCTCCAAGTACTTCTTGTTCTTGAAGTTGGGCGGCTGGAAAGATGAGGTTGGGATTCGACGGTCCATGTACCTCTTGTCTGGCGGTTTAATCGCGCCGATCACCACGCCGAGCAAGAGGTCTCCCCATCCTGCCGCATCTATCATTATCTCTTTGGGGAGGATAAAGTGATTCAAGGTCAAGGCTGATCACGCGAGACCCGTATTTTTAGAGGATGATGCACTAGAAGCATTATGTGCAGGAAATTTCTTAAGTTTTGTGAAGTTTCGCGACGCTGAAGCTTGGCCTCTAACATTGCCAAGCAGTAGTCGTCTAACTGGTAAGAAGGACGCCGTTTTTATAGAAAAAGAGATGTATAACGGTTAAGAGTTAACTACTCTAAAATGACGGTCGATAACCTATGAGCGATAACAAAACCATCCCATTAGAACTCAAAACCACAGGTATTCTTTCAGAAAAAGGCGTCAGGATCGACGAGAAAAGCAGCGCAGACTCGCTTTTTCAACGTGGATACGGCACAGCAGAGGAGGGCGTGTTCAAGTTGGCTTTCTATGAGGCACTCTACCTTATGGATAAAGAAATACTGGAAGTTAAAGACGAGAAAGGCGAAGAAGTGAATTTTCAAGCTCTTCTCCAAGCTTATGAAAAAACAGACCAGAACGCATGGGTTAACTACTTGGTTTACCGCGACCTGCGCAGCAGAGGCTACGTTGTCAGGGAAGGCTTCGGTGAAGGAATCGACTTCCGCATGTACGAACGAGGCGCTTACGGCAAAGACACCGCGCCATACCTGATTCTCAGCATACAAGAGGGCAAGCCTGTGCCGATTAGAGATCTGACAGACGCGTTGCAGAGGAGCCAAAGCCAAAAGAAAGAGCTAATCCTTGCCGTGATGAACCGCAGAGGAGAAATAGTTTACTACTCAATATCACAATTAACATTCAAATAAGCGAGGAAAAACCGTGCCAACTTTCCAACCTGTCCGTGGAATGCGCGATTTGCTGCCTGAAGACGCGGAAACTTTGAACTATATAGTATTTAAAGCCAGAGAAACAGCAAAGTGCTACGGTTACAGGGAAGTTACAACGCCCATAGTTGAATCTTACGACCTGTTAAGCGCTAAGGCGGGCGAAGAAATCCGCCAGCGCATGTTCACCTTCAAGGACTTAGGCGACCGCATGGTCGCGTTGCGTCCAGAATTTACTGCGTCTATAGCGCGTCTCGCCACAACCGCTTTGAAGAACGAGCCGAAGCCCCTGAGGGTTTTCAGCGTGGGCAGCGTTTACCGTTACGATGAACCGCAACGCGGAAGATACCGTGAGTTTTGGCAATCAAACTATGAATTGATAGGCGCTGGCACGGCGGAAGCGGATGCGGAAACGATTCTGCTCACTAACAGCTTTTTGAAAAACGTGGGGCTACGTAACTACGCTTTCAAGTTAGGTCACGTCGGAGTGATCAGGGGTATCCTCACCGAGGAAGGTGTGGACGAGAAGACTCAGAACCAGGTTTTGCAGCTCATGGACAAAAAAGAGTATGATGAAGCTTTCAAACTTGTGAAGCAGGAAAGTTGCAGAGAAATCCTTCAGGGATTGCTGGAGCAGAAAAGTGAAACAGGTTTCGAAACGTTGGAGAACATGAAATACTACGTAAGGGGTCACGAAAAAGCTGAAGCTGCCGTTGATAACCTGCTTGATATTCTGGTGCTTGTCACCCAGAGCGATTGCCCCGTAGAAACTGTGGATCCTGCCTTTGCACGCGGGCTGGAATATTATACGGGCGTAATATTCGAGGTGTATATTCCTGAGTTGGACATAGCATTGGGCGGCGGCGGACGATACGATAGACTTATCGAGACGTTTGGTGGGGAGCAGACGCCGGCGACAGGTGTTGCACACGGGTTAGACAGGATAGCCATGGCGATGCAGATGCAAGGCGTTCAATTGAAAACAGTCGAGGGCAAGCGTCTTGTGGTTGTTTCTGTGAATGAGTTGATGAAGGTTGAGGCACTTAGGATTGCTGAGAGGCTGAGAGCCGCTGGATTGAGGGTGGAGTTTGAGGTTATGGGGCGGAAAATGGCTAGGGCGCTGGAGGACGCTGATAAGCGAAAGATAGATTATGCGGTAATAGTGGGTAAAAGAGAGCTGAACGAAGGCAAAGTGGTTGTTCGAGACCTACATAAACGTGAACAAACCACGGTTGCCCTTGAAGACTTGGTGGACAAAATTAAAGGCGCAGCTTGAAAAGAAAAAGGGTTTGGAGCCTTAAAAAAAAGGCTTGCTGGTTTAGAGCCGTCTGATGTACCTGTTGACTTCCCATTCGGTCACTTGCATGCGATAGAGATCCCATTCTTTGCGTTTCTCAGTTAGGAAGTTTTCAAAGGCGACTTCGCCCAGAGTTTCCCGCATTAGGTCGCTACCTTCCATTTCATCCAATGCTTCTTTCAGTGATTCGGGGAGCGAAACTATGCCTCTTTGTTTGCGTTCCTCGTAGCTCATGTGGTACACGTTCAGCTCCACTGGTTCACCTGGGTCGATTTTGTTCTTTATGCCGTCTAATCCTGTGGCGAGCAACACAGCGAATTGCAGGTAGGGGTTTCCTGAAGGATCTGGGCAGCGTATTTCGCATCGAGCGGCGGCTTTTCTTCCTCCGAAGTTTGGCACTCGGATGAGAGGTGAGCGGTTTTTGTGTGCCCAAGCGAGGTAAACCGGTGCCTCGTATCCTGGCACTAGTCGCTTATATGAGTTGGGCCAGGATGCCAGAACAGCGCACATTTTGCGTCCATGCGCGAGTTGTCCTCCTATGAAGTTGCGGGCTAAGGGTGAGAGGTATCCTGACGTGGGGTCGTCGGCGTAGAACAGGTTTTGGGTTACATCGGTGTTCCAGAGGCTTTGGTGGGTGTGCATGCCTGAGCCGTTGATTCCTGCGAAGGGTTTGGGCATGTAAGTGGCGACGTAGCCGTTTCGTGCAGCGACAACTTTTGTGATCATTCTCATGGTTACGGTTCTATCGGCGGTGGTTAAGGCTTCGTCGTATTTGAAGTCGATTTCGTTCTGTCCTAAAGCCACTTCGTGGTGACTAATTTCGATTTCTATGCCGAACTGCTCGGCGGTGTCGGCTATTTCTCGGCGTATGTCGTCGGTGAGGTCACCTGGGTGGTAGTCGAAGTATCCTGCTAAGTCTATGGGCGTTGGGAGTTGGGAGTCGTTTTCTTTTACGATAAAGAATTCTTGTTCTGGGGCGCATATGTAGGTGAAGCCGGCTTTGTAAGCTTTGGCTATGGTTCTTTCGAGGATGTATCGTGGGTCGCCTTCGAAGCGTTTGTATTCAGGCGTGTAAACGTCGCAGATGAGGCGGCAACTGGATTTTTCTTTCGGTCGCCATGGAAGAACAGCGAAGGTGGTTGGGTCTGGGAAGAGAACCATGTCAGATTCTTCGATGGGGCGGTAGCCTGTGATGGATGAACCGTCGAAGGATTGGCCGTTTTCGAAGATGCTTTCGATGTTTTTGGATGTTACGGCTAGGGTTTTTATGATGCCGTTAATGTCTGTGAATTGGAGTCTGACAAATTTGATGTCTTGTTCTTGGATTTGTTGGACGACTTTGGTTACGTTTTCTTTCCAAACACTGTCTTTGAAGTTTTTCATTTTTTATTCAACCTCATGTTTAGGCGCGGTCTTGGTTTTCATATGTTATGGAAATGACATTTTACGTAAACATATATAAGCTTATCGCTTTATGTCATAGATAAATGTTCAAAAATTACCTCGATTGCTGAAATAACGTGTGCGGAACTGTGTATGTGAGTGGACGGCAAAATCAAACTTCGCGGCGCAGAAAATCACCCACATCTGAAATATTTTTCACGACAACATCGTTTCCCTTTCCTTCGACGTTCAATGTGCGGATTATTCTGCCGAAACCCAAGCATTCGCCGAACTCGTTCAGCACCAGCGCATGCGCACCTTTCCGCCGTGACCCGTGCACTGCGGTTATGCCCTTTTGGAATATGTCTCTGCCGCAGATGAAGAGCCAAGCCGTTTTTCGGTCAACGACTACTTTGTTTGCTTTTTTTTCCGCGAGGATGGCGAGCAGCGCGAAGCTAGGAAAGAATTTTCCGTTTTTGACTTTTCCCAGGTAGGTACCTGCGTAATAGAAGTTTTTTCGTATGACTTTGCGTAGGTTCTGGTTTAGTAAGAAGTAGCGGTTGCCTTTTTTCACCGTGAAATCTGGGTTCAGGATGATGGTGGCGCCGAGTTGAGCGGCGAAGCTGATTATCGACTTCATGTAGTGCCACCTCGCTTTTTCAGTTTGCAGATGAAAAATCCTTGAGTTTCTCCTGGCCAAATTCGCCTGCAACGTTCCACTGAAGCGTCTAGGCGTTTTTCGAACACGTTGGTTAAGCCTTTTTCGCCTGGACAGTCCACTGTTTCGGTTTGCAGGTTCAGGTGCTTTATTGCCCAGTCTACGTTGAGTTCGTCTTCTTCAGGTTCCAGCGAACAGGTTGAGTAGATGATTTCGCCGTCTGGGTTTAGGCATGCGGCGGTTTGGGCGATGATGTCGCGTTGCAGTTTCGCGTTTCGTTCCACGTCGGCGAGGGTTCTGTGTTGGAACCAGTTTTTGTCTGCAGCATAGTTTCCTGAACACGGAGCATCGATGAGTATGCAGTCAAATTTCAGGTTTAGCTGCGGGGCTTTTCGTGCGTCAAGGTTGTATACGGCAGTGTTGCTGACGCGGCAACGTTCCAGATGGTTTGCAAGGGCTTTCAGTCGGTGCTTGTCGACGTCTAACGCTGTTATTGCGCCTGTGTTGTTCATTTGGTCGGCAAGCTGCACGGTTTTTCCGCCAGGCGCAGCGCATGCGTCGAGCACTGTTTTGCCGTTTATCCGGGTGAATTGGGTGGCGGGGATTTGCGCTGCGGCTTCCTGGATGGAGTACAAGCCGAGAAGGTATTCGGCTGTGGCGCCTGCTGACACCTTTGCGTTGCGGATCCAGTAGCCGTTTTCGAGGAAAGGGATTTTTTCGAGTTCTATGCCGTTGGCGTGGAGTCTTTCGATGATGTTTTCTTCTTTGGCGTTTGTGGTGTTGATTCTGATGGCTTGTTTTGGCGTGGCTTCTTGAAATTCCCAGCCTAGCTGGCGGTAGCGGTTTGTGAAGAATTCTTTGCCGTTCATTAAACGTAGATGTTTGTGGCGCGGATAAAAACCTTTCAATGCAGCCGAGGTGGCGAAAAATGCACTGGTGGAAGCAAAGCATAAAAATGCGGAGCAGCTATGGTTCTATTGGGAAATGCACCAGAAATGAAGCCACACTTAAGTGCATTCTTGATAGTCCTCCTGATCGGCGGACTCGCGCTAGCAAGCGCCACGCATCTGGGCACCGTAAAGGCTGCTACAAGCGTCAGTGGCGTAATAGGCGCAGATACTACGTGGACGAAAACGGGCAGCCCCTACTCGCTAGCTGGAAACGTCCTTGTGAACAATGGAGTAACGCTGACAATCGAGGCAGGAACCACCGTGAACCTTAACGGCTATTACATAATGGTAAATGGAACTCTGCGGGCGCGAGGAAACAGCAGCAACAAAATAACCTTCAACGGTGCAGGTAGCATCAGTTTTACAGGATTTAGTGCTGACTGGAATGAGCAGACTAATTCAGGTTGCATAGTGGAAAATGCGATTTTCAGAACAACCTCGGTATCGAGTGACAGTTCCGTTAAGATAAGCAAGAGCTCCCTTGATTCAGGAGTAAGTGGCGGAGGCACAATTATTATTTCCGAAAACGTCATTGAAGGCAAGGTCTCAGGTGGGTTGATTTCAGGAAACACCATTACCGGGGACGTTAGCGGCGATACAGTTACCAATAACATCATCACAGGCTCAGTGTCTGGCAACACTGTCTCAAAAAACACCATCACAGGCGGCGTCGTTGCCAGAGGCAACTGCGTTATCTCAGAAAACACTATAACAGGCGGGATTTCAGGTAACGGCATCGGGATTTCAGTAGCCTCAGAATACGTCGGCGTTAGCGGCTATCCCACAATCGAAGCCAACACAATCACCAACACTAATGTTGGAATTAGCATCGGCGTCCTTATTCGTGATTGGTTCAGCGCCAATATCCCCCAAATTTACAGGAATGCAATCATCAAAAACCAGGTAGGTATACTGTTTGAAATTGGATTTCAAAATCCCTATGGAGGCAGGAAACCTACAACAATTCAAGACAACACGATTTCCCAGAATGCTGTAGGCATAAAAATCAGAGGCACATTTGAGCAGTGCACCATCCAAAACAACAACATACAAGACAACTCCGAATACAATCTCTACTTGGATGGCACCTCAAACAACGTAAACGCAAGCTACAATTGGTGGGGAACAACCAATGAGCAAGCAATCAGCCAGTCAATCTACGACTATAAAAAAGATTTCACCCTTGGCACCGTAAGTTTCGTTCCCTTCTTGACCGAGCCGAACCCTCAAGCACCAGCAATACCAACATCAACACCGACACCACCACCTACAGGTTCTCCGACGCCCACACCACCAAACATGGGACCGACATCCCCGCCAACCGCGGAACCCGCTTTAACGCCTGAACAGCTTGAAGCCATCGCAGGCGTGGTTATCACAGTTATAGTGGTCGGTGCCGCCATAGGCTTGCTAATCTACCTCATAAAAAAGAAGTAGTGCGTTACTTTTCTCTCAGGCACTTGGGAACGTATGCGCATTGCGGGTCAGAACCAAATATGTCACCCGTGTAGAACAGTGCGGAGGTTCGGCAGCCGCCGCAGATTTCGCGGTACTCGCACACTCTGCACTTGCCCTTCAGGTTGCTTTTGTCTCTGATTTTGCTGAAGAAGTCGGACGCCTGCATTTCCGCCCATATGTCCTTGAGCGGTTTTTTGAGGACGTTTCCAAGCCGATACACGTCGTTGAAGCTGCAGGGGATGGCGTCGCCGTTTTCCGCGATGCTTATGAACTTGCCGAAGAAGCACCTGCCCAAGAAGAAGTGGTTGTACCAGTTGTCGAAGTCGGGCATGCCTCTCTGCTTCGCCACCCGCGCATAGGACGGATAGTAAACGTTGACGGCAGGTTTCCCCTTGTACTCAGTGGCTAAGTCGTAGAGCATGTTCCATGCCCACTCGTACTGCTGTGGTGAAGGCGCCGCCTTGAGGCTGGCAGGGTCTTTGCCGTATGGGATGAAGCCGTGGTATATCACCCATCTTGCACCGTGTTTCGCAGCCAAGTCAAGCACGTGCCGCATGTCGCCCGCGTTCACGTTGGTAACCGAGTCGCTGACGTTGGCGAACGTGTAAACAAGGCAGTTCAGAAGCCCCGCACGCGACAGCTTCTCAATCGAGGCAACCGCGCTTGCGTACGCGCCTTTTCCTCGGATCTGGTCGTTTGTGGCTTCTGCGCCGTCTATGCTGATTGACACGCGAGTCTCGTTCTTGACAACTTTCTCAAACGCCTCAGCGGTCAAGAGGCGCCCGTCGGTTATGATGCTGGTATTTAACCCGATTTTCCGGGCGTAAGCTAACACTTCGAAAAGGTCTTTGCGCCGCAGGGCTTCGCCGCCTGTGACGCCGAAGAAGCTGGCGCCGAACTCGTACGCTTGGTCAACAATCCGCATGGCGCCCGCGGTGTCCACTTCGTCTGGGGACGTGGGTTTTCTCGCTGAGGCGCAGTGTACGCAGTTGCTGTCGCACGCAAAAGTGCATCGCCAAGGCAAAATGTACAAAGGTCCATTACGCTTCACAGTTTTTCAAACTCCAATATGCTTCTGAAAAAATGCTATTTATCCAATCTTACAAACTTTTCTGCTACATGGCTGGGGGTGGCAAACTTGAATCTGCTTAAGATAAAACTAGCGTCTACTGAATAGAGTTTTAAATAAAACCAAAAATTAGAAGAGTTTGCTGGGGCTCTGGACGGATTAACTCTCGGAGATAAGAAAACACAATTTAAAGCTTTGAACTAACGGAATAGATATAACTCGATTTAATTATAAACTGGCTTTAATAATAATTCTATTTAACCATTTGTAAAAAAGCAGCGAAATGGCTGTCTCCGCGGATTCATCAGAACCTGTAGAGGTTCCCCACGCTGTTCCAAACGAAGGCGTTTGGCATTGCATTGGCTATGGCGAACATTCCTCTCCAACCGGTGCAATGCGAGGGCGCTATCAATTTTGGATTTATCCGTTTCAGTTCTTCCACCGTTTGTTCGATTCTGCTTTCGTTTTCTTTCCCAGCCAGATGGAAGCCGCCAATCACAGCGTAGACGTTTGCGTTTTTCATAATTTTTTGTGCATAAGTTACGGTGTTGATTATGCCTGCGTGAGCGCAACCTGAAAGGATGACTAAACCTTTTCCTTTAACGTTAATTACGAGTGCGCGGTCATCCAGAACCCATGGGTCAGGCTGCCATGAACCATTCACGAGAATCTTGTGGCGGGCATAACCGCGTTCAAAACTTGTTCGCCGCGGTATCTCTCCCGTCACGCAAATCATGTCGTCAGCCAACAGCCACGGCGCCTGCGTGGTTATCACTTGTGCTGGGCTCAACTGTGCTTGCTTCGGGAAGTCTTTGTATTTTCTGACCGCTCCAGTCGAGGTACTCACTCCTCTAACTGCAAACATGTCTTTATGGGTGATTACTGGTAAGCCGGACTTGCCGATTTCTTTCACTGCTGCTTCAAGTCCGCCGAAATGGTCGTAATGTCCATGGGAAAGGACGATGGCATCCACCTCTTTCAGGTCCAGACCCATCCGCCAGGCGTTTTCAATGACTCCTTCAGCGCTGATGCCAGTATCAAAAAGAACAGTGCGTGACTTCCCGTCTTTGAAAACTCGGACAAGCAGAGAAAACCCGTGCTCCGCCACTGGCAATTCCGTATGCGTCTTGCTCCATCCTTGACCATAACGTTTCATAGTCCACTCTCTGAAGGATTGGACCTGCTTCTTTTCGATTGTAGAGAGAAAATCCAGTGAATTATCCACTAAACTGATTATTTCAACAGCATCAACTTCCTTGGCTCTGCATTCCAAGGGATTTTCGTTTGCAGCCATAACAGTTCCTTCCATCAGAGTGTGCCTTTGTAGTGGCTTGTTGTTGGGCAGCCCACGCACTTCTGACTTTCATAACGCGTACAGGGGTCGCAGTCCACGTTGCAAGGGGTCACTTTTCTGCCTTTATGCGCCAGGTGCTCCCTTATCTGGAGGAACGGCGAAAAGTATGTGTCACTTATCGGGTAGAATTCTGACCGACGAATGCCTCTGCTGCATCGCAAGGAGCATTTTTCCATCGATATGCTCTCAAGCGTCTCACGGGTTTCTGCGACGACGAGGGCTATCAGGTTGTAGCCGCCTATTGTTTTGAAAATCTGGACAACCCGCGGGCAATCTTTGAACCTGTCGAGAAGCTCTTGCATGGCTTCCGCACTTTCCATCTCCAACATTACGATAGCTGGGTGCAGTTTGAGGACGTCTGGATTTACCAGAGCTGTCAATTTGATTGTTCCATTTTTGACTAGTTTTTCCAGTCTCTTCTTTGTGCCCATGCTTGTGAACCCGATGGTTTTGGATAGTTCTTGCAGTGTTGTTCGTCCATCTATTTGGAGTTGTGAAATTATTTTTCGGTCTATATCGTCCAAACAGTCAGCCCTCTGTTTATTTTATAAACGTAAGGTATTAATATGGTTTATGTATTAAACTTCTCCACTAAACGGTGAAGCCGCTGATGAACGCTGAAAAACAGGCAGAAACAAAAGAATGCGAATTCAAATCAAAAGCAAGCTCGAAACTTGATACAAAAACAGAAGCAAAAATCACAATGACAGAACAAGAGCGAAGGCTCAAAACGATGAGCAAAATCCAACACAAGATAGCAATTATAAGCGGCAAAGGAGGAGTCGGAAAGAGCACTGCAACCGTAAATCTTGCTGCATCATTTGCAATGCAAGGTCACAAAGTTGGCGTTCTTGACGCAGACATTCACGGACCATGCGTGCCAAAAATGCTGGGCTTAAAAGGACAGAAACTCATCGGCGGACCTGGTGGCTTGCTTTTTCCTGTTACAAGCCAGCACGGAATCAAAGTGGTATCGATGGATTTCTTGCTTCCAAATGATGAGGCTCCAGTGATTTGGCGGGGTCCATTGAAAATGAGGGTCATCCAACAATTCTTATTCGATATTTCATGGGGCGACCTCGACTTTCTGTTAATCGACCTTCCACCTGGAACTGGTGATGAACCATTAAGCATCATGCAGCTAATTCCAGACATCGACGGCGTAATAATAGTGACCATGCCTTCCGAAGTATCACAAGCTGTCGTCAAAAAAGCGGTAACATTCGCCAAACAGCTGAAAGTTCCAGTAATAGGCATAATCGAGAACATGAGCGGCTTCGTCTGCCCCGAATGCGGCGCCGCGCTTGACATTTTCAGAACAGGCGGAGGAAAAAAAATAGCTGACGACCTGTCCGTTCCTTACTTGGGCAGTATTCCAATTGATCCTAACATCTGCAATGACTCAGACAATGGGTTACCATTCATAACTGAAAACAAAAACTCACCTGCAGCCAAAGCATTCACAGAGATTGTTGAAAAGATTAAGCAATTCCTCAAACATGAGCCTGTAAGGGGGTGAGTGATGTGTCTGAAGAAATCTATGAGGGTGTTCCTCGAAGCAAGATTCCTTGGTACCCGACAATTGACTACAGTAAGTGCATTGGTTGCGGATCATGCGTTGATTACTGTACTGCAGGTGGTTTCGGCGTGTATGCACTTGAAGAGAGAGATGGAAAAAAGCGGCCTATCGTAAAGAATCCCTACAACTGCATAGTATTTTGCAGAGGTTGTGAAGACAAAGAGGTTTGTCCTGTCGGCGCCATCTCTCACCCGTCAGAAGAAGAGATCCAAAAGATAATTGAAAACTACCAAAAAAATAGCGTAATATAAAGGGGGGGGTTAAAAAACGAAAATTTGTGTAAGTGCAACATCAAACAATCTAGACGCGCAGTTAGATCCTCGATTCGGTAGATGCGCATACCTTGTAATCGTAGATTCTGAAACTCTGCGGTACGAAGCCACTCCGAACGCAGCTGCTGCTACAACAGGCGGCGCAGGAATTCAGGCGGCACAAGCAATCGCAAACAAAGGGGTTAAACTACTTATAACTGGAAACGTTGGACCCAACGCCTTTAGTGCACTGTCAGCGGCAGGTATAGAAATTGTAACGTCGCCATCAGGAACCGTAAGAGAAGTTATTGAGAAATTCAAGAAAGGTGAATTACAGAGTACGAGGGCACCCACCGTTGGGGGGCATTTCGGAATGGGTAGAGGACATGCGAGGAGAGGAATATGGAAGCAGTAACTAATCTCAACCAGAAGTCTCAAAAACCAGTTTCACTGGAGGAGGTGGTAAATTGACAGAGAGAGTAGTTATTCCTACAGAAGACCAGCAGGGGTTGAATGCTCGATTAGCGGAACACTTCGGAAGGGCACCTTACTACACCATTGTTGAACTTGACGATGGTGGTGCAGTTTTAAACGTTAAAACTGTTCCAAACGTCGGCGAACATGCAGGTGGAGCGGGCTACTCACACGACAACATCCTAACGTACAAGCCAACCGCGCTAATAGTTTACGGTATGGGACCAAGAGGGCTGATGACGTTCCAAAGTGCAGGAGTTGCTGTGCTGAAAGCCAACGCAGATACAGTCAACGAGGTAATCGCGGCATACAAGAACGATGAACTTCCAGAACTCACCGAAGGCTGCGAACATGCACACCATCACGCTGAACACCATGAGCATTTGCACCACCATTAAATTAAGAGCTAATTGCGGGCGTACGCTAATGCCAAGGAAGTTGATGATAAAGAAATTGTTGTTTAAAGCTGGCTACTCAGAAAAAGCCATTAAATATTACTTGAATAAGACCAATGTTGGCTCAATTGAAAATCCAGATGCAGTCGCTACCTATACGGGTCTCCCATGCGGAGACAAAATCACTCTTTATTTGAAGCTTGAAAACGAAATAATAAGCAATGCAAAATTTGAGTACATCGGCTGCGCGGGAACAGCCACTTCAGGCTCCGCTTTAACAATGCTGGTAAAAGGCAAGAATATTGATGAAGCTTGGAAAATCACGAAAGATGATGTTTTGAGAGAGTTGGATGGGCTACCAGAGAGTCATTGCGCAGATCTTGCAGTTAACGCTTTGCATAAAACACTTGAAAAGCTAAAAAAACAAATCACAGGTATGTGAAAGTTTCATGATTATATCAGTTGCAAGCGGGAAAGGCGGAACTGGAAAAACATCTGTAGCCGTGAACATAGCCCTTTCGGTGGGCAACGTTCAATTCATAGACTGCGACGTAGAAGAGCCAAATGCCCATTTACTTTTGCACCCCAAAATACACAAAATGCAACCTGTTTACACTTTTGTTCCGCTTGTGAACGAGGCGCTGTGCAGTCACTGCGGAGAATGTTCACAATTCTGTCACTACAACGCCATATTTGTCAGCCCACAGAAAGTCCTAGTCTTCCCAGACTTATGCCACAGTTGCGGCGGATGTGAACTGGTTTGCCCAAAAAAGGCAATCAGTTGGGAAAAACATAGAATTGGCACTTTAAAGTTTGCTTCAGCTGGTGATTTAGCGCTTGTCTATGGAGAACTTGAAGTAGGCAAGCCGTTGGCGGTTCCGGTTATAAAAACCGCTAAACAGCAGATAAAAAAGGGTGAAAACGCGATTCTTGATTCTCCACCCGGTGCTTCATGCCCATTTGTAGAAACCGTCAGAGGCAGTGATTTCTGCGTTCTCGTCACGGAGCCTACTCCTTTTGGCTTGCATGATTTAAAGATTACCATTCAGGTTTTGAGGAAAATGATGGTTCCTTTCGGTGTCATAGTCAACCGTGCAGGTGTAGGTGACAAGAAAGTTTACGACTACTGCAAGGAAGAAAACATCCGCGTATTGATGGAGATTCCTTATGAAAGAAAAATTGCGGAACTTTATTCGCGAGGCGTGCCTTTCAGTCTAGAAATGCCAGAGTGGACTGAAAAGTTTCAGACACTTTACGGTGCCATAGGGAAACTGGTGGAAAAATGAAGCAGCTAACGATTTTAAGCGGCAAAGGCGGCACTGGCAAAACAACACTAACGGCTTCCTTCGCAGTTCTGGCTAAAAATGCTGTAGTCGCAGACTGTGATGTTGACGCGCCTGACCTGCACATGCTTCTGCATCCAGAAGTTATTAAAATGCAGGAGTTCAAGAGTTCAAAAATAGCTGTAATCGATAAAATCAAATGCACAAGATGCGGTTTTTGCAAAGAAAAATGTGTCTTTGATGCCATAACCAGCGATTTGAAGGTTGACGCTATCGCCTGCGAGGGATGCGGCGTCTGCGCCGTCACTTGCCCAGCAAACGCTATAACTTTGGTTGAACGGGTTTCTGGGAGCGTCTACATCTCTAAGACGCATTTTGGCTTTATGTCGCATGCTATGCTTAATCCGGGCGAGTCTAACTCGGGAAAACTTGTTACGTTGGTAAGGCAGAACGCTAAGATAGTTGCTGAAAAAGAAAACAGCGCCTTCATCATCATTGACGGTTCGCCGGGAATAGGTTGCCCCGTTATAGCGTCGATTACAGGAGTGGACGCTGGTTTAGTAGTTACTGAACCAACGTTATCTGGCATTCACGACCTTGAACGAGCGCTGCAACTGCTTAATCATTTCCATGTAACTCCTTTCGTCTGCATAAACATGTATGACATAAACGCGGCTAACACTGAAAGCATCTTGAGTTTCTGCAGAAAAAACCGCATAGAGGTTGTTGGCAAGATTCTTTTCAGCCCTGAAGTCACAGAAGCCATGGTAAATGGAAAAACCATCATGGAATACTCGCCGAGAAGCGCTGTTGCCAAGGAAATTGAGGTGATCTGGAAAAAAGTAGTCAACTTGATGTCTGTTAACTAAGCGTTTAAATGAACCGATTACGGTTATCTAAAAACAAGAAGAGAGGTGAAAAAATTGTTATCAAAAATTCCAATAAATCTTGAAAGCATAAAGAAAGAAGATGTGGACAAAGAAATCCTTAGAGTAGCAATAATCGCCGAGCTGGATGCCGTGAATCTTTACGAGCAGATGGCAGCGTTAGCTGAGAACAAGCACATAAAGACGATTCTGCTGGACATCGCTAAGGAAGAAAAAACCCATGTCGGAGAATTCCAAGCTCTGCTGTTGATAAACGATAAAGAACAAAAAAAAGAGCTGGAAGAAGGCAAAAAAGAAGTCGAAGAACTAACAGGTTAAGCTCGCTTCACGTGAAAAATCGTAAATGACTGTTCGGGCAAAAAATCCAGATCTTTTTCCAAGATAACGCGCCGTCTTTAAGTGCTTTCAGCGTTGCCATTCCGCTTGGTGTGAGCTCCCCGTCTGGCGACACGCACGGCATGCTATCAGCCTTCGGAAGTTTCTTGGTGCAGAGGTACTAGTCTTTGCAGTCGTAGCTTTCTTTGAGCCTTTCATCAGCTTGCTCAATCGTGGTAGGCGCGGGGACGACAACGGGGTCGCCTGGTTTCCAGTTAGCGGGGGTGGCAACTTTGTACTTGTCTGTTGTTTGCAGGGCATCTATCAGTCTCAGTATCTCGTTCATGTTTCTGCCTGTGGTCAGCGGGTAATAGAGCATAGCTCGTATCTTGCTTTCTGGGTCGATGATGAAGACGCATCGGACTGTTTCCGTTTCTAAACTACTGTCTGTCGTTGAGAAACGGTTTTGTTTTAGTTAATCACAAAAAAAGAAAGCTTACGTATTTTGTTTGGTCAGTTTGGGTAATGCCTTTTTTATGGATTCAGCGACCGTGGTATTGGGATCTACCAACATGGGGGTTATCTTATGATACTCCAGCAGTTCTAATGCGCCTGGTCCCAATTGAGACGCTATTACTAAGTCTACTCTAAGTTCTGCTAAAGTCTTTGCAGCTATTGGTCCAGAGCCATGTTCATAAGCTGCGGCAGGATTGTCGATTATTCTTACATTTTTGGCTTTGCCATCTTCAACAGTAACCATCGTGAATGTCTTCGCTTTCCCGAAAACATTTGATACAGTATCTTCTAGACCATCGTATCCTTTTGTAGCTATGGCAATTTTGATTTTGTCCAATTGGGTCACTCCCTCAATTCTTTTCGAAAGCTGAGTCTAAGAAAAAAGGATAAATGACTCATTTACTGAGTTCATCCAGTCGTTCTTGGATTTTCTTTAGGGTCTCCTGCATGGCTTTCAGCTGTTCTTCTATCAGATTTTTCTGTTCGACAAGCAAAGCTTTCTCGTCTTCGACCTTTATTGTCGGAAACACTGCCTGGTAGGGTCCGTATAGATACCAGCATGCACCTCTTCCGTAGAGCCAGCCGGGTCGTTGCCATGGCGGTAGATTGCTGAATGGTCCTCTTCCTGGCCATGGGCCTGTCCATCCTCTTCCTCTCCATCCCATTTTTTATGCGTCACCTCTTATTTGTTTTTTGTGTTTATGCACATAATTAATTATGTGATAATGCACAGAAATATATAAAAGTTACGCAGCACATACAAACCTCGATAACAATGGGCTGGCGACACCGATGCAGACGCGGCAGAAGAGGCCGCTTCCCAAAACCAATAACAATAGAGAAAACGCCAGTAACCAACACGTTTTCTCCTTCGCCACAAGCAAACCCGAGGCCAATACTTATTGAACCCGCGGAAATAGAAGCCCTCAGACTCGTCGATTTAGAGGGGCTCTCCCAAGAGGAAGCTGGAGAAAGAATGGGCGTATCACGGGGAACCATATGGCGGCTAGTGCAAAGCGCCAGAAAGAAAACGGCTCAAGCCTTAACCGAAGGAAGACCCCTGCAGATTGCCACAGAACAACCATCCGAAGAAAGCCAAAATAGTTCAGGCTAAACTGCCCAGCGTTCGCGTGCACGCACCTTGACAATTCTTAAATAGCTTAGTAACAAAACGCTAACTGATGACTAAAATGCCGAAAATTAAAGCAAAAGCAAAATTAGTCGAGAACGTACGTTCAATAGTTGACAATCAGAGAACACACAGTGTAGTATGCGACCTGCCTACCGCTCAGGACGGCGGCGACAGCGGACCCACAGCTTTGGAACTGGCATTGATGGCATTGGCTGACTGTGGCGTCACTATATTCGCAGACGTATGCAGAAAAAGCAACATTGAACTGAACAAAGTTGAGGTAACCGTGGAAGCTGAAAAAACGCCAACTTCACCCGTGGTAAATGGCGTAACGATGAAAGTCAATGTTTCCGCCAAGGCAAGAAAAGAACTGTTGGACGCCGCTTGGAGAAGAACAGAGGCAAACTGCCCCGTTGTATCAATCTTCACTGAAGCAATCCCCGTGAAGGTGGAATTCGAAGTAGAGGAATAACGAAAACATCATTTGTTAATGCGCGAAGAAACTGCCGATGAAAAACGCGTTAATAATTTACTGGTCGAAGACAGGCAACACCGAAAAAGTAGCAAACGCCATCAAACAAGGCTTAGAAAACGAGGCAATCCAAGTCACCATCAAAAGGGTTGAGGAAGCAGAAAGCGTAGACTACTTCGATTACGACTTGGTGTGCGTTGGAGCACCTTCCTATTCGTGGCACCCGCCCGAACCCATGGCAAACTTCCTAAAAAACAAGTTCGCGGCTTACCGCAGAGAAGGCAAAATCAAACCCTGCGCCCCAAAAGTTCCTGGCAAGAACGCGCTGATTTTCGTCACTTACTCTGGGCCTCACACGGGTATTGATGAGGCGACGCCGGCGGGTAAGTACATGCGCCAGTTCTTTGAACACTTGGGCTTTACGGTTTTAGGCGAATGGTATGTGCTGAGCGAGTTTCACGGTTCACTGGAGAACAGCACGCAGGGCAGGATGGGCGACATCAGGGGAAAGCCCACCGAAGAGGATTTGCTGAAAATCAGGAAAGACGCTGAGCAACTGGCGCGCGCACTGAAAACTGAAGCCAAAGCTTAAACCAGCGTTCTCAGCAAGTTCCATCCTGCAGAGAGGTAAAGCCGTGAAAACCGAAACAGATTACGAAGCACCATCATGGAACCAAATACACTTAGCACTGCTTCGAATCGCTGGGAAAATCCGCCAGAGCGGCTTCAAACCCGACGTTATTGTGGGCATAGCGAAAGGCGGTTGGGTTTCCGCGCGGGTTTTATCTGACCTTCTCGAGGTGCCGCGCCTCGCCACAGTCAACATCGAATTTTACACGGGGATAGCCCAAACCAAAGGCGAGCCTGTTTTGAAGCAAGGCGTTTCCGAGAACGTAGCGGGCAAAAAGGTCCTCATAGTCGATGACATCGCCGACAAAGGCAAAAGTTTGGCGCTCGCAAAAGTTCACGTCAGCCAGCAGGGCGCCACGGAAGTCAGAACCGCCACCGTGTACCGCAAGCCCTGGAGCGAAACCAAGCCCGATTACTACGCGAAGGAGACAGAGTGCTGGGTGGTTTTTCCATGGGAAACGCGGGAAACCATCCGGAAAATCGCTGAAAAACACCAAGCCAAAGACGTGATTGAAGGGGAGGTCGCGAAACTTGTAAAAGCCGGCGTGCCCAAACGCTTGGCTGAAAGCTTTCTGAAAGAAGTGGTCGAGGAAAGAGGAGATTGCTGAAACAAGTAGCTGAACACGGCATGTACGTGGGAATCACCGGATTCAGAAACGTGCAAATCGCGGATTCCACGGATTTCTTGGAGGCGACGCGCAGCGAGAAGCCATGGCACGCGTGGGTTCAATTCTTCAACGCTGACTTGGTGGCGACGTGGGAGCACTTGTACTTTGCTGCACTAAATGCCTTGACGGCTTTTAGGAGCAAGCGCAACATCTCAAAAAGCTTGGCGATGGAAACCATGCTTTACGCTTCGGCTCAGCGCCAGATTAAAAAGGCGTTGGCGCAGATGGGAGTCAAATGCGGCGTCTCGAACGTTGCAGTGGTGGTTCTCGGCGAAAGTCCCGAGTTGGTTGACGCGACTCTCGCGGCGGTTTCAAAGCGAGTCGGCGTCGTGGCGGACGAGTCGGTTCTCGGATTGTCGAGTGAAAAATTGCAAGGCATCCGCAGAGCCTTCGGAATCACCGAAACGGAGCTGAACGCAGTCATGACGAAGGATGATGTGAAGCAAGCCGTGGTTAACCTTGTCATCGAAAGGATGGCTTTGCTGCAGACCCAGCCATAGCGTTTAGAGCAGTTTTTCTTTGACCACAGCTAAAACGTCGTTGGGTTTTATGAGCGACATGCCCGTGAGCCCGCCGAGAACTTCGATTAGCAGGATTTTATCAGGGTTTTCCAAGTCAGCTTTCCTCGCGATGCTTGCTGCAGCTGCCTCTATGAAGTCTCGGCTGTGCAGGCTGGTGAAGCGTTTTTCCACCGTGACCCTGAAGGACTCGTTCTCAGCTATGCCTGCTGCAAGCTCCAGCGCCACCCGTTTCACCTCTTCCAAGTCGGTGTGTACAACCCTCTCAATTGGGAGTATCCTCAGCGCGTAGCGGAACTCGTACGGGCGCTCCTGCAGGATGGCGCGGAATTTTTCTATAACTTCAAAGGGGTTTAGGCTGGTTTTCGCCGCCACCAAACCGCGGATGCCTGTCTTGTCCGCAACTGGCGAAGGGTCGCCTAACAAATCGTGGAGCAGGTAGCTCAGTTCATAGCACATCTGCCTCTCGTTGCCGCGTGAGGTTGTAGCTAAGAGGTTAAAATCTTTAAGCAATGTCCAGCGCACCTTCAGGTTAGCCGTAGCGGGGGTCAGTGTAGGTTTATGGCTTTTCTCACAGCTTGACGCTCGAAGCCGTCGCCTCACATCATCCCAAGAGAAGAATCGGCAACCACGGATTTATCCATTTTGATGCGCTCAAAGCGTTAGGCAGCAACGCAAGCATATTTGGAGCCTATTAGTGGTTCGTTGCAGAAACTATAGAGGGGGTAGGTCCGTATTGACGCAGAAACCCGTCAAACCATGTTGAAAAACAAGAAAAGGAAGGGACTGGCAACAGAGCTGACGGGGAATAGAAAGGAGGGCTAACTGGCTTCCGTCGAAGCCTCAACAACTCGTTTAATTTCAGCGTTCAAGGAGTCAGGCAAGCCCAGAATGCTCACATCCATGAAACCTCGAATAATCAGGGAAACCGCCTCATCCCGCGACAGTTTCCTCGTCATCAAATACGCGATCTCCTTCTCCGAGATTTTGCCCACAGCCGCCTCATGCGTAATCTCCACGCCCTTCCGCCGCGCAATCAGCTCTGGTATAGATTGCAAAATCGCGTCACCTTCATCAACGAGCAAACCACGGCACTCCAAGTGCCCTTTGCAATCAGGACTACTTCCCTCTATCAAGCCGCGAATAATCATTTTAGAACCTTCACGTGCGATAGCGCGGCTAACCATCTCCGCCCTGCTGCCTTTCCCAGTCAGAACTGCCTTCGACCCAATATCCATAGAAGATTTCTTGTTGCCATACAGGATGCTGTTGAAACTTGCCGTTGAATTCACGCCTTTGCAGAAAGCCACTGGATACATCTGCACATCTTTCACGGGACGCATGCAAACGTAATTTGAAACAAACGCAGCCTTATCATCCACCTCAGCCGCGCTTCTCGGACGCACAAGCGTATTTTCGCTCCACTGATGAATCATCGTAAAGTTTAGCGAGGCGCCTTTTCTAACGTAGATCTCTGAAACGCCCAGGTGCGAAGCCTTTGGGACACTTGAATGCTGAACACAGCTTGTGATTATGTGTGCCTTAGAGCCTTCTTCCGCGATGATGATATTGTGAACACGCTGCTCCAAGTTATTCTGCGTAATCAAAAGGCACGACTGCAAAGGAAAAGTTATTTCAACGCCTGGCATGATTCGCATGAAGTAGCCGCCGCTCCAGTCTTCCGCCACCTTCCGTGTGAACTCGTCTTTGTCTTTGTCTACGAGTTTCCACATGTAGTCGCCCAGCCAAGTATACTTCTGCAGAGCAGCTTTTGTGTCCATGAGCTTGATTTTCCCCTCGAAAAGCTCATTAACCTTCGAATAAATCGTGGATTGGTTTACGTGGTAGAAGGTGCCAGACCTGTTTTTCTCTTCTGCTTCCATGCCGGCCTTGTACGTTTCTTCTAGAATTTTGTGCGGAACCTTCATGAGATCATTTTCTTTGCTCAAACTACTTCCATCCTTCCGTTGTTCTTACCCTACAAGCCACGCATTCTTCGTAGCCCAGCTTCTTGATGTCCTCATAAATGCGGGTAGGATTCGTGAAACAGTGAAACTGCCCCTCCAGCAGTATGCAGCCGTACTTGGCTTTGATATAATCAAGTATGTCGCCCTTATGCGTGATTATCAACGCTGAACTGCCGCTGGCTTCCAAGTAACGCTGAAGTTCAGTGGCGATAAGCTTCAGGCTTTCAATGTCCACACCTGAATCAGGCTCGTCCAACAAAAGAAGCTTCGGTTTGAGAAAAATCAGCTGCAGAATTTCCGAGCGCTTCCGTTCTCCGCCGGAGAAGCCAACGTTAATGTCCCTGTTTAAGAACTCCGTAAGCCTGAAAGCGTCTATAAGCGCTTGCTCTTCCTTGCTGAAGTCATCTGCGGGATTCTTGCCCAAACACAGCTTCAGCAAGTCACCAAGCTTCACGCCCGTAATCTCGGGCGGATTTTGAAAACTCACAACCATACCGAGCCGCGCCCGTTCCTCAACGCTTTTATCAGTGATGTCGGTGCCCATGAAAATTATTTTACCCGAAACCACCTCGTACGAGGGAAGACCCATCAACGTGCTTATGAGCGTCGTCTTTCCAGAACCGTTAGGTCCGAAGAGAATATGGCTTTCACGGCTCTTCAAGCTGAAAGCGACGTCTTTGAGGATAAGCTTGTTTTCAACTTTAACTGATAAGCCCTTGACCTCAAGTATATTCATAACAATCAGGTAAGATTATTTTCAAGGCGAAATAAACCTTTTGAACGTGAAATGTAGCCTTTTCCGACTATGTTTCAATTATTCTCTCAATAATTTTAGAATTCCCCCGACCATCGCAGTCTGCATGAGATACATTTCGTCATCGTTTAATAGCAGTCTCGCGTAATAATTCGCTGATTCCAGATGAACCTTGAAAACTATTCCAAAGAAAAGTTGTGGGCGCTTCTTGTTGAAGCCGTCCATTCCATTGTGATGTATCCAACGCATAAGGCATACACGCGGGATAACATTCTCCCTGCAAATGCCGACGTGACACCAGAAGAACTGGCTGTGAGGCTGAACATGTCGCTCGGCGAAGCGCTCGTCATTCTGGACGAATTGGCAGAAGAACGGAAAACCCCCGCCCTAAACCACTTGAACCCCTGAAGCCTTAAACGCAATATACACCTCAGAACCCAAGTTAAGCCCCATTTCACTGAAAGACCGCTTCGTTATCTGAACCGCAAACGGTTGTCCAACGTCTACAGTGAGTTTTACGAGCGAACCTGACTCTATGATGCTTGTAATTCTGCCCTTGAAAACGTTCCTAGCGCTTGATGTCACAGCACTTTTAGACAAGATAATATCCTGCGGACTGATAAAAATAGAAATCTCTCCAGACCGTTGAGCAGTCGCTTCAATCCGTACGCCGTTTCCTATATCTACAATCGTCGTGCCATCCGCTGTTGTCTCAGCAGTCCCCACGAAAGTGTTGTCAACAGCAGCGAAACTAGCCAAGTTCTTGGAGAGCCTGCTGAAAATCTCGCTCGGCTCACCCACCTCAGAAATTACTCCATCATTTATCAACGCGATTCGATTGGGCAAAGTCTTCGCCTGAAACATGTTGTGTGTAGCTATAACAATCGTTGTCTTCAACTCACGATTTGCCGTGGCTATCACGTCCTCAACAATCGCGGCGTTCTTGGGGTCCAAGTTGGCGGTTGGCTCATCCAACAAAAGAAGCTTGGTTTTCAACACTAAAGCCCTGGCCAAAGCTACGCGCTGTTGTTCTCCACCTGAAAGATTCTTCGCCGAACGCTGCTCAAAGCCTTCCAGTTTTACGAGGCTTAGCGCCTTACTGACTTCTTCTTTGATGACGGTTTTGGGCATTTTCCGCATTCTCAAACCGTAAGCAACATTGTTATAGACGCTTGTACTGAACATCATAGTCCGCTGAAAAACCATGGCACTCTGCAACCTCAACTGTTCCACATTCTTGGCAGTCACTGGCACACCTTGAAACGTGACTTCTCCGCCTGTTGGTTTTTCCAGAAAAGCCAAGATTTTCAGCAGAGTGGTTTTTCCAGACCCGTTTGGTCCAAGCAACGCCAGAATTTCACCTTCCTCAATCTGCAACGTTATGTTGTCCAGCACAGTTCGGTCGCTGAAAGACTTCGACAAATTCTTTAACTCTACAAGTGCCACCATGCCTTACGCCTCTTGCTCACGGTTAGATTTCATTGGGGACTTCTGCCAAACGTCAGCAGTATCTTCGCTTTCTTGGCCAACATTATGATTAGGTTAATGCCAAACACTATTAAAAGCAATATTATCGCAAACGCTATAGCCAAACCCAAGTCGCCGCGCTGAGTGTACAGCGAAATATCCGTCGTAAGCACATCTGTAGCGCCCAGGATTCCGCCGCCCACCAGCAAAGCCACACCTAACTCAGCAACCGCGCGATTGAAGCCTGCAATGTTGCCTAAAATAACCCCGTTCATCGCTTCCTTCAAAATTGCAATCGATGTCTGAGATTCTGAAGCACCCAGAGTCCTCGCCAGATTCATCATCTCCGGATCTACTGCTTCGATAGCGTTTGTCGTGATGCTGATTATTAACGGAGTTACAAGCACCGCCTCACCCAGCATAATCGCTGCGGGCGTGTAAAGCAGTCCTAAAGGTCCCAGCGGTCCAGCCTTTGAAAAAACAAGATAAAGAATCAAACCCAAAGCCACCGTGGGCATGCCAATCATCGTGTTGAAGAAACTCTTCACCAAAGTCTTCCCCCGAAACTCCCTGAGACCAATCAACATCGCAATGGGCGTTCCCCACAAAGCCGCAAGAATCGTGGCAACGCCAGAAAAGAAGAGAGATCGGTAGACCACGCCATAAAACGTCGGGTCACCTGAGAAAATCAGCTGAAACGCCTTCTGCACACCATCTATTATCGGGTTCACTTACATAGACCTCTAAGAGTAAAGTTCAGGATGGTCATCTCTCCACTGCGTCGGGCATTCAGTACCGTTAAAGTAAGCATAGCTCTGGATCCACGAGACATCAGGTTGAGGACTACCGTTCTTTAGGGCTTGAACTGCACCGTAGAACAGGTGCTGCGAGTATTCAGCCACTCCATAGTTGTCAATTACCTGTTGGCCAGTATTTGAAACAAGCCATTTTATGAAGTCTATCGCATCAGTGAAGCTAACGTTGCTGACTTTTGCCGGGTTCACCGCCATCACGCTGTAGACATTAAGCAACGATTTTCCACCGTTTATGATAGATTTTAACTGGATTGTGCCAGGTTCGTACAATGATAGGTACGTGCCTACATCTGACAGCGTATAAGCCTCTTTCTGATTTGCCACGTTCAACGTGTTCGCCATACCTGCGCCTGTTGTCGCATACCAGGATTCGCTGGATATTTCTGTCTGGTTGTAGCCTGCTGCAGTCCAGAGACTGGTCTCTTTTGAAAACGTGCCCGAATTGTCTCCTCGCGAGACCCAAATTGTCTGGCCGGCGTGTTCTCTTCCGTAAGTAAGAATTTTTTTCAAGGCTTCAGTGGCGTTTTCTCCAGTAATTCCCGCTGGATCTGCACTTGGACCAACTATGGTGAAGTAGTTGTAGGCGATTATTTTTCTGCAGACGCCATAGCCGTTTTCGAGAAACGTCAGTTCTTGAGAAGGTGCGTGAACAAGCACGATGTCTGCGTCTCCTGCGGAAGCCTGTTGCAGCGCGATGCCTGTTCCTGTTGATATAATGTGGATGTCTATGTTGTGCGTTGCTTCGTACACTGATTTGATTTCGTCTAGCAGTCCTGTATCGTAGAGGCTTGTGGTGGTGGATATTCTTAGGCGTCTTTGAGCGAAATAATCAAAGTAAACGATTGTTCCCGCGATTACTATTACCGTGGTTAAGACAGCTGCTATTAGGATTTTTTGCCATGCTTTCATTTTTCCACACGTTAGGTATTTCCATACATAACGGCTAAACTTTATAAACATTGCGCGCGGATGTTCTAGACAGGATGTTCACCGACAAAAAACACAAGCCCTCAGCCAAAATATGGATAGAGCACAGAGGACAACCCTTGATAGGCAAGGGCGGAGCAGAAATCCTTGAAGCTATAAACAAGGAAAACTCGCTGTCCAAAGCCGCAGAAGCAATAGGCATGTCCTATCGTTACCTGTGGAACTATATCCAAAAAATAGAAAACACCATAGGCGAACCCATCGTAGACACCTACAAGGGCGGCAAAGCTGGAGGTGGCGGCGCCAAACTTACCGCGCTTGGTGAAAGCTTGCTTGCAGAGTACAAGAGGCTTGAGGATTGTTTGAGTCGGTTTCTCTCCGACCCTGAATACTTGGAGGCGATAAGTTTGAAGATTAGCGCGAGAAATCAACTGAAGGGAAAAGTTGTCTCCGTAGAAACTGACGGAATCACAGCCAAGGTAAAGATAGAGATAAAGACGCCAGCAGTCATCACTTCCGTCATCACCAAAGAAGCTATTGAAGACTTGGGCTTAAAAGTTGGTGACGAAATCTCGGCTGTCGTGAAGGCAACAGAAGTCATGATATCCAAATAAGTGCTCACTCAACGACGTAACGGTAAGCGATGTGCTCGCCGGCAGTCTGGCTTTTCCTTATGATTCTCAGCACGTCGCCTGGTTTTGCGCCGATGGCTTTAACGGCTGGGTCTGTGGATTTTATCTGCGGCATCTGATACGGCTGCACTTTTAACTGTGCCAAGAGCTCATCTCTTTCTTTCGTGCTGAGGATTTCGTGTCTGGGCACCAACGCGTGTTCAAAAATGTCAAACACTGGAAAAGATTTGGGCAGGAGCTCAACGTTCTTTTTCTTGGCTGCTTGCTTGACCGCGTGTGTGTAACGTCCTTCAGTGATGACGATGGCGCGTTCCAACTCGTGTTCCTTCATAAACTTGTAGAGCGTATTCATCGCCGCGATACCAACTGTGGCTGCGCCTAAGAAGCACCAGACCACAGCTTTCTCCTTGTCCTCGGGAATGTTGATGATATAGGAGATTGCGCCTTCATGCGTTTCTTTTTTGACGAGCTTGTACTTTCGCAGTTTTATCAGAACCTCAGCTTTGCGCTCTTCCACAGTTTCAACGGTCAAACTTTAAACCTCACAGAGTAAACAGGTACGCGGAAATCCTAAACAGCGCTTTAACCCTTAAACTTTATGGTCATACAACAGCCAAAGTTGTCTGCTGCCGACTGCAACGGACAGAACTGACGTGCGAGATTTTTTCTGTAGCCCCTCACTTAAAGGAAGACTTAGTTCTGAAAGCTTTCGCTTTAAGCAATTATCCCCATCACTTATTTAAAACACCAGTTTTCTGCATGGTTTGACGGTTTTCGGCGCGAATAGCGACCTCTCCCCTCTATAGTTTCCTGCAATAAACCACTAATAGGCTCCAAATATGCTTCTGACTTGGTGAAGTACGGGCGTCTGCTTTTCCCTCATCTTTTAGGCTTAATTCGTGGCTGGCTGGGTTTGCGTCGTTCTGGTTTGAGCTGGTTATAGCGTCTTTTGCCTTTCAGTCAGTGGCGTTTTCGCGTTGCATCCCTTCTTTCTCACACGCAGATTAACCGTCAAAGGCAAACGCTGCAAAGACAAGACGTCTTCAGTTCAGGTGGACAGTGAATGGAGAGACCTATCCAGATTTGTATGAAGTTTTATATTTGTCACATGTTATATCCCTAACATATTCGAGGAGGGAAACGTTTGAAGCTAGTAACAGTCCTTTTACCAGAAGCTTATCTTGAAGGTTTAGATGAACTCGTGAGAGCGAACATGTACCCGAGCCGCAGTTCAGTCATAAGGTCAGCGGTCAGGGATTTGCTGAAGAAAGAGCTCTGGGAGAAGCGCGGCGGCAGATAAGCCCGATTTTTCTCTATTTATTCCACACGCTTTATCAACGTTTTAAGTTTCTCAGCGGTTTCCGACGGATTCTCTGAAAGCGTTATCTCACGTCCAACGATGAGGTAGCGTGCGCCCGCTTTGAGCGCTGTTTCCGCTGCTCCGCCCTGTGCACCTATTCCAGGAGAGTATATGGGCACGTTTTCGCGTAGCACTTCGTGGATTTCCCGTATTTTTTGGGGGTAGGTGGCGCCCACGACCATGCCGTCAGCGTCCCATTTTAAGGCTTTTTTCGCGAATGTTATGTACTGTGGGGTTTTTTCGCCCGTTTCCGCGTCATATACCAGTTGACCATAGCCTTCTTTTGCGCCTTTGTGGCTCATGTAGCCGAGGAGAATCACGCCGCGCTGCTGTTTGCGGGCGACTTCGAAGATTGGTTTTAAGCCTTCTTCCCATCCTACGAACGGGTTGGCTATTAGCGCGTCGAAGCCCGCGGCGTAATAGTACTCGGCGATGATTTGGTTGGTGGCACCGATGTCGTTTACTTTGCAGTCCATTATGGCAAGTAGACCTTTCTCATGGATTTTTTTCACGAGTTTTTGGACGCCGTCGAAGATGCCGAGAGGCAGGACGAGGTGATGGTTGATTTTTACGGCGCATACGCATGAACTGACCATTTCCAGAACATTCTGAGCTTTGAAGAGGAGTTCTGCGCGGTTGTCTGGCTTGTGGAAGGGAAAATCCAGCGCTAAAACTATGCTGGACCCGTTTTTCTTCGCGGAATCCTCCATTCTTATCTTGAAAGACATGTTTTAACCTCGTTTTTATTTAGGCTTTTAACCCATAACCTTTGCTGTTCTCAGTGCTGTTTGCTCTAATTTTGCTGCGCCAGCCTTTTTATAGCATAAAACGCTGTGTTGGATGATTATGTATTTAAGACCCGTATTACGCATAGTTATATGGGGTAACCGTGGACTCTAACACTGATTCGCTCATAGCTTACAACGTTTTAAAGAAAAAAATAATCGACGCAGGGTTCTGCACTCAGTGCGGCGCATGCGAAGCCGCGTGCCCAGTCAGCGCGCTTCAGATAAAGGACGAGAAAGTTAATCGCCTGCATGACTGCTCGAAAGATTTAGACTTATGCCCCATCTGCTATGGCATATGTCCACATTCCGAAGCTCTTTTGCTTCGAAGCTTGAGTTTCGTCGCAGATGCACCAGTCAGGAATGAGGCCGTCGGCTACTACAGGAAAATCGTTCTCGCCCAAGCAACCGACCAGAAACTTAGAGAGCAAAGTCGCGGCGGCGCCGTAGTCACTTCGCTTTTAACGTATGGCATAGAGAAGAAAATTTTTGACAGCGCCATAGTTTCTCAGGCTGAAGCCGACAACCCAGCTAAACCGAAGGCATCAGTTGCGCTGGTTCCAGACGACATTCTCTCAGCCATCGGCAGCAAATTCTTTCCCTCCTCAGTCGCCAAGGCTTACGGCAGCGCAGTTTACGGTTATGGTAAAACAAAAATCGCTTTCGTCGGGGTCCCCTGTCACGTGCTTGCCCTGCGCAAGATGGAAGCGTGGCAGCACAAGATTAGCGGCAGCATGAAGATAACAATCGGACTCTTCTGCTTTGGAACTTATTCTCTCAGCAACTTGCTGAACCACATAACTAAAACGTACAAGGTCAAACCCTCAGAAATCAAGCACATGCGTTTGTCTTCGAAATTCGTGATTCAAACCGAGAACGACGTTATAAGGATTCCAATGTCTGAAATCGAAGACCACATTCTGCCCAGCTGCCGCACATGCACCGACTTCACATCTGAACTGGCGGACATATCCGTGGGAAGTGCTTACCCGCTCACAGACTGGTCTACCGTGATTCTCCGCACTAAGGCGGGAGAAGACTTCTTCTACGACGCGGTGGAGAATGGCATCATCAACACTTGGGTCATAGAGGAGGAACCAAACGTCATGGAACGCGTGATCATTGCAGCCATGCAGAAACGGAGTGCAGCGTTGAAAGAGGCTAAGAAAATGGAAGAAGTCTACGGTTACCTGCCAGTGCTAATGCTGAGAGAGTCAGATGAGCTTGCCCAAATCAAGGTTGAAGATATAATGACGAAAAATGTCACAACGGTGCCCGAGGATATTTCAGTCAGCCAATTCTTGGACATTGTGGCAAGACGCCGCCACATCGCGTATCCAGTGTTAAATAAAAATGGCGAACCCGTCGGCATAGCCACCTTGGAAGAAGCCTCAAAAATTGCACACGGCAGCAGAAAAGACACTCCCGTCAGCAAGATAACGCGAACGCAACCTGTTGCTGCTTACCCGGGAGAAACGGCGTTAGACGTGTACAGGAAAATGGAAAAACATGAAGTTGGGCGCGTCCTCGTCTTAGACCCGGAGAACCCAAAGAAAATGCTGGGCATGGTCACCAAAACGGACCTGATGCACATCCTGACGAATGCAGCCAAAACATGACACTTAGATGCACAAAATCGTCAGCGCCTTTACGCGAAACTTAAATTTCCGCATCTTCATCTTTTGATAAAGAACCGCAACAGGTTTACAACTAAATCCGCAAGTTAAATGCAGCATGGAGAAAAAGGCATGAACCAAAGCCTCGCAGAAAAAATAATCGCCGAACATCTCGTCGAAGGAAAAATGCAGCCCGGAGAACAAGTAGGCTTAAGGATAGACCATACTCTCACGCAGGACTCCACGGGAACCTTGACTTATCTTGAGTTCGAAGCCATGGGTGTCCCACAAGTCAAGGCAAAGCTGAGCCTAAGCTTCGTAGACCACAACATGCTTCAGAACGACTTCAGGAACGCTGACGACCACCGATACCTACAGCAGGTCGCAGCCAAATACGGCGTGGTTTTCTCGCGTCCAGGCAACGGCATATGCCACCAGATACATTTGGAACGGTTCGCAAGACCTGGCTACACGTTGCTCGGCAGCGACAGCCACACGCCCACCGCCGGCGGAATGGGCATGATTGCCATAGGCGCAGGAGGACTCGACGTGGCGGCGGCGATGGCTGGCGAACCCTTCTTCATGGAGATGCCCACGGTAATGGGCGTAGAGTTGACTGGTGCGCTTTCGCCGTTCGTTTCCGCTAAAGACGTTATACTGGAAATTCTGCGAAGGCTGACGGTGAAAGGCGGAGTCAACAAGATTCTCGAGTATTACGGCGAGGGTGTCAAAACGCTGAGCGTGCCCGAGAGAGCCACCATAACGAACATGGGAACCGAAACAGGCGCAACCACATCCATCTTCCCCTCGGACGAAGCCACACGAGACTTTCTCAGAGCACAGGGCAGAGAAGGCCAGTGGGTTCCGCTTAAAGCTGACGAAAATGCAGAATACGCAGAAACGCTTCACGTGGACATGGCTGAACTGGAGCCATTAATAGCGCTTCCCCACAGCCCCGACAACGTAAAACCAGTAAGCGAGGTCGAAGGCACGCCCGTGGACCAAGTCTGCATAGGCAGCTGCACCAACTCTTCCCTCCGAGACTTGAAAATGGTTGCCGCGCTCTTGAAAGGCAAAAAAATCAGCAACAACGTCAGCCTCACCATCTCGCCGGGTTCACGGCAGGTGCTAGAGAACTTGGCAGCAAGCGGCGACCTCGTAAACCTCATCAGCGCTGGCGCACGGATACTGGAGAACGCGTGTGGTCCATGCATCGGGATTGGGCAAGCGCCGCAGACCGACGCTGTGTCGCTTAGGACGTTTAACCGCAACTTCAAGGGCAGGTCAGGGACACAGAGTGCACAGGTCTACCTAGTCAGCCCAGAGACAGCTGTTGCCTCCGCACTGCGTGGCGAGATAACTGACCCACGTAAGCTGGGTGCGTACCCGCGGATAACTCTGCCAGAGAAGCCCATAATCGACGATAACATGTTCATCTTCCCCTCTGCCAAGCCGTTCACAGGCAAAATCGTGAGAGGACCCAACATCAAGCCACTGCCCGATTTTCCACCCCTCCCAGACAGGCTCATGGGCGAGGTCTTGCTGAAGCTGGGCAACAACGTTTCAACCGACGACATCTTGCCTGGCGGCTCCGAAATCATGGCGCTGAGAAGCAACATCCCCGAAATAAGCAAGTACACGTTCCGCTACGTTGACCCAGATTTTGCGGAGCGCGCCCTCAAAAAGAACGGCGGGTTCATCGTGGGCGGAGAAAACTACGGTCAAGGCTCGTCGCGGGAACACGCCGCGCTGGCTCCTAAATACTTGGGCGTCAAGGCTGTTATCGCCAAGTCTTTCGCTCGGATACACATGGCGAACCTTGTGAACTTTGGGGTTATCCCGTTGACTTTCGCGGATAAACACGACTACGCAGAGGTTGCGCAGGGCGACCAGTTAGAGTTAAACGTTGCCAGCCTCGAAGCACCTCTCAACCTGAAGAACCGCACAAAAGGCATGGAAATTCAGGTTGACCTCAACCTCAGCGAAGCGGAAAAACAGGTGTTAAAGGCAGGCGGAAAACTAGCCGCCATAAAAGCCAAACAAGCAGGAAAGAGGGCATCACGTTAAAATTTATTACCAATGAAGTCTACATGTACTTATGGTTCTAAAAGACGTTTTGTCGAAAGAAAAGAAAAACGCCTTCATGCTTGGCAACGAAGCCATAGCCCGCGGCGCCTTGGAAGCAGACGTGAAAGTCGTCGCGTTCTACCCAGGCGCGCCAACCTCCGAAGTCCTAGACACCTTCGCAGAAGCTTTAGACAAGTTTGATTACCAGATGGAAATCGCCACCAACGAGAAGGTTGCGCTGGAAGTGTGCGCAGGCGCCGCCTTCGCAGGCGTCAGGAGCCTCACCGCCATGAAAAGCGTTGGAATGAACGTGGCTTCTGACACCTTGTTTGTTCTCGGCTACACAGGCGTCAAAGGCGGCTTAGTCATTGTGATGGCGGACGACCCGCACGCGCACTCTTCTCAGTCAGAGCAGGATGGCCGGTTCTTCGCGCCCAACGCGTACATACCGATGCTTGAGCCGTCTACGCCGCAGGAAGCTAAGGACATGGTGAAGAAGGCGTTTGAAATCTCCGAACGGCACAGGGTGCCAGTTCTCATCCGCACCGTTACGCGGGTAAACCATCAGAGCGGAATCGTCCAGCTGGGCGAGCTTAACCGCGGCGAGTTTAAGAAAGTCAAGTGGAAAGAACTCGGAGAAGAGTACGCTACTCTTGGTGCGGTGGCACGGCAGAAAAAGCTGAAGATGCTTGAGCGCTCGGCAAAGCTGGCTGAAGAGTTTGAGACTTCCGAATTCAACTTAACCAGAAACGCAGGTTCTGACGTTGGAATCGTCACGTCTTCTGTGTCGTACCTCTACGTGCTGGAAGCGCTGAAGATGTTGAACCTCCAAGGCAAGGTCAGCATACTGAAGCTCGGCACCACATACCCGTTGCCTAAGAGTACTGTTAAAGCGTTCATTAAAGACTTGAAAAAAGTCGTTGTTGTTGAGGAGTTGTCGCCTTACTTGGAGAAGAAAGTCTACGCCATAGCAAAGGACACTAACCCGCACTTGGCGATTTTCGGCAAGAACTCAGGCACGTTCTCAGAAGCATGGGAATACAACCCAAACGTCGTCGCCAAGGGAATCGCCTCAGCCATGGGCATAGCGTACGCAGGACACGGGGTTATCGTCAAAGAAGCTGAGCAGTTTAAGGAGATTATTCCAGACCGGTACCCGACGTTCTGCGCTGGCTGCCCGCACCGAGCCACGTTCGTGGCGCTTAACCAAGCCTTGAAGATTCAAGCAGCCAAGGGTCAAGAACACTATTTCGCGAACGACATAGGCTGCTACTCCATGTGGATATTTCCACCCATATCGCGTGGCGACAGCTCTCTCTGCATGGGCGCCTCAGTAGGCGTAGCAAACGGCTTGTCACATGTTATCGAGGAGAGGGTTGTGGCTGTCGTGGGCGACTCAACGTTCTATCACGCGGCTATTCCCGCGCTCATTGATGCGGTTCACAACGGCAACAAGTTTACCCTGCTCATTTTGGACAATTCTGTGACCGCCATGACTGGGCAGCAGTTTAACCCGTCAACCGAGTTCACGGCAGGCGGGCGCCAAGGCAAAAAGGTGCCAATAGAGGACATCTGTAGAGCAGTGGGCGTGGAGTTCTTAGAGGTTGTGGACTCGTACGATGTCAAGAACAACGTGGAAGTGTTCAGGAAAGCGCTGGATTTCGACGGGCTTGCCGTGGTTGTTTCTCGAAGAGAGTGCGCGCTTTACGGCGACAGGAACAAGCGGAGCAGAGGCGAAAAGATTGTGCCCTTTTACGTGGACAAGAACACGTGCAAGCGACCCTACGTGTGTTTGAGAACGTTTTACTGCCCAGCCTACGAGCTAGACGAAGACCGGCAACCGCGAATATCACCTGAACTTTGCGACGGCTGCTCTGTCTGCTCCCAATTATGCCCGATACAGTCGATAAAGCGAGTTGAGGTGGAAACTTGAGCCTAAACATATTCATTTGCGGAGTCGGCGGACAAGGACTCGTACTCCTAACAACCGTGATTGGAAACGCTTGCGCCAAAATCGGCATGAAAGTCGTAACCGGCGAAATGTATGGGCTAAGCCAAAGAAGCGGAGCGGTCTCCGTGCACTTGCGCATCGGTGAAGACGTGTTTTCGCCCCTGATTCCTTATGGCGAGGCGGACATTCTCCTTTCACTTGAAGCGATTGAGACAATGCGTTATCTAGAGTACTTGAAGAAAGATGGCGTAGTGCTTATGAACAAGAGAATTATGCATCCGCCTGTGGAAACCTCGAAGATAATCACGTCTAAAGGCGCAAAATACCTCACGATTGAAGACGTAGTGTCGAAGCTGAAGAGTTGGACGCCGAACATCGCGGTAATCGACGCTTTAGGGCTGGCAAGAGAAAGCGGCAACGTAAGAACAGAGAACACGGTTTTCCTCGGATGCCTATCAGCGCTTGAAGCGTTTCCAGTAGACGAGAACGCCATCAGAGAAAGCATCGCAGAGGCAGTGCCCCAGAAAACCGTGGAGCAGAACCTGAAAGCGTTTGACCTAGGAAAGAAGAGCGCTCACGACTCGCTGTGCACCCTTGTTCAATGCAAACAACCACCGTAGCAGAAACTCTTAACAGGAAAAACCGCTACCTAATTATCCTTGAAACAAGAAGGTTCACATATGAGTTACCGACCTCAAACGAGTTCACGTCGCAGCACTGGGCGAGCGCGCGGAGAGGTGCACCGTGAGAAGGCGAAGCGGAAAGAACAGCGGCGTCATTCTGGCGGCAAATACCTGCTGGAGGAAAGCGAAGCGCCCACCTTCGAAGGGGAAGTGGCGAAAACCATCAGCAGGCTGCAAAGCCTCGGGAGTCAGACTTTCGCGTTTTCACCGTTCAGCCAGTACTATGACGATTGGCTGTTAAGCCTCAAAAGCGTCCTATCAGAGTTCGAGTCGAATCCTGCTGTGAAGGTTGATGAAGAGTTCGTGTGGCTGCGTTCACAATTAATTGCCGACGTTGAAAGCAAGCTTGCCAAGCACAAACAGCAAGAGGCGGAACTTGGAAAAGTTACCCAGAAGCTTTCAGAAAAAAATCACCTTCTCGTCCAGATTGACACGGAGTATGCTCATGCAACCCATAACCTGGCGTCGAGAAGAGACGGTGAAATCAAACGCTTAACCCGCCGAGTCCACGATTATGAGGAAGAACTCGAACAGACAAACATGATGAAAGCAAGCATCCTCAGCCCCTTCGCAAGAAGAGCCAAATCCCAAAAAATAGCTGACGTAACACGGAAACTGGCCGCCGCAAAAGCCGAGCTTGAATCTGTCGTGAAGCAGTTTGAGGTTGAACAGGAAAAACTCCACGACGAATACGAGAAGAACAAGCAAGCCGTCATCGAGCAAGTTCGGGGCCTAGAGAAGGAAATTGAGAAAATGGACATTGACAATTCCGTTGAGGACAGACGAGTCGCTTGCGAAGCACTCATCAACGCGGTGAAAAGACTCCTTCAGAGAAAAAAGGCGTAGAAGAAACTGCGGCATAAAAATGCGAGACTGAACTTGGTAATTTCACTTTCTATGTAATGTAGAGAATCAACCACTACGTACCTAAGAATTATATGTTTGAAGTGTTATTTCATATTCTATTCATTGGTGCAGAGAAGAACCTGCATGGCTGAAGAAGTAAAAACACCCGCGAGCAACGAAGAAAAAATTCAAGAACCTTTGCCCGGCAGCATGACCGCAATTGCCGCGGACTAATATTGCTCTTCATCGGTTCCATAATCAGCAGCAACTGGGCAAAAGAAACAATGATAAACGACACGGGTTTTGCCATGCTGTTATCCGGAACAGCCATCTTCGTCCTCGGTATATTCGGAACAGCCATAGCAACCCTGAAAAACCGTTTAAACCAAAAAGCAGCATGCATCGGCATCAAGATAAACAACCAAAAAGTGCTGTTCAGAAGCATGTGGACGGTCGGCATCGGAGTCGTTCTGACATTCATCGGCGCCACGGTAGGTAGCTGCTACGCGAAAGAGACGCTGATGAATTACACCGGTTTCGGGATGCAGCTGGCAGGACTAGCATTGCTGATTTTAGGCGCTTTCGAAACAGCCAAAATCTCCACCAACATCTACATGAACATCAAGCGCGCCACTAAGCTGCAAGGCGTCAAGACAGACAGAAGTTTTGGGATGCGCGTGCGAAACTTCTGGAGATACGTCGTAACCACGCATACACTGTATAACATTGCAGGCATAATGATAGCCCTGAGTCTGCTGCTGTTCAGTCTCTGGCAACTAGACATAATCGTGTCAGGTCCCGTGTGGTGGACGGACGGCACTGCAGGCTGGCACTGGGATGGCCCAGGTGCCTACGCTGACGCCTCTTTCCAATGTTTCCTGTGGAAAACTACTATCGGGCAGGCTTACGACACATTGTTTCTGTTGATTTTCGTCTCGTTCATAGTGCTTTTCGTCAGCGTGTTCTCTTGGCGCAGGCGGACAGATTAAATAATTTGAGTCGGTGGGAAAGCCAACACCGGCTTATCCTACTTTAGTGCGGGCAATTTGAACTCCCCACAGCGTGGAGAAAGCATCCGCAAAATCCCTCTTTTTCTATTTTTAAACGTTCAAAGAGTTGCATTTTCGTTTTCGGTTAGTAGTGACTAAGAGGGCTGGGCAAAGAGCTAGTAAAGTATATATTGAAGTCCAATATATAGAACTACTCTATAGGTGCAGAGCCCAATGATCGACATGTTTATGAATGTTACATCTTTTCTAGTCACCATCTTAATCGAGATCATCCCGCTTTTTCTCCTTGTTACATTTTTTGCGGGGCTTGCCCTCGAGTATATTTCCCAAGAAACCCTTAGAAGGTATCTGGCTGGGAGGAGGGGTTTTGTCGGATTATTGTTGGCTGTTGTTTTTGGGTTTATAACGCCTTTCTGTTCATGTTCAACTATTCCTGTGCTTGCTGGGATGATTGCTGCGGGGATTCCAATAGGTGTTTTAACTGCGTTTTTGTTTGCGTCACCCTATCCGGTTGAAATTGCGCTAATTGTTTTGGGACCTATTTTCGGATGGATTCTTGCCTTCACTTTCGTTCTTGTAGGGGCTGTGATTGCCTTTCTGAGCGGCGTTGTCGTCGAAAAGATTGGTTGGCAGAAACAGGTGAAGCCTATACTGATGCCATTTGTAGCTGTTGACGCCATCGACAATGGAACTGCTGAAACTGCTAATGTCGACTTCAAGATTAAGGTTAAACATGCAGCCAAGTATTCTTTTGATTTCTTCAAGAAACTCGCTGTCTACATAGTTCTTGGCAGTATCATCGGAGCTTTCATGTATGGGTTTGTGCCCGCTGATCTCATTACAACCTACGCTGGGAACTCCAATATTCTTGCAGTTCCTATTGCAGCTTTAATAGGAGCTCCCCTTTATGTTAGCATAATACCCATAATCCCAATTATTTATTCTCTGTACCTTAAAGGGTTAAATGCAGGAGCGGTGATAGCGTTTTTGATAACCGCCACTGCAATAAGTCCGCCTGAATTAATTATGCTTTCAGGCATGTTTAAGAAAAAATTCATAGCATTCTTCATAATAGCAATGATCGCAGGAAGCATCATAACAGGTTACCTCTTCAATGTGATATTACTGGGTGGTTGAAATGGAATATGAAATAATAGTCATTAGGAGGACATGAGAATGAGTAAGGTTAGAATAGAAATTTATGAGAACGACCCTTTTTCTGGCGGGTGCTGTGGTGCTGGTGGCGGTTCCCTTCAAGCAGCTATGAGGCTGATGAAAACTTTGAATGAAAGGGCTGAGGTTGTGACTAAACTCAGAGGAGAATTCAAAGACATCGAAGTTGCAAGGGAAATTGTTAACCCTCAGAAGAAACTGGAGCAATATCCGCAGCATGCGCGGCAGTTCATCGTGTCAGGCACATCACTTCCGTTTGTACTCGTAAACGGGAAACTTGCCGTTGTAGGAGCTTTTCCAACACTTGAGGAATTCAGAAAAATTATCAAAGAATTTCTGAATAAAACCTAAACGGGTGGTTAAATGGCAAAGTGTGAAATATGCGGAAGAGAAAACGTCAGCCTTTTATATGCTAGACTCAAAGACCATAATTCGCTCGTAAAGATATGTCAGGACTGCTGGAGAAAAGCCTTCGCTGAAAATAAGCTTGTATCCGACTCAGGGAGTTCAGGTGGTTGCTGCGGGTGAGTAGGAAATGTTACTGGGACAAGTCTTTCATGCTTGGGCACGCGAAGCTCATAACGTTAGCTGTGTTAAGCAATAAACCTCTCCACGGCTACGGTATTATCAAAGAAATCAAAAACAGATCACATAATTGCTGTTCTGTAACTGTTGGAACCATCTATCCAATCTTGAAGGTGCTTGAATCAGAAGGCTTAATTAAAAGCGAAAAAATTACGGCAAAGGGCAGAGAAAAAATCGTTTACAAGATAACAGCAAAAGGAGAGAAAGTACTGGCAGAAGGATTGAAAAGATGGATAGATTTCACTGAAGGGGCACGAAAACTGTTAATGGCAGATACAAAAAATGAAAGACAATAGCCGTGACCATTTACTTTATCAACACTTCACTCAAAACAGAAACACACATGTAGTGAAAACATCCCTGTGTTCTATTAGGAGACACTAAAAGGAAAGTTACCCCACATAGTCGAAGAGAACAAGTAGCTACTCGCGGCGGGATTTGAGTATGTTACTCAAGGATGGCTACAAGATTTATAGAAAACGCAAGTAATCTTCCTCAAAAGGTGTTTTGGGGGTTCGGTGAAAAGTGCGGGGGGTGGGATTTGGACTCCCATCTTTTGGCGATGTATCGCCACCGAGTTTCTTCGCAGCTTCTATCCCTCTTTTTTTAGTCTGAACGTTTACGTATGTCTTTTGGAGAAAAGTTCAGCAGGATATGAGTTAAATGAATCGGAAAATAGTCAACTGCCCTCACTGCGGAAAAATTCTATCCGAGGAAGTTTGGAAAGGGACAAACTCAACTATCCCGCAAACTGTCAAGTGTCCTCAGTGCAGCGGCAAGAGACTATGGAAAGATGGGAAACGGAAAATAGCTTCAGGAGAAGTGCAACGCTACTACTGCCGGGACTGCAGTTTTCGTTTCTCACGCTGGTAAACGCTCTTTCCTCTCATTCCCCTATTTTTCAAAATTCGAAGACAGCGGCGTTCCTGCCATACATCGCTTCCAAAGATGGAGAGAAGACATTGAAGGACTTGATTGTTCGTCGGATTAATGAGCTTCAGTGTTTGGTAGCCTTGGAGTCTAAGGTTCTGGAGGATAAAGAGGAAAACGCTGACATCGCTGAGGTTGAGAATCGTTGAAGGTTATTTACCGTAATGTGACCGAGGATTTGTTGTGCATCTGGGTCTATGAGAATGATGGAGAAACTTTCTTTTGTAACATAGACGTGAAGAAGTCGCCTTCGGGTTCTCGCCGCGTTAACGTGTATAAGGCTAGGAGCTGACTTTTTTGGATTGGCGTTCTGGTGGAAGTAAAAAAGTTTGTTCTCCAAAGTCTAGAGTAAAATTTGACACTATGACTGTTCGCACTTGGGTGCTTCCGTTGCTCATGCGCATAGACGCAGGTGACTATCCTACTAAGGCTGGGCGCATCATAGGCTTGAGTCGGCAACATACTTGGTATTATGTTAGGAAGCTTGAAGATTGCAAGCTGATAAGAAGGGAAAAGAGAAGCAATGTTCTCTTTTACGAGTTGACGGCTGAAAGTAAAAACTTGCTCGCGTCATGTGAGGGCACGGTTTTTCCAGCGAGGCTGTATCGTTTTGACAAGTGCCAAGTAGCCTATGAGATTATAGCGAATGGGCTTGTTCCAGAGAATTTCAAGAAGGTGGAGATGACTAACTGGACGGCTTTGCTGGGAACCGAGTTGGGCGTTAAGGTTCGTAAGACTAGTCGGAACTGGATTGTGTATGTTGAGGTTATTCGTGGCAGGAACCCGATTGAAGTCACGAATTCGGCGATGAATTTAGCTAATCGCGTGCGTAATGCTTTGGTGAGCAAGTACGGTTGTATTTTGGGTGAGGGTAGGGTTGTGGCTGGTGAGATGGCTGTTGAGGATCCTGTGGCTTCTTTGTTTGGCAGGTATTTTACGGTGAGGACGGATAAGCGGAAGATTGATCACAGCTGGAGTGTTGGTGAGTTGGAACATCTGCAGAAGGATGCAGTTATTGAGTATTTGCAGATGCCTGAGCGAGTCAGGAATGTGGAGAAGCAACTTGGAGCGCTCAGAGGCGACTTGGCTAAGCTTACCGATGCGCTCACTAGGCGCTGTGGTGTGGACAGTGAAGGTCAAATGTCTGTTTCCTCTGGTGAGAGCAGTAACAGATATGTTTCCTGAGCAGTTTTGAAATCCTTGTAGTCTGTTACTTTGGAAGTGAAAAGCTGTTCAAAGCCTTTTTGCACATATTTTGTGGCATGGAAAAAGTTCATGCTTTTCCCGATTCGCTTTTCTTGGTGTGTGGCAAGAAGTTATTGAGCAAATCCTTTTATGATCTCGGTGCTTAACTTTGATGTATGTCTTCGGTTAAGAAAATGGTTGTTGAATGGAAAGGCAATTACCGATTAGAAGCTAAGAATGAAAAAGGGATATCCGTAAAGTTCGATGCGCCAAAAGGGCATGGCGGAGAAGAAACAGCCCTTTCTCCCATGGAGAACGTTTTAGCCAGTCTTGCCGCGTGCAGCAGTTTTCACGTTTTGACAATTCTGAAAAAGAAGAGGCAGAAAGTTACGGGCTACTCTGTGGAGGCAACTGCTGAAAGGAGAGAAGACCCGCCGCCAAGAGTGTTCACGAAAATCCACCTCAAATACATAGTCACAGGAGAAAACATAAGCCCAAGCGCAGTGGAAAGCGCCATCAAACTCTCAGAGGAAAAATACTGCTCCGTAGGTGGAATGCTGCAAAAAGCTGTACCGATCACTTCGTCTTATGAAATAATACCTGCATAGAGATTGCTTATCTTTTTACTTTATCTTGTTTCTTTTATGGGTCAGTTTTTGCCGTAGCTTTAGCGAGGTTTCCTTAATCGCGGGAATAATATGCGCAACCTTGGCTAGCGTTATTCCCAATTAATTAGGAACAAGAACATCATATAAGCGTTAAGGTTCTAAGGAACTGCTTTTTCTTTTTTCAGCTTTTTGATAATCTTTTGGGTTTCTTTTTTAGAAGGATGAGTTATGGCACTGGTTGGACACTGCTCCTCGCAACCTGTGCAAAAAACTACACAGTTGTAGGGGTTCTTCACAATGGTTCTCTTTTTTCCTTCTTTTTCTTCAAACTCAAACACGAAGTTTGCAGTAGTCTACGCATTTTCCGCAACTCATGCATTTTTCATAGTCTATTGTTGGATACCAAGGTATCTTTTTTCGAGGTAACCCTTCATATGTTTCTTCTGACATTCTTTTGTTGTCTCCTCATTTGCTTAGTCTCAGAACCAAAGTTAATAACAATATTTAAATATTTACTTCACCTATTCTCTGATAATGTCCTCGCAAATAGACAACAAAAATAAGTTCAAAGCAAAAATCTTCAAGGCGTTGTCAGACCCAGTTCGGTTAAGCATACTGGATTTTCTGCGCGACGGAGAAAAATGCGTCTGCGAAATTATACCCCACGTAAAGTGTATCCAGCCAGTAGTCTCCCGGCACCTAAAAATCCTTAAGGACAGCGGAATAGTCATTGATAGAAAAGTAGGCAACAGAAGACTCTACTCAATAACTGATCCGCAAATATTTCGAATAATCGATGGAGTAACTCCCGAGCTTACCAACACATTCACAAAAAGGATAATTGAACAAATCGCCTAGACTCAAGCAAAAAACAAGACCGCAAAAGGTGTGGTTAATGGATTTTCCTACTTGCAGACGTAAAAATTGCATAAACTGGAAAAAAGGACACTGCACCCTAAAAGACCCAGAGAAAAACGGAGACGCCTGCTTGAACTATGAGGATGCAATGGATGCACTGAGACTGAAGGCAGACGCGCTAAAGGGATCACTTACATAAGCACAAAACTATCAGAACCAGTCTGCTGTTATCCATCGCCGCATGCTAACCCGCCTATGGCATTGACGTATCTCTGCGCATCTTCAAACGTTTTAAACGGTCCATAAACAAAGTCATATTGCGGATGACTTTCTTTTGTCGGCGCGGTTTCGGACTCAAAAATCTCAGGTTTCGCTTTTTCTTTTATCCCAATCCAAATCCCCATTTTTCCTTCCCCCTTCTTCTCATGTGTTATTTTCATCGAGTTTGTTCAGCGATTAGGTTCTGCACTTTGCGCTCAATTTCGTCTCTGATTTCTCTAACTTTTCCAATGGGTTTTCCTTTTGGGTCATCAATTTTCCAATCTACTATTGGCTTGAAGAATGAACCTGGACAAATTCCTTGATCGTTATAGCCCATTGTCACAATCAGTCTGCGCTTTGTGCCAATCTGGAAAGTGAGCAGTTTTGGCTTTTTCATGGAAATATCTATGCCCTTCTCCTTCATTGCCTCTGATCACAGAGTTGATCCTGTCGGCTGGCTTGTCGCATGCGCTTGAAACGATGAGTTTTTTCCCGTAGTGGGCTGCAAATGCTTCTGCCATCTGGCTTCTTCTAGCATTCTCAACACAGACAAAAATTGTGCGTTTCATTCCAACAGCCAAGATAGAGCATTAAAAACGTATTTAAATATGTTGCTGTTATCTATTAATTGATAAGACCATGAGCGAATCAGAAATTAATAAAAGGTTAAAGCGGTTGGAAGAATCAGGGATTTGCTCTTGTGAGAAAGCTGCTGGATACGCAGATGAGTTAAAAGGGCTTGCTGAAAATGGAATAAGCATGATGGATGCTGAAATGAAAAGTAAAATCTTTAGGGCTCTTGCTGACGCTACGCGGTTGAGAGTTCTCGGATTGTTGAAGGCTAGGGAAATGTGTGTTTGTGAGGTCATGGTTGCATTAAACCTTACGCAACCCACAGCTTCCCATCATCTGCGAATTTTGGAGAATGTTGGCTTAGTAGAGGATCGAAAAAGAGGAAAATGGGTTTTCTACAGATTGTCTGACCCAAACCTAACTGAAAATCTTTTGCGGTTAAAAGTTTCCTAACTTTATTGGAACAACATATTTAAGTACCTGAATATGCAACTTACTCGACATTCTGAGTAGTGAGGGAAAGATGGGGCTGGAAACCTCAGAAGAGCATACTAAGAAAGAGTTGTCTTTGGGGCTGTGGGAGAAATATCTGACTTTATGGATAGTCATATGCATAGTTGTCGGATTGTTAATTGGTAGGTTTGTACCTGAATTTGGAGAGTTTATGGATTCCCTCAAGTTCGTCAAACTATCGATACCAATAGGCATACTCTTGTTCTTTATGATGTACCCCACGGTAGTTGGCATTAGATTCAGCGACGTAAAAAGGGCAGCGAGAAACCCCAAACCTCTGATAGTGACAATTATTGCCAATTGGGTAATCGCCCCACCCTTGATGACATTTTACGCAAACATAATCCTCGCTGGTAACCCACAATACATCGCTGGCGTCATACTTCTTGGCTTGTCGCCGTGCACTGCCATGGTCATGTGGTGGATGTTCCTCGCGAAAGGAGACATGGCCCAAGGCCTAATCAATACCGCAATCAACGCCCTGCTGATGCTTGCTTTGTATGCACCCTTAGCAGGTTTGTATTTGGGTGTCAGTGGCATCCCAGTTCCTTGGGACTTGATAGCAGTGAGCGTTCTTGTGTTCATAGCGCTTCCTGTTGCTTCGGGGGCGTTAAGCCGAAGGCTCATAATTCAAAAGAAAGGAGAAGAGTGGTTCAAAGATGTATACAATGTAGCGGTTGGCAAAATATCAATTGTCGCTCTGCTGGTAACGTTAATCGTTCTTTTCTCTTTTGAGGGGCAAACAATTCTTAATGATCCACTTCTCGTAGCTTACCTTGCTGCTCCAAACCTGTTGCACTATGCGACTATGATCACGTGGACCTATTTGCTTGGATACTTCTTGGGGTGGAAGTACGAGACTGCTATTGACACCACGCTTATTGGCAGCAGCAGCCACTTCGAGGTAGCAATAGCAGTAGCCACGACACTTTACGGCATCGGATCAGGCGCGGCTCTGGCGACGGTGATTGGCCCGCTCATGGAGGTGCCGCTGATGCTTTCACTCGTCAAGCTTGGGCTGCGAACTAGGAAATACTTCCCAAGAAAAAAACGCGAGCAAAAAGGTGCAACCCTGTAAACCCGAACATGATGTCTCTTTAAGAGTTGCCGAATCTCTTTTTTGCATAAACTGTTATCCGCCCTGCAAGTAACATCGAAAAGAGAGTATTGTAACAATAAATTTAAATACGTGAGTATGAGTTGTTGATGAAATATGGAGAAAGTTATCCTGAATGCCCAAAAACGTGATTGTGCTGGATGCCGCACATGTGCAACCGATTACGAAGCAGATAACCTAATGCATGCAATAGCTAGGCTAAACGGGGTCTCAAAAGTTGATGTTGACAGAGTCACAGGTAGAGTAACCATAGAACATGATGCACAAAAAACTAGTCTCGCCAAAATCATTGAGCGCATAGAGAAGCTCGGCTATCAAGTTGAGGTATTATCAAGAGAGGAAAGCTGATGAGAGAGCACATTAAAGGCATAATCATTGTAATTCTGCTGGGGCTATTCGCTTTAGCAGGCGCCCTAATATCAGAGATTCAAGTAGCCTACGTGCATGAAATTAGCGTTGCTCTGACTTTGGTCGCCGTCGCTTTAGGCTACCGTATCTACGTGCACGGTATTCGATCGTTGATACATGGGAATGTTACCGCCCAGTTGTTTGCAACCATCGCCATATTCATCTCAATAATAGCAGGTTTTGTCCTGCCTCAAGCATCAGCCACTGGCACTGCGGAAGCAGTTGGTTACCTCACGGCATCGGCAATAGTGGCATTCATCATACTCGCAGGTATGACTGTTGAAGATTACATTATTCATAGAACAAGGGGGGCACTTGAGAAGCTCATAAACATGAGCCCTACCATGGCTCGCGTACTTAGAGATGGTAAAGAAGTTGAAGTGCCCATAGACGAGGTTAGAATAGGCGAAACTGTTTTAGTTAAGCCAGGCGACAAAATACCCGTCGATGGAACAGTAATCTCAGGGCAAAGCGCTGTCAATCAAGCAACCATAACTGGCGAATCAATTCCTATAGAAAAAACGGTGGGAGATCATACATTTGCTGGTACAATCAACGAATACGGAGCCTTAGAAATAAAAGTTGAAAAAATCGCTGAGGATACTACGCTTGCTCACCTGATTGAGCTAGTCGAGGAAGCGCAAGAGAAAAAAGCGCCAATACAAAACGTTGCTGACAGATTCACAACTTACTTCCTTCCACTTATGGCAGTTTTGGCTTCTTCCGTATTCGCGGCTAGCTACTTCGCAATTGGTTTTGAGGGAGCACTTGCTAGAACAGTTACTGTTCTTTTAGTTGCATGTCCTTGTGCGCTTGCAATAGCTGTGCCAGTTGCTGTAGCGGGAACTATCGGCAACGCAAGCATGAACGGCATAATAATCAAGGGTGGCACGCATATCGAAAAGCTAAAAGACATTACGATGGTTGCGTTCGACAAAACTGGCACCCTGACCGAAGGCGAACCCAAAGTCGTTGAGGTCAAACCTTTCGGTAATTACTCTGAAGAGGACATCATCAAATATGCAGCGATTGCCGAGAAATTCTCTGAGCATCCGTTATCTAGAGCCGTCCTTGATAGGGCTGCGGAGATGAACATGAAAATCCCTGATCCTGCAGACTTCAAAACTATTCCAGGACATGGAGTTGACGCTCATTACGGAAACAGACACATCCTAATTGGGAGAAAGATGATAGCATCCGAGATTTCAGACGTAGCAGATCAATTGATGATCCAGGTTGAAAGCGAGGGTAAAACAGCAATTCCTGTGGCAATAGACAAAAAGGTTATTGGTGTCATAGTTGTGGCTGACACGGTCAGGAAGAATGCCTCGGAAGCTATAAAGAGACTTAAGCGCTTAGGAGTCAAAACTGCTATGATAACTGGCGACAATACACAGATTGCCAAATCCATCGCTGAACAAGTCGGAGTTGACGAGTTTCATGCTGAGCTTTTGCCAGAACAGAAAGTAGATGCTATCAATGAACTCAAAAAGGACAATGTTGTCGCGATGGTCGGCGACGGAGTCAATGATGCCCCTGCGCTGGCTACTTCAGATGTCGGATTTGCGATGGGTGCAGCTGGCAGCGATGTAGCAGTTGAAACGGCGGATGTGGCTCTACTTGGAGACGACCTAACTAAAGTGGAATATGCAATTAGCCTGAGTCGGAAGGCTTTTACCAGAATGAAGGGAAACATTGTTTACGCCTTCATATGGAACATAGTCGCACTGAGTTTAGCAGCCTTCGGCGTCTTAAATCCAGTCTTAGCCGTTGTACTTGCAGAAGCTGGATGCATATCAGTGGTGATTAATTCAGCCACATTACTGCTGAATAAGCCGAAACCTTCTATGTAGACTAAATAAAGGCTGTTTTCTTCTTTTGTAAGAAATTTTTCTATCTAATCTACGTAAGCAACAACATCTCCGTTTCGAATAATCTGTATGTGAGCCAAATTGATACAGTCTTTTTCAAAACTGGTGCCAAGAGAAAGGCGTGGAGACAACACATGAAGCTCCGGTAGACAAAGTCGGCAAGAAATCACCTACCTACGTGTTGCCGGTCAACAGCAACAAGAGGATTGAGCAGAAAGTTAGCTTGATAATTCTGCGTTATTCTTTTTTTTTTAAAAAAAATGTTAAGATATGAGAGAAATATTGAAACCCCGAATAAAACTCAGAAATGAGCAAATTATCTAAACACGCCAACAACCAAAAAGAAAGCCAAAATAGCCAAAAAGCCCAATGTTTAAACAATTGTTTAAACATTTCAATGTTTTAACACTTTTTGTACGGACGAATAAATACTTTTATATATCTAAAAGAAGCTTTTTGTAGCTTAAAGTAATTATATGTCTAATAAAGATATATCTATTAAAAATAAGCGTAGTCAAAAAAGCATCAAGGTTGATGCCGCCACTTACCAAAAAATAAGTTTCTAAGTTCCATATTAAACAAGAAACAACCTAATTTTCTCTCTGAGCTAATAGAAAATTTGTTTACTGTTGCAAATAGCTACTATCCTTCTGCAAACGTATTCTATTACCCTAACTTGTCTGCAAGCCTTATTACTATTCAATGGAGCGGCAATCGTTCTTTAGTTGTAGGAAAAAATCCCGAATCTTTTGATGATGAAATCGCCCAGCTTGTTGAGCGAACTTTTCAAAACCGACCAGTCAAGAAAGCTAAGGCAGATAAAAAAGCGGTTGAGGTGGTAGCGGCATAATGTCAGAAGAGAATAAAGAGCAGAATAAAACAGACCAGAAGCAAAACAGTGAATCAGAAATGCCCAAATTGCGGTAAAAACGTCTTTAGATGCACTGTTAAAGCTGGCATTGTTACGTATGTTTGCGTTAGTTGAGAAGACATAAAGACCTTTACCCAGAAATCAACAGCCAACAACCACCAGAAACCTTAGACGATGACATAAGCGAAGGTGACGGTTTAATGACTTTAGAAGAATCGGATATCTTACTGCCACCTGATAACCCAGAGTTTATTTTAAAGAATGACAATTTAAATAATTGTCTCAAATCAGAAAAAATAAAATCAAATAAAAATCTCAAGTAAAGAAGGTATTTAAAAAAAATGGCCAGAGTTTTTTGAAACCAGTGTTGGCACTTTGGGACTGTTGTTTTCGACCTTCGTTAAACTGGTTTATTGGCAACAACTGTTTTCCTTTTTGACGCTCACTATGGAGGCGGTCATTCCACTTTTGGAAATCGATTTTTTTAAGTCCTCGGTGGAAACAATTGATGGGTCATAAGAAACCTTCACCCAGTTTGAGATAGGATTGATGTCATAGCCTTTGACTCCTTTGAGTCCCTTGATTCGTTTCTCGATTATCTTTGTTTCACAAGCGCATCCTACTCCTTCCAGTTTGAAGGTGACTATCTGGACGCTGCCCTCTTCTTTCTTATTGTTCTGCATTTCTTTGCCTCCCAGTATTTCAATATCCGTTGAAATACTCGTTCACATTTAAAAATCTTGTTCTTGATAAACATCAATAATCGTACGGTAATTCAGATAGTTCCTACAACCTAGCCTCTGATTTTTCAGGATAAACTATAAATAACATCGGAAGATTTTTCCGAACTTCTATTTTCGGACATTTCTTCCACACTCTTTTAGGGGCTTTTGGTAGCCAATATTAACCACACATAAGTTGCTTTTAAAGAAAATGGTAAAATTGTTCTATAAAATCAGCTTTTCTTGGTTCGACTAAAAATCTTAATCAAATCGTCAAAAATCTTCTCATAATGCTTAACTTTGTTGCTCTCCCACTCATGCTTAAAATTCCCTCTCAATATATAAATTCCATCAAGTTCATACTCTGCTATAATTCTGTTTCTGCTTTTTCCCCCATATTGTCCTTTCTCACACAACAAAAAGTCGTTATCGTTATCAGTCGTTGCAAGGAAGACACGCACGTTCTTTGTAACATCCGAAGAAAGCAATTTCAGCTTCCAATAGCATGCTTGGGCTATTCTTTCCCTCAAACTGGTTTTGCAAGAAATAATGGCTATAACTTCTGACTTCCAAGGGTCAGAGAAATCATAATCCGCAATTGCCATATCCGTGTCAGGTGCGAGAAGGTAATCTCCATACCTAATTGCGAGTTTCCTCGTTAAGATTTCATTTCCGTTAAGTTCAGATTCGTTGAGAACCATTTATGTTCTTGAATTCGTTATTCTTGTTGAGATTAGCCACGTAGATTTTCAGAATCAAGTAAATTAACTTCTGAAAAACACGACCAATAAAGCTGTGCCATGATTGTTCATTATGCGTCTTGACGTAGCTGTCTCTATAGCTACTCATCTCTTCCCAAATCTCATGAACTTCTGTTGGCTGAACTTCCCCTCTTTCTACTGTCTTGAGCAAGTCCAGTATGGCTCTTTTTTCTTTCGAAATTTCAGTTATCTTTCCTTTTGTTTTTGCCATCTTTATTCCTCTCGTAGTAAGCCCAACTCACTTTCCTTTCTTCCATTTCTTTTTTAACATGACCATCAGGTTTCCTCATGATGAAAAGATATTTGAAACCTCTAAGATAGAAATTAAACCTTCTTGTTCTATTAAACCAAGGAGCAGTATGAGAATATTGTCCTCTTCGGTTAATGCAGATAATATCTAAAGTTTCAAATCCAGCCTCAAGGAGTTTTTGGTAAATCTTGAATCCAACAGGTGTGAATTTCTTTTTAACCCATTGGTCGCCAATAAGCCAACCAATAACTCCGCCATAATCAAGAATTCTAAAGCTCTCATCCATTACTTTCTTCAGCTCATCATAAAACAACTCATTCTCAGATGATATGTTGCCGATATTTGCGGGTTCGTTATTGTATTTTATGTTATCCCCGTATGGTGAATCAATGAATACTAATTTTGCTTTGGTATCATCGGGAAGTGGAAGTTTTCTGGCATCACTTTTTATAATATCTGGTCGTGTGGGAGAAATATCGTAACCAATCACTCTCCTTTTCTCTTCGTTACACACATCAATAGTAGTGCCACTACCACACATAGGGTCAACCACTAAATCATTAGGCTCTGTATAACGCCAAACCAAGTTCCAGATAAGTTCCGCTGGAGTAACACCTGCATACTTATTGTTTCCTTTAGGTGTTTTACCATAACTTTGCCTCGGAAAATCCCACATTGTTGTCGCCTGCAATATTGGCATTTCTTCAACATCCGTTGAAACATCCTTAGCTTTTCCAAAGTGACTCCATTCTCTCGGCTTTGCTATTTCGATTTCATTAGAAGATTCTTCCGAAACTGTTTTCCAGCTATCAAGGCTGTTTTCAGTCTTGAAGTAATCTGCAAGTTTTTGTGTTGCGTTTTTACCCATGATTGAATTTCTTGATAACCCCATTTCTTTGAGAAGTCTTTTCGCATTTAGCAACGGAACAATTTTGCCTATTGGTTCGACTCTAACTTGGTAGGGGTAGTTTCCACTCCATGCTTCGGGAACAATGTTCAATTTACCTTCTGTTGTTGCTCTGAAAATGCCATATAACAAATCAGCTTCCAAGTTCAATAGGAATAGAAAGTCTCCTTGCTTAACCCTGATTGCGACTGCTCCATTGGGTTTCGCATTTCCAAATAGAAGCCTTTCAAAGCATTCATTCTGTGTTGAATTGGTGCAAGCAAATATGAATCCGTTGATTTCTTTCGGTCTTGTTCCCATTTTCGTCTTTCTCAAAAACGAAAGTGTGCGCTTCTATAATTTAAGCTGTTTTGCTGTCGTTTCGATAAGTCTCTATTTGTATGTATTCAATCATCAAAGTTGACTTAAAATAACAGCATTGAGCAATCAGCACAGATATTTTATTCTGCCTTATCACCGAAAAGGTCTTTTAATCGGTCTTGATGACTTCTTGGCTTAGGTTGCTGTTGGCTGTTGCCAAACAGATTAGCTCCAATTATTGGTTCTGTTTTATTTTCATACTGCTCTTTTTCTGGGTAAACTATGGGTTCAGCTTCGTTAATGTCGCCCTGATTCGTGAATTCAACTTTAACGGGTTTACCCCAAAACTCATCTGGAAAAACAGTATGCTTCTTTTTAGCTGTCATTGCACCACTCCTTAAGATTCTGGGTTTCAGTAATCCGTTTCCTAACATGCCCTTTATGCTCTTTTTCTCCGATATCGTCAATTAAGACCTCAGTCAACTATAACAACCCCTTTTTTGTTTACATGACTTAAATTATACTTAAACCAGCAGTCTTCACAGCAAAAGCGCCAAACCCTTTTGGTTGACAATTGTCTG
>JAOZHY010000001.1 GCA_026014595.1 Candidatus Bathyarchaeota archaeon
CCCTGCCCTGCGCGCCGCCCCATTGACCGCGTGCAGCTGTAGCGCGTCAGTGTGCAACGGATGTTAGGTGCGCGCTGCGGCCCAGCGAGGGGCCTTACCGCGACTGCACCGGCCTTACTGCGCCGCCGGGCCGCCGCCACCTGGCGCTGCTCCCCGCGCGATTTCCCGCACCCTGGCACACCCTGGGGCTGACCCGAGAGCCTGTCCCTGCCGCGCGGCCTAACGATCGCGTTCAGCCGCGTTGCGGAGCGCAGCGGAGCAACGTCGGCTGCAACCCGTTGTTAGCCCGCTCTCTGCCTGAAACCGCTACTTAGCCCTTACAATATTGGCATACTCATCATAATAAAGGGTATGCGAACAATTGGTTTCATCCAGTTGGGGTTGTTCTCTAAATGCGTGTGGTAGCTGCACTGTTGCTCTAACGGCAAAGTCGTCTCTTGAATAGGTAAGATACAGAGCTTGCGAGATGCCATTCCGAAAAATATACTTCCCATTGAAATTATCCGGTAAGTTCCCTATGCAAAGAACATCTCCAACTAAGGGATTCGGTATTAGCTCATGAATCTGTTGGACAATGCCATTACCGATTCTTCCAGCATTGTCCCAATCAGCTTCAAACTCGATAATCCTGTAAGCATTGAGAACTATGAAAACCAGAAGGGTCAGGCCAATGGCACCTTTCAGCAGTCCAGACCATTTACTACGGTGGGTTAGGCACTGAAACTCATCTAACAGCCATTGGGCGGACATCACAACTAGCAAACTTGCGCCCGCTGCTGAATAATACAGAAATCTGTCTCCTGCAACTCCTAGCATAAGGACTGGTATCTGCAACTCAATTGCATCCGTAGAAATCATTCCCGCATACGGTGCGATAGCTATAAAAGTCCAGAATAAGGCAAAAAGCCACACGTATCTCTTGCGCACAAGAGCTACTATGGAAAGGAGCATCAAAGTGCATAGCTCCGCCATCATCAAGGGAATGCTGTTGCTAATAAACCTAGTACCAATGTAGTTTCCGTGGAAGAATTGCAGGAAGCGAAACGTCAAGTTAAGCAGCGAGGTATGCAATACAGTAAGCCCACTTCGTTCAACGTTGGTAGCTGAACTACTCGTGGATGTTTGTAGGTAAGAAAAGGCCCAAAGACTTGACAATACTATGAATGGAACAAGAATCAGGATGTAAAGTGTCAATCTGCGTGCCTGACGACCTCTTACAAGATAATCAAGCATAAGGAGCAAGCCCAATTCCAGCGGCAAGACAACTGCGCTTTCTTTAGAAAAGGTTGCTAAGGCGAATGCACCGAGTGTAAAAGCGCTAATCAGAACCACTTTGATCTTGGCCTTTTGATAAACCAAGAATGTGACGAGCAAGAGAGAGAACAATCTGAATAAGGCGGCAAGAAGTTCATTGACAGACGAATACCAAAAGACTGCTTCATGATGACGCCAACTAAACAAGAAAAGCACGGTTACGACTATTGCTGCCAACGCGTAGTTGCCTGAAGGCTGCTGGTATGCCTTCAGAAACCGATACGTAAAGAATCCCAATAGCAAGGCATTAACGACCTCAAGTACCACACTGATAAGATGATAAGGTATTGGATTTAGGGCGGCAACCTGATAGACTGCCCAAGTTATCGCCCATTGATTTGGACGCACAAACCAGTCCGTGTTGAACGTAAAGAATTCGAATACGTCGGAGAGAGTGTGAGCATTTGATACTTGAAACAGAAAATACCAGTCATCTGCAACGAAGTGGTTATCAATTCCACGCCCGTAAATCAGAATTGAGGAAGCGATAGAGACGACTAACAATAGCCCAGCAACAGAACTGTAGTTCAAAAGTTTCTTCATTGTCTTAGGCACGTCTTTCCCCCCAGCAGGCTAACGGCTTGCCGCTCAGCCGCGCCGCCGATAGGCGGCGTCGGCTGCAGCGGCGGGTTGGGCGGCTGATAGATAGAATACAGCTCAACTATCATTTCTGAAACTCGATGCGGATTAGGTCTTGATTCTCATCAAAGCCATAATGATCAGCCACTTGCGAAACCATGAAGCCAACCCTATTGTTGTCTTCCAGCAGATTACCGCTATACACATTAGGGTTATTTTGAATGGCAAAGTTCATCGAGATCCCGCAGGCTTCCAAGAATTGTTGCGCGTCTCCTAGAATATTGTTCTCCCCCACTTCTATAAAGGCGATAAGCAAGACCTTTCCGTTTAGATCGCCAAGTGTCTCAATCCCAGCATTTCTATGGGCATACATCACATATCTGCTATTCCGCTGACTCCATAG
>JAOZHY010000035.1 GCA_026014595.1 Candidatus Bathyarchaeota archaeon
GGTGTCGGCGATTTCCAAGTAGCGGTTGATGTTGTGGATTATGAAGTCCTTCATGGCTGCCATGCTCCTTCTGTTGAGCCTAAGGGTTTGGCGTATTGTTCCACGAGCCTTTGGTATTCTATGTGTTGCTCTTTCAGTTCGGCGGCGGTTGTGGGTGTTTGGGTTTCGAAGATGACGATGTGGCCTGCGTTTTTGTCTATGCCGTAGATGCGGAAGATGATGCTGTGGAATATGCCGTGTGGGTCCATTCTTTTTCGTGTGGCGCTGTGGTGCAGCGGCTTTGCAGGGTCGATTTTGGCTTTGAATTCTTCTATGCTGTAGATGATTTCTTTCATTGTGTTCTGCCTCTGATTATGGCTCTTTCCAGCGGTGTCGGGTCCCATGTGGCTAAGACGCCGAACAGGTTGGGCGTTAACTGTTTTAGCAGGATGGGGTCTCTTGGGGGTTCGGGTTTCCATTCTTCGACTTCCCAGAGAATGTGGTAGTTTTTGAGTAGGATTTTGACTTCGTTGACGAGGATTTTGGCTGGGATGATGGGGACTGGGGTTTGGATGTTTTTGCTGCCTTTGATGTCGTTTTGCCAGTTATCCATGGGGATGTCGGTTCGTTGTGGTGGCCATTTGAAGGTTCCTGCTGGGAGCTTGATGTCGCCGAAGGTTTTTCTGGGCGCTGTTATCCATCGTTGGTCGGCGAATACTGCGCTTCCGTCTTTGAATTTGTAGCAGTAGCATTGTTTTGCGTCTGCGCGGCAGATCGCAAGCTTCGGGTCTCCGTCTTTGTTTAAGCCGGCTTTTTGGAAGCTTGTGTAGATGTCGATGATTTTCTTTCCGTGGTGCAAATGCCCGTAAACGGCGCACATGTCCCGGCGGATTTGTTCTTTTCGCAGATGTGAGTTTTGTCGGAGGGCTTGTTTTAAGGCATTGAATTCTGCTTCTGCCTGCTGTTTAGGCATGGCTAATTCATCAACTTCCATAAGTTCACTTCTCCTTTTGTTGCTTGAGGTTTTTTTCGAGGGCTTCGATTCTGAGGCGCACAGCCTCTGAGACGAATTCGGCGACGCTGTGGTAAGTTCCGATTTTTTCTATTAGTTTTCTTACGCGGTCGATGAGTTCATCGTTGATGGATATGCTTCTGTAGTTTTGACCTGGCATTCTTTTTACCTCGCTTTAGCTTTACCAATGTGGTATACATATGGTTGAAATTTAAGAGTTATCGCTTTATTGAAATTAAAAACTGTTGCGACAAGCATCGAAAATTTATTAAGGTTTGACTAACGTATAAATAAAGCAAGGGTGTGGTATAATGCCTATGGACAAGTACCGCGGAATAAGCCTCCAAAGAGAACTCGTCGACATAATCGAAGAATACATTAAAGCTCATCCGGAAATGGGCTACAAGAGCTTGGCTGACTTCGTAACAGACGCGGTTAGAGAAAAATGTTCAGAACTAAGAATTATTGCCGCCACTTCAGAATTGCCGCAGCTTGAGCACTTTAACATAAGCGAAAACGGCGTCCGCATACTTGACCGAAGCCTCAAAAACGGCACATCAAGGGGTCGCATAATAGATGTCTACTTCAAACCCAAAGGTATATGGTGTGAAAACTGTCAAGCAGACAACTGCCGTCACATTCAATTCGCTCTAACCGTGCCAAAAATAAGAGAAATAACTGAGAAAAAGCGCGTGGAAGGGTGGAAGCTCCCAGAAACGGAATGAAAATTAACAGAGTGCTTAGATAAATACGAGATGGTTTGGATGAATACGCAGCCTCACTTGCAAAACTTTCATGATGATGAGTTTTCAAAAAGGCTTATTGAAAAGCTTAAAGGAATTGAGACAAGGTATTCGAATGTGTGGAAGGAACGCAAACGACGAAGGGGTGAACGGAGAAGAGCTCTGCGTGGCGAGCTTAATAATTTAGAAAAAGAGTGGGTGTATGTCAAAAGATTGCTACATAGTCACTTTAGACCGCTAATCCTCAAAAGGGATGGTTACAAGTGCAGAGTATGCGGTTCATCAGAAAAGCTGGAGTTGGCCCGCCTTTTCTGGGATTCTTTGGCTCTCCTCTGTAGGCCGCCACAGGAGCAGATGTTGCTTAAGTATTCGGGCCCGTACAGAACTCCAGAAGAACGATATTCAGAAAAAAACATGTTTACACTATGCAAAAAGTGCCACATACGCTTTGATTCGTTCCACGGGCGAAGATGGCGGATGGGACCAAAAGCGATATCAAGTGTCGAAGAGGCCGTTGAAGTTTTACGCAATAAGTATTTCCTCGAGGATCCTCCTTATCTCATAGAGCATTGGAAAAAATATAAAGAGGAAATTATACGCACGGAATTGCTAATACTTGTTAATGCTTTAGGAAAAGTAGCGGCTTTCAAGCAACAAAACGACTTAAAAAAGGCAAGAAGGCATTTAGGCGTAGCTCGGCGGCAATTAACTTTCTACCTGAAAAATGGCTTTTTAGAGCAAAACCAGTACGAGCAATTTATGAGGAAATTACAGCTGGTCCGTGTAGTTCTTGATTCAGGCGGGAGATTTGACGAAATACTGGATGAAATTCGTCGAGGCGTACTCGAAGCTGTAAGGACAAAGGTATCGCCAGATTTTCTGTAAGGTAGAACGCGCCTGTAGTTTAACCTCAACCGAAACGCTGGAAAATGAAAATGAAAACGCTTAGAATATCAGATAGCCTTCATAGAAAACTCACAGCAACTCTCGGCACGCTTATGGCGCAGACAGGAAAAATGCAAACGTACCAGGACGCCATAGAAGCTATGCTCGCCCGCTCAGTTATACTGCCAACGGAACTGCTTGCAGATATTGATAAGTTCATAGAGGAAAGCAAGCATTTGGGGTTTACGACCAGAGAGGAGTTTTTGCGTGACGCTACAAGATGGCGCATGAAGTTATTCATGGAAAACACAGAATACGTGGAAATTCCGAAAGTCAAGTATAGAAAGTTGGACGCTGCCCTCAAAGAGATGGATGCGCCCTACCTCAGCGCCTCAGACTTCATCAACAAGCAAATAGACGAAGTGTTGGGAAAATACGATTGTCGAAAGAAAAAAAAAGAACATGAACAAAGACAGCGGAAGTAAAGCTTAAGTTGTTTGCCAGACTAAGATGTGATTAGAAAATGACAGAATTAATAGAAATCACCAAGCCGTTGAAGATTGGGCACGAGAGAGTCTGCAACTGTCCCCCAACGCACATAAACTGCTTGAGTGCCAAAGAGTGGATCCAAAGCCAAGTTGCAATTTGGGAATTCTTCTACGAAAAAAGAGATATCCGCGACAAAAACGTTCATCCGGCAGTCTTTCCAATAGGCTTGCCTAAGAAGTGTATTCAGCTTTTTACCCATCAAGGAGAACTTGTTTTAGACCCATTTGTCGGGATTGGAACAACACTTGTTGCCGCATTTGACCTAAACCGAAACGCTGCTGGTTTCGACCTTAAAAAAGAATACGTAGATTTCGCAAACAAACGAGTAGCACAAACAAAGTTGGATATATGGAGTGAACAGCCCAAAACTACAACTCAAGTAGCCATATGCGATGACGCTCATCACATATCAGAATATCTTGAACAGGAAACAGTTGCCTTAACTGTAACCTCTCCGCCCTATGCCAACATGCTAAACAGACCGAGATTGAACAAAAGTATACGTGGCGACCTGCGGAAAAATGAACACTTTCTTAAAGTTCAACAGTATTCAACAGACCCGAGAGATCTGGGAACTATGGAACCCAGAAGATACGCTCAGGTCATTGGCGAAATTTACAAAGGCATACTGCCAACATTAAAACCTAAAGCGCACTCAATCATAAACGTCACCGACCTCTGGTGGAAGGACGGCAGGAAGGGCAGAAGGATTCCTGTCCATATGTACATTATCGAAGAAATGGAGAAGGCAGGCTACGAGCTAAGGAACATCATTATTTGGGATAGGCGAAACTTGGTTAACAAAGTAGGTATCTTCGGCTGGCCAAGCAACTACATAACATTAGGCACAACATTCGAGTACATCTTGGACTTCTGGAATCCACCTTAAGGTATTTTTCCAATTTTTGCAAAAGCCGCCATATCGCTGCTAAATTGAGTGTTAGGTCGGAAACGTGTTTTGGCGTATGGGATTTTTCTTAACGTATCTGGCGGAATGTAACAATATCCATTAGTCTTAACGCAAAGGGCTTCTAAGACCTCAACATTCGATTCAGTGAATTCACTCAACTGGTTAAAGAAGCCAAAAAGACTATCACCATCAAAGGCAAGACCCCGAGTAGCCCTCTCTCTTAGACTTACGTTCTTCACTTCAACCCTATGCTTTGCTTTAGGTGAGACAAGGTTTGGGTAGTAAATTATAAAGTCGGTCCGTTCCTTTCTTCGTGTAAAATGATAATCCCTTCTTAAGCCAGCTTTTTCCAATTCTCTTTGAACACAAAGTTCCGCAAGATGCCCAGATATCGGCTGAAAGGCTTGACTAACACGCCGTGAAACCTCTTCCATAAAATTGCTATACTCTTTATCTCCCACAATGATAGGTTCCAAAAGCTTCCTTTTCACTTTCTCATGAATTTCTTTGGATAAGTTAAGCTCAGAAAGTATTTCGTTTACCCTTCTCTCATAATATTTTGACCTATACTGAATCATCAAATAAAACGTCTCATGATGCAAAGAATTCACATCAATATTTGGATTACCTTTCAAGGCTTCGTTCAATATCAACTCGGCTGAAGGAATAGTTCGCATATTCCAATGATTATTTGCAGTCTCTTATAACACTCTCGCTTAGACAACTCTATTTTCGAGCAAGCTAAACCGATTTCAAGCAAAGAAGTGAAAACAGTCTTTCAAAATTTTAAAAAGTTCACATGAAAAGACCCTGTGTCTGCATCTCTATGTGAAATTCGCCATTTTTATAGCTTATTTTTCACGTTATAACGACTCTAACCCATTTTTTGAAATCAGCCTAAGCTTTTAGCTGAGGTAATTAAAATGGCACAAATTGGAAGCATCCTCTTGACAAAGGAAGGCTTTACCATAACCATCAGCCAAGCCCAATCAAAAATACAAGCCCTCAGAAAAGCCAAAGCAAGAGACCCAGAATTGTTCGAGCTAAACGGAGGCAGCCTCCACCTGCTACAACTTTACCAGCATATACAGCAGACCAAAAAATGGAACAATAAAAAACCTTAGAGGCTAAAAGAAAATGTTGAAATCAAAAACTCAAGAGCCTAAACTCTGCCCAAACTGCCCCCTAATCTCCTTCCTGCCCATAGTCATGGCGGAAAGAATAACCTACACCAGACGAAAAGAACCCCTATCACCCTACAAAATCTGCCAACAACTCCGCGCCTTCGCCAAAACCCATCACATAACCTTCAACAAATGCCCTCATTTCCCAAAAACAGAAACAATGGAGCGCTACCTAAATGAAAGGTAAATTCTGGCCACAAGTCCGCGCTCAAATCTGGGAAAAAGCCCAGCAACTCTACCAAGAAGAACAAGCCCGAACCATGCAAGAAGACTTCAAAGGCATAACCGCAACCAAGGCGGAGCTAAGAGAAGGCGGCTACTTCCACACAGCCAAACTAATCGTCCTCAGAAACCTCTACCTCCAAAACAAAGGCTCACCCACCACAAAAAAGGGATAATCTTGTATAGAAAATAAGTACTGAAGAGATATTTAGTCTATTTGCCCTTTTTTCTTTAGTTCTTCCCATCTTCTTTCATATTTCTCTCGGTTCTGAAAAATGTCTTTTTCTAAGGGTGAAGGCCCTTTGGGATGCCAGTGCCTCTTATAATAAAAGTCCTTATTTCGGCTGAATTCTATGTAAAAGCTTCCTTCACCATACACGCTTGAACCTCTAAGCCCACCCATAGACTCTTCAGTCATCTCTTCACTCTTAACAACAAAAATGCTCTCTGGGTATGCTCCATCCTTTTCGGCAGCAATCAGAATACAATAGTGAAATTTTTTATCCGTAAACTGTTTTCCACCTGAAAAACCCCAGCCCCAAAAAGGTACCGCATCACATCTTTTTACGAATGGATCATTTTGTCTGTAATGGCACATCGCCCACTTCACTTCAAGCTTCTTTTCTGTTTTCGCCAAAACCACATCGCAACTCCCTGGCCGTTGAACCCCTTTAATTTCTCCTCTGTGCCGACCAAGCTTTGGCTCATGCTTCCAAAGATCAGCCGCAACTAACAATTCGGCAAACTTCCCACCAACAGGCGTATGAATGTTTAAATCATTCAGAAGAGAGAACTTGATTACCTTCTCTAAACTCGGCAAAATATCGTTTCTTAACTTCTCTATATTCATGGCGCAAAAGTATCTTAATTTTAGCTTAAAACTTTTACCCAAACCACGTTACTTTTACCAATCACCAAGTAAACAGCAACCGCAACTTCCACACAATAGGAAAAACCCGCCCCTTACAAAAAATCTTTTACTGCATTTTAAAAATCGCCTTCGCCATAATAATACGCATGGGAAGGTGAAAAACTTGCCTAAACAGGGAATGACAGGCTTATGCCTAAAAACCGAAGTCGCTGACCTACTCCGAAGCAAAGCCCGCGCCGCAAACATGGGCATAAACGACTACCTAACCAGCCTACTATTAAGCCCAACACAGTCTGGAGACCCATTAGATCCAGGACCGTCCCAACCATGTATACAGGACCGTCCTGGGACCGTCCCAAACCCCGTAATCCAACAACTAATCAACCTTCTCCAAGCCCTAAACCAACAAACAAACCCAAACCACACAGTTCAACAAAAAACCAATGTTCCGCAAGCTCTAAATCAAAATCTAAACGCAGAAGTGGTGGGGCTGCCCGGATTTGAACCGGGGTCTATAGAGCCCAAGTCTACAAGCCTAGACCAAGCTAGCCGACAGCCCCGCACATGTTTTGCCGTTTAGCCCGCGACGGGTGGCAGAGAAAGATAATTTCGCATGCGCCATAAAAACCTTAGCCAAGCTTCAAGACCTTACATCATTTGGCGATGAATAGCCACCCAGCCCTGCCTGAGGCTTTTAATCTAAAGCCTTAAAAGTTAAGGATGAGAAACATTCTGGGGGTTTATTTTATGGATGTTTTGGATGCCGTCAGGGCAAGAAAAAGCGTGCGCAAATATCTGAGTAAGGATGTTGAGGAAGAAAAGTTGAGGGCGGTCTTGGAGGCTGGACGGCTTGCTCCTTCTGCTTCTAACAGACAAGAATGGCGATTCATCATCGTCAGAGATGGCGAGACGAAAAGAAGACTTGCGGAGGCAGCGAACAACCAAGCTTTTGTCGGCGAGGCTCCCATCGTGATTGCTGCGTGCGCTCAGACAGACGGGCATATTATGCGGTGTGGACAAGCGTGTTACCCGATAGATGTGGCGATTGCGCTTGACCACGTGACGTTGGCTGCGGTGGAGTTGGGGTTGGGCACTTGCTGGATCGGCGCGTTTGATGAGAACAAAGTAAAGCAGATTTTGCGTGTTCCGCCAGAGGTTCGCGTGGTTGCTCTTATGCCTCTGGGTTACCCGTCTGACCCGTCGGTGACAAAAAAGAACCGTTTGCCGTTCGACGCGATTGTGAAATACGAGCATTGGTAAGCAAGCGCTTGAGGTTAAGGCGTGACTGTGCCACCACGCAACAACAAAAGACCTGTTGGAAATGATTGTGGAGCCTCCGCTGGGATTCGAACCCAGGACCTTCAGCTTACAAGGCTAACGCCCTAGCCAGCTAGGCTACGGAGGCTTAGGTATCTTAGCCGTTTTCTCTGAATTAATTGTTTTCGGATTAACAAAAACAGTTTTTGATTATTAAGTTACTGGTCGCTGACGCTTGTTGCCAATCTTTGCAGTGGCGATAGCGAGTGTTTGCGGTTACTCTTCGGGGACTTCGGGCTCTCCCTCGTCTTCTTTGGCTTTAAGGTTTAGTTTGTCTGGGCAGAGCTTGTATTTGCGGGCGTTGGTGTCGACCATTTCGTTCTCGAAGAGTTTGCGCAGTGACCGGAAAACTTTTTTGGGCGGCAGCCCTGTTTTCTCCGCGATTTCTTGTAGGGTTAATTCTTTGCTCTCTTTCAACGTAGCTATGATTTGCTCGTCAACCTTGTTCAGCTTAACCATGCCTGATTTGTCTCCTTGTTCAGTGTTGGCTTGTATTTTGCGCGGGTTGGGTTTTTCAATTTTGCGGTACGCACAAGCAGAATGGATATGGCTCATGCGCCGATTACCATTTAAGGTACAAACGCGAACCGTTTAATCATGCCACGCGAGTTCATTCTCTTCTCACGCCAAGGCAGAACTGACCCCGCATTCACCAACCTGCACGATGCTGGGCGACTGGATATAGTTCACGAATGCATAGTTGCAGGGCTCTTCCTATCCCACGGCATCCGCAAAAACGTCACATTCCACGCTGTCCTCAACGGACCCCCCAACCCACCGTTGCACATAGAAATCAGGGGTGAAGCCCTCCACGATGCTCGAACAGACATCGCCACGTGGCAAAGTATCCTAAAAAAAGCCATAGCAGGCAAACAACACCCCGGCATAGCCGTGGACAAAACAGGCTTCGAAGCACTCGTAAAAGCTAAAGCGCAAAACAGCCGCGTCTACGTGCTTGAAGAAGGCGGGAAAAACGTGGCAGACATTGACCTTGCGGAGCCAGCTGTGTTCATCCTCGGCGACCAGGTAGGCTTGCCCAAAAAAGCCGAAGTCTATGCGCTGCGGTACGGCGAAAAAATCAGCCTCGGAAAACAACCCTACCTCGCCGCCCACTGCATAACCATACTCAACTACCTGCTTGACCGCCAGCCTAAACCTGACTTTTGAAGTGCTCCCAGCCGCGTGCCTCAATCACCCGCTTCGCTCCGTTCACGTCCAGTAGCACTTGCCGGTCCCGCGTCGCTTTTCCAACAGGCAGCAAGCAGCCTCCTGCGGCTTCCACAGCCGTTTCCGCCTCAACCCATAGTTTAGGCTTAACCGTGACTACAAGTTCATACTCTTCGCCGCCGTAAAGCGCCAGCTCCATCGCGTCCAGTCCGTTAAATTCGGCGAAGCACTTCACTTCATGGGCAATCGGCAGGCTGTTGACCAGAAAACCCACTCCGCTCATTCTCGACAACTCGTGCAGGCTCCACGCAAGTCCGTCGCTGCTGTCGATAGAAGCGGAAACCGCGCCGGAACCGCTCAAAGCCAAGCCCTCTTTTAACCGAGCCGTGGGCATGCAAACCGCTCTCAACAGCACTTCACGCAGTTCCCTCGACGCCGCGTAACCATCCAGAAGCAGCCGTAGCCCCGCAGCTGTCTTGCCGAAAAAACCCGTGACCGCCACGATGTCACCTGGCTTGGCGCCGCTCCGCAGCATCAACGCCTTCTTCTGGGCTGTGCCGAAAAGCGAAATCGCAATGACCAGGTCGGAGGCTTCGCCGGTGTCGCCGCCGATGATGTACGCGCCGTGTTCTCGTGCGCCAGAGTTGAGTCCACGCGCAATTTCCTCCACGTCCTTCCGCATGAAGCCTCTGGGCAATCCGAGCGAGACCAGCGCAGCCATTGGTTTGACGCCTTTGGCGGCGAAGTCGCTGATGTTCATGACCACTGCTTTCCGCGCAGCCTGCCACAAGCTCATCCCGCGAGGCACATCCGTCTTACCTATGAGCATGTCCGTTTTTAACACGGCAACATGCCCGCCGCCAAGGTTGACCGCGGAAACGTCATCTCCGAACGGCACTGGTGCGTTGGGCATGGCGTCTAGGCGGGCGCGGATAAGCTGGATTATTTTGTGTTCACCCAGCTCCTGGCTTGTGTCCTCTGGGCTGGTTTTTTCAGGTTTCAGTTTTCGCAACGTTGGGGTCCTCCAGCGAAAAAATTGATACGCGACTGCTGCTATTTTTAGGCGAGTTTCGCCTTTTAAGATTGGCGCTGCAGCGCTGTTGGGTTCCGAAGATTTAAAAATGGGTTTGCGCCAGTGGTTTAGCGGTTGCACAAGTGCCTCGATAGCTCAGCCAGGTAGAGCGGCTGCCTCGTAAGCAGCAGGCCGCGGGATCAAGGCCCGCTCGAGGCTTTTCCGTGTTTGATGGTTGTTTTGAGGGTTGTGTAGTTGTGTTGTTCTTGTGGTCAGAAAAGTTTATTAAATCTCGCTATTACCGATAGACGTGCTTGAAAGGTTGAGAGGTAGGTGGATGCGGGTTGCCTTTGTTCCGCGGGCATGGAAACCATGACGAGAAACTTAGATGCCCCTACGAAGGCTGCGAGAAAACCTTTGAAAAACCAACCGTCCTGACGGATTCCTCGACGATTCCGCGTCAGTCATACTACGCGTGTCCGCACTGCATGTCCAAGCTGGAAATCACAACCGATGGCAAGAAAATCTTGGGTGTGAAAGCAAGCGAGTACCCGAAAGTTTTTGATTCACCAGCGAAGTGCGCGCATTTCTTCGGGTTTCTGCATGCACTGCCAGAGGGCGCGCCGCTGCCTGACGAATGCCTCATTTGCCCGAAGGTGCTACAGTGCAACCTGCGCAAATAAGGCTAACATCCTTGACGAATCGGCTTTCTCTTCTTCGTTTTCCGAATTATCCAAAATGCAGATTCCAGATTCATACAATATAAATAAACTAAACAGCTACCATGCCACAGCAAAGAAGGTAAACAAAACATGCCAACCCGAAAACTCTTCCACCAGAAAAAAGCCATATCCCCCATACTAGCCACACTGCTGCTTATAGTCATAGCTGTTGCAGCCATAGTCGTGACGTACGCGTGGATAACCACGTACATGGGCAGCACAACCCAAAACGCAGGTTTCATCCCATACAAAGCAAACGTCAACTTCTTCAAAGACGGAGAAACAGAAAAGATAACTATTGACATCGGCAACTCGGGAAACGCTAACGGCGAAATAATTCAAGTCTACATAGGCGAATCAGCAACAACGGCGACCAGCCAAACCACAACTCCCGCCACTCCGATACCAGTCACCGCAGGCTCCATCGCCAGCTTCAACGTAACCTATCCTTGGACACCTGGAAAAACCTACTACTTCAATATAGTGCCCAAAAGCGGAGCGGCATACTCATTCCAAGAACAAGCCCCACAGTAACCTCCTCTTTCTCGCAACACCCAACCCGAAACTGAAGGCAATTTTTAATTGCCCAAAACCACAACCAGAAAACTGAAAGGCGCCGAACATGCAGACACTCTTCGCAGCCGCACGCGTAACCCTCACGTTAGGCTTCCTTCTCTACGCTTCATGGAGCGACTACAAAACCCGAGAAGTAACCAACCGCGTCTGGATACTCTTCGCACCCATCGCACTCGCGCTGTCGCTGACTGAACTGCTCCTCTATAGCCCACAAAACTTGCCCTGGTATGGGCTAAGCTTCGGCGTAACCGCGGGCTTCGCACTGCTGCTTTTCTACGCTGGCGGGTTTGGAGGCGCTGACTCAAAAGCGTTCATGTGCATTGCCCTCGCGCTACCCTTCTTCCCGGAAACGCTTTTCCAGCCTCTTCTAGACGGCGGCGTCTCGCCGCTGGCGCGGAACATCTTCCCCTTCACCATCCTCAGCAACAGCATCCTCGTCGCAGCCGCAAGCGTAATCGTGATGCTCCTGCGCAATGCTAAGTGGCGCATAACCACGGGCAAGAAACTTTTCGAAGGCACACTTGCCTCGGAGTCTGCGGGGAAAAAAATCCTTGTGCTGATAACCGGATACAAGATGCCCATCGCTAAGCTGAGGGAGAAATGGCATGTTTACCCGCTTGAAGATGTGGAAGAAGACGGTGAGAACCCGCCGAAAAGAAAGCTCCTAATCGTGCCTCGTGACGAGGGAAGAAACGACGTAGTTGAGCGCTTATCTCGCGCTGCTGAGGCTGGAAAAATTGACTCGCATGTGCTGGCGACGCCAGGGTTGCCCATGCTCATATTTGTCACTGTCGGCTTAGTCTTGGCGCTAGTGTTCGGCGACATCGTTTGGCTGGCAATCCGCTTTTTCCTAGGCTAAAAAATGCTTAGAGCTGCTGCTGAACGTAGTCTTTGCTACGTTTCGAGTAGGATATTGAAGCAGCCGCCATTAAAACTGATCCGAAGCCAAGTGATGTAAACGCGTAGCCTCTGTAGGGGTAGCTGAAACTTAGGCTAAGCGAGACTTCTTGACCTGCTGGTTGGTAGGAGTAGAAAAACGCGCTCAAGGCAAAAAGCACAATTGCCGTTACTAGCAAACAGATTTCAGTCTTGAACTTCATTGAATTCCCCTCCCGACTCACGTTCTTCTCAGTTTTTGAATAGGGTCTGAGGTTATAATCGGAAAGGTTATTTTAGCTTTGCGGAAAATAGGTTGTGCAGGTGCGTCCGGTGATGTTGGCAGGCTGCAAAAACGAGCTGCTGAGGTTTCTGAAAGAGGAACCTGAGAGGCTCGAAGTTGTGGTTCTGCCGGACTTTTTCCTTGACAGAATAGTAAGCCTAGACTGTGACATGGCACGTTTTTCCTCGATGATTGCGGAAGTGGCTTATCGAAAAGGCGGCAGTATAGATGGCATATCCCAAAATGACATCAGGGGTGGAAACGCGATAAACACGGCTTCCGCGTTAGCCACATTGGGCGCCGAGGTGACGCCGATAGTCTGCGCTGACAAGCTGGGTCTGCAGCAAATAAAATTTCATCTTGGACGGTACGGCGTTGATTTTTCTCACGTGAAAATCGTTGAGAAAGCCTCAGTAACGACGGCGCTGGAGCTAAAAACCAAGAGCGGAACAGTCAATGTCATGCTCCGAGACGTGGGCAGCCTCGCCGAGTTTGGCCCTTCCAGCCTAACTGACAGCGACTACGCGGTGATTGAAAACGCGGATTACGTTTGCGTTTTTAACTGGGCGGGAACCAAAAAATTCGGGACTAAACTCGCTGAAGACGTGTTTCGAAGGGCAAAAACGAAAGGCAAAGGCAAGACTTACTGCGACACAGCAGACCCCGCGCCTAATATTGCTGAAATTCCTGAACTGATGGAAAAGGTGATCAAATCAAAGCAACTGGACGTTTTAAGTTTGAACGAGAACGAGGCAGTCACCTATGCGGCGCTGCTGAGCAGCGAGATAAGCGAACAGCGTGGTCGATTGCCACTTGAAGAGTTAGCTGAGAAAGCAGCCCAGGTCTTGGCGCAGCAGTTATCTGCGAGAATTGACTTGCACACTACAAGCTTCTCAGCCACATTCGATAGAAAGCACGAGGTTAAGGTGCCTGCGTTCAAGGTAGAAGCGTTGAGGGCAACGGGGGCGGGTGACGCTTGGAACGCGGGAAACATCCTAGGCGACGCAGGTGGGCTGTCGCACGAGTGCCGGTTGGCTTTGGCAAACGCTGTTTCCGCCTGTTACCTCTCTGACCCCTCAGGCATGCATCCGACACGACAGAAGCTTGCAAGGTTTATTGAACGGGCGCTGTGAAATCAATTCTTTTTCTTAACGATTAATACAGAGCGCTTGCTGTGATGCACAACATGCTCCGAGACGCTCCCTAATAACACGTTTGCTAATTTTCCTTGACCTTTATTGCCCATAATTATCAGGTCAGCATCGATTTCATCAGCATATTTGACAATCTTATCAGGTGGGTTTCCGTGAAGTATTTTCGATTCAACCAGTATTCCTGAATCTGGTTTAAAATTAGAATCAATCAGTTTGTTGTGTAGATTTTGAAATTCTTTCTCTTTCTCGTTCAAATACTCCGAGCTGAATTCTCCTTCTGAAGCCACCAGTGAAGGAATTGGGACAACGCTTAGAAAAACCACATTCGCCTTCTTTTCAAGAGCCACTTTCGCCGCTTCTTCCGCAACAGTCTTGGCGTACTCGGAATTATCAACAGCAACAAGTATCCAAGTTTTGCCTTGTTCCTTCGTTTGCTTTTCTTCCTGTTTTCGATTTTTCGTATTATTCATATGTAGTCACTTGCTATTTATAACTTGGTTGGAACAAACCGTTTCGCAATCAAAGTAGGGACGACCGCGCTCAAGATGACTGCTGTGACGATGACCGAGAACTGCACATCTGAAAGGAACCCAAGCTGATGTCCAAGCGTCGCAGTAATGGTTCCGACTGTTAAGCCAGTACTGAAAAGCATTGTGGAAAACATTGGAGCTTCAGGAATCCATTTTTTGCAAAGTCCATAACAGCCGACAATTTTCGCTGCGAGTTTCGTTCCAAGCAGCCCAAAGACTAGGGCTAAATTAGCGATTACAGCAGGGACAGCGATCAGCATTCCTGCACGTATAAAGAAGGCTGGTGCAAGAAGGGCGAATGTCACAGTTCTTGTCTTTGACAGGATGTCTTGATGCTGTTGGATGGAACTGGCAAAGATCAAACCAAGCACAAAGGCTCCAAAAACCGCATGCAAACTAGCCTTATCCGCAAAGAAAGAAATGACAAGAAGCACCGCCAAGACTAGTCTTACCTCAATCTCGACCGCTCTTTTTCCGAAGCTTTGGACGACCCGCCTCAGCAGCCTTGGCACTATTGGAACCAGCGCAACCAAGACAGCTACAAAAGCCACGGTAACCCAGTCGAAGGTGGTCTGTATGAAGTTTATTCCAATAAGTGTCAAGATATCATTGACAAATGTTACAGCAATTATGGTCTTGGCTGTTGGAGTCTTGATAAGCTCGTATTCTGAAAGAACAGCGTAGACCACTGCAACCGAAGTGGTCGTCAAAGCAAGACCCCCTGCAAGCCTAGCTTGCCAAGTCCAATCAGTGAAAATAGTGAGGACTCCGAGAATACCAATTAGGGGAGCGAGGAAAGCCATGGTGCCTATTCCCAAGCTTTCTCTGGCCTGTTTTCGAAGCAGAATGAATTCCACTTCGGCGCCCGCAAGGAAAGTCAGGATCAAACCTCCGAAGGTGCCTAGGAAATCGAGCCATGGGTCAATCCCGATTCCTATAACATTTGCTATGACGACTCCTGCTCCGACTTCAAAGATGGAAGAGGAGATTCTTGTTTTAATGCCTACTATTCCTGCGGTTACTACAGCTACAGCAACTATTGCAATTGAATAGAGATCTACTGCCATTCGCTTATCCCTTCGTCATGTGCAACATTATGTTGTAGAGGCTATTGGCTTACCAGCCAAGGATAAGCGGTTAAAGGCGAGCCTCACCGCCACGATTTCCAAAAAGCACGTTGAATCTAATAAATAAACATTCCCTTTGAGTCGTGCCAGTTGCATTGAATCAGGTTTACAATAACTGGCGCAGTTCATCTAATTTATTTAGCAGTGATTGGACAAGGGGCTCAATCAACGCCTTGTTATCCTCGGAAAGTTCTCCATATGCCTTTAACCTATCGGGTTCTAAGTCTACTAAGATAACCCAAATTTCATTCAACGCTGCTGAAATCTCGGCTCTCAGTTTGATCTCTTCTGTTTCCAATTTGAATGTCTCTTTCACCCGTTTGATTTCACTAAGCATGTTGCTTATCAAATCTATAATTTTTGGCTTTAATTTAGGTTTTACATCATCCTTTCTGCGGTAAAGAATGGTTTGCTCGCTTGGTTTTCCCTCTTTCAAAACGCCTTCTATCCAACGTAGGTTACTTTCTATAACAAATAAACTGCTCGTCAATGCTCGTTCTTGACTCTCACTTAACTTGGTCATTTCTTACACCAGCGCGCCCATATTGACCCAGCTCGGATAGATTCATAGAAGCTTCTTTCGTCTTTGGAACCATTTTGTTGATTTTTGCTTTCCGAAATCTTTGAGGATTGTCTTAAATACGCTGGGAATTTCGGAAGATTCGAGTGCTTCTTGAATGCTTATCCATTTATATGCAGTTGCTTCTTTGGAAAAGATTATTCTGCCACCAACAACTTTAGCTTCGTAGGCGATGATAATGTAATTTATTGGTTCACCCTTGTGGGTTAAGAAATCTTGGTATATCCCAATGAGCCTCGTTGAAGCGATCTTTAGTCCTGTTTCTTCTTCGATTTCGCGTGCAACCGTTTGCTCAATAGTCTCATCGGGCTTAACGTAGCCTCCGGGGAGAACCCACCAATTATGATAAGGTAAATCGCCTTCATACATCATGAGAACTTCGCCTTCGACTTCGATTATGGCACAAGCACTAATCAACACTCTGCCTTTGGCAACATCTTTCTCAGATATCATCCTTTATCTCGCCATCCCATCTCGCTTTGATACATCTTCATCTATCCTCTTAACTTTTGTCTGTTATCATTTCAACGAGTGGTTTCCCTGAGTTAAGTAAAGGAGGATAACGCCTCCCGCTGCCGAAAGTACGGCTGCGTACGTGAAGGCTACAAGTGGGGATACGATAGCCCAGAGTGCCCCAACTACGGCGCTGGATGCAAAGTCCCCGATACCGTTAACTGTTTGCAGTACACCAAACCCTGTGCCCCTCGACTCTGTGGGCAATAAGTCGGCTGCCGCGGTTCCTTCAATAGTGTCTGTAATCGCTGTGAAAAAGCCTGCAAGGAGGAAAAGAGGAACAAGCACCAAAAAGTCGGCTGTCAGAAAAGCAGTTCCCAAACACGTTATCGCAGATATAAAGTAGCCGGCTGCAAGAATTCTTCTCCTACCAATCCTGTCGCTCAATGCGCCTATTGGGAACGAAGAAGCTGCGTAGGCAACATTAAGCAACGTGTATAAGCCAACGGCGATAACCGATGCTTCTAAAGCGCCTAATCTTGGAGCCAGAACCTCTTGAGCCCTCAAAGTGAATAGGCTGTTGGCAAAATTTCCAAGTCCAAAAACGCCTACGCCTATTAGGAAGAGCTTAAATGACTTTGGAAGTGTCATAATTGATTTAACAAATCCTTTGTTCTCAATTACGGCATCGCCGCGTTTAGAAACGATTGAAGCGTTCGGCGACGGCTTTCTTCGGACTTCATGAACAAAGAAAACAACTATGAAAAAGGCTACCAAGCCGGGGATGACGGATACTGCGATAATTTGGTGGTAATTTAGGAATGCCAGGAAAAACAGGGCTAAAGCTGGTCCTATGATGGCGCCTAACGTGTCCATTGTCCTGTGGAAGCCAAAAGCTTTTCCAGTGGACTCTGACTGAACTGAGTCTGCCAGTAAGGCGTCTCGGGGTGGTCCTCTGGCGCCTCTTCCCAACCAAGCCGTAACTCGTAAGCCAAGCACTTGAAACCATGAGGTAGCTGCCGCGATGAGCGGCGTGAAGATGCCTGTCAAGGCGTAGCCAATGGTGATTATAGGTTTTCTTTTGCCGATTTTGTCGCTCAAATAACCAGAGAAAGACTTCACGAAGCTTGATGCCCCATCTGAAAACCCTTCAATTAACCCCAGAGCTTCGGGTCCTGCCCCAATTACGGCAAGGAAGAATGGAAGAACTGCCGTGACCATTTCATGACCTGCATCGCTAAACAAACTTGTAAATCCCATCGCGGCAACATTCCTGTTTAGCCACGTGGCTTTTTTGGAACTGCTGGTTAATTTTTCATTCATGTTTTACGATTCTCCAAATTTCTTGTATCTCCAAGCCAAAGGGAAGCTTTCTAAGTTCCTTAATCACCGATTTTACGAGTTCTTCTCTGGAAGGAAAATCTTCAGGCAGCCATGCGCCCTCGCCAACAGGAAAGAGTTCGCTCATGACACATTTAAGCGTGAGACTGGGAATGTCCAAAATGTACTGCAGACCATCGTCCTCTTTTACTAAGGTGGAACCATTGGAATGCCAGCTCAGCGCCCTTATTTTAGAGATATTCCCCTCCAAGTCGATTTTCTCCGCCTTTAGCGTGATTTCAAATATCTGGTACATACTCGCCGCCTACTTGCTGTATTCAATGGTTTCTGACTTTGCTAAGAGCTGGATTTCTAAGCGAAAGTTTCTAGCCAACTGATTTAACTTATCTCCAATGCCCTCCAAATCCGAGGGCTTTTGCTCCGTTATCAAGAAGGTTTCAAGAGTTTTCCGAATGCTGCTAATTTTCTCAAATATCTCGTAAAACTCGCGTTTGCCATTGTGCTGATACAGAGAGAAGGCTCTTCCCTCGGGGTGCGCCAGATACCTGTGAAGGATGATAATCATGCGTTGAACAAGTTGCTTTGAATTTTCATCTTTAAGTTTGTCTCGCCAGATTTCCCAAAGCTCAACAGCCGCAAAACACAGTTCTAAGGAGGCGACCATGTTCGCGAGTAAATCAGCGTAGTGATGACTAAGTGGGACATATGTTCTTATTTCTGTAACTTTGATATTTTTATCGGATTCTGTCAATCTCGCAGCGCCTCCTCACAGACCCCAACCCCTTACTAAGTTACTGTTGGCTTCTGAAGACGTATGTTTGATAGTAATCGTCGACAGTTGCCTCACTCCAATTATCCCATTCGTCTTTTGGAACACAACTGCCTAAACCCTTCTTTTTCAAGCTCTTTTTAAGCGAGCGATTCTCCTTTAACATGAAACGAAGAATCCTTGTTAAAACGCTGTTTTCTTCGTAAAGTTCATGAGCACGAAACCTTGAGGTGGCGTAATCTTTGCCTAGACTGCCCAACACTGACTCGCGTTCTATCCTTAGTTTTTCTAGCTCTTCCGCGGTTTCATCAGACAATCCGTAAACGACGACTAATGCTAAGCCTTGTCGACTTGGAAGCCCTTTTTCTTTCAAGAACCTAAACGCTTGCTCTGCTGTCTCCCTTGGCACCTGTATCTTTAAATGGAATTTTTCGTTTTTTTCAACTTCTTCTAATGCAGATATAAGGTCTGAGCGCTTTCCAGCCGAAGTTTTATGACTATCTGCTCTGATTCTCATGCCGCACCCTCGCTGGTGACGTCGGGACAAGCCGTTTCTGTTGAGCTATCAGCCTTTTCTAAAATTGCCTTCAATTTTTCGTTTTCTTGCGACAGTTTCTTGAATATCGCGTTATCTTTTTCATATTTGTAGAGTAACCGTTTGATTAAGCGATAGTTTTCTTTTAGCTGTTTGTACTCAAGTAGCCAGTAGTTGGCAATTCCTCGCTGGAGAACGTTCGTCAGAGCATCGCTCTCATCAAGCTTGTTCTTTGCTTGGTAGAGCTTGAACTCTTCAAAAATTTCTGGGTCCAGAAACAAGTCTATGGTGACAAACTCGTTTTTTGTTTTGGTTTTTCCCTTAAACATTTTTTGCCCTTCTTCGTTTTAGCTACGCTCTTGCATTCGCATTCGCCTACCAGCAATCTTCTCAACGCTCCTCAACAGAGTATTGGCAACAGCTACGCGATCTGCTTCTGAGAATTCATAGCTTTGCCGCTTAACGTACTCGGCAAGTTCTGAATGCAAACGAAATAGGTTTTCCTTTTCAACTTCAGATAGAAGTTGGAGAACAGCTTGCCTTCGGTTAACTTCCACGTATTCTGCCGTGTAAGCCAGAGCTGCGAAGTGAGGAATGCAAAGACCCTTCGATTCTTTGAAAAGTTCCGAGATTTCGTCGCTGGATGCAAGCAGCTCGGCAGTTTTTTTGATGTACATTTCCATTGATTTCGCTACGTGGATGCATGCGGGGCATTTTTTCTCGTTTGCAATTATCTTGGAAAAAGCGTCTTTGTGAAGGTTCTTCAGCTCAGAAACGTCTTGGATTAGCTGCTTGGTGATGCTCTGCATAATTAAGGCTACGCCGTGGCCGTCTGAAATTGTTGGTTTGTTGGCTTCTGCAAGTATTTTGTATGAGTGATTGTTGCAGAACCCTCTGCTCTGGATTATTTTTTCTCTGGCATTGGAATCCATGACGAGCTCCTGCAAGTAATTATCCAAGTACTTCTGCTCAACCTCAGCCTCGAGTTCGCAGAGGAAGCACTCGCCGTTTTTTTCAATGGCTCGTTTAATACGGAGATATGTGATAGATGTGCTCATGGATTTTCTTCCCTAGAGGGTGTTGAGTTTTTGCAGCGTTGTTATAGCGTAGTAGGTGTCTACGAAGGTGGATATTCCGAGGTCTGAGCGGGCGAATCCTCCGTTTTTGTTCTGGCACTTTAATATCCACTCGATTGTCTGCGAAGGATACCGTGTTTTTTCGCCGAACAGGTCCAGCATCATGATACCATAATACGTGTGTTCCATGTAGGGCATAATGCTCTCTGGTAGTACTGTGAAGCCGCCGTAGGGTTTTTCGCATGACCGCACAAACTCTACGATTCCTCGGGAGGCTTTCAGGTCGAAGTTCAGCAGTTTTAGTGAAGCAGCAGCGTAGAATGTGGAGTTGATGTTGGATTGACCTTGCGTTCCAAATCCGCCGTCTCTATTTCTGAAACGAAGAAGCCATGTGGCAATTTCTTGCGGGTGAACGTCAATTTTCAGCAAATCAGCCAGTTCTAAAGCCATGAACGTTGTTATAAACTCTGAAGGAACCTCAGAGAAAACTTCCACTGAACCAAAATATTTTTTTGAGCTAAGACGAGCAGCAATACGCTTTTTAAAGGTTTTTCCAGCCTTTACGCCGCAAAGCTGCAAAGCTTTAGCGATATAATAATCAGAGTGGATGCTGTCCAAGTTAAGTTCATTTAAGAATCTAATAGTTTTTTGAACGTTAGGAAGGCTTTTGTTCAGCGCGTTTAGAATAGCTAGTCCATAATACGTGTCTTGGGCGCTTGATTCTGTGCCCTGGGCGAAAGTGTAGCCGCCGTCTTCATTCTGCCGATTAACAACGTAACCTATTACTTTGTTAATCAGCGATTGGGCGTTGCTGCGACTTCCTTCAACTAGCCTATTCATCACTCTTCCACCTTGCACTTGGATAGAAGCTATCAGCCTCTGCCAAATTGATGGCACAGGCGGTTAAAGGCGAGCCTCATCGCCCTTATCTCAGCAAAGATGAGACAACCAAGCAATTAAGCATTTCTTCCCTATTACCGCATTTCGATGGTGTGCTGGGGCGAATTGTTAAAAGGCTTAAGAGAAATACTTGAGAAAGAGAAATACATGTGAGGACGAGCAAGCATGAAAGCCGTAATCTTAGCCGCGGGCGAAGGCGTGAGGCTTCAGCCAATCACCTCCACAAGACCGAAGCATCTGATAAAGGTGGCTGGGAAACCGATTCTTGAGCGCTGCTTGGAAGCGCTGAAAGCCGCGGGAATCAGCGAAGCAATCGTGGTCACGCATTACATGGGGGACGCCATCCGCCGGTACTTCGGCGCGGGTGAGGCAGTGGGGTTGAAAGTTGAGTATGTTGAGCAGAAAGCGGTGCTTGGAACGGGCAACGCTGTGGCGGCGGTTGAGTCCAGCGTGGACGGCGATTTTGTTCTGGTTTACGGCGACCTGCTATTCGATTCAGGCGTGGCAAAACGCGTGATTGACTTGTTCAGAGCCGAGAAGCCGGCGGCGGTTATGGCTGTGGTGCCTGTGGAGCATCCTGAAAGCTACGGCGTAGTTGAGCTTCAAAACGGCAAGGCGGTCAAGCGCATAGTGGAGAAACCCGCCGCAGGCGAGGCGCCGTCAAACTTGGCTAACGCTGGATTGTACGCCTTCTCTCCCGAGGTCTTCGACGCACTGAGACAGGTGAAGGCTTCTGTCCGTGGCGAGTGGGAACTCACCGACGCCCTCTCACTGCTAGCCAAACGGGGCAGCGCGGTTTTGGCTGCGCAAATCGCCAAGGCGGATTGGATGGACATCGGCAGACCGTGGGATCTACTGGAAGCGAACTGCTGGGCGCTGCGGCGGATGCAGCACGAGGTTTTCGGGAACGTGGAGGACGGCGCACACTTGGTGGGTCCAGTGACAGTGGCGGAGACCGCGCGAATCCGCTCTGGCGCGTACATTGAAGGACCAAGCTTCATCGACGAGGGCAGCGATGTTGGACCAAACTGCTATATCCGCGCGTGCACGAGTTTGGGCAGGAACGTGCGGGTGGGCAACGCCTGCGAAGTCAAGAACAGCATCATCATGGACGGAACACATATTGGGCACCTGTCCTACGTGGGCGACAGCATCCTAGGCGAACACTGCAACTTGGCGGCGGGCACCATCACCGCTAATCTTCGGCTGGACGACGGACCCGTGAAGATGCTTGTAAAGGGCGAAGTTGTGGATACTGGAAGAAGAAAACTTGGGGCAGTTCTGGGCGACAACGTGAAGACAGGGATAAACGCGCTCCTAATGCCCGGCGTGAAAGTTGGAGCCAACAGCTGGATAGGAGCAAACTTTACGGTGCACAGAGACCTGCCGGCAAACACCATCGCACTCCTAAAGCAGGAAGAGGACATACGTGAAAAAAGCGAGTAACAACGTTTCTCAACGTTCTTTACACAAGTGCTATGCTGTGTTTTCACAAACAGCCTATTTGGCTCCTATTAGTGGTTGGTTGCAGAAAACGATAGAGGGGTAGGGTCGCTATTGACGCCGAAACCCGCCAAACCATGTTGAAAACTGAGACACGCCTATTCGAGGAGCCAATTAGCGGTTTATTGGATTAAGGGTTTGCTCTTCAAATAAGGGAAGGGTCTGCGCCCCGAGCAGACAGCGTCTAGCTATTTCTTGTTCATCAGGTATTCGTGTATGGCTTTGGCTGCCTTCTTGCCCATGCCCATCGCGCTGATAACCGTCGCCGCGCCAGTTGCCACGTCGCCGCCTGCGTAAACGCCGTCTAAGCTGGTTTTGCCGTTCTCGTCGACTATGATGGTGCCGTGTTTCGGGTTAACCAACAAGCCTTCCGTGGTCCGCTGAATGATGGGGTTAGGAGTCTGTCCTATGGCGATTATAACCGTGTCTGTTTCCATCGTAAACTCTGAACCTGGAATTGGAACGGGTCGGCGTCTTCCCGACGCGTCAGGTGGACCAAGCTCCATGGCTTGACACTCCATGGCTTTAACCCAGCCCTTCTCGTCGCCGATGAAACGCAGCGGCGCAGCAAGGAACCTGCACACCAAGCCCTCTTCCTCAGCGTTTTCAATCTCCTCTTTCCTCGCGGGCAGCTCTTCACGCGAACGTCTGTACAGCAGGCACACTTCAGCGCCCAGCCGCATCGAGCTGCGTGCGCAGTCCATGGCGACGTTGCCGCCGCCGATGACGACCACGTGCTTTCCGATACGCATTGGCGTGTCGTACTCTGGAAACTTGTAAGACTTCATCAGGTTAACGCGAATCAGAAACTCGTTGGCTGAGTAGATTCCGCCCAAGTTCTCTCCTGGAACTTCCGTGAACTGAGGCAGTCCAGCGCCAGAGCCGATGAAAACGGCGTCATACCCATTTTTCAAAAGCTCAGGAATCGTGTGTATTCTGCCGATCAAGTTGCCTAAACGCAGGTCAACGCCCAGCTTCTTAATGTAGTTAACCTCGTTCTGGACAATCTTCTTGGGTAAACGAAACTCGGGAATACCATAAACCAGAACGCCTCCTGCCAAATGAAGCGCCTCAAAAATCGTCACATCATGGCCCAGCTTCGCCAAGTCAGCCGCCGCTGTGAGCCCAGCCGGACCCGCGCCGATCACGGCTACTTTTTTCCCCGTCGGTTTGGCTTTCTCAGGCGTCTGAAAACCGTTTTCACGCTCCCAATCCGCGACAAACCTTTCCAAACGACCGATGCTGACTGGCTGTCCAATTTTTCCAACGAGACATTTTTCTTGGCACTGCTCTTCCTGCGGGCAAACGCGACCGCACACAGCAGGCAAAGAGTTCTTCTCCTTTATCTTCGCGATAGCTTCACCATACTTCTGCTCGCGAATGCATTTGATGAATTCTGGAATAGGCACCTCAACGGGGCAGCCGCTCACGCACTGCGGTTTAGCGCATTGCAGGCAACGACTGGCTTCCTCTAACGCTTGAGCTTCTGTGTAGCCCAAAGCAACTTCGTTAAAGTTCTTAACACGCTCTTTCGGCGCCTGTTTAGGCATCTCAACGGCTTCTTTCTTTATCTTCGGTTTAGGCTTTGCTTCTGCCACACTTACAACCTCCTGCTAGTTCCCACAGTTCGCTGGATAAGCGTTCCTCAGGAAGGAACAAACGCTGACGATGAATCAACTCGTCAAAATCAACTTGGTGACCATCAAACTCTGGACCATCCACGCAGCCGAACAGCATCTTTCCGCCCACGGTGACACGGCAGACACCGCACATGCCCATGCCGTCAATCATTATCGGCGTCAAAGTCACAACAGTTGGGATGCCGAAAGGCTTGGTTATGTCGCTCACAGTCTTCATCATGACGACAGGACCCATGGCAACGCATCGGTCGAACTTTTCCTTTGCGAGAACTTCCTTCAAAAAGTCCAAACCCTTATAACCCTTGGACCCATCATCGGTCGCAACGTAAACCCGATCGCTTAAGGCTTTGGCTTCTTCCTCCATGAACAGTACATCCTTTATCCTCGCGCCAATAACGGTGGTCACCTTGTTCCCTGCTTCCTTCATGGCTTTCACCTGCAACAGCAAAGGCGCAATCATAATGCTGCCGCCCACGCAGAGGACGTTGCCGTAATTCTTTATCTCAGACGGATTACCCAAAGGACCAGTCAAGTTCTCCAGACAGTCGCCCTCGTTCAAGAGACCAAGTTCCTTGGTGGTTTTGCCGACCTCGTGGAAAGCGAAGGACACGGTGCCCTTTTTCCTGTCGTAGTCGCAGATGGTTAACGGAATGCGTTCCCCTTTCTCCCCGATGATAACTATGACGAACTGCCCTGGCAGGGCTTTGGCAGCGATGTCTGGTGCTTCAACTTCGAAAAGTTTCTCTTTGGGAGCCAGTTCTTTCTTGGTTACTATCTTGTACGTTTTTACTTCGCCTCCGTAACAGCAACCTCTTTCTGAGGTAACGCCGATAGTTTAGTGTAAAATGCGTCCAGCGCCTTCTTGAATTCGCTTTCGCATCTAGGCGCCGCTTCATAATATTCGAAGCGCTGCTGCAAACCAAGCCTATTTAGCACTATCTTCAGTACGTCCAAGTTTCTTTCCGCGACGTCCCTGCCTTTCTCCAGCTTGCAGTCCTTCGCCGAGCATACTACGCCCATCACGCCGTCGAAACCGCACTGTAAAGCGTTTACAACGTGCACAGGGTCTAACGCTTTGAAGCATGGAACCTCTAAGACCATGGCGTTCTTGCCCTTGAACACGCTGTTAGGGTCATCGAGCGCTGAGAACTCTGACCATTGGCACACGAACGCCAGAAGCGCTGGAGCCTTGCTCTGCGCTTTCAGCTTAACGGCTGCTTCGCCGTAACGCTGCAGAACATTGTCAAACTCGAAGCCTTTAACCTCGATTGCTTGGTGCGGACAGACCAAAGCGCAAGCGCCGCAACCCACACATTTCTCGAGGTTGATGTTGGGTGTGGCGAATGGTTCAGCTGTTATGGCTTCGTAGGGGCAGATGAAGACGCATTTATCGCAGCCTACGCATTTTTCGGTGACGTATACCGCTTTCCGCGAGTACTTCACCACTTTCAAGACGTTCTCGTCGAAGCCTAACTGCTTCAGAACATTCTTGCTGAGCTGGAACCTTCGCGTGTTAATTTTTGTGCCCTCTTTATAACGGCAGAAATTTTCCTCGCATTGAACCGAGATAATGTTTTTCACGCCTGAATTCAGGGTTTTAAAAACGAAGTCGGTTGGAATTCTGCCTGAGCATGGTAAACGTAACGGGATGTAATCTTTCACGTTTAAGCCTTGATTTGCCAGTATCTCCTCAACTTCGCATGTTGAAGGGGAGTTTCCGCGGCACATCAGGACAAGCGTGTCGCTCGGATTATTTTTTCTTACACAATCCACGTAATCTAAAAGGTGGTCGTAATCGTAATAGGAAATTTTTATGGCGGAAACCGGACAAGCGCTTGGGCAAATCCCGCAGACTTGGCATTTCTGTATATCTATTTGTACCTTGTCAGCTTCACGGTCGTAGTTTATGGCTTCGTAGGGGCAGATTGAGTGGCAAACACAACATCGGCTACATAGGTCTTGGTTGATTTCCACCGCAGCGAGACATTCTTCACTCATTCTCGGGAACCTCTTTCACATTCCAATGGCGCTTTTAACGCGGTAAGCATCGTAAATATGCTTATGAAACCATGAAAAGAGCTTTTGGATGATATAATCCTTTCCCTCTATTTTCGGTAATACGGTTGTTTAATGTAAGCATACGCTTCAAGCGCTGCGGTGATGCCTTGACCAACGGCTGTGCCCACCTGCTTGACAGGGTGATTTGTCACGTCGCCAGCTGCGTAAACTCCTGGCAAGTTTGTTTTTTGGTAGATGTCGGTTTTGATGTATCCGTGCTCATTGACTTCCACTCCTGCTTCTCGGGCGATTTGGCTGTTGGGGGCTTCGCCGACCTGCACGAAAACGGCGCTAACGTCTAGTTCGCGGGTTTCGCCCGATTTGTTGTCAAACAAGACGACCTTGTTGACGAGTTTCTCACCTTTGATTTCTTTGATTTCGGTGTTAAAGAAGACCCGCACGTTCGTTTTGGAAGCGATGTCTCTTACGAGTGCTTCTTCAGCGCGGAACGCATGTCTCCGATGCACCACTACGACTTCTCCCACGACGCCTGAAAGGTAGAGAATTGCGGTTGCTGCCGAGTTTCCGCCTCCAACCACAAGCACCCGTTTGCCCTTGAAAAACGGTCCGTCGCAGACGGCACAGTAGCTTACGCCTTTTCCGCGGAACTCTTTTTCGCCTGGTACACCGACTTCGCGATAGTGGGAGCCTGTGGCGATGATGACGGCTTTGGCGGCGTATTTTCCTTTGTGTGTTGTGACAATTTTTTCTTCACCGTCAAGTTTCAGGGCTGAAACGGTTTCGAGTTCATGGATGGTGACGCCTGTTTTTCTGCAGTGAAGCACCATGTTTTGCGCCAGTTCTCCACCAGCGATGTGGACGAAGCCTGGATAGTTCTCCACGACTGGAGCGTCTGATGCCGTTCCGCCAGCCAGCTTCTCCTCAATAATCAGGGTTTTGAGCCCGCTTCTGGCGGCGTAGATTCCCGCGGATAAACCTGCGGCACCTGCGCCGATGATTATGAGGTCCCAGTTTTCCATGATTGACAGCTCTGACAGGATTATTTGGCGAGTGCGGTTTATGAATTATTCGGAGATGGCTACAGTATGGTGAATTCGAAGATACCGCTTAAGATGGAAACCGCGCCGATGATTATGAACAGCGCTGAAGTGCCTATCTTCAGCCATCTGGTTGGAAGCCGAGACAGCAGTTTTGCTCCCATGAGCACCGCAACGCCAGTCAACACCGTGAAGGCGAGAGCCATGCCGATGAGCACCAACAAGGGGTGCGTTTCCGCGGCTAAGGTTATTGTTATAAGCTGCGTTTTGTCGCCGAGCTCCATCAGAGACACCAACGAGAAACATGCAAATATGGGGAAAGATTTGCTCTTTCTCAGGGCTGGAGCGTTCTTTGTTTCCTTTTTGTCGCTGGTAAGCCATGGCAGGACACCGAAGATGATGAAGACTATGCCTGAGATTATCAGCACGAGTCTTATGGGAAGAAGAGCCAGCAGGGTTCCGCCAACGGCTAAGCTGATTCCGTCAACTACGAGGAAAGCAAGCATGGCTCCAGCAAAAACGTGCGACTCTCTGTAGTTGGAGGAGAGCGAGATTACCGCGAGTTGCGTCTTGTCTCCAAGCTCGGCTATGAGTATAAGCAGGAACGTGGAGACGACGGGTAAAGCATCCATAGCAGCTTATTTCAAATATCCAAATAATAAATAGTATTCTCTGTGCAAGTTGGATTTTGATGTGAACGCTCTACGTGCGAATAAAAGCTATAGTCCCTCTATAGGTTTCTGCAACGAACCGCTATTAGGCGCCAAATATGATGGTGATTCCAGCTTAACTGCCGAAGTGCCCGTCTTAAAAGGGTAAGTAGTACATTTGTTTACGAATAGCGTTAAAAACTGGAAGCATCCAAGATGCTTATGGTGAGGCTGAACCTGTTGAGTTTGAAGCGCGCGGTCACCGCGTTCGTGTTGTCGGCAATTGTTTTAGGGTCTTTTGCAGCGCTCCTTTATCAGCAGAAAAACTTTGCGTTTAGCGTCTCTGAGCAGTCGCCTTGCCTAGTCCACGTTTACTCTGGCGTTCCCAGTTTGCGGTCGATTCAGCCTGATAATTTCTGTTTGTTGGCGATTCCTGTGCCCGCCACTACCTTCTGCCATGCTGGGCAGTTGCCCGTTAGCAACTCTACGCGCGCCGAAATCTACAGTTATATCAAGGATAACCCTGGCGTCCAGTTTAGGGGAATCTGCTCTGGCTTGGGTATTTCCGTGGGCTTGGCGCAGTATCATTTGGGCGTTCTCGTCAAGTCGGGTCTTGTGTCGTTCCTTCGGGATGGACGTTACAAACGTTTCTTTGTCTCCAAGAAATTTTCGCGGAAGGAGATGCTGATGATTTCCCTTTTGCGGCATAAAACAGCTCGAAAAATCCTGGAAACGTTATTGAGAAAGAAGCGTTTGTCGCACGGCGAGTTGGCAGGTGAGGTTGCGATAACGTCGCAGGCTTTGACATGGCAGATGCATATGCTTGAGAAGACTGAGCTTGTTCAGCAAGCCAATGAAGGAATTAAAACTGTTTATTCGCTTAATGAAGCTGCCCTGCCAATGCTGAAACAGTGCTTGGCGCTTACCTCGGAGAATTCAACTTAGAGCCATGGCGCTCGCATCCTTTTAAACTTCGAAGCCCATTTTATCCTTTATGAAACTGTATTTTCTCGGCGGCGAAAACATAATCAAACGAAGCGGCAGAAACATCAATGTAAGCGCTTTCCTTGACGCTGGAGGAGCACCGAGCGTCTTGGTGCTTCCATGGGCTCGAGCCTCGTTCGACAGGACATACCGACGCAAGAAGCAAGTGTTCGACTACTTCAGAAGCCTCGGCGCATGCAGCGTTGAATTCGTTGACTACTCTGCGCCAACCGAAGAGATTTCCCGAAAAATCCGCGACTCCGACCTACTTTACCTCACGGGGGGTCTTCCTACAGCGCTGGTGAAGCGGCTGAGAAACAGGGGCGTTGACCTCATGCTCCGCCGATACGACCGTGTTGTCGTGGGGAGAAGTGCCGGCGCCTTGGCACTGTGCAAGAAGTGCATAACCACTGACCGAAACAAAAAAGCAGCCATGGTTATTGATGGGCTTGGGCTGGTGGACATCACGCTTAAAGTCCACTACAAATCCTCAAAAGACGCTGAGCTGAGGAGAATGTCGAAGAAAGACAGGATATTCGCCATTCCATCGGGTTCGGCACTCGTCTACGACAGCGGAGCCTTATCAACTATGGGTGACGTGTACCTGTTCCAAGACGGAGAAAAAACAGCAGTAGAGTTTCCACTAACGCTTGGTTAGGAAGCGCTGAGTCACGGATTCCTTGAAACTGCAAAGGTTATAACCTCAAAAAGCAGCTTTGTTCTCTGATGCATATGGCCACCGAGAAGGTAACACTTGAAGACATCTACGAAGCCCGAAAAGTCGTGCGGCGGTACCTGCCGCGGACGCCTCTGGTGCATTCGCCCGCGCTCTGCCAGAAACTCGGCTTCGACGCGTACGTTAAATGCGATAATACGTTGCCCACAGGCGCGTTTAAAGTCCGAGGCGGCGTGAACCTGATTTCCCGGCTGTCCAGAGAAGAGAAGCGGAGAGGCGTCATCGCCGCATCCACGGGGAACCACGCGCAGTCGGTGGCTTACGCTGCGCACCTCTTCGGCACCAAAGCCGTCATCGGCATGCCTGAGGGCGCGAACCCTGACAAGGTTGAAGCCACCAGATGCTACGGCGCCAAAGTAGAGTTCCACGGCAAGGACTATGACGAAGCCAGAAGTTGGGTTGAGGAAGAAGCCCGAAGGAAAGGCTACAGGTACATTCACTCAGCCAACGAGCCCCTACTCATCGCGGGAGTAGGAACACTGTATCTGGAGATTATCGAGGAGCTGCCAGACGTTGACGTTATCTTCGCGCCCATAGGCGGCGGAACCGGAGCCGCAGCCGCATGCATAATCGCCAAAGCCTTAAACCCGAAAATCAAGGTAATAGGGGTCCAAGCGGAAAACGCACCAGCCGTCTATCTTTCATGGAAAACTGGGCAACTGATGCAAACCGAGTCCTCTGACACCTTCGCAGAGGGCTTAGCCACTCGAGTTACCTTCACCTTGACGTTCGGCATCCTCTGCAAGATGATAGACCAGATTGTCCTAGTAAGCGAGATGGAAATGAAAAAAGCAATCGTGACGCTCCTGGAGACCACCCACCAGCTTGCAGAAGGCGCTGGCGCAGCCTCAACAGCCGCCGCGTTCCAACTGCGCAAACAGCTTCAGGGCAAGAAGGTGGCTTTGCCGCTGACTGGCGGTAACCTGACTTTGAAAAACCTCAGCGACATATTCAAGGAACTCGAAACCTAACACAGGCGGGTGCTATACGCACGTTTATATTTGCGAGCAGCACCAGTTTATAATTGGTACTTATGAACAGGAAAGCACTTGTTTTCGCAGCGATTTTTTTCGCCGTTATCATAGTCTTCCCAACATATGCGCTCTTAACGACCGCCATTGATGAGCAAGAATTCGCCCAGCAAGCCCCCAACATGGCAGACGAGACCGAGGTCGCGAGCGACTACAACGCATTGACTACGTATCACGGCATGCTTCTGACCATTACCTTAATCGTTGAAGTTGTCTTCACGATACTCTTCCTAATCGCGTTGTACTTCGGTGTCAAACGCTGACTTTTGTGTCTACAGCGGAAACGCAGCTTGAGGATTTGTCCACAATCGCCACAGCGCAGAGAACCCTTTTATTATTCGACATAAAATAGTATGTCAAAGGAGACTCTTGTTATGGATTTTAAAGGCAGCCGAACAGAGAAGAACCTATTAGCCGCGTTCGCAGGCGAATCCCAAGCCAGGACTCGATACAGCTTCTTCGCCAGCCAAGCCAGAAAAGAAGGATACGAACAGATATCCGCCATCTTCCAGGAGACGTCGGACAACGAGAAGGAGCACGCTAAGCTTTTTTTCAAGCATCTTCAAGGCGGAATGACGGAAATAACCGCGATGTACCCTGCAGGCGTTATCGGGTCAACACCTGAAAACCTGAAAGCCGCAGCTGAAGGCGAAAAACTGGAATGGGGAACGCTTTACCCCAACTTCGCAGACGTAGCAGAAGAAGAAGGCTTCCCCGCAGTAGCACACACGTTCCGCATGATCGCCAAAGTCGAAGCATACCACGAACGGCGCTACCTGAAGCTACTGGACAGCGTAAACCAAGGCAAAGTCTTCAAGAAAGACACCGTAATCAAGTGGAAATGCAGAAACTGCGGATACGTCCATGAAGGCAGCGAAGCACCAGTGCAGTGCCCGGTGTGCAGTCACCCGCGTAGCTATTTTGAAGTTTGGGTTGAAAACTACTAGCGTAGCGGGTTAACTTCCTTTCTTTTTCTTCAGTGTCATGGAGCAGTCTCGTTCCAGAAGTATAGCTTATCATAACGGTTTTGAATGGCAGTGAATGTCGCTGGGTCGTCGTAGACGATGTCCAAGCGGGAACCGTACTGTGCTACAAGCGTGTTTGCGTCATTCCAGACTTTTGCGGACAAGTCATCTGCGTTGAACAGTCCCCAGATCGTGTCAGTGGCACTGCGGAAGCCAAACCCGTAATCCTCAGGAAGCACATAGGCCGCCTCCGCCCTGTCAACCCCGCCGCTGCGCGGATTGCCATGGATGTAATCCCAGAACCTCTTCAGTGCATCGAAGTGCCCTTCAGTCAAAATACCATACTCGCCAAGTTTCGGGTAGCTGAAGACAACCGCGTATTTCGCCCCCGCGGCATACGCCAGCCGCAAGTCGCTGTAAAGCATATCCGCGGATTCAATGTAGGGCTTGTCGGTGTACGTCCAAGTGACCATGACGCCCCAGTCCTTGTTGAACGCCCTGGCGGCACCTCTGGAAAGCGCCGTTTGCAAAGCGCGGCTGTGGTTCCACCCGAACTCGGCGAAAACCGTGGTGTAATCTGCTTTGTAGTCGAACCAGTAGAGCCCGTAGTCCGCAGTGAATACTCGGTCAATGTAGTTTAGGTAATAGTCCAAAATGATTTTCAGCGTGCCAGTGTAGTTCGCAGCCACGTCAGCGTAGCTTGCGCCTTCCTTAATCAGCATGGCCGCGCCCTTGTCCAGCTGGTTTCCTCCAGGTTCGTCATAACGGTAGACGCCGAGGAACTTGTCGCCGTACTTCTGTTTCGTCTGCTCCGCCCATTCAAAGGTACGGTAGCTGTAAAGTTCAGAGTCTGTAATCAGAACAATCAAGTTAAGCCCGCTGCTGACCACGTAGTCGCATGCCTCGTCTAGTGCGGTCTTGTTGAAAGTTATTTCAATCGAGCCGATAACGAACAGGTTGGTGTAGTCCTTCACTTTATCCACGAGAGCTTTCAGGTCGTTTATGCTGTCGCTGTAGGCAAACTCGACGCCCACGTAAAAATCCGGGTCTTCCGGGTCGCTGATCAGCTTGATGGTTACGAAGAGGGACGCGGAGATAACTGCCACGAGGAAGATGCCCAGAGCAACCGTCCGTCTATTCAACGCTTATCCAACCGCCCCTCAAGGCGAATAGGCAAACTTGTATTAATAATGCTTATCCATTCTCTGGCAACAGAGAGCGTCATCATACACAGAGCTGTCTGGGTTCTACTTCTCTTAGTCTGCGTCAGTTCCTGCTCCGAAGCAACAGCTTCAGCGTGACCTCCGGTAGCGCCCAACAAGCTCGCCCTTGGCAAGTATATGTCCCTGCATCGCTTTCTCCACATCATTCTTTTCCGAATCTGGCTTCAACTCAAGTTTCACGTCTAGGGCGTAGACTTTGAAGAAATACCGGTGCGTACCCCACGGAGGGCAAGGACCGCCGTAAGAGTGCTTTCTAGCGGTGTTCTTCCCCTCAATGCCGGGAACGGTGTTTTCTTCGATTTTGCCAGTGGGCGGGATATTCCAGACGACCCAGTGGCACCATGTGCCCATCGGCGCGTCAGGGTCATCGACGATGAGGACGAGGCTTCGCGTTTCCTCTGGGATGCCCTCGATGGTTAAGGGCGGGTTCACGTTGTCTCCATCACACGTGTACTTCACTGGGATAAACTGATTGTTTTCAAACGTAGGACTCTTCACGACAAGTTCCTTCACAAATAAGCCTCACAGAAGCGCTGATGGAACTAGTGGCGGTTGGCAGATAAAAAGGTGCCGACGCTCCGCTTCGCGCTGTGAAAGCGCTACATTAAAGGCTATTAGTGAGTAACTGCAGATAATCGTGTAGAAGAGGCAGGTTAAAAGCAATGTGCGGAATCTTTGGTTTTGTAACGAAAAAACCCTTACCCATAACCAAAGTTTTCAATGTTCTCCAGAAGCTTGAGGTCAGCAGGTACCCAGATGAAAACCAGCCCGTGGGCGGCTACGGCGCAGGCGTCGCTGTCCTGCTGGATGACGGCAACGTTTTCTTGGAGAAAGTGGGAAAAACATCCGATTCTCCAGCGTCCGAGTTAGCGGAAGTGGTGAAGCCGCAGCTGTCAGAAGCCAAATTGCTGCTCGGGCACGTTCGGTTTCCAAGCGGAGAGTTTCTTGCCACCGCCAAGTTTAAGGAGGCAGCGCAGCCTTACGTCGAAGAGTTCGAGCGCGAGTTGACGGTTGTATCAGTTCATAACGGAAGGTTGGGAAACTACAAGGAGCTGGCGGAGAGTTTGAAGGGGCATGCCTTCGAAAGCGCCAAGACTGGGGCTCTGATTGACTCAGAGATTATTCCACACCTCTTCGGCGAGATAATCAACGAAGGACAAGACGCAGGTGAAGCCGCAGACATGCTTCTCTGCAGTTTAAAGGGCAAGACTGTGGGTTCCGCTGCGTTGCTACAGCTTGACAGCGAAAACGCGTTGTTGCACATTTTGCACAAGGGCTGGAGCCGAGGCTTAACCGTTTGGTCGAACGAGACAGGCGAGGTCATTTTCTGCAGCCGCCCCGAACCCGTGCTTGAGGAGTTGAAAGAAACTCTTGCTAAGGGCAAATTCAAAGCGAAGGTCGTGATAGCGCCGCGGGAGGACGCCAGTGTCAGGCTTTCTTTCTGCATTCCCACATGAATGTTACTCTAGTCGGAAAACTACCGCGACCTTCTTTTCGTTTAGATCCTCAACCACTTGAAACCACGCGCTCGGTATTTCCCTAGCTTCGTCGCCCGTCAGTTTTCGTACTGTCAAATCCGCGTTGACGTAGAAGGGATGTTTGCATGCCTTGCAGTTTTGGTACGGAAAGACACTTGCAATTGGCTGGGTTATGATCTGTTTTGCGCCACAGTTGGGGCACGGCTGGACTTTGCGCTTATGCCTGCCCGACGCCACTTGGGATGTCACTGCCACGTTTGATTCCAGCTGTTCCCAAGAAGAGTATATGCGGCGCAGGGTCGGGTTGCCATCCAGCCACATCTCTCTCAACATGCTCAAAATTTCTTTTTTCTCCCGCTTTACGCTCGTTGGAAACCACCAGATGCGCCCACGCTGATGCAGCAGGGTTTCGCCTAGAACCATATAGTCAGGTTTTGACTAATAATTTTTTGCTGCCCATCTGCAGTGCCTTGGGATAGTTTATAATAGGTTCTTTGAGACTAATATAGTATACGGGGATAGAAGGGTGAAACTGCAACCTGGTGAAGAGTTACTCATCAAAGAGGGAAGAACCGGGTGGGGAAACACTTTAGCCGTGACGAACAAGCGCCTATTGATTTTAGACAGGGACAAGATAGTGGGCGAGACGCTGATTGAGAACGTTGCCGGAGCCTATGCGGAGACGCAGGTTCTCACAGGACTGACCCAGCTGAAAATCAAGTTGAAGGACGGCAGGGAAATGCCTGTGATTTTCAGAAGCAGCGCCAACGGTTTCCTATACGGCGGCGGCTCTGAAAACGCAGGAGCGGACCTGCTGAACTTGACCAACAGGTATGTCGAAGCGATTACCCGCGCTATAAGCGAACAACTTCCAACCAAAGAAGTATAACTCAAAGACTACCCTCGCGTGGTGGACGGGGCGGGATTTGAACCCGCGGCCTCCACGATGCCAACGTGGCGATCATACCAGACTGATCTACCCGCCCGAACAGCGGCAACGCTCAAACTTAACCCGCAACAATAGCCTATAAGCATTTTCTTTACGCCTAAACCGAAAGCGCAGTTTTCTACTCAGCCACCTTAGAGTAGCTATTTCTAAAAACAGTGAACACTCAGTTGAAGCTATTACACTGGGCTACATGGGCAATTTTCAGGTGTCAGTTCAGGTATTGTAGTTGTGTTGTTCATGTCTACAAGTTGAATTTGGAATACAGAATGTTTATTTTGGTTCAACCAGAGATACTGGTTAAGTGAATTTACGTGTCTAAGAAAGCTAAGCTCCTCTTCAAGCAGCTGCTCCTCAGCCATGGCTATTCGGAAAAAGCTGCGGAGGAGCTTTGGAAGTGGTACGATTTTTCAGAGAAAAAAGGCGTGGCAAGCTATTGATAGCCCCTGCTTTCTTGTGGACGCTCCCTAAAAAACGATGTTTTCCGCATAGTTTAAATCCTCAGCAAAATATTATTATGGCTATATAGTCGAGGAGACCTTGAAAAAATGTCTTCACGCTCCGCCGTCACCAAGTTGAAAGCAATTCTCATCATTGACTTGATAATAGTGGCTGCAGCCGCTGGAACCTACTTATATCTTCAAAATCAGGGCTTGATAGCAACCGCAGCCCGAGAAGCTGAATTTGTGGTGACAGACCTCACCATCACCCCTTCTGAGGCGGAAGAAGCTGAGCCTATTCAGATTACAGCCAATATAACGAATATCGGCGATTTGGAAGGCACCTACGACGCGAACCTCACCATAAACGGCGTACTGACACAAAACCAAACCCTTGTGGTTCCAGGCAACAACACGTCCGTCATAGCCGAGTTCACGGTCATCGAAGAAACCATCGGAACCTACACTGTGGAGTTAGGCGGATTAACTGGCTCATTCACAATCAAGCCAGCACCACCAACCGCCAGCAACATACGCCTTTCAAACCCTATGGTTAAACCTTACGAAAGCTGGGTTGGTGACCCTGTAACCGTCACAGTTACCGCAAACAACCCCAGCGGCGAAAATGATACCCTCACAATTAAATTCTGGGTTGACGACGAGTTAGTGGAAAGCAAAAAAATCGAGTTGGCTGCGGGAGCAACCACAGACGTGTCCTTCACCGTTAACGCCACCTCCGAAGGAAAGCACACGTTCAAAGTGAACAGCCTAACAGGAACATTCACAGTCGTCAAGACAGGCTATCACACCCTCACCATTAACAGGTCAGGTGGCGGCTCCACACCTTTACCGTTCACGCTGAACGGAGAAAGCCATAACACTCCGTACACGGCGCTTCTGCCTGTTGGAAAATACACCGTTTCTGTGCCCACACCATTTACAACCGCGACCGCTGTGCTCGAGTTCGCGTACTGGAGCAACGGCGACAGAACTCCGACCACAACCATAGACCTACAGGACCGCACCATCCTCGTTGTCACGTACAATCTTATCAGCGGATACGCATCCTGCCCCTCACTGTTCTACTGGAACGGAACCAACTACGTCTACGTCACTGAAGTCGCAAACGCAGGCTGGCTGGGCTACATGGACTACATCAATGAAAACGGCGACATCGTGTACAGAGGAGGAAACCCATGGGACTACATCAAACTCGACAACACTCAGCTGACGCCGAGAAACGGCTATTATGACCTTGTCCTCTTCCAGCAATGGGACGAAATCTTCTACCTAGACGCTGCTTACATGGTGGTCGTTGACCACCCAACAGGCACAGACGTTTACTCAACCATGAGCAACTACATCAACCAAGCTTTCAATGGTCAAATCTACACTGTAAGCAAGAATAACCTCTTAACACCAGTCTCCGCCGTCAACGAAAAAGGAGAAAACGTACTCCCACAAATCTCCCAATTAGACGGCGTCTTCACACCAGGCAACAACGGACTCGAAAGCCCAGCATGGAACAATGTCACGCTGAACCAGCTGACCTTAGACCTGGGAGACTTGTCCAGTGCACAGCAGATAAAGCTCGTAATCAACGGAATGGTCGACTGGGGAGATCCTGGACCCTACTACACTTGGGTAGATGGCATCCTAACCGCATATGAGCAGGGACTGGCGCCAAGCGGCACACAGATTTACCCAGCCCCCTACATGGAAATCAAAGACGCCAGCGGACAATGGGTCCGCGTTCCACAGGACAGGCAGATGCCAACGCCCTCAGACTACGTTCCGAGAAGCTTCGCCGTTGACTTGACAGGATTGTTCCCCGAAGGCATTACCGACTACCAGATTAGGATTACCAACTTCTTCAACGTAACCTTCGATTACATCGCAGTAGACATAACTCCGCAGGAAAACATAGCGGTCTACAGAATCAATGCCATCGCTACTCTGCAGCCAGTAGAATTCGGCATCACGACCTCATCCGCCTCAGGAACCTTCACAAGATATGGCGACGTGACACCACTGCTCCTTGAGGGTGACGACATGTACATCATCGGAATGCAAGGTGACCAAGTCTCACTCCAATTCCCAACAGCCAACCTGCCACCACTCGCAGAGGGTATGGAAAGAGACTACTTCCTGTTCGTGGCCTGCTGGTTCAAAGACCCACCGGGAAACTGGGGCTACGGATTCACCTTCACAACTGACCCGTTGCCATTTATCAACATGAGCGGCTTCCCATATCCAGCAACAGAAAGTTATCCTTACGACGCCGTGCACCTGCAGTACATTCAAGAATACAATACAAGAATAATAAACCCCAAATAAAAGAACCGCTGCAGCATTAATCCTTTTTCTCCTTTTCTTTAACTTTAATCCTGATGGCTCCCTTGCTTGTGTAAGCTTTGAAACAAGGCTTGAGGGGATGAACAAAAAGTTCGATTTCTCGCTTTCTCGCTCGGCTTAAGCAAAGGACTGGTTAGGTAAAGGATGAGGTAGCAAAACAGCTTATTTGCGAGATTTGCGTGTTCAACTGTAAAAATGTGTAAAGTTTAAATGCTCTTTTCTTATATTTGCTGTATCCAAGATTGTTCCATGAGAAGGCAGACATGACGTTAACGTTTAAGATTCAGAATCCGTGCATTGAAGTGTTCGCTGTTGAAACATTTTCTAAGCTAAAAGTTTGCTTGACACTCCGTTCCCAACATTTTGCGAAGGCGAAGTAGACATGGTCATAGAAATCTTGGGTGAAGCGCTAAAACTAATGGTGCTTGCGGGATTAACGATTGCGGGAATACTGACCATTCTCATATGGAAGAAAGGTCTCGCCACAAGGGTAACTTACCTGCGATTCGTTATTCAAGCAGCAGCGTTGGCCGCGTTCTTCTACATATTCACGTACCCCATATGGCTCCTCATCATGCTAATCGTCATCTTAGTCATACCTATCGCCTTCGGACGGTTTTTCTGCGGCTGGCTCTGCCCGTTCGGCTTGTACATGGACTTGATAACGGTTGCGCGGAAAGCTCTCAAAATACGGCATAGAGACCTTCCCGACAGGCTGAACAAGTTCCTGCATAATCTCAGGTACGTGCTGCTGCTCGTGTTTCTGCTCCTGCCCGTTGTCCTGCTTTTGATGGACCCGCTTCCATCGGTGCAGTTGGGTATTGTTTTGGCAGAAGTTTTGGGCGGTCCCTTCAAACCCATGAACATCCTGCTTGGTCCTATAATCCCGTTGATTGTGCCTTGGGCGGGACCGCTTGTCATCGGTGATGTGAATTTTAGTTATCCCTATGTTCAGGATATAATCGGCTACACGAGCGGAATTTATGCCACAATCTTCCCATTAATTTTCGTTGCGTTAACGGTTATAGGCTCATTCATGATAAGGCGTGTTTGGTGCAGGTTCTGCCCGACTGGGGCGTCACTTGCAGTCGTGAACAGGTTTAAAGGCTTCAAGTGGGCGCCAGCGCTGCATTTAGACAAGGATGAGGAAAAATGCACCAAATGTGGAATATGCAAAAGAGTCTGCTCCGTGCAGGTAACTGACGTTTATGAGCAGAAGGGAGGAAAAATAGACACTTCAATGTGCATGTTGTGCCTCCGATGCGTAGAGATGTGCCCGTACGAAGGATGCCTAAAGTTGAAGATTGGTGGGAAAACCATCTTCGAATCCCGAAACTGGTTGAAGCCATCCGACAGTGATTGAGGAACCTAAAAATGAAAAGCCAACAGAAAAAGTACATGATTGAAATCTCTCAGAAGGAAATCGAAGAGCTTAGAAACTCGGTTAAAGCCACTTCACGAAAAGTGATGGCGGAAAACATCGCGCGAATGAAAAAGACATCGAAGAACCGCCCTAAAGCCATGGAGTATTTTGATGAGGTCGCCGACCTTTTTGGAAAGCGCGAAAAAGAAATTCAAGCGGCGAAAGAGAGCGGCAAGAAAGTCATCGGTTACATGTGCTTGTTCGCGCCTATAGAGATGATTCTGGCTGCTGACGCCATCCCTGTCCGCGTTAACTCAGGCTGGTATGACACGTCGAAACTCGGAGATCGCATCGTGCCTGTCGAAGTCTGCCCCGTCATCCGGTCAACCATTGGCGCGAAGATGATTGGGCTGTCGCCCTACTTAGAGTTAAGTGATGCGTTGATTAGCGTGTTGACTTGCGACGGCATGACGAAGCTGGGCGAAATCCTGAGCGATTACAAACCTGTTTGGGCGATGCCTATTCCAAGGGTTAAGGATTCGCCGCAGTCTTTGCGTTTCTGGAGGGATGGGCTCCTGACTGTGAAAGGGCAGATTGAGGCGTTGACGGGCAACAAGATAACTAGGAAAAAGCTGAAATCAGCGATAGAGAAAACGCAGAGGGCGACAAAGGCTTTTCGTCGACTACAAGATTTGCGTAAGGGCAACCCGGTTATCATGGGCAGAGACGCCATGCTTGTTAACCAGACATACATGTGGGACGACATAACGCGGTGGACAGAGAAAACCGAGGCGCTGTGCGACGAGCTTGAGGAGAAAGTCCGCCGAAAAGAATGGGCATGCTCCCTGGATGCGCCGCGGGTGATGGTTACGGGCACACCCATGATTTGGCCTGACAACTGGAAGCTGCCTACGCTGGTTGAGGAGGGCAAACCGCAAGGCGTCCTCGTTGCAGATGAACTCTGTTCCAGCGAGAGGCTACTTTATGACCCTGTGGGCGTGGATGAGTGGACGATGGATGACATGCTCGATGCTATTGGCGAACGCTACTTGATGGCGTCTACATGCCCATGCTTCACGTCCAAGGACGGGAACGTAGACCGTATCAACTGGATTCTGAACAAGATTAAGGAGTGGAATGTGCAGGGCGTAATTTACTACGTGGTTCGCGGCTGCATGTCCTACGCCATGGAATACACACGCATCAAGAAGGTTTTGGACGGGATAAACATACCCGTGTATTACTTGGACACTGAGTACACGCGGGAGGACGTGGGGCAGATGAAGACGAGAGTTGAAGCATTCTTGGAGATGCTAACCGCACGGATTGACATTTAGAGGCGATTAGAGTGATTACTGCTGGAGTAGATTTGGGAACGCAAAGCGTGAAAGTAGTAATACTGAAAGACGGCAGCGTCGTAGGGAGGGGAAAAGCGTTTTCAGGGTTTGACCCCGCCAAAGCCGCAGAACAAGCCATGGACGAAGCATTAATGACGGCGAACTTGTCGCTGAGTGATTTGAGCCACGTTACCGCCACTGGCGCAAGCATGGCGTTGGCGCCTAAAGCCGACAGCACCGTAAGCATGATGGGCGCCGACGCAAAGGCAGGGATTTTCTTGTTTCCCAAAGCCCGAACGATAATTGATATCGGCGCGGAAGAAGCCAGAGCAGTGAAATGCGACGACCGTGGCGTCATGGTGGAGTTTGTGGTTAACGAACGATGCGCTGCTGGCGCTGGCGCTTTCATCGAAGCCATGGCGAGGGCGTTGGAGGTGAAACTGGAAGAGATGGGACCACTTTCGCTTAAGGCTGAGCGCGCAAGTCCCATAAACGCAAGCTGCGTCATATTCGGCGAGTCTGACGTGGTCACGTTGATTCATCGACAGGAGTCGAAACCTGAGATTGCCAGAGCGGTTTTTGACGCGATGGCTGACCGAATCTCGTCCATGGTGCACCGGTTGGGCGTGAACCCGGATGTGGTTCTGCTCGGCGGCGTGGCTAAGGATGTGGGTTTCGTCGCATCGTTAAAAAGGAAGCTTGGCATTGATATACTCATACCGGAGTTTCCAGAGTTTGCTGGCGCATTAGGCGCAGCGCTTACGGCTGCCAGCAAAGCTGAGAGGTCGCAGAAATGAGTGATGTGGCGCAGAAAGAAGATGTGGAGTATTGGCGTTGGCAGGAGTACCACAGGGTCTTTTCCAATAAGAAATGGAAAAACAAAGACATCATTACCGCAGGCGTGGATGTCGGTTCAGTTGGCTCCAAAGCAGCCATAATGATTGACGGCGAAGTCTACTCCTGGGGAGTCATGCGAACAGGCTCCAACAGCCCGGAAAGCGCCAAGAAAGCACTGGACTGGGCTATGGAAGGCACTGGGCTCAGGCTGAACGACCTCAAATACATCGTCGGCACCGGCTATGGGCGCGTGAATGTGCCAATGGCGAACAAAGCAATCACGGAGATTGCCTGCCACGCGAAAGGCGCAAACTACATCTGGGGTCCAAGCGTCCGAACCGTGCTTGACGTTGGCGGTCAAGACATCAAAGCGATTCGCTGCGACGAAACAGGCAGGGTCACATCGTTCCTGATGAATGACAAGTGCGCAGCGGGCACCGGCAGAGGCATGGAAGTGTTCGCTGACCTACTCAAAATTCCCATCGAAGACATCGGCAAAGTCTCTTTAAGCGTTGAAGAGGAACCGCCACCTGTAAGCTGCACCTGTGTGGCATTTGCGAAAACCGAGGCTGTCGGACTGCTGCGCAAGGGCTGGTCGAAAGAGAAGGTGTTGGCGGCTTACACACGTGCGATGGCAGTCAGGATGAGCAACCTCATCAGCAGAGTAGGATTAGAACGCGAGTTTGTCATCACAGGCGGCCAATCCAAGAACATAGGCATAGTCACGAGAATAGAAACGATTCTTGGCGTCAAATGCTTGCCGACGCCAAACTGGCGGGAGAACGGCTTAGACCCCATGGTGGCTGGAGCCATCGGCGCCGCACTCTTCGCCAAAGCCCTGTACGAGAAAGAGCAGAAACAATAACATAAGAGGCGAATGAAGCATTATCACACACTACGGCTACAGCGACGGGTCAGGCGACTACTACGTCGTCATAGACACCGACAAATGCACCGGCTGCGGCAAATGCGTAAACGTCTGCCCGCAATCCGCGCTGGAGCTGGTGACAATGATGATTGACTTGGACGACAAGATGGTGGCGGCGGTGACGGAGCAGCAACGCAAAAACATCAAATACACTTGCTCCGCGTGCAAGCCCGAAAGCGGCAAAGCACCATGCGTGTTAGCTTGCACGGAAAACGCGATTAAGTGCGTCTGGAACCCACGCTAAAAACCTGCTCCTATTTTCATGTCAGCCAATTTCTGAAAAACCAAGTTGAGATTTTGCCCGCATTTCCCACTTTCTCAACATCAAAGCGGTTGGGTCTTTATCCTTTGCGCTTCAGACTTACATACTCATCGTTGTCTCTTTGTCGGAAGGTTTCCTCGGAAATCAGCGGCTGAGCCACTGTTTCAAGCAAATTTTTGGACATAGTTCCGTCTTTCGCAAGCTGAAAACCTGCTTGCTTGGCTGCCTCCAAGATTTCTTTCGTCTTCTCCTTGTTTTTGGCTAAGAGGTGCGCGTGGGGACGAAGCAATGCCCCCGCAAACTCGACGTTTACATCCCTCGCAATCTCCTCAACAATGCGGAGAACAGTTAAAAAATTCCCTTTTTCCCACCAACCGCATGCGGAAACCAACGCGATTTTTTTAATTCTGACGTTATCGTGAAATTTGGCTCGTGTGCGACCGTTGCGTTTACTGAGGATAGGTTCAATGAGCGGGCAGAGCCTGTTGATAAAGTTCTGCATCTCACCTGACAAGGGGATATAGACAGGTATTCCCAACACGAGAACGTCAGCCTCGCGCAGTCTGGGATAAACAAGTTGCATGCTATCACGTATGTAGCACTCGCCTGGTTTCTCGTACCAACAATAGAATTCGCCAGTGCATGGGTTGACGTTAAGTCGCCTGGCATAGAACAATTCGACCTGTGCACCTGCTTCCTTCATGCCCTCAAGAAAGGGAGCCAGCAACATCGCGGTGTAGCCATTCTCCATTCTGGCGCTTCCGTTTACCGCCAACACTTTCATTAGAATTTGCCTCAAAAATACATAGATTGCAAGTCTTATTTAACATTTGACAAATATTTTTCAATTCAATTTTTCACTCAGATTAGAAGTCCACACAAACTAAGCCGGAGATACAATCCGCAACGCCTAAAAACCCCAAACAAAAAATAATCCTGAACGGCGAACCGCATGTACGACAACTCATGCATCTTCTGCAAAATCGCACAGAAAAAAGCACCAGCCAGCACAATCTACGAAGACGAAGACGTCATGGCATTTTTAGACATAAGACCCCTAGCCCAAGGACACACCCTTATCATCCCCAAAAAACACTACAAAGACATCTTCGACACCCCGCCAGAACTCCTCGCCAAAATCCACAAAACTACCCAACAAACCGCCATCGCCGTCCAAAAAGCCACCCACGCAGACGGAATCAGCATCTTCCAGCAAAACGGCGCCGCAGCCGGACAAGAAATATTCCACATACACGTCCACGTAGTACCTCGCCACGAAGGACAAAAACTAAGCCACTTCGGAAACACAGAAGCCAACAGACAAGAACTTGACCAAACCGCAGCCGAAATAAAACGCCAGTTTACGCAGTAAACAAAAGAAAAAAGGAGAAAAAACCGCTAACTTAACCTTCCTGCTCCTGATCTCCGACGCTTTCCTCGTTTGCTCCCTCGTCGCCGCACTGTGCGTTCTCCGCTATAGGTTCGACGATTGTCTCCTGTTGCGCCTCCACGGGCGCTTTCTGAGGGTGGACTTCTTGAGGTGTCTCCTCCATTTGTGGTGTTGCCTCTTCGGAGAGCTGTGGTTGTTCTTCAACGATTTCTTCCACAACTGGGACTGGGTTGTCGATTGGTTCGGTTGGTTCAGGAATGATTGCTGGCGCTGGAGTTTCAAGGGTTTGCTGTGGGGTTTCCAAGATTACTTGTGGTGATTCTTCGACAGCGTGCTGTGGTTCCTCGACGACTTGCGGGGTTTCATCCATCGGCTGTGCTACTTCAGCCTCTTCTGCGGGAACAGTTTCTATAATGGGCATTTCTACGGGTTCCGACGCTGGTTCCGCTGTCTCCGTTGACACTGGAGGCTCGGTTGCTTCGGCTGGTGCAGTTTCTATGTTTTGCACGTCTTCAACAGCGGGCTGTTCTGGAGCTGCTGCAATCTCCTCGATTACGGCTGGTTCTTGAATTACTGTTTCTGATTCGGTTGTGACTGGTTCAGTTGCGACCGCTACTTCGACCGGGATGGTGGTGAGGGTTTCCGAGGTGTTCTCTGCAGCGGTTTCGGTGAGCACTTCAGTTGCGGCAACGTTTTCTTCTGGTGGGGTTTGGGCGGGTGCGGTTTCCTGTGGTGTTTCAAGAACTTCTGGTGTTGGTGGCGTTGGCGGCGCTTCGGCGGCAGGTGGACAAAGCTGGTTTATTGCTTCTTTGATGGTGTTTAATTCGTGTTTGGCGGATTCGAGCCCTGTGGTGAGGAGGGTTATTTCGCGTTGGTAAACTTCCTCGTCGATTTCTCCGATTGCGTGTTGTATTTCGTAGTTAGCGAGAATGGACTCTAATGTTTTTATTTGCTCTTCAAACTCGCGTGTTTTGTTTTGCATTTTCTCCAAGAGGGCTTGCTGCTGCTTCTCGATTTCAGCGATGGCCGCATTTATGTCGCTGCTAAAGGAATCGCGTGTAGCCTGCGAAATTCTGCCTGATTCGTATAAGCTGTCTAAGGCTTGCTTCTTTTTCTTAGCTATCTCGTATTCTTCGTTTAATCGTTTAAAAGAGTATTTCCACGAAATCAAATTTAGCACCGTGGCTTTTTCTAAGCGTAAAACAAGAAATAACCTTTGTTAACATGTACATATATCGCTGGCTAGTAGAAACAACCGCCATTATCATCAAAATGGAAAAAATGGGTTTAAAATTTCGGCTATTCAACGTGATTTATATCATTAAAAGTGTGAAAGTTTCTCCATTCAGACACCGTAAGGGACGTGGGTTCGCAAATATTCATTTTTCTGCGAAGCAGGATAGCTTTTTGCTATTAAGCATGGCGGTTGTGGGAAGTCACTGTGATTGGACGCGCATCCTCTTTTGTTTAAAACGTTAAGCACGTTGACGAGTTGGCAGGTGACTTGATGGAACGATGTCGGTTTATGGTTAGTCGTATTTTTTTAGTTTTATCATTTTTCTGTAGTTTTTCAGGTCTTGTGAGACGTTTTTGAGTAAGTGGAGTTCTTCCATTGTTTTTTCGAATTTGGCAATTTGTTCGTGGGCTTGTTGTTGTAGTGTTTTTTCCATGGGGGTCAACTGCGCTTCTGGATTGTTTTGTGTGGAGGGTTTGTCATTGTTTGTTGGCTATCCAAGTGCCAATCCGTCATCGAGGAGAAAGGAGAAGGCTTCGAAAACGGAAAAATTCAATTGGCTTGTTGGTGTAGCCTTCAACCTCAAGGTTGCCCTCCATCACATCACAAGACTTAAGATACAATACACTTATAAAAGTATTATGCATCACAAATAAACTAAACTCACACAGCATTCAGCCTATAGCCAAAACGCCTTCCAAAATCTTCTTCTCAGGAACATCGAGTTGCCGAGCCAACCACATCTTCAAAAGCGACGCAGTTTTCGGCAGTTCGCCGCTGTACGTGACAATCTGATTTCCCTTAAGAGCGTCAGCTTGGAATGATTTCTCTGCCTCTTTAACCATGAAAGACAACGTCTGAGCCTGAAAAGCCAACGTCTGGAAGTCTTCCCACTGCTTGCATCTCAAGATTACAGGTGGACCGTGCATAACGGTGGCTGGCGCCGGCGGCGTTTCTGCTGCTTGGAGTTGTGGTTTAGCGGTGGATGGTGGGGTTTCTCCTTTCGGCGATGCGGCTAGGTAGTTGACGAGGTTATTGATTTCATTTTGTAGGCTGGTGATTCTGTCTTCCACCTTCTCGACTTTAACGCTTAGTTCGCCTGTTTCGCCAAGTTGCTCCGTGACTGTGCCGAGTTCGTTGATGAGCTTGTCAAGGTCTTTTTCATGTTCTTTGAGTACGTTGACGATGAAGTCTAGCGCTTCTAATGCTTCGTCTTTTGACTGTGGCTTCTTCGACATCGGTTCCATCCCTATCTTTTCAGGTTTATTCAATACGGTTTACCATAAATAAACGTAGCGAATCCTCAAGACATATCCACGTGAAGATACAGCCATACTTATTCGGGATATGCACAACGCTTCTACTACACCAACTACGGATGGCAGCGTGGTTGCTGTTCGCGATAATATCAGCACTTTGATAGCTGTAGCAAGCCGCCACTTTTCCCATCCAAGAACCCCGTGAAGTAGCATAAACTCCCTCATCGTAAAACCCGGTGAGAGCGGAACCTCAGTTCCTTAAATTAACACATTGGAAGCTGCCGAAGTGGGAATGTATACAATCTTCGCAGATGGGTAGCTCGGAACAAACAGGCTTAGGCAGAGTAAATTTCTTATTGGAAATTTTTCACTAATAATTAAATCAAGAGTAATCTTTATTTTCTTCCTTTAAGATGGCACTAACTTGCAGGAATCTTGTTAGAAATATTTCCGAGAACCTGTCTTAACACCAAAATTTTTCCAAGTTGCACCAACAGCAGTTGCTTCTGGATTATCAGCAATCACCATGAATATAGGACTGATTTATTAAATTTAAGCTCATAACATAGATGGATTCTTCACAGGAACATCAACAAAAATGTTAAAGAGCCAATCATCATATAACTGGTAAAGGCTAACGCAGAATCGTGATTTAATGTCTGATGACTACGCTTCGTTTCAGAAGAACTACGTTCCACTAATGACGCGCCGCATTGAAGATTGGAAATCAAGACTCATAGACCTTTCTCGCCGAAACAACTTGTTGTATTTTATACCCAGCAAAAGAGGAAGCCTTTTCATATCCCGCCCAAACGCGGACACAGTTTTCAACAGGCTGGTCGTAAGAAGACGACGGTTGAGGTTTTGGTATCCGCCCGAGGAACAAAAGAACCAAGATGCGCGATTGCAACCTGACTTGAACGGTTCAGCTGTTGTTGACAAGGATGGTTCCGCGTCAAACAGACTGGTTTGTGAGGGAGTCAGCCGAGTTGACCTTGAAAGAACGCTTAAGAACCTCAACAGGCGGTCGCTCTCAGACTACAGGGAACGAGGCGTACGCATCCTTCAAGCTCACTTTGGAATGTTAGTTTGGAAGGATAGGGAAACATCCGAGGAAGTCCGCTCGCCGCTTGTTCTTGTGCCAATTGAGTTAACTCGAAAGTCGTTCCACGAACCCTTCGCCATCTCGGTTCCCCCCGTTGAAGAGGAGGCGGTGCTTAATCCTGCTTTACAGGTGCGGCTAAAGAGCGACTTCAAAATCGACCTTCCATTACTCCCTGAGGATTGGGAAACGAAAACCTTAAGCGAATACTTTGATGAAGTGAGGCGAACCGTCGAAGAACTCGGATGGACTGTAGAACCCACGGTTGGCATCGGGCTTTTCTCGTTCCACAAACTGGTCATCTACAACGACCTTGACGCCAACGCCAACTTGATCAAGCAACACCCAATAATCCGCGCAATAGCCGGAATCAAGGAAGAAGAACAGCTTATTAAGGAATCGCTGCCAGAAGAGAAGGACGTAGACAGGATAGAGCCGCCTCAAAAAACGTTCCATGTCTTAGACGCGGACAGCAGCCAGAGAATATCCATCGAATACGCCTTGCGCGGACAAAGCTTTGTGATGCAAGGTCCACCGGGCACGGGAAAAAGCCAAACAATCGCCAACATCATAGCCGAGTGCATAGCTCAAGGAAAATCCGTGCTCTTCGTCAGCGACAAAATGGCAGCCCTTGAAGTGGTTTACAAAAGACTCCGCGATGTTGGGCTGGCCCATTTCTGCTTAGAACTTCACAGCAGCAAAGCCAACAAACAAGAAGTTGTCGCGGAGCTTAAACGCTGTCTAGACGAACATCTAGTTCCGCGAAAGCTGCCGTCTGAGCATGACTTCGAAAAACTCACAACGCTCAGGGATACATTGAGCAATTACGTGGTGGCGCTCCATCAGAAACGGCCTAACCTGCAGAAGAGCGCGTTTGAGGTGCTGGGGCAAATTTCCAGCCTTGAAAAAATCCCATTCGTCCCAGTTGGATTGCCAAACCCGGGAAGCCTCACTCCTCAACGAATGACCGAGTTAGAGGGTCTCATGTCTCAGTTGAAGAACGTTTGGAAGGTGGCGGAAGAAAAAGACTTTCCATGGCGCGGCTACCGAGAAGACAAATACAATTTAGAAGTCCGCTCAGAATTAACATTGGCGCTAGATTGCCTAACTGCGACCGTTGACCAGCTCATAGCCGAATCAGCCAAATTCGCCAACCAACTCGGTTTAGAAGCGCCACCGACATTCGAGAGCGTGAAGTGGCTGATTGAAATCAGCAAACAGTTGATGGAAAGCCCCAAGCCAGAAGTCAACTGGGTGACACATCCCAATCTTGGCCAACTTATGCTCGAAGCTGAGGAGTATAAGGCAACATCTGAATGGTGCAAAGCAACGCGTAGTCGTCTGCTGGAACGCTACGACCCCGCATTCTTCACCTTGGCACTAAGCGAATCTGAAGAGATTGAAGATGCGCTCTCGGCAGTAAACACGTTGATTCTCAACTCCAACATAAAGGAAAGTGAGCTTCTTCAAAAAAGAGAAAAACTCTGGAGTTTCATCAGCGACGCCCAGACTTTCACGAAAGAGTGGGAAGAACACGCACAGAAGCTTGTCCAAACACTGGACTTAACCGTGGAAAAACTAACGCTTGACAGCGTGCGATTGCTAGCGCGCATTGCGCTTTTCTGTTTTTCAGACGACAAGCCTGAACCGCGATGGTTAAACCCAGATTACTTGCAGCAGGTAAAAGAAACCGTGGCGAAATCAAAGAATGTTTACCAAGAACATAACGCACTGCGGATGAAACTGGAGCAAAAATACGACACAGATAAATTTGTGCAGTTAGACATAGACGAACTCTTGAGGCGCTTCAGGGACAAGTACCAAAGCAGCCTCAAACTGCTTCGCCCCAGCTTCTACCGCGACCAGAGGGAAATAGCTAACCTCACTCATGAAGGCAGAGTCCCAGAGACTATCCTGCAGGATTTAGCGGACGCACGCAAACTGAAGGCGTTGAAGGCTGAGATTCAAGGTTCAGCCGAGCAGGTCCGCAAGGTGCTTGGCCACTTCTATCGGGGATACGATACAGACTTCAGCCGCGTAGAACAAGCCATCGAATTCACCTCCGAAATACTCAAGCGGTCAGGCACAGCGCCAATAACCAAGTATTTCTCGCAGGGTTCAGAGCCGCCATTCGAAGTCAGACAGATCGGTAGCCAACTGCAACAATCCTTATCCAAGTGGGACCAGCATGTCAACGAACTGGGGTCCTTGCTGCCTGCAGATTGCCTGCCTAACTCGGGCTTGCCAATTCACGAGACTCCGCTGATTCTGCTTAGGGATTGGGCAAACGCTGTTGAAAGGCAGCTTCGCGTGCTTTATGAGATAACAACGGAAGCCTTGAAGCCCTGCAAGGGCGAAACGCCTGAGAACTACAAGCAGCTGATAACTGATTTGAAAGACGCTGAAAGGGTTAGGAAGAAAGAGGAGGAGCTTCTCGAGCAGGGGCCGCTGCTGCAAAAGAAGTTTGGGCGCCGCTTCTCAGATCTTGACACGCGCTGGGAAGAGATACTGGCAGTTCTTGACTGGACGAGTAAATTCCAAACGTTGTTTGGCTCATCCAACATACCCGTCTCCCTCGCAGAAATCGTCGCAGGTGGAGCTGATTCTGCGCCGTCGAACAGCGAACTTATCAGAATCCTAGACGCTACGCTGGGGTCTTTGGCGGCTTTTGAGTCTCGCTTTGAAACCCAGCCGACGTATCAGGGCAAGAAGCTTCAAGAAATGAGCCTCAAAGCCCTACATGACAGAATGGTGTGGCTTCGGGAAAGAGTTGACGACCTGCAGGTTTGGATAGACTTCAAAGCCCTCAAAAACCAGTTTTCACTGCGAGGATTAGACGCGTTTTTCGAACGCATTACCACGAATCCGCCGCCAGCATCTGACCTTGTGGACATATTCCGCAAAGGCGCATACCAAGAATGGATTAATAACCTGTACAATGAAGACCCGAACTTGGGCAAGTTTCGAAGAGAAAACCACGAGCAACTTATTGAAGAATTTAGGAAACTGGACCAAGAGTTGATTAGCTTGGCGCCGAACCGCGTGATAGAGGCGGCGAACGCCAGAAAACCTCAAGACATACTAATTCAAGCGAACGATTCGGAAGTGAACACGTTGCTAAGGGAGGCGGCGAAGAAAAGGCGGTTAATGCCAATTCGCGTGTTACTGCAGAAAATCCCAAACCTCCTTTTCCGCATTAAGCCATGCCTGCTCATGAGCCCCATATCCGTGAGCCAATTTCTCCCGCCTGAACTGATGCAGTTCGACCTAATCCTCTTCGACGAGGCATCGCAGATTGTTCCTGAAGACGCCATCGGACCGATTTACCGTGGAAAAACCATAGTCGTCGCTGGAGACAACAAGCAGCTGCCGCCCACGAGTTTCTTCCAGAAATCGATGCTTGAGGAAATCGACTGGGATGAAATCAGCGACGAAGACGCAGAGGTTTTTGACAGCATACTGGAAGAGTGCATGGGAATCGGGTTGCCCGTGAAGACTCTTCGTTGGCACTACCGCAGCAAACACGAGGAACTTATCGCATTCTCCAACAACCGCTTCTACAGCGACACATTGATTACTTTCCCCTCACCCATGGCGAAAACCGACGCCTTAGGCGTGAAAATGGTTTACGTGCCTGACGGCGTTTACGACCGAGGCGGCAAAAGAGACAACCTCCGCGAGGCGGAAGTCGTAGCGGACCTAGTTTTTGAGCATTTCAGGCTGTATCCAAAGAAAACTCTTGGAGTTGTGACGTTCAGCATAGCGCAGATGGAGGCTGTGGAAGACGCAATCGACCGGCGCCGCAGACAGCACCTCGAGTTTGAGCATTTCTTCAAGGAAGACAGGCTGGGCGGTTTCTTCGTCAAGAACCTGGAAAATGTACAGGGCGACGAGCGGGACGTGATGATAATCAGCGTTGGATATGGCTACGACCATCTGGGGCAGATTACCATGAATTTTGGTCCTGTGAACAAGCCTGGCGGCGAGCGGCGGTTGAATGTGGTGATTACAAGAGCGAGGGAAAAGACGGTGCTTGTCACTTCGATTAAAGCCGAAGACATCAAGGTGGACGCAGCCAGCCCAGAAGGCGTGGTGATTCTGCATGACTATCTTGAATACGCTGAGAAAGGTCCTGAAGCATTAGAGCTGTCTCATGTCAGGTCAGGCAAACTTGAGTCGCCTTTTGAGGAAGATGTGGCAATGGTTATTCAACGTGCAGGCTACAATGTAATTCCCAAAGTAGGGTGGAGCGGCTGCCCAATCGACATCGGCGTGACCGACCCGCAACTTCCAGGATGCTACCTCTTGGGAGTCGAATTCGACGGCTCAACATACCGGTCCATTAGCAGCGCAAGAGACAGAGACCGACTGAGAGAGCAGGTGCTTCGGCAACTCGGATGGAGGATTCACCGCATTTGGGCGCCGGCGTGGGTTGCCAGGCGGGAGTCTGAAATTAGGCGGTTAACAGAGGCTTTGGAGACAGCACATAAGGCTCAGCTGGAAAGGGTTGCGTTAATCGAGGAAACCGTTGCTCAAGAGCAGCAGTTAGAAACTTCGCAGGAGATGGATGTTCAAAAGGTCGAGTTTGCAGGTCGGGAAAAAATCGGTGTTCCTTACCGAGTATATCCGCTTAAAACAAGGTTCAGCCCACTCGACGCAACCGAGTTTCACTTCCCAGAAAATCGGAGAATGCAAAGCATCCTCTTGGAAGAACTTGTCAACGGAGAGGGACCAGTTCACTTTGACTACGCGGTTCAGAGATTAGCGTCTTTGTGGGGACTGAAACGAACGGGACCAAAAGTCGTCCAAGCCGTGCGGGAAGCGCTTAATATGCTGCTTCAAAACCGAAAGGTGCAGGTTAAGGGCAGTTTCCTTTGGCCTAAAGAACTAAAGGATGTTCCTGTGCGCGTTCCCGTCCCAGGCGTTCCCGAGTCGAAGAGGTTGCCGGAGCATATTCCGTCGGAGGAGATTGAGAAAGCCCTGATATTCATCGCCAAATACGCTCTAGGCATAAGCCCAGAATCGTTGGCGATTGAAACTGCAAGAGTGTTCGGGTTCAGCCGCATGGGCGTGAAGGTTAAGGAAAGAATCAACGAAGTGTACAAAAGGCTTCTGTGGGAAAGGAAGCTCGTCTGCGTTAACGATGTTGTCACTGTTCCTCAACTGAACGGGCAGAACACTCGTTAAGAATAGCCTTGCTGCTGACGCCCTGACGTAATTAGAGTAGCGTGCCTATGACGTTAACTGGCTTCTTGACGACGCGTTTAAGGTCAGCCACCTTAGAATCGGGCAGACTGGCGAGAACCACGGTGGCAGGACCTGCTGATTTCGTTACGTTGATTTCATGCTGCTCCACGAGCTTGAACGTGAGCTTGGAATCATACGCGAGCGTTTCGATTTCATGAGTTATTCCTGTGGAGCCGACTGGAATCACTTCGTGAATGAACGATAGATTTTGGAGCTTGAGGATATCTGTTACATCTGTGATTTTGCCTTCTTTTTCTGCCGATATCACTTCGTTTCCAACGCATGGAACCCCCAGAGCCACGACGGTGTCGTTTGGCAGTGAAGTTCCGATTCGCAGTGCTCTTCGTTTGCATGTTCCGATGACTGTTACGCCGATTCCTGTTTGTTCCACCTCGAAGTTCTTCTCTGTGCTTCCAGTCACTGCCCATTTCGGGTCTAAACAGGCTTTTTTCGCTTCGGCTCTTATGTCTTTGAGGATTTCGCTGCCTGTTGGTTCAGGTTCCACGCTGAGGGTGTCAATAACACAGACGGGTTTTGCGCTGACCGCCAAGACCTCCATCAGCGCTGTGCGCGCCGTGAATTTGCCGAGAGTGTACCCGTTGACTTTGATTTTGTCCAGCGGTTTTGGTCCTACGCCGCCTGAAGAGTCACATCCGACTACCATAACTTCGCTGTTGGCTAATTCAAAAAGGAGGACATCCCGATGTGTGGCGACGGGAAAAGGAAGAAGCGGTTTCGGGGTCAAACGCGAAGCTTCCCTCTAACGCCGACATAAGCCGATGCCGCGACAGCCACGTTCAAGATGGAACCAACCAGCAGGAACGGAGCGAACCCGACCGCGATAAGCCATCCCACGCTGGTGTCAGCATCCAGCAGAGGCGCCATTGGGAAAACCATGAGCGTGTTAATCGCCACGCCAACGATGATGGCGGGTACGAAGCCCCATCGCCTGTTAACCTTGTTTACGAGTCCTACTGCGGCACCTGCCAATGCCATGCCGAAAGCGATTACGATGTGCAGAAGTCCGAGTGGGAAACCGCTTACAGCGGCTGTGGCTAAATGGCCGATTCCGCAAACCGCGGCGCCTTCAAGTGGTCCGAAGAACAGCGCTGCGAAGAAGCCGGGGCTTGAATCGAATGCAACTGAGCCAATAGGACTTGGAATTTTAATTAGTGAGCCGACAGCGCTTAGCGCAGTGAAGATGGCTAGTCTTGCGCCGCGCCAGCTTGCCGATTTGCTCATCATAGCTCTGTTTATGTTGGTGTTTTTCTGTTCCATGGCTTTCATCCAATTGGCTAAAGCAAAGGTTAAACGATAAAAGCATTACCATGCGTATTACATATGTAGTGTGCCTAATATGAAGGTCATAAACGTCAGATTAACCGACAAAATCGTCCAAAGCATAGATAAACTCGCCAAAAAACACGACCTCACACGTTCAGAGGTCATCCGTCAAGCACTCATCGTCTACCTGCACTTAGTGGAGAACGTTGGCGCCATGCTAAGACCAGCGGCATTCCAAGTTAAGCCCGCCCAAATCGCCTACACTCGAAGAGGAGACGTAACGATCCTCGGCGTTCCCACAGGACATTCCATAGTGGTCGGTTCAACCTCGTCAGGCGCGGTAGGTCCGAAAACGATGGATGAAGTAAAAGTGGACGGGCACGTTCTGGGCAAGTTCATGGCCCGAGTCGCGTTAATGGACGTTGCAGCCACAGGCGCTTTTCCCATTCTCCTGTCGGTCACGCTGGGCGTAGAGAAGGAACCGACTGGCAGGCAGATTTTAGAGGGCATAAGAAGCGAAACCAGAGTCCTCGGACTTGACCCCAACCAAGTCTTGATGGAGAACACCGAAGACAACTTTGAAACCGTGCAGACCGGCGCCGGGTTGACGGTGGTCGGCTTCGCTAACACAGATGAGCTTAGACTGGGAAAAACAAGCCCGGGCGATTTGATAGTTGCTGTCGGCAAACCAAAGGTTGGAGATGAGGTGCTGCCTGCTGAAGCAAGGGGCGAAATTGCCGACCTCAGAAACGTGATTTCCTTATCCCAAAAGAAGTACGTGCACGACATCGCGCCCGCGGGAACATTGGGGATTGCCTATGAAGCCCGCATGATGGCGCACGCCGTGGGCAGGCAGCTAAAACTTGAGGAAGTGCAAGGTTTAGACCTTAACAAGTCCGCTGGACCCGCAACAGTCATCCTTGCCACCATCAATCGGGAAAAGCTTGAAGAGTTAACCATACTCCTCAGCAAACCCGTCACTGTAATTGGAGAAATACTCTGAAGCACTGACTACGCGAATCGGGTTTTAAGGTACTCCTTCAAAGCAACGACGCTGTTAGCCCTAACAGAAATAGTATGCAGAAACCTATAGGATAGAGGGGCTGTCAAAATTTGCAGATAGACCTCAAAAAGAGTATCTCTTTTTCCCTTTTAACCGTTAGTGATAGAGGTAGCGTCATTTTCTTTCACTCTTCGTAAGCGTTTTATTGGGGTGTACCAGTTCCATTTTCCAAGCATCGACATTACAGCAGGCACCAAGTAGGTACGCACTACTAAGGCATCTATAAGTATTGAGAAGAAGAAGGCAAACCCCATTTCCTTTAGCAGCAGGTTGTTTGAAAGCATCAATGCACCTAGTGAGCCTGCGAGGATTATGGCTGCGGCAGTGATTATTCCGCCTGTTTGCTCAATTGCGTGAACTATGGCACCGTTGAGTTTTTCGCCTTTAGCGGCTTCTTCTCGTATGCGTGTTAGGATGAAAATGTTGTAGTCCATTCCTAGGCCTAGGAGGAGCACAAACAGTATGAGGGGTGTTATGAATAGCAGGCCATAGTTGAAGGTTGATTGAAACAGTATTGCGGTTACGGCAAGCGTCCAGACTATGCTCATCAGGACTGATACGACTGCAAAGAGTGGCAGTAACAGCGAGCCGAGCACGATGAATAGTACAATTGCGACACCGACTATGACTATGGGGAGAATGATGTTGAATTGGTCAACGAATAGGTTTTTAGTGTCTAGTATTTCGCCGGTTGTCCCGCCAACGTAGATTCCTGTTATACCGCCAGTGTTATCGAAGTTCTCATGTAGGCTTGTTCGGATGTCCTCGGCATCGTTCATAGCTTGAGTTGAATACGGGTCAACTTCAAATCTTAACGTGATTAACGCTGATTTGTTGTCCGAGCCTATGTTTTGCATTATAGAGTTGAATGTTGCCTCATTAGACGTGGCGTTTATGCTTTCATATGCTATTGGAGACGAATAGGGCATGGTTGGTCCTGTGACTTCCTGAACATCCTCATGGCTTGCCAGCTGGCTACAAATTGCTTTTAACGCAGACATTTCTGTCATGTTAAAAACGCCATCGTTTACCAGAGGTTGCGCAAAAGTGACAACAACGTATGAGGGGAAGAGTTTTCCTCCGCCGAAAGAGTCAGTTAACGTTTGCGAAGCGCTGATTGACTCTAAACTCTTTGACGCGCCTCCTAGAAAGTCGTAGGTTGGCGTAGTTGTAACATAGACGTAAAAAGCCGGTATCGTTATTATTATCGCAACAAGAACCACGACTTTTGCATGTTTAACTGAGAAGCTTCCGCTCCTTGCAAAGTACCCGTTTTTCTTCTGTGATTTTTTGAGGGATGATTCAGCATACCTTTGAAATCTCTCACCTGTGTTTGGCCAGAATATCCTATCGCCTAGTACTGCAGTTAAGGCTGGTGTGAACGTTAAGGACACAATAAGCGCCACTATTACTCCTAAGCCGACAACTAATCCTAAGGTTTGAAGTAGAATAATTGATGTTGCCGCAAGTGCGAGGAAAGAGATAATGACTGTTGCTCCGCTGGTGGCGATGCTTTCTCCTGCCCAAGTCACCGATTTTATTATCGCCTCATGCAGTGGCAGTCCGTTGACTCTTTCTTCTCGGTGGCGCGCGATTATAAAGATGCTGTAATCTGTGCCGACTCCTATCAACACTGTTAGCAGGATTGTTGGCACCATGAAGTCGACTTCGTTGATGTAGGTTCCGACTAAGTATGGAAATATTTGTGAGATTCCAAGACCGACGCCTATCGTGCCTAAAGTAACAATCGGTGTTACTATTGATTTGAAGAAGAGTCCTGTCGCAACAAGGAGTAGGACGAGGGTTACTGGCAAGATTAGTTCTAGATCTTGCGCAGTTGATTGGCTGAAATCATAGTTCAACGCGTCAGAACCTGTTACGAGAGCGGATTTAATTCCTTGACTTTCTGCTAATTTAGCATCGATAATGTCTCGGATGGCTAGAAGGTTTTCGTCGCTGGATTTGTCCAGGTTTACTGAAACTATTGTGACATCTTTTGAGGGTGAAACGAAAGACGTTATCAGCGTGGTGAATTCTTGCCCGATGTTGTATGCCTGTGGGTTCCAGACGATGTTGCCAGCAAGCGTTCTTAAAGCGTTTAGGTCAGGTGTTTTGCCCATGTTATAGGTGGCGTTTACCAATTCAAGTGATAGACCTGATTGATTGGACAGATATGTAAGTGAGAAGTCAAGCAGTGCAGCGTTATTCTGTGTTTGGTTGTTTTGTAGGAAGTCCTCAAGTGAAAAGGTGTTTGTTATTGCAGTGGCCAAATCTTTGGCACTGCTGTTATCACCTAAATAGTTACTGATGTATCGCGGGATTGCTTGGTTTGCCACAACTATAGCACGCTGGGTGGGTGTGTAATGGTACGTTGCTGGATTTTGGAGGCTCTGTGACCATGAAGCGTTAAAGACATCAAGTAAGTGAGAAGTATATTGGTTAAATGACGCTAGGTCAGCTTTTCTAAGCATTTTTGCGCTTTCATCATAAGCGACTTTATTGAACATGGGGATGAATTCTTGTCCCATGTTGTAAGTTTCTGGGTACCAAATGATATCAATAGCCAATGTTTTTAAAGCGCTTAAACTTGGGTTTCTACCCAAGCCGTATGCAGCGTCCACAAATTCAAGGGATACATCTGATGTTGAATTGGCCACGTACTCAACTGAGAATTCTCGTAGTTTAGCAGTGTTTTGTGATTCGCTGTTTGTTAGGTAATCTTCAAGTTTGAAGGTGCTTGTTAAAGCGGTGGCGAAGTTTTTTGCGGTTTCGTTACTGGCTAAATAAGTGTTAATGTATAGCTGGTTTGTTTGGTCGGCTGCAAATGAAGCACGCTGAATAGGTGTCCAGCTTGCTGTTCCTGGATCTAGGAAACTTAGCGACCAGGTAGCGTTGAATGCGTCAAGCAATGGCGAAGTGTACTGGGCAAATGCAACTGGGTCAGCTTGGTATAATATCGCTGAGGTTTGATTGTAAGCGATTTCATTTGACATGGGTACGCTTAGAGTCAGACTGTATGCTTGTGACCAAGCGTTTAGGTAAATTGCTGGAACACTGTAAAGCATGTTGTAGGTCAAGTTCGCATTATCAAAAGTCAAGTAGACCCCTTGGTTGATTTCGTTAAGTCCTGAAATCAAAGAGGTTTGGGTTTCATTGTAGGCTGCTTCCCAGACATTAAAGTACATTGTTGGAACGCCGTAAAGCATGTTGTAGGTTAAGTTCGCATTTTCATAAATTACGTATGCTGCATTATTGGTTTGGTTCAACGCTGGAATCAGAATCGAGTACACGTCGGAGACGTTCTTTAATCCAGATATGCTTGAGTTTAATTTAATTTCCTTAGTTAACTGTTCAATGAACTGCTGGGTTTGTATTGAGGAAACGTTGTTTGTTGAAATTACAATAACAAGCGAGTTGCTAGCGACCGATGACGAAAAATGCGATTTTATTATGTTGCTTGCTTTAACGGATTCTAAATTGGCATCCGAAGCAGCGCCCATTTGCAGGGAAATTACACCTGTTGAGTTAAGCGCGAACGGGAGAATAATTACTAGTAGAATGAGCCAAGCTATGATTATGCTATATTTTCGTTTTATGATTAGCTTCCCTATTTTACCAAATGAATTGACCTTTTCGGTTTTCATGGTGTTGCAGGCCCCTTGTTGAACTTAGTTGAACTGGGCAGATTTCAGATTCAGTAAGCAACCACTTGCTGTCGGATTAAGATTCTACCGCGTATACTCGGCTTTCAAAAAACATATATCCTAAAACAAGTAAGTCCATTCTTTATGCGCCGCTTAATCCTTGAAGTTTCCGAAAAAGAATTAACCAAAATAGGCATTAAGATGCCTCAATTTCAAAAAATAAAGTCATTAGAGCTCCTGTGTTTCCTACGACAGGACCAAGAAGAATTCGCCGCCATTGCACAAGTAGAATTCAAGGATCAAGCCACAAAAGTTGAAGAACTGCTCACAAACGGCTTTCTATTCGAAGCCCAAGTTCTTGAACAACAAAAAAATTGTGTGTACACTGTTTTTATACGTGGAGGCCCAAGTTTATCCTCGATTTTAAATTCTATTGACGTGAAAAATGGCTACTTGTTTCCTCCAGTCGGAATTAGGGATGGCAAAATTAAAATTTCGTTTCTTGGAAGCGAAAGCCAAGTTCGAGAGTTTTTAGAAAAAGTTGATGCGTCAGGAATCCGCTACAAGGTCGTCATGCTTACAGACGCAGAGTTCTCGCCAATTTCACCCCTTAATCAATTAACAGAGAAGCAACGGGAAATACTGACTACAGCCTACAAACTGGGATATTATGATATTCCAAGGAAAATAAATTCTGAGCAGCTAGCTAAGAAACTTAACATTGGAGACTCGACATTAGTTGAGCATCTGCGCAAAGCAGAACGCCGTTTACTTGCAAGCATATTAACGTAGAAGCAATAATTATCGGCGAGACCTCTCCTATATAAATGCATATTAGTTCAGCCCTTCCAGCACTGCACTTGTAACAAAAACTATGTTCAGCCTTAAACTAATATACCATTCCACGCATTGTTTTTCCTTCAGTGGAGCAGTTGGCAAGCACGGAACCAGATTTACCCCGGCAAATACGAGTTTCAATCGGTACAGCAATAGCCATTGGACTTTTAGAGGGCAAACTCGACGCGCAACCCACAACCGCCTACTTAATGACGTATAACCCAAGCAAATGCCGTGCAAACTGCACATTCTGCCCCCAAGCACGCAACAGCCAAAGCAGTGCAGAACTGCTCTCGAGAATTACGTGGCCACAGTTCCCAACCACAACCGCCATCAACGCCCTTCAAAATGCAGCTGAACACAAAAAAATTCTCCGCGTTTGCATCCAAGCCCTAAACTACCCCAACACCATCCAACACCTTATAGCACTCATAAAAACCATAAAAAACGCTGCCGCAATTCCCATCTCAATCTCTTGCCAACCCCAAAACCGCAAAAACATCCAAAGCCTTGCAGACGCAGGTGCGGAACGAATCGGAATAGCCCTGGACGCAGCAACTCCAAAGCTGTTCAGTCAAACCAAAGGCACAGCAGCCAACGGACCATACACGTGGCAAAAAACACGCAAGCTCTTGCACGATGCAGTTGAAATCTTCGGGAAAAACCATGTAACCACACATCTCATCATCGGGCTAGGCGAAACCGAAAAACAAGCCGCAAACGCCATCCAAAAACTCACCGACCACAACATTCAAACTGCACTCTTTGCCTTTACACCAGTCCATGGCACGCTTATGCAAAACCGCCCTCAGCCCAATGTCGCAGCGTACAGACGCATTCAACTCGCAAGATACCTAATCACGAACCGTCAAGCACGCAGCAGAAACTTCACATACGACAGAAACGGCAAAATCACCAGCTACCATGTAGAAGAAAACGCGCTACACAAAATCGTCGCCAGCGGAAAGCCGTTCCAAACCACAGGATGCCCAGACTGCAATCGACCCTACTACAACGAAAAACCCACTGGTCCTATCTACAACTACCCTGAACCCTTAAGCCCTGAAGAAATCGCCACCATAAAAACTCAGTTGAAAATTACTCGTCCTCGGGCTTCTGCGTTTTCTCCACTGTCGGAAGCTTCGGTTTCTGATGTGTAATCTGCTCAACCAATCGCCAAAACTCTTCCATCGAGTAACCTTTCAACAAGTCCCGCATAAGTTTCTTCACCTGATAAAACGTCATCTGCGCCTCACCTTTATCCAACCTTTCCTGAGGACCCTTAATGTGTCGGAATAACTCATCCATCTGGCGTGGCGAAGCCCTTATGCCAGCCTTCTCCAGAAGTTGCTGAATAAGTGTCTGCCCAGTGTTTCTGCCCACGAACAGGCTGGTTTCGCGCCCCACGATCTCGGGCGGAAACGGTTCAAAAAGTAGCGGATAAGCCATGGTTTCCTCGATTTGCTCTTCCACTTCGTGGGCGAAAATGTTCTCGCCGACTATGGGCTTGTGGAACTGAATTGGTAAGGCGAATGCTTTTTCAGCAGTTTGTGAAAGCCGGTTGATTTTTGCAAGGTCAATTCCTGTGTCGATGTTGTAGAGAAGCTCAAGTGAAGCGACGACTTCTTCAAAGGGTGCGATTCCTGCACGTTCGCCGAAGCCTGCGATGCTTGTGTGAAGTTCGGTTACGCCTTCTTCTACTGCTGCCAGCGTGTTGGCAGTTGCTAAGCCGAAGTCGTTGTGGCAGTGAATTGCAAGGAGAGTTTTCTTTCTGATTGCTTCGGGCAAGCTATCTCGGACGTGTGAGATTAAGTAGCGTGTGGATAACGGTCTGAGAAAGCCTACTGTGTCGGCGATACCGAGTGTGGTTGCGCCGGCGTCTGCGGCGGCTTGGAAGATTTGTTGGATATCTTCGAGGGGTGTTCTTGAACCGTCGATTAGCATGAAGTGGATGGTTGCGCCGTGTTTTATGGCATATTGGATGGTTTCGGTGGTTTTTTGAAGTGCTTGCTCTTGGGTTTGTTTAAGTCGATATTTAAGGTTGAGTTGGTTGAAGGGAGTTTCGATAGTGATTTGCTTTATGCCTGTCTCTAGGCATGCGTCGACGCTTTTTTGACTGAGCGGTGCTGAAGCTGTTAGCGCGGTGTTTTTGAAGGTTTCGTTTACGAGCCGTTTGATGTTTTGTTTTTCGCTTTCGCTGAGGGTTGGCAGTCCAAGGTTTATGGTGGCGATGCCTGTTTCGTCCATCTGTTTGGCGAGTTTAACTTGTTCGACATAGGTGAGGAATGCGGTTGGAGTTTTGATGCCTTCCCGGAAGGTTTCGTCCCAAATATGGACTTTTTTGGGGAGTTTTGGCGGGAGGTTTTTCCGTAATCGGTTATAGTTTGTGATTAGTCCTTGGGCTTCAAGTTTTTTGAAGATGGTTTTTCTCATCTGCACACTTTCCGCGGCTGAACACTTCTGTATGTGCTGTTTCAGGTATAAAACTGAATCTGTCTTCACAGACGTGTTGTCTCTGCACCGTAGGACTGCAAAAGTTTTAAGTGTTGTACGGCGTAATTTCTTTTGATATTGGGTGGGTTTACGTGAGCAGTTTCAAGAGCACTATCGAGAGAATTCGGGCTTTGGAAACCGAGCGGAAAAATTTGTTGTTGGAGATTGAGGAGCTTAAGAAAATGGCGGATGCGAAAGCAAAAGCCTTAGAAAGCGAGATCACAATGCTGCGTGACGAAGTGAAGTCTCTGCGTCTTCTCTTGAGCGGAGAAGACATGGATGTTGATTCAGGAAAGAAGAAAAAGTAGTTCATGAAACTTCAAAACTAATGTGTGATATTCTCCATAACCCCCTTATATAAACTATAAAATGCTCTGACACCTCTGCGTACAGTACCCTCCCCATTTCCTGTTTCAACATGGTTTTGGCGTCTGAAAACGCGAATACGGACCTATCCCTCTATAGGTTTCTGCAACGAACCACTAATAGGCTCCAAATATGCTGGTTAATTTTAGCTTCAAATCTGGATGAGCGGGCAAAGTTTTCGAGTAGTCAGTGTGAAATTATTCTGCAAATTGACCAGCATGTTTTTGTCTAAGCGCTTATTTTTGGAGGTGGACGAACACGTCTGCCGAGTTTTATGCGCAGGGCTATGCGGTACAGTTTCCGCAGCGACTTCACAAGCTGTTCGGTGCTTGGCGCTTTTGAGTAGATAAGCGGCACCCGTTCATATTCAGCCAATCTTATCGCGTCTGCGTCGGGTTCGGTGCGGTGAAAAACCACAACCCGCGGTTTTAGGCTGCTGACACGCACAATCATCATGGGTAAGCATCCGTTGTCCACGTTCGTGAATACCAAAGCCCGCTCGGTCGTCGCCCCGAACAGTTGAGCGTATTCCACGCCTGAGAGCGCCTCCACAGCTTTTCTGCTGTCAACCACCGTGTAGCCGTTAACTTCCTTAACGTACTTGTCTGCGCACGCCACAACCTTCCCATCTATGGCTTTGCAGAGATATTCGACGCGAACTGGAATGGGGAACTCCCGGAGGTCGATGATGGCCATAGTTGGCGAACTCGTCAGCTTCGCGAATTCTCTGATAAAACGGCTACCTTTTTCCTCGTCAATCTGCAGAAGCGCCAGAACAAACCGCCTAATGAATTTGGCGCCTGGGCTTTCTCGCCTGCCACTCTCGTAGTCGCTTATGACCGCTGAGGATGATAGCCGCATCTTTTCGGAGAGGTTTATCTGGGAGACTGCGAAAAGTTCGCGCCACTTCCGCATGGTCGCGCCAGGTTTTCCTGAGAGAATTATCTCTCCAGCGATTCTTCTTGCTAAAACTTCTCGGATACTGGGCGACACAGACATAGGCAACCCCTTGGCTTGCAAGCATCCCTTCTAGGACGAAGTATAAAACTATACCGCTTTCCAGAAGCATAAGAGCGCAAGGCTATGCAGAAAACAGTTAGAACAGAAAAATCAAGAAAATACCGAACACAATCACCACAGCACCCAAAACCGTTTCAGATGTCACTTTCTCATGGAAGAAAAGAAAGCCAGCCACGGCCGTGAACAGCGGCGTCGTGGAAGAGATAGGCACTGCCCGCGTTTCCAGAGTATTCAGGAAACTATAATTCATTAACAGCCACCCAACGCCGTTTGCGACGAGTCCGCCGATGCACAGTTCAAGCACAGTTTTACGCTTCATTTTTAGAAAACCGCGTTCCCTGTCCAGAAAAGGAGCCAGTATCATCAGAAAAACCGCCATTGAGACCATCCGTAAGGTGATGACCGAATAATTACCATCCAAACTGTTTGCGCTTGAAAGGGTTACGGCGACACCCATCAGCGTAACACTCACCGACCACACTACCGCCGTTGCTAAACTCATAATAACGCCTGTAAACGGAACCTTTCCCTCAACTTCAGCATTTCCCTCATTCTTCTCTTGACTCAACAGCCAAATCCCAAAAAGAATCACACAAGCGCCCAGCACAGTAGTCAAAGTTAAAGGTTCGCCAAGCAGGAACGTTGCCCATACCAAACTAAACAGAGGATACGTGGCTGCCAAAGGCACCGCCCTCGTCACACCCACAGACTTCAAAGCAATCATGTAAAACGTGTCACCTATTCCCAGCCCAACCACGCCACTCACAACCGTCACGACAACAGCAACAATGGGAAGACCAGCCAAGGCACCTACGTTTCCTAAAATTAACATGAAAAAAAGCAGCACTGCAGCGTTGGTGACACAGCGCACGATGTTGGCGGACAACGGTTTCGTGTTTGACAAGGCTTTTCTGTACAGCATCGGCGCCACCGCCCAACTTACCGCGGCACCTAAAGCAGCGAATTCCCCCAGCATCTCATCACGCAGAGTCAGATATTCCCGTTATTTGAATTGCGTTTATAAGGAAGTTTGCCTATTAAAGCAGTAACGTTCGTGCCAAAGGAGAGACGCACAGGACGTTACCGACAACACAATGAAAAAGGAGTGAATGGTAAAATGGCGGATAAACAGGACGTCATCTTCGTTGGAAACAAACCCCCCATGAGCTACGTGCTTGCAATCATCACTGCTTTCTCGTCAGGCGGCAACAAAGACATAACGCTGAAAGCCCGAGGACAAGCGATAACCACAGCAGTTGACGTTGCAGAGATTACACGGAGCCGTTTCCTGAAAGACTTAAAGGTGAGCAAGATAGCCATCGGAACAGCAGAGATGCCTCCAAGGGAAGGGGAAAACAAGTCCAGAATGGTTTCAACGATAGAGATAACCCTTTCAAAAGAATAGCATTAAGATGCACTAAAGATTCAAAATCAGCCTCTCCACATCTTTCTATTGTTTTGATAGCAAACATCTTGAACCTTATGTGCCTAAGCCTTTGCAACCCCTCTGCTGTCAAGGTACGCCTCAACACCTTTAACTATTCCAACAAACGCTTTGGCCGCAGCAGAATCAGGATGCTTAATCACGAAAGGCGCCCCCTTATCGGAATCTGTGCTAACCTGCGGGTCTATAGGAATGCTCCCGAGAAAAGGCACACCTGTTTCCTTCGCCATCTTCTCTCCGCCGCCAGACTGGAATATATCAATTTTGTAGCCACAGTGTGGGCATATGAAACCGCTCATGTTTTCAACAATGCCTACAATAGGCATTTTCAGCCTTCGAGCAAAAGTTATGGCTTTCTCAACCACGGCTCTTGAAAGGTCTGAAGGCATCGTGACGATTATGACGCCGTCCATTTCAGGCAAAAGCTGCGCCACGCTCAACGGTTCGTCACCGGTTCCAGGCGGCAAGTCGATGAAGAGAACATCCAGTTCACCCCAAACAATGTCTGACAGCAACTGGCGTATGGCAGTCATTTTCAGCGGTCCCCGCCAGATGGTGGGAGTGTTTTCTTCGGACAAAAAGAAGTCTATAGAAACAACCTTCATGCCCAAGGGTCCCGTGACTGGGAAGGCTCCTGGCGGTCCCACTTTGACTTGTTGCCCGTTTAGGCCGAGGAGTCTGGGAACGCTGGGTCCATGAATGTCAGCGTCTAAAACGCCTACGGTTTTTCCATGTAATGCGAAGGCAGCGGCTAGATTTACGGTTACGGTGCTCTTGCCCACTCCGCCTTTTCCGCTTATCACGGCGACTTTGTGCTTAATTTTATCCATCCTGAGCCGGAGGAGTTGACGCTGTTCCGTCATTTGCCTTTTAAAAACATCGGCGGGTTTCGAATCGTTTGATGCTGTCATGAAAACACCTGTTTTTGGCTTAGGTGTTAGATGTCGGTTACAGTGTTTAAAGCTTACTGGTCGTTTGAGGCGACTTTTTCGGTGGAAATTGCGGTATTTCGGGTATGTATTGACAATTCATAAGTGTTTTAATGTTTAAGGGTTAACTTACCTGATGCAAGGTGAAGTCCCATGAGTGAACAAATCCTCAAAGCTTGCAAGGAATTGATTGACGACGCCAAAGTAGGTTGCGCCGACCTCGTTTTTAAAGAAATCTGCTTGGAAACCTTGTCCAGAGCACGCAATGTCCTTCCTGATAAGCAGTTTAACCAGCTTGTCGCGTACGCCGCGGAGAAAATGAAAGAAAAAATCAGTTTTGAAGTCCAGCCGGAATTAGTCATCCAAGGATAAATCCTGAACCGCCAGTTTTTTGCCAGCGCGGTCTTGGCGAAAGCTCGGAAGTCAAAGCGACTTCACCTTGCCGCACCACGTTTAAGCCGCTAGCCCAGTTTGTAGCCTATTCTCCTCAAGAACTCCTTGCGTTCCTTCACGTCTTCACTGGTTTCGATGCCTCGGCTTTTTAACCCGTCCACTACACCTATTATTCCCCTGCCCTGATCCGTTTCTGCTATTATTACCTCGAGCGGGTTGGCGGTTGCCGCGTAGATCGTGCACACCTCTGGTGCATGCTTGACTTTGTCTAGCACGTTCAGGGGGTAAGCGTTTTTCAAGTAGATTATGAAGCTGTGTCCGCAGGCGATTTCGAAGGCTTTCTCAGCTGCCATGCGCTTCAGTTCTTCGTCGTTTCCCTCACTCCGCACCAAGCATGGACCGGAACTCTCGCAGAAGCCGATTCCGAACCGTATGCCCGGCACGGCGTTAACCAGCGCTTCGTAGAGGTCTTCAATGGTTTTTATGAAGTGCGCCATGCCCAGAATCACGTTGCAGTCTTTCACTGGGTCGATTTTAACTGTTTTGAACTCAAGCATTTTCTCGCCTCCCTGAGAACAGTCTAAGGCTTTTCCTGCTTTTAGAACCTCCGTTTTTAAGCCCTCAGCGCATTCAGCAGGAGGCAATCGTGCGTCCACGTAAAGTTGCCGCCCCGCCGTTTGGTGTTTGCATCCGTTCTTGATGACAAGTTTTATATGCTTCTGGCTCGTGGTTAAGAGCATCGTGCAAGAAGCGATTTCTGCACGCGAATCAAGAAATAGGAGTTGAAATAGTTAATGTCCGAGAAAGAGATGCATAAGGCAGTCTGTTCTGAATGCGGCCAGGAATGCGAAGTTCCGTTCAAGCCTGACCCGAATAGGCCGGTTTACTGCCGAGAATGCTGGGCAAAGAAACGTCCACCACGAAGACGATACTAAGCCTTTTAACGTTTACCCGTTAAACTGTTTCACACTTTTACTATCTTTTTTTCCTTACACTTTTCAGAAACATACGCTTTGGGCGAACTCTTCCCCCTTAAACGGATAAAAACCTAAATATCGTGGAACTGTCCTTAGAAATGCGAAAATCCAGTGGGCCGGTAGTTCAGTTGGTATGAACGCCTGACTTGCACTCAGGAGGTCTGGGGTTCAAATCCCCACCGGTCCACCACCAAGCTAACTTCTCAACAAGTTCTATAGCAATGCCCGAATTTGCAGAAGCCTAACCGCGCTGAGTTTCAGTGGTACGCAAAAATGCGAAGCATGGAGTAAAGCCGCTTTAATCCTTTCATATTTGGCGGCTATTAGTGGTTCATTGCAGAAACCTATAGA
>JAOZHY010000017.1 GCA_026014595.1 Candidatus Bathyarchaeota archaeon
CCAAACGACACCGAGATACTCGCCTATTCGGAAGCCACAGAAGTCACCGACCGCCTAACAAGATGGCTACGCGGCGACGTAGGCTGGATCAAAGGACCAAAACCCAACATAATGCTGCAAGACTTCCTCAGCGGCTTCACGCCCACCTGGAAAAGAAAACCCCTAACCCCCGAAATACTCGCAAGAGCCTAAAACATTATGGAGAAAAAACGGCATGGTAAGCAAAGCATTCCGCAAATGCGTCGAAATCATCGAAGAAATACTCAAACAAGGCTACCGACTCCAAATCCCAAGCACACACATAGAAAGAATAATCAAACTGCACATAGGAGCCGACAAACGAACCATAGAGAAATACACGCGCATGCTCACCGAAGACTTTCACTTCTTAGAAACCACAGCAAAAAACCCGCTCGGAATAACCATTTACAGAATAGACATCCCAACAATCGAACAACACGTCAGCGAACACATGAAAGAGAAGCTTAGACAACTCACACTCTTGGATGTACGCCTCAGAGGAGAGGAGGTGAACGCCGAGAAAGTTTAGTGTGTGCGTGTGCAGAGAGGCTCTAAGAGAGACTAACACGCTTGGAGTAGGAAGAAACGAAGATGAATAAGGCAGAGGTAGGTTAGCGGAGAGGCTATTATTCATCTGAAAGAAGAAAACTGATTCTCAAAGAAACAGAGAGACTATTAGTGGTGACTGAAACGCGCACACACGCACACACAAACTGGAAACTGACATAGATAACCCTGTGGAAGATAGCTCCTTGAATTCTAAGCTAATTTTGGCGTGTGTACGCGGATTTTAAATACTAAACATTGCTTCTATGTTATTGGTGAATTGTCTTGCCGGTGGTTCAGGTTTCCGTTTGGGCTGGCATGAGCCAAGAAAGTAAACGGAGAATTGTTGAAGGAATTACCAAGGTGTTTGAGGATATAGGAATCCCCAAAGAAGCGGTAGAAATAATAATCTACGAAGCACCTAAAACGAATTGGGCAACAGGTGGTAAACTACATTCAGAAATAGAGAGACTTGCAAAGATAAAAGCACCATAACTTTGCACGCACACACACGTACATAAATTAGGAGAACTCAAACTTCAAAATACTGCAGCGCCTCATGTATATCGGCGACTTCAATTATCTTTATAGTGTAGCCTTGTTCTTCCAAGTACTCTTCGACATTAACGACTTTTGGCACGTATTCTACGATCCGCCAGTCACCTATCTGAGTAACCTTTTCAACATAAACCGTCACTGAAGATTGACCCTGAGGGACAAGAAACGTTTGCATGCCAATGCCGGCGGCTGCCATCGCCTTTTCAATTATGCCCCCAACTTTTCCGATGGTTCCATCGCTCTGAATAGTTCCTGTTATAGCCAAGTCTCTCCGTATTTCCTTTCCTTGGAGTAACGATGACAAAAGTATGGTTATGGCTGCCCCAGCTGAGGGACCATCTACAACGTCTACTGTTCTGTTAGCTGCTACCGTTAAAGCACAATCCATGCTGTTGGCGCCTACTTTAGAAATTTCCCGCGCTACGCTAAAAGCTGTTTCAGCAGACGCTTGAAGGTCAATTCCAATCTTCGGAGTCGTTGCAATGAACACTTTTCCTGTCCCATCCATAAACCGAGCGTAAATCTGCATAATTTCCCCCTGCTGTTTTCCTGTTTCTGTGGAAACAACTCCCGCCATGTAAATCCATTGACCAACCGGCGACGCGTTTACTGGGTGATACTGAACATTCTCGCCGAGAATGTCAAGTTTCTCTTTAAGCATAACGTTCTCCGAACTAAGCTCATTCACTTTCGCCTGAAGATTTGCAATATTCTCTTCATTCTCCACAACTCTCGCATAGAAAACCACGTTTAGAGACACACTTAAACAAAGAAAAACCAGCAGGACGATGACGAGTTTTTGGAAACTTGCCATATCCGACACCGCAAAACAAAAAAGTTGGCTGAAATAAAAATTTTTTCAAAAGTCTAAAGCCAGGATAAGCGATAGTCGTCTAACTTCAATGGGTTTAAACGGTTCACGATTTTGTTTTTTCACTCTTAAGCATCATGCTAACCCGTGTTATGGCAACATTTTCCTCTTCCGAGTACGATGACGGCAAATTTACGGGTATCACTGATTCAACAGTCACCAAAATGAAGTTACCGATTGCTGACACACTCATATCGGAGTTTTCCAATTGGTAAAAATCACAGAATCTTTCTGGCATGGTAACAACAATGTTTTCTTTGTCTCGTGTGATTCTCGCGCAGTCTTTGAATAATGCTTTCTTATCCCATTCTTCAACTTGCTCAGGTGCAACGCCTATTGTGGAGCGCGATAATGCATACACAACTGCGCTGTCTGTCCATAAACTTCGATTAACCATTTTCTCAGGAACTTGGATATCACCGGGCTTAACATGATATTCTTTTGGATAAACTCTTTTTACCAACATTCCCCTTTGAAGATAATGCTTTACAGAAACTTTCCCTTCTGCGCATAGTCGATTTATGCTTCCATCAACTTTTCCATTAGACCATCCAAACGTCTCTGCAATCTCCGAAACTGTTATGCCGGGCTTTTTCATAATTTCGCCTAAGACAACAGCGTCAGTTGCCGCGCCTTTTCTACGCATAGCTAATGGAGCGCCAAACAGTCGAATATTTTTCTCTTTCGTAACCACACCCTGCACCTATATAGTATAGGAGAGATACTCGCTAATAAGCGTTTGGAAGCTTCCAAACGATTTCTAAATTAATAAACCCCATCCATATTAAGCAGTTAACATGAGCAAAAGGGTTGAACTGGGACCTGCAGCATACAGATGGCTGCAGAGACACCGCTTCGTTTCAGAAGAAGTCTTGATAGGCATCGTTCTATACACCCCTGAAAGTGAACGAAAATACACTGATGAAAACAAGTTTCAACTATCATTCACCAGAAAGAAGAATGGAAAATTTGTGAAAATAACCCTATGGATAGAAGAAAAACAAACAACATTTTTCATCGGCAAAGCGCACTCTGAAAGAATATAGTCAGCTATGCACTTTTTCAGTTACCAAACTCAATTTTTCAGCATACTGCATAAACGCCATACGCAGGGTTTCGCTTTCGCTCTGACCAAGCTTGAGGCATATATTGTCCAAAATTTCCTTATGTTGCGGGCTTAAAACAACTCTAACTATGTGTTTTCTTGCCACCCTCTGACCATCCTATTGTACAATTCAACTTATGTCTTGAACGATATAATCTTAATGGGCAGAGCACATTAAAGGTTGGTACAAGCCTCTGCCATGGGAAGAAACCGACGAATACATCCGTTCTGGGCATCGTAACCCTGAAGATTTTGAGCAGGACAGTCTCCGCACCATCACGCTTAGTGAGGAAGAGGGCATCAAAGCCGTAGTCGGCAAGCTCAAAGGCGAAGACAAGACCACCGTGCAAAGCTACCTTTTCGACAAGGCGAAGGGCTGGACGCTTGACAAAGCGAAGGCTTGGTTTGAGCAGCACCGCGAAGGCTTAGTCAAAGAGCACGTTTCCGCCATACTACCCTTCCAAGTTTTGGAGAAAATTGTTGACAAGCCGTTGCGTATCCGCGGCGTAGCCATGACTACGGGCATGAGCCGAAACTTTAACATTTACACACCCGAGGAACTGCAGTCTTTCGCTTCTAAGCTCGTTAATTCACCAGTCTACATTGAGCATGTTTCAGTTGACAATGCAGTGGGCAAAGTCACAAAAACTGACTGGGACGGGCATGCGCTCTGGTATGAAGCGGAGATATACGAGAGCGACGTCGCCGACAAGATCCGCAAGGGTTTGGTGCAGCATGTCAGCGTAGGCGCAGACTACGAGGCAATTGATATTCTCGACGGCAGGGTTCCGCATGGCTTGCATAATGCTGAGTTAAGTCTCGTGGCTGTGCCAGGTATTCCTGAGACTAACGTGCAGGTTTTGGAGAAACTTTCCCAGGCAGATGCTTCTACAACTCGAAACACCCTAAATGAAGAGAAAATTCGTGAGAAAGCTTTGGAGAAGCTTGTTGAAACCGAGGGCAAACTTGGCGCAGCAGAAAAGGCGCTGACCGATGTCAACGCCAGGCTGGTTGACACTGAGCGCAAGCTTGCTGAAGCCCAAAAAACAATTGAGCAACTAAAAACCGCTCAGCCATCGGACGGACTGGTTAAGAATCCGCCTAAGACGATGCCAGTCGCTGAAGCAATCGCGATTCTTGAGGAACTTCTGCCCAGTCCAGCGGTTGAACGCAGCACTTTAGGCATGCAACGCGAGTGCCAAGCCATACGCAACGCAATTCTCAAGCTAAAGGAGAGGCTGCAAAGTGCCTGAAAAAAAGAGTTTTTACAAGCTCAGTCAAGAGCGCATCCTTGACAACAAAGAGCTTGCTGAGTGGCTTCGCCAGTTAGAGGAGAAGCTGAGCAAGAAATGATCCGGCTCACTCTTGTGGGTGGAAGTAGCCAAGGACGAACTTGGCGAAACCAAACCGAAACAAAAGGTGAAGTAGATGGCGGATAAAACAGGCAAACCGTGGATGGCAGTCGGCGAAACAGACGACCCAAACGCCATAATCGAATCATTCGAGGCAGCAGCAAACATCACTAAAGGCTCACCAGTCTACCTTAGCGCAGACGATAAGGTTTCGCCTTCGCCGGGCGGAGACGACGCCATAGGCGTAGCCACCAAGGCAATAGCAACTGGCAAGATGTGTCCTGTCCTGAAACGCGGAAGGGTCAAAGTCACAGCCAGCGGTCCCATAACCCGCGGCAAAGCGGTGTGCAGCGCAGCCAACGGCAAAGTCACAGAACTCGTTGACCAGCCCGTAAACGAGGGCGGCTCAGCCACTTACACCATCTTCTACAACCGCAAGCTCGGCACAGCCCTTCAATCAGCCACAGCGGACGGCGACCTTATCTTCATCAACGCGGAGAAGTGATCAAGGTGAAACCGAAACTTTTTGAAAGCCTAATGGCGAACGAAAACGAAAGCAGACAACTCTACGAGAAGCTCAAAGAGAACACAACGCACCCGTTCCTGAAACGCTATTGCGACAGAGGCATAAAAGAAGGCTTCTTCAGCGACATGACAGGCGCCCTTGGCAAGATGCATGACACGCTTGTTGCTTACGCATGGCCTGAACTCATCGGCAGAAGCATGATCAAAGTCAAGCCCACAACTGAAGCGATGGAAAGGTTTCCGCTGGATGAAGGCGCAGTTGCCTACCGCTACGCTGAAGGCACCGTAACAAGGTTGAGCGCAAAAAAGAAAACCACAGTTGACATACCAACCGACATTCTGGCTGACGCTTCGGACGAGTGGACACGCGAGTACATCGAAGACGCCACATGGAACGTGCTGGACAACGCGGTTGAGAACGTAGGTTTAGCTTTGGGGCAGAAGGAAACAGAGACAATAATCTCGCTTTACGGTGCGATTGCTGACGCAGATTTGGCTGGCGGCGCAGTGCTTTCCGGCGGAGGCGCAGTGCTGAGTTGGGCTAAGCTGCTTGAACTTCATCAGGCAGTGCGCGGAGAGAACTGGCGACCCACAGTCTTAGCTGTAAACGAGATGCAGCTACATCAGCTTCTGAACGACGACAAATTCATTCACGCACAGTATTTGCCAAGCAGCCAAACCGACCTTGAACAAGGAACCGTAACAAGCGTTCTCGGAATGAAAGTGCTCGCATCAACGCTTGTGCCAAACGGAACGGCGTACGCGATTGACACTCGTGTGGCTGCGATTATGCTGTTGCGCAGAGACGTGACAGCTGAGGACTGGGAAGACACGAAGAACGGCGAGTACGGCATCCGCGCGACCACGCGGTTTGGCTTAGGCGTCCTGCGAAGCAAAGCTGTTGCCAAGATGACCAACATCAAGCAGACGCTGAGTTAAGCTGTCTGGATGGGCGACGTTTTGGCGAAGTTTGAGGGCAAATGCACTCAATGCGGAAAAACGCATCGGTCACATCGAAAAGAGACCGTGGTCTGCGACTGCTGGCGCCTCTGCCCAGTATGCAACGCAGAAATGACCACGTACACGCCTGACTTGGCGCCAGCTACTTACGGATTAGACGGCAAAAGAGAGCTGCAGATACTGATGGTTTGCACGCGTCATTCTCCCCCCTTTCTTTCAACCCAAAAACCTGTAGAGGTTGCTTGCACATGAGACGCTTAAGCGAAAGGCTAAACCTTGCAAGGACTGTTTTAGCGGAGCTCAACAAGCAGCCGCTACGCCGAACAGAACTGGAGAAACGCACCGTACGCAAATGCGGCACGCACGGCACTTTTGAAGGCATATTCCGCTACCTGCTCCAAAACGGTTACGTGGAAAAATCTGAGCAGCGGCACTGTGCGCCTTTCCGCATAACTGAGAAGGGAAAGAAACTTTTGGAAGGCTTGCAGAGTTGAACATTCTAAAACGCTTAACAGAAGCTCTCACAAGACCGACACACTCAGGCTATGCCTATCCGAGTAGCCAAACGGTTTTTGAAACGCCAGAAATCCCACTCGCGGATGTGCTGAAGCTTTATGAGCGTGACGCCACCTGCAAATCAAGCGTTGACTTGCTGGCTTCCGCTACGGTGGGCATGGGCTTCTACACCACAGTCAACGAGAAATACGCGCAGGCGGAGGAAGCCAAAGGAGTCGTTGACAGCTTCAACGAGGAAACGAACCTCGACGCCTTACTCAACGACATGGCTCGCATCTTAATTGCGTGTGGAAATGATTTCTGGCTTAAGCTAACGCCTGAAAAACTGCAATCGCTCAAAAGGCTGCCGATAGACGCCATCGACAAAATCGAATACAGCTTCCTTAACGAAGAATCACTCAAGCTTCCACACAAAACCGAAGGCTTTAAACTCGCCAACAAGTACGGCGGAAAAAGCCTGAATCCGGAAGCGGTTATCCACTGGAAAATCAACTGCACAGGCACATCCCAGTTTGGAACAGGCATCCTGCAAGTCTTGTTACACACGCTCATCTTCAACAGCAACAAGCGACCCAGCTACGCGTGGATGAAAGCAAAAATCGAACGCATAATGCCAAAAATCTTCGAAAAGTACGCTGGACCAGACGTCTTAGCATTGCTGGAAAAAGCTAACGACGAAACCATAAAACAGTTCGAAGCTGTCATCAAGAACCGCCCAGAAGAAGGCGCATGGCTCTTCTACAGCGGAAAAGGCGACATCAAACCCGTAATGCTTGACCCACGCGCACGCTTTGAATACTACATAGACCATATAATAAACCAGTTCTACCTGGGCTGCGAAACACCGCTGCCGCGCTTGTTCAGCACTCCTGGCTTTACAGAAGCCTCCGCAAACGCAGCCCTTGAACTGCAAGACATGCTCATAAACCCAATACAACGCTACATCAAACGCCAAGTAGAAAAAGACATCTTCGACCCAGTCTTAGCTCAAGCTGGCTTTAATCCTGCAGAAGCCAAGATCCGCTTAAACTGGGGCAGCCCAGAAACCCCAGAAGTAGTCATAGCTGACCTTATAAAAGCCGCGGAACAAAACCTCATACGCCCAGAAGAATTCCGCAAAAACGCCACAAAATTCGGCTGGGAACTATGGCAAGAAACCGAAAAGGAGGCGAAATAACAGGATTCCAGTTTAAACCAAAGCTGGCTGCAGTCCTCGCTGTTCTCAACGGCGCCTCCGTAGGCTTAGCATACATCGTCACCCAAGGCGACATAACAATAACAGTCGTGTGGTTCGCCATAACAACAGGCGTAACAGCAGGACTAAGCTACTACAAAGAACAACAATAAACGCGTATTATTTCTGACTTTTCCGCAATTTTTTCAAGAAATCCTCGGCTTGGTTGAGCTCCTTGAAAAAGCCTTCGTACCCCCGATATTCTGGATCATTAGATTTAGGATACGGGATCCATTCCTTCTTGTTTTCGGGCAGAACCATTTTTGGCTCATCCTCACTAATGCTGAAAAACTTCGAAAAGCGTTTAGAATAGACTTTAAATTTCAACCCTTCTTCAGCACTGCTTTCTGGAGGAAGAAGACTGAAAATAGTGTTCATTTTTCCATCCTGAAGCCCACTGAAAGCTAATGAGCTACGAGTGGTGCCTTTAGAGTCAAATAAGCGAGTTAAACCCGTCACCAAATAGCTATAAATTTCTCCGACACCTTTTTCCTCTGCTATTCTTTGTAGCTGTTCTTCAGTTAAATTCTGCAATCTCGTTCCTTTCTTCACAATTTGAGTTGTTGGCTCAATCAAGAATGTCCTCGCAATAAACCCGTCTTTAAAATAATTAAAAGTAATAGCGTTGATACCAACGTCATAGTTCTTAGAGAGATAGTTGATTATCCTTAGGCTGCCGCTATCTATCTCTGAGCCAATTACAAGCATCTTATGTTGTTCATTGATGGAATCAGGGAGATCATGATTGAACTTCTTCTGATAAGCTTCTTCAAAGCCGATGTCTCCGACATCTTTGAGATATTTGTCTGCAATATTTTGGATTTGCTCTGCAGTCAAATCTTTGACCCATGAGGCGTAATCCAACACTTGAGCCACAATGTCGCGAGGTGTTTTATCTCTCTTCAACTCTATAATTACAATGTCACCGTTTTCTTCCATGCCCAAAAGATCAATCGCGCCGCCAAAATCTGTTGAAACTTGTCGACCTATTATAATTAAATTGGAAGATATTATGGAGGCATCTAAGGCAATCCATTCTTCAAGCTTCTCCTCTAAATCAAGTTTTCCTTTTTCAATTTCTTTCAAAATTCCACTTTCAACTTTCCATAGCCGAATAGCTTGGATTAAAGAAGACTGTTTCTCTGCGCTCAATTTAGAGCTCCCTGACTTGAAATTAAGGTTACCTTTGCTCTAAAAAGTTTTCCAATATACGTGCTCCATATTATTTTTTTCAGGTATATAATGACGCAAACTTGCCTATTGCAAAAAATTAATTTGAAATGTGTCTTTTCATCGTGAAAATTGCTTAATTTTTGCTTCTTTCTCGAATTATAGGCAGAAAAGGAGTTAGACTGCTTGGCAAGCGCAACTGTTGACGATGTTCATGATGTACTAAACGTTAGTAGTGCTGATGTTCCCGACGCTAAAGTGCTGAAGATGCTGAAGCGTGCTGAGGTTACGTTGGAGCTTGAGCTTAGCAAGGAAATTGATTACCAGAACTGCACGGACGCTGAAAAGGAGTTCATAACGGTTCTTGCAGCCATCCACGCAATCTGCTACTTGACTGGTGGCTCTGCGGTTGGCTTAAATTTCAGTGTCGGAGACCAGAACGTTTCCGCGCTTAGTAAGGCACCGCCTTTGGATGTTTTGCAGTCTGAACTGGAACGGATTCTGGCTAATTTGAAGCAGCCCAGCATTAGGAGCGTGTAGCTGTTTTGGGAACTGTGCCAGAAGCTTATTATCAGTTTGTCATGGACTATGCGCCTTACGTTTACGTGATTCCGCCTGATACGCCTGATCCTGCGTTTGGAAGAGGCGCTTTGGCTGCCAGCTTCGCCATCGACTTCCTATACGAAGCATACTCAGCCGCGCAGTTTGAGGACAGAAAACCAGAAATCTACAGTAAAATCGTTAGCCTCGCCGACTGGTTGCTGACTCAGCAGTGTACGGATCCGGCAAGGAAGGCTTATGGTGGCTTCAAGAGCAGCGAGAACAGCACTTACTACTACAGCGTGGACGCTTGCCGAGCAATCCCATCACTTCTAAAAGCCTACGAGTTGACAGGCGATCCGAGTTATCTGGACGCTGCCAAGCTGACTGGCGCAATATTCCTCAAAACCATGCAAGAGAAGCAAACTTATGGTGGGTTCGCAAGAGCCGTAACCATAACAGACGCTTGGCTTCTGCAAATGGATGTTGAATGCCTCTACGGGCTGTTAGGCTTAAAGATGCTTGCTGAAAAACACGACACGGCAAATGCGGCAGCCTATCAGGAAATCATGGACAAGGCAGTCAACTTTCTGTGGGAAGGCTTTGAAAACTTCTGGCTCAGCTACGAGCCTGCAGATGATGAGTGGCACAGGGTTGGTCTCAGTGAGAATGAGGTTTATGATGACCCGTTCGCTTACGCTCTGGTCGGCTTGTACGCGTATGAGGGCTGGAGTCTTTCGTGCCAGAAAGTGTACAGCTTCATTAACTCCATTGGAGCCAGCGCTCAGTATCCAGCCTATAATCCAGCTGTCTGCTGGGCTGGCTACATAGACGTGGTGGCGAAGGCGCCAGCATGCGACTATTACGATGCGGTTACAAGCGGAATCCTCTGGGAAATCCGCAAAAACCACGACAAACCCAGCCTCGAACTAAGCATGAAAATCATCCACGCGCACCAGAGTGAGTTCATGTTCTGGGGCGTCAAACACGCGGATTACAACCCTGTCGAAAACAAGTGGGCTATGGCAACCGTCTGCTGGCTCGCGCAGTTATACCTGAACTATGAGCCTCCGACAACACGGTTCACGCAGATACTCCGCCAAAACGGAGAAACCATAACATTATACCCAATCAAGGAAGCCTCAGACCAAATCAGTTATGGCGAAGGCGTAGACGTCAAAGCCATAGTCTCACCAGCCAGAGCAGAAGAAATCCTCATAGAACCAGGCTACATACTCAACGACTACCTAACCATCGACACTTTCACTCCATTAAGGCAGCATGATAAAATTCGCAGAAAAGGCGTAGATTACGAAGTTCTCAGCGTTCAAGCCTTCGACTGGAGAGGCGAAACAGCCTACTTCAAAGCCAACCTCAGGAGGCTCATCGGACAATGAGCATGGTTGAGGATCCAGTGGCGACTGTTGTGCGGCTTCTGCAAAAGAACATCCGAGTCATAAAAGAAGACGGCTCAGTCGCCAGCATACACGTAAGCCCAGAATGGTATGACCGAGAACTGTTCAAAAACCATGACGGACAAATCACCGTCGGCCTGGCTGAAAGTCGAGACACAAAAGTCGAAATTTCAGGACGCCTGCGCAGAAGAGTAGGTAGCCTAAGAGTCAACGTGTGGGCTACCGACAAGCCAGCAAGCTCGGATTCTGGCAAGCTCATGCGGAACAAAATGGCTGAAGAAGTAAACCGCATTGTCAGGCAGAACCGCAACAAACCAAACACTACAGAATACACCTTTGCTGGATTAGGCTACCCAGAGGGCGACCCGCACAAGGCGTTCCAAACAGGCGCTTCAACAGAACCCATGCCTGAAAGCGCCAGCTGGACAGAGCTGACAAGCGAGGAGTATCAGAAAATCTGGTACAGCGACGACCAGAGACACTCGAAATCTCACAATGTCAACGGCGAATATGCTCTGATGTTTTTCCGCTTCAAAATCGAGAGCCGAGAAAACACTGTTAAGAAGATTGTCTTGACGTTTGAAGGCTTCGGCACTGCTCCCGCTGGAAACGGCGTAACCACAAAAGTCTGGAACCATGTGGCTGGTGCGTGGCAAAACGCTCAATCTGGAACAGGCGGAGCAGACGAAACAATAACCATCACATTGACTTCAAACTTGACAGATTACATTGACGATGATGGATACGTCTGGCTGATTGCAAGAACAACCAACCCAAGCGATGGATCAACACCAGCCATCTTATATTGCGATTACGTGAGCTGTGCAATCGCGGTTAACGGCATAACGTATCTGGACATTATCAATTTTCGAGACGCAGACCGTGTTGACGTTAAGCCCTTCATTTACAGAACCGAGTTTACACTCAAATCATGGTGTTTTGAAGACATAGGAGGCGTATTCTAAAAATGCCAGAAACATACGGAGCGCATGAATGCCGCGCCTACTTCGTTCAAGAAACAGTCTACGGACAGACGCCAACAAACCCGGCAATGCTTGGCATAAACAGCGAAGACATCGAACCAGCCTTAGACCCAAACCTAATCCAGCTACGCGGAATCGGCTCAAGAGACCTGCAAGCCCTAAAACAGGGACTGCGAAACCCAACACTCAAAATACTACATGTCCCGCCAAGTGAAGCACCAACATCGCTTATACAGCACGCTCAGACGTTGAACAGCCTAAGCATTCAACTGCTCTACTACAAAGGCTTGTTTGCGTCGGCAACTGACATCTTAAGCTTGCTCTACAAAGGCTGCAGAATCCACAAACTAAGCGTAGAATGCAGCATAGAAGACATCATAAAAGCCAATGTTGAGCTTATCGGACAGACAGCTGAGACTGGCACAGCGAAAATTGCGGGCGCCACATACGCGGACTACGCAAGTGCAGTCGCCTACAACGAAAGCTACATTCAAAAAGGCGAAGGCGACGGCTCAGGCTTAACCGCGCTTGACCGCGTTACGGACTGGAAGTTCACAATCGAAAACAACCTCAAACCCGTCCCAGTCATCCGCTCCACTGACGGGCACCTGCTCAAGTATCTTCCAGCACGTCATCGTGGCTTGACAGGCGAGTTGACTTTCGAGTTTGAAAGCAAACAAGAATTCGACGATGTCATAAGCGACAGCGAATTCAGCCTAAAATTCGGCTTAGGCGGAACAAACAGCGCCCTGTTCAAGTATTGCAAATGGGAAAAGGTAGCCACGCCAACACGCATCGAAGACCTCGTGGCTCTGAAAGCCTCGTTCGTTTCACGAGACGTCTACATCAGCTAACATGGAGGCATTTTGAAGTGTCAGAAGTGAAGGTTTTGGAGAATTTTGGTCGCGAAGCCGCTCTGCGAAAGAAGTGGCTGAAGATGTGGGAAACAGTCGGCGTCCGCATTCTCAAACTGCCCAAATGGATGCAGGACATCGTGCTTGAGGACGTGAATGCAGCCATCAGAAACCGAATCGCAACAATGGAGATGATTCAAAACACAAACAGAAAAAATCGAGCTTGACGCCAGATTCGGCAAAGAATACGCTGGAAGCTACGTGTTCAGCGAGATAAGCTGGGCTAAACGCAGCCGCATCATCCAAAAGCACACCAAATATCATCCATTAACAGGACAAGTAGTTAGCAGCGACTTCATAGCGATACAGGCGGAGACCATTTGGGCTTCGCTTCGGGAGCAGCCACCGCACAAGCCAATAACGCTTGAGAAGCTGCTCAGCGAAGAAAACGGAGTACCAATAGGCTTAGGCGAACTATTCAGCCAAATCGCCAATAGGCTAAACAGCGTCACGCAAGAGGAAACCGCTTTTTTATCAGAGCAATCCGCAGACAAAAGCCAGCCCCAATCATCACGGAGTTTCGCTTGTGCAAAGAATTCGGGTGGACAATCACGCAGCTGCGGCGCCAGCCAGCCAAACCAGTCCAACAGTTCATCGTGATCCTGAATGAGGTGGACAGGCAAACCGAGGAAGAACGGCTAAAAGCTGAGCGTGAGGCAAAATGGCATTCGAAGTAACCTCCGATGTGGAAGGCGCTGAAGAGTTTAAGCAAGCCATGCAACGGTTTGACAGCGGAATGCAGCGTCATTTGCATAGGCAGTTGGCAAGCTGGGCTGCTGACGTGAAAGCCTTAGCCAAGCAGTTTGCGCCTGTACGCACAGGACACCTGCGAAGCAGCATTTACGCCAAGATTCAGGAATGGGTTGCCGAAATAGGTGCAGAAGCCACATACGCTCTGTTCGTGGAGCTTGGAACGCGTTACATGCAAGTGCAGCCATATCTCTACCCAGCAATTCAGGAGCAGCTCCCGAGGCTGGAACAGATAATTCTCGAGGCGCTTGATGCAGCGAAAACGGAGGCGAACCTTTGAGTTTCCGCGAAATCGCCGTAACAGTGAGATGCGTAAACCGGGCAAGCGCCGAATTCTCACGCATCCAAACAGACGCTGAAGCCTTGGCTACACGGGTAAAAAGCCTCGGAGCAGCTATCGCAGGCTTAGGCGCCACAGGCACAGCCATCGGGCACATAGCCCACCAGTTCGGCATACTAAACGATGAGCAGGCTAAAGTCTTCAACAGCGCCATGATGGTAGTCACGGTCATGGGCATGTTCATGCGGACAAGCTGGGGCGTAGCCGTAGCCCAGAAGGTCTACTCCGCTGCATGCGCCATTGCCACCGCTGCTCAGAACGCGTTGAACATAAGCTACGCGACATTTCTGGCTTTGACAGGCGTAGGCATCGCAGTGATTGTCGCCGCAGCTGCTGCCATGCTAAGCTTCGCGAACAGCATGAACTCGGCAACCGCCAGCATCCAAAGCTTCAACGAGGCTGCCACAGAGGCGCCTTCACATGTACGTAGTATTCAGCGTGCTGGTGAAGCCGAGCTTTACCGCCAAGGAGTGGAGTAGCATTGAGCGTTGAGATTCCGAAGCTGACTATTGCGTTGGGCGCGGTTGGAATTCCGCAAGGCGACGTTATAGAAGCCCGAGTGCATCTGGGCGCCACGAAAGAGGTTAGCAGTTGGGAGCTTCTCCTGCAGAACTGGAACAGCAAATACAGCCCAAATGGCGCTTATCCGCTGAGTGTTGGTCAAGACGGTTACATCTGTATCGGCAGAGGCGTTAATGTTCCGCAAATTATCACGACGCGGACTGAGAGCGTCAAGTACGAGTCAACGCCTACGGAGAATTACGTGCGTGTGGCTGGTCGCTGCTGGGGCGAGAAGCTCTTCCGCAGAGTAGTAACCAAAACATACGCGAACCAGAAAGGTGAAGACATAGTCAAGGATTTGATGGATTACTATGTCGGGCTTAGCCATGTACGTGGTAACACTGAGCTGGTTGAAGCTACGGATACTACGTACACTAAGCTGGAATATGAGAACACACCTGTCTGGGACATCCTAAAGTACATTGCAGAATCAGCGGACAAGCAAGGCGTAATAGGCTATGATTTCCGTGTGGCACCTGACGGCAAATTCGAGTTCTTCCAGCGGAACAGCAAGACAAGCCCCGTTAGCCTCAGCGAGAAGATTGAGCAGAGCGAGTACCGCAAGGACATTCACCGCGTCAGAAACAAGGTCACGATTTACGGCGTTGCCGACAAAAGTGTGCCAAGCGATAAGGACGCGTGGACTGAAAGCCTTACGCCTTCGGAAGGAGATTGGAGCGCTACATCAGGTTCTGTAAGCCTTGACACAAGCGTGAAAATGAAAGGCTCAGCAAGCATAAAACTCTACGCTCAAAACCTGTATTATGGAAGCGCTCTTTTCACACTTGATGCGGGTAAAGAGGTGAATGCCAATCTTTATCCGCTTTTGAACCTGTGGATAATCCGCGAAGCAGCCTATAACGGTCAGGGAGACTTGTCGCTTTTTGACCGCACGGGGAAGCGGGCTGCGCGTCCGTTCACAGTTGGCAAAGACGAATGGTTCAAAATCGAGCATAAGGTAGGCGAAAAGAATGCTGATGGCTGGAACGTGGAAAGCGGCTTCGACTGGAACTACATTTGGGCGATTCGCATAGCCCTGTTCTTTGACGGCGTCGGCACCGGCAGCTTCTGGGTTGACAGCCTCTTCTTTGGCGGTCGTCGATACGCCAGCACGCAAGAGGACAGCGCCAGCCAATCAGCCTACGGACTCCGCGAATTAGTTGACACGGACGAAGAGCTTTACAGCGACAACGAGTGTATGCTTCGAGCGAAGGCTGTTCTCGCTCAGCTGAAGGATCCTGCAGAGTACCTGACAGTCCGCAGCACTGTTATCGATTATGGCAATACGCCGCTTTTGCCAGGAGACAAGATCCAGGTAGCCTTGCCTAACGAGAACGTAAACGCCTATTTCCGCATTTTAAGCGTTGAATATTTTGTTGACGCCAAAACCCAGACACTTGAAATAACCTTAGAGCTTGGAAGAGAAACGCCTCTCCTGGCTGACTACCTCTACGCGCTAAGAAGCAAAACAGACCACCTCAGCAGACACAAAGTCGCGAGGATGATGTAGCATGAACAAACAAGTTTTAAAGCAAATAAAAGAACTGCGAACCGGAACGCTTGTTAAGGTCGAATGGACAGACGCCTCCATAGGCAAAAGCCTCAGCAGCGGCTTATCAGCCATAGACGTGCCAGTCACCAGCTGGGGCATATTCATCGGGTTACTGGGCGAAAAAAGCAAACACATCATTCTTGGACAGAACAACTTCCGCTACGCAGACGGACTCTACGACATTGATTACACGGCTATACCGCTAAGCTGGGCAATCAACGTCCACGTCATCGAAGAGCAGCACGTTCCGCAGGAAGAAGCCAAACAGCTGCTCAGCAGCTTCGTCATGGGCGGAAGACGCCGATTCCCAAGACGCACAAAACAGCAGAGGATAGTGAACCATGAGAAACATGATTAAGAAGGCGTTAACCCGCAAAATCGCACAGAAAGGCTCCAGAGGCAAACAAGAAACAATCGAGGTTCCGCCGAGCACGCGGCTGCTGTACACGGTTTACTTCAGCCTCGGCATGGTCGCCTGCCTAACCGCGCTTGAAGCAGTACACCTGATAGTGCTGGGCACATGGAACGCGGAAATCTTCGCAGCCATTGCGGGTTTGATAGGCAACATAACAGGCATTTTCTTGACGCAAAAAACGTAGGAGGGTCTACAGAACGATAGGGAGGTATCATCTCGGCGGTTTTCTCCGCAGGGCTCGAAGCGTAAAAAACCAAGTGAAAAAAGACACACAGGAGCTCAGGCAAAAGTTACTGACTGAACTGGAAGCCATGTTTGACATTGCCAAAAAGGCGGCGACAGACCCTCAGACAAAGCCTAAGCAGGCTCAGATTTGGGTTCGCATCATGGGCTACCTCGGACAAGTCATGAACAGCATCAGCGAAAGCTTCGACGAGGCTAAGGCTCTGGAGTATTTTGAAAATTTGGAGCGCATGATCCGTGAAGCTAAAGGGAATTCTGACCAAAGCCAAACAGCTTGAAAACGACTGGCTCGAACAGCAGAAAGCCAAAGAAACAGAAATCCCAAAAGACTTCATTCAATTCTGCCAAAAAATGCTCGGCTTAAACCTAACAAAATACCAAGAGGAAGCAGCTCAACTCTTAGAGAAAGAGAGCGATGTCGCTTTAAGATGGTGCAGACAAAGCGGCAAAACCCATCTGATTGCTGCATGGCTGCTACACTACGCGCTGATGCACTCGGGCTCGCACATTGCGGTTGTGGGTCCAAGCTGGCGCCAAACAATGATACCCATAACAAAAATCAACTACTTCAGAACAAAACTCCCAGCAGGCCTCTTCCACAAGCCGCAAAGAACACTTGTAAGGCTCAAGAACGGAAGCACAATCCAAGCCTTCCCAAACAACCCCAACAACCTCAGAGGCTTCACACTTCAAATCGTCTACTGCGACGAAATGAACTTCATCCCCAACGACGAAGAAATGTTTGACGCCATAAGCTTCACATTGGCAACCACAAACGGCAAATTCATCGCCAGCAGCACACCATGGACAACAGACAGCACCTTCTGGAAACTATTCCACGACAACGCCTTCCAACACTTCGCAAAAAGCCACGTAACCTACCAGCAAGCCCTCGAACCAAACGGATCTATAACCGAGAAATGGCTGGAAAAGAAGAGACACGAGTACGAAGGCGACCCATGGCGATGGCGCCGCGAAATGCTGGCAGAGTGGGCTGAAGACGAAAACGTCTGGCTCAGCCAAGCCCTCATCACAAGCTGCATAGACAGCAACTTAGAATACTACGACTTTGAACAAGCCGTCACAGGAGAATTTTACGCGGGCTTAGACCTCGGCAAATACCAAGACTACAGCGTGCTCACAGTAGCTGAGGTAGAAGACTCTTCTATAAGAATAATCCACCTGCACCGCTTTCCGCTACGAACGCCATACGCAAGCGTAATAGGCTACGTTAAGACGCTCTGCGACAGATGGCAAACCATAAACAAAGTCTTAGTGGACATGACTGGCGTAGGCGACTACATAACCGAAGACATGATAAACGCTGGAATAACGGAGACTGAAGGCGTCAAATTCACGCAAGAAACAAAAGAGAAGATGGCGCAATGGCTCAAGCAATGCATGGTTGAAAAGAAGCTCAAAATACCCTACGACAGCGACCTAATCGCAGAACTGAACATTGAACGTTTCGAATTGACAAAAGACGGAAAAATCAAGTTTAGCCACCCAGAAGGCACAAATGACGACCGCTTCTGGAGTTTAGCCTTAGCCTGCTACGCAAGCAGAACAGAGCCTCCACCCAAACTCTGGGTTGTGCCACGCACCGCTTCTGCCGGAAAAGCAAAACTGCAGCAGCTGCGAAAGAAACTGCAAAAACACCAAATCACGGGAACAACAAGATGAGACGCCGTGAGCTTTTCCGCATACGCCAAATCAGGCGCCGATATGACCGAGAAGCAGGCAAATTTATAATTGACATAGCCTATGAAACCGCTGCGCCAGAACCCACAGAACGCGTCGTCGATGTAGCTGAAGCTTTCGGACTCGGCTTAGACCAATCGCAACAATTCATAATCTACGACAACGTGCAGCTGAAGATAGGCGCAACCGACATCGTCCTCATCACAGGCGATAGCGGTTCAGGAAAAAGTGTGCTGCTGAAGGCTCTGGGAAGAGACATCAAACAGGGCATGCACGCCACAGCAATCAACATCGCGGACATCAAGCCAGATCCAAACAAGCCCTTAATCGAAACCGTAGGCAAAACCACAGAAGAAGCCTTAGAGCTCCTAAGCAAAGTAGGCTTGAATGACGCCTTCCTCTTCCTCCGCACATACGAACAGCTGAGCGACGGACAGAAATACCGCTACAAAATCGCCAAAATGATGGAAAGCCAAGCGCAGTTCTGGATAATGGACGAGTTTGCCGCCACGCTTGACCGTGACACAGCCAAAATCGTAGCATACAACCTCCAAAAACTCGCACGCCAACAAGGCAAAGCCGTCCTTGCAGCAACAACCCACACCGACCTGGCAGAAGACCTTGCGCCTTCAGTGCACGTACACAAACGCTTCGGCAAAGAAATAACCATAAACTACTACCCAAACACGCCAGCCAAAGAATGTAGCCTCACACGGGAAATGCGCATAGAAGAAGGCACAACAAGCGATTGGAGAAAACTCGCAGGCTTCCACTACCGTAGCCACAAGATAGCTGCGCCTCGGAAAATCTTCTGCCTAAAGCGCGGCGACGAATTATGCGGAGTTATAGTCTACTGCTATCCGCCACCCACATGCTTTGGGCGAAGACTTGTTTTACCAAAAATGTCGATGAAAGAGCTAAACGAAAAACTAAGCATAATCAGCCGAGTTGTTGTTCAGCCCAAATACCGCACCATAGGCTTAGGCACGAAACTCGTTAAAGAAACATTACCTTTGGTTGGAACCGAATACGTTGAAATGCCCGCGGTTATGGCAAAGTATAACCCCTTTGCGGAAAAGGCAGGAATGCAAAAGATAGCAGAGCAGCCACCGCCAAAAGAAGCCTTAAAAGTCGTAGAAATTCTTCACCAGCTCGGGCTTAATGCGCAACTGCTTAGTAGCGAAAAATACGTATTAAACAGGCTCCAAACTCTAAGTGACAAAGAAGTGGCAAAAATTAAAGAAGCATTCATACGAAACAGCCATGCGCGCTTCATGAAACACTTCTTTCCCCATCAACCATTCGGAAACAAAAAAGCCTACACGCGAGAACTGACTGATGCTAACCTACAAAAACTCGCCCACTTAATCAAAATCTGCAGCTTTCTACTACAAACAAAGGTTTATCTGTTTTGGCAAAAGTCACCTTATGCTACTTTTTGATCAAATTCTGCAGAAACACGCTTACCAACCAAACAAATAATGTATCCAAACCCAAAGACACAAATATGTAAAAATTAATTTCGTAAAAACTCAAGTAACAATCTATCATCTTTAGACAGAAGGCAAAAGTATGGTTAGGAAAGCCATCATTGAAATCACTCTTGTCGAAGAGAGTGCAAAAAGGTCAAACAAAGAAATTGCGAATGAAATATTTGACGCTCTTTCGGACGGTACAACTGTTATTCCTTGGTGTGGAAAAGTCGAAAAAGTCTTTGTAACAGAAACATAAAGCGTGTCTTTCAAAAATTAAGAATCATTCGCATAAACCCTTGAATCTCTTCTTGCGCCGTTAGAATAGCGTTAATAGCATCTCTGCCCTTGGCGGTTAATACGTACGTTCGTTTTTCTTGGGTCAACGTGCCTTTTATCAGTTCCTTTCGCTCCATAGAGTATAAGACAGAGTAAATAGTGCCTGGACTGATCAACATTCCAAATTTTTGGTGAATAAGCTCGATAAGATCATAGCCGCTTAAAGGCTCTGAGTTTCTAAGCTTAGCTAAGATCATTATGTCCAGGAAATTCTTTATCATACTTCTATGGATTTCCATCAAATTTTTACTCTGCAAGAACGTGTTCCTCCCTGTCTATTTCTTTAATACCATCAAGTTTTTCTGCAACTTTCTCCAAATCTCTTAGAAAAGGATGATAGGGCTTATCAACAGCCAAAAGCGAGTTTCTTTTAGCCTGAAGCACATCACAATAGCACGGAATTATGCCTATTACAGGATGCTTGAGCGTCTTCTCCATTTTATCGATTAAATCCGTCTGCTCATCGCTTGACCAAACTCTTGTCTCCGGAAACACCTTATTTATCAAGACCACGCTTCTCTTCGCAAAAGCATCATAAAGTTCTGCAAGCATAGTTTCTAAGCCCTTAAGATCCAACGAATCCAGAGTCGCTACTGCAACCGCGATGTCGGAGCTGACTACCGCGTTAACTGACGTGTATTGCACTCCAGGGCTGGTGTCAAGGATGCAGCAATCAACATCCATGGCGTCAAAAAGCATTGAGCGCAAGGAAAAAAGTCTCTTCACTGCCGTCACTTCCCAAGCCCTACTCTTCTCCATCATATTTCGAATAGCCTCAATCGCAGGGTTTGCCAATCCCAAAAGAAGTTTACCTCTAAGACCATACGCCTCAGAAACATCAATCAAAGCTTGCTCTGCTCTACATCGACCATCCAAAAAGTCATTTAACCAATGCTTGACTGGACCACTGATTCCCTTTGAAAACACATCCACTAAACTGGGAGCACGAAAATCAAGATCCAAAAGCGCAACATTTACTCCTTTGACTGCGTAAATTGCTGCCAAATTCGTGGCTATCACAGTTTTCCCAGTGCCACCGCGTGACGAATGAATCGTTAATGCCTTTTTTCTCATTTTCTTATCTCCATTGGGGATTCGATGTAGAAGTACACTTCTCGACCCTCTCGCTTTTTACTAATGTAGCCCATCCGAACTAACTGGTTAGCGTATGCACTTTCAACTGGTCTCAACCGCTTAGTTTCTCTGGCAAGATCCTCAGCAGTCGCCTTATCCAGTTTTAGCAAAACCATCGCAGTCTTCCTTAAGGCCGGCGGTAAGGACAGCAACGTCATTACGTCAGGTGCAAGTTTGAGTTCTCTATCGAAAGAGGTTTTCTCGCTGCTCATGTGCAGAAATTTTTCCTGCATCTTTAGCATATTCTCATTTAGCTCGATTAGCAAACTGAGTTTTCGGTTAACCAAAGTGAGCTCATCAACCAGTTTTGCCAATAGTTCCTCCTTCAAAGTCGACTGCTCCGCCTTCCCCATATTCAACCCCTGAAGTGTATTGTTGTATAATCAATAATACACAATATATAAGACTATCGCATCCACATCAGAATCCACATGCAAAGATTTTTCCGACCAAAAAACCTACAATTAGAAAAGATAAGACATAGGATTTCCTGAGCGCTATGTACGAAAAAAATAATGTTGAGGAGAGCTGCCGCAGAATTCTCGAAGACAACGGAGGAGCAATCGCAGACAAAGCCAGAACAATACTGCTTGAAGACCCAGCCTTGAGGAAAGATTTACGAGAACCCCTTGAGTTTATAGCGAAAAATTGGCGCAACCCTCTTACACCAGCCATGATGCGCCTTGCTTGCGAAGCAGTCGGAGGATGCCCAGAAGAAACTGATGAAGCAGCGTTAGCTATGAGTCTAATAAGTCTCAGCCTCTACATCTGGGATGATATGATAGACAAAGCCCGCTTTAAATTATTTAAGCCAACCCTTTTTGGGAAATTCGGTGAAGGCACAGCACTGGTTATCGGCGGACTCGCATCAGCCAAAGCCTTTACAATTCTCAATCAAATGAACATAGACAAAGTAAAACGTCAAACTATTACCAAACTGCTCTGGGATTTTTTGGTCAAGATGGCACAGGCTGAAACAGCAAGTCTTAGATTGCGAAAACAGAAAGTTCTTTCCGCTAAAAAGAAGTTCTGGAAGATTAAAACTGAGGCAACCGACTTAGAAACGTGTCTAAAAATCGGCGCCGTTCTGGGAAATGGTTCTGAAAGCGAAATCCAACATCTGGGAAGATACGGGCTATGTCTGGGCATAATCTTGGAATTACGCAAAGATTTCCATGTTTCGGTTAACTTGACGGCAGGGCTTGCTGAAAGAATAAGAAGCGGAATACTACCTTATTCCTTACTTTGGGCAAGTGAACGCTCTGAAAAAATTCGAAGCAGACTTAGTAATCTACCAAACAAAAACTCAATAAAACAAACTCAAATAAAAGAAATTGTTGAAGACGCGTTGGAAACAAATGTATTAGACAATACATTAAAAGTGATAAGAAGGTTGACAAAAAAAGCGAAGGAGGAGCTGATCGAGCTGGAGAGTAATAACGCTACTCGAACACTCCAGCTGTTTATCGAGGCGCAGCCCTCGCTTTTTATTCGCAGCCTTCATACATCGCAGACATAAGAAAGCTACGAATCTGCTGGCCATTTCTGTTCTGGACCGACGGAGAGCAGAACTGAAACTACGCTTCCCAAGTAAACTCTTGGAATTTTGGCTTTTTTACACACTTGTATGAGCGAATTCTTGTCCTTTTTTTGAACAGCGTCTTGAACTTGCGAGGAGAACTCGGGGGCGGTCAAAGACTGGAGATGGTACGAAACTTCTGCTATCCTTTCATTAAGAGTTTTCATAGTAATCTATCTATAATGTAGTCTTTTCTTTTTTAAGCTTTTATCAAGAAAATGATATATGTAAGCGTCTATGAAGGCAAGATGGATGAAAAATTGAGTGCTACTAAATATGGTGTTTTACTAACGAAACGGGGCTTATTATTAGCCCTAATTTTATCTATCGCCTTTTATTTATCGTATTTTGTTTTCGCCTATTATGTTCCGCAGCATTTCTTTTCGTCCGCTGACAACCAGGTGATATTGCAAGCAACATTTAATATTGCCGTCGCCCTTACATTAATAGTATTCAGTTTTTTCATTCATAGAATTGATAAGTTGCATGTTATTTACACTTATGCAATAGCTACCTCGATATTTACCGCTCTTCTTTTCTTTGTTTCGATAGATATTCTCAAACTAACATTCTTTTTCGCAATAGCGATATTTTTCGGCACAGGGCAATTGGCATTCCTTACTTACTTCTGGAATTTGACCGTGCCAGATGAGAGAGGTCGTGTAGCTGGTCTGAGTGGATTACTTGGCCTATTATTATATGTGATTATGTTCGCCACAGTAGCCCCAATCCTTAATTTTCAGAGGGCAGTAGTTTTAGGCATTGCGCTTAGTCTTGCACCGCTTGCCGTCTTATTACTAAAGCCAGAAAAAGCAGTTTTGACGCGTAAGAAGGATGAAACAGGGTATTATCCTGAGAAAAGAACAATTCTTCTTTACCTAATTCCGTGGGTGCTATTTTCTTTAATTAATGCGACATTTGCCAGGAATATATCTTTCAATATCTCGCATCAAGTTCCATCTTACTTGTACCTGTTTCTCATTGTCTTACAGGGAATTGGAACTATTTTTGGGGCGCTGATTGGTGGGGTAGTTGCAGATTTCTTCGGACGCAAAGTATCTTTAGCTTCCAGTCTTACTTTATATGGAATTAGTTCAGCTCTTGCAGGTGTAGCCGATAACTATGCTCTGCTATATTTCGTGTATGTCGCAAATGGCTTAAGTTGGGGCATTCTTTCGATAATGTATAGTCTTGTTATTTGGGGTGATTTATCTAACAAAGAAAACTGCGCCAAAATATATTCGATCGGATTCATGATTTTCTACATTACCCAAGGCGCAGGATTTCTTCCCTTAAAGCAAATATTCGAGATACCACTTGTTGTAAGTTCCCTCTTTAGCTGCTTATTGATTTTCATTTCGAATATACCAATATTTCTCGCACCAGAACTGTTACCATCAGATTTCCGCGAAAAAATAAAAATAAAATTACATATGAATTCCGTCAAGAAAATCAAACAATCCCGAAATCAAGGATAAATACTATCATATAATCTCGGGAACGCTGTTGCTTCTTCTACTTGTACAAGTTTGCATATCCACTGGATAAGCCTCTCAAGCCCAACCACAAATCCTGAGTGAGAAAAAGCTCTGCGTTGCATAAAATTCATGTACCATCGTTGGTCAGCGAGATTTATTTTTTCCTCTGTCATCTTTCTGAGCAAAACCTTCTTTTCTGTTATCCTTTGTGCACCGCTACCAATCTCTCCATAACCTTCTGGAGCAAGCAAATCAACAGACAATGTTAGCTCCGGCTTTTCAGGATCTGATTTATGGAAGAACGTCTCGATGCTAACTGGAAACTTCATGATAAAGAACGGCTGACTAAACCTGTGACTGAGATGCTTCTCCAGTTCCCAGTCCAACGGTTGCCCCCAAGAAACGTTAAAGCCGTCCCTCTGCAACAAATCGATAGCCTCATCGTAAGTTAGCCTCGGAAAAGGTGTCTGCATCCATTCCAAGTCCTTAACAGAACGCTCAAAACACTCTAACAGTTCTGCTGCTTCTTTCGAAAGGCTGTGACAAATATGCGACAACAACTTTTCCTGAACACCGATAATGGCGTCCAACCCGCATTGCTGAGCCACTTCTATACGCCAAAATTCAGTCAAATGACGCTGCGTCCTCGCCCTTTCCGCTCTGAAAGCAGGCGCAATCGTATAGATCTTTCCCAAACCTGCCACAAAAACATTAGCATACGGCTGTAGCCCCTGAGCAAGGTAAGCCTTTTTGTCGAAATACTTGACTTCAAAATGACCCGGCCAATCTCCCACAGCAGGAATCAATGTAGGTCCATGAACCTCAACATAACCGTTCTCGTCAAGCCAACATCTGGCTGCGTGAAGCAGCTTGGCTCTAATCTTGATAATCGCCATAGTTCTTTCGTTTTGAAAGTTCTGACCGCCCAACATTTCAACATTCACAACCTCAAATTGATTAATGCCCCTAATTAAACTCATCACAAGCTCCGAAAAACCTAAAAACAAAGAAAAAAGGAGTTTAGGACTTGGCTATTGTCTCAGTTTGGATTATGGGTTTTATAGCTTCCAACACTTTCTCTCGGATACCTCGCAACAGATCAGGCTTATAATAGTGTCGTAGGAATATGCTCTGTGGAATCCTGCCCTCCAGCAGGTCAATAACCTCTTCTGATATCCCGCTTTCCCGCAGCGTTGTCGCATACAGCTTCCGCAAATCCTTGATTCTGACCTTCATTCCCCGCTTCTTAATAGCCGACCTCAACGCATC
>JAOZHY010000045.1 GCA_026014595.1 Candidatus Bathyarchaeota archaeon
GCGAAAACCCTTAAGGTCATCCACCAACTCCATCGTCCTCAAAAGGTCATCCTCCCTCTCCTCGGGAAGCCCCACAATCAACGTACAAGCCGGAACCATCATGCTATCATGCATCAAACCCATGCCAGCGCGAACCACCTCAGGCCAATCCTCAGCCCTAAACGGATGAGCCTTCGCAGGCATAATCCTCTTAGCAAGCTCAGCAGAACCAGTCTCTATCCCGATTTCCGCGCCCCACCACGTTTGATTCTGAAGTATGATTTCGGAAAGTTCTGAGAAAAGCTTCGGTTTCGAAGCAACGGCTGCCAGTGAACAGTGACTCCAACTGACAGCGGGCACTTTGCTCTTAACCATCTTATGAAGCCTCAGCAGTTTCTCGTCATCTGGCACCGTTGTATGGGAACCGTACAGCATGACGTCTTCAGCATGTAAACAGATGACGCGATTCTTACCTAATTCGACGTTGACGGACAGTTCTCGCATTATTTTATCTATAGGGTACCAACGTAGGGGTCGAAGGGTGACATTGCAAAATTCACATCCTCTGCAGCAGCCTCTGCCAATTTCTATCAGACCATTAATTGACGGCTGAAGAATATCCGGAATATCCTCCAAACGAGGCGCGTCTTTAGCTGCAACTTCATAGTAATTAGGAAGTTTGTCGCCATTTATGGCAGCTTTGACGATTTTTCCAATAACTTTCTCAGCTTCGCCCTCAATCACACAATCGATAATTCCTTCTTTAAGAAGTTGCGATCTGTAACGGAACTGCCAAGCTCCTGGACCGCCCACTATCACTTTTAAACCAGTCTTCTTCGCTTCCCTAATAACTGGGCTGTTCACTAACGCTCGAAAATACTTCGCCAAAAAAGGCTCTCTCTTGAAAATAGACGCTAGAGTGGTTGACGCCGGGCCAAAACCAAAAGGGTCCATTGTGTGAATACCAACAACTTTAGCGTTTTTAATGAATTTTCGGAGATGTTGCGGGCTGACAGTTAAAACGTTAAAGCCCTCTTTTAACAGTTGAGCTTCGATTTTTCTTAGACCGTAGGGCGCCGCGACGGGCATTCCATTGCTTGTTTTCAAAGGCGGAAAAAACAAATAACTGTATAGGATGTTGGGGATGAAGTTTGGCGGAGCGCACGTGCCGAAACCTAAGAACTCGTTGCCATGATAGTTGCTCATTAATGTTCGGTCAGCAGTTAAAAGCACATCAATATTGCTGTCAGCTGTCAAAGGATGCTTCATTTTAGAAGCGAAAGAAGAGGTTTGGACGGCAAGCAACGTCATCACCTCTTATATTAGAATTGACTGCTCAACGGACGAACACGGGTTACTGAGTTGAAGTCAAAGGATTAATTATTTCAACGTTCAACTGAGCACCAAATGTATCGTTGCCCTGGCTTGCAGAGGAATCGTCCACTAAGTGTGCTGTTCCATCGGGGCAATAGACCTTTTCGCCTTTCATTACTTTTTTGAAGCGTCGACTGCACTCCCAAAGCAGAGGGCAACCATCACAATCTCTTGACAACAATTGCTGTCACCTCACCTTTTTTCTCTTATGAGTATGATGGACCTGCCGATTTTTTCAACTTTATAGCCTAACTCGATTGCCATCACGGAGACTGCTCCCGCAAGTATTCCCCAATCTATCCCAGTGATGCCTTTGAAACCCAAAGATTCAAAGACAAGAGTGAGTGGAATTATTGGGCTTCCAAGATCTATGAGCAACTTCTTTATTGAAGCCGCGTCTATTTTGTCTAATTCCACTTTTTTCATCGTCCGTGTGGCACCTTAATTAGGCTATATTACAATATAATCAATATAATAAAATATAAAATTTGCTCTCGGTATTCCGTTTACAAAGACAAGTGCCGAACCTGAAGGGTCACTATGATGTTAGACAAAGCAGTTATGAAAACGATATGCTCAGCAAATAGACTATCATAAGTATGTTAAAGACAAATAAAGAAGCAACATTCCCTGTGCTAGGGAGATTGGCTTTCCTTTTCTGAAACACCACCTTGACGAATCCAAAAAACGCCGCTGCTAAGGGTACCATTGAAAAAAGCAATGGTGCTCTAAGGTCTATGACTACGGCAGAAATTTGCCAAGCATACCCGAGGAACAATAGGGTAGCCGAGACAGCCATTGCCAATATGATGACGAAAACGGCGCGCAGACCTTTTCGGACGGCAAGGTTTGTTTTGCCTCCTTTCCTGTCGATTTCAATGTCGGGGGCTTCGAGGCTTAGGCTGAGAATCACCCCGTACATCATAAAAGGAACAGCCAAGTAGAGGAACAACGGGTCAAACTGCCCCCTCACTGCCAAGTATCCTATCCCTGGTATGGCGAAGCCTGTCACGCATGCCACGGCAACTTCGCCCAGTCCTCTTGAAGTTAAACGCATTGGTGGCGCGGAATAAGACCAGCCTGCAAAATTCTCAGCCCAAGCAATGACCAAAAACTCGACGGGTGCACCGTAAAAAAGCACGATTAAGACTGCTAGAACACTTGAGGCTGTTAACAACGTGACTGAAATGGACCTTGATAGTGGGCGAAGCTCGGGATAGCAAACGAGTAGGCGGCTGCCTCCCAAAAACTTTTTCTGCTCAACACGTTTGTCGATTTCAACATCGTAGTAATCGTTGCTGTAATGTGCTGAGAGGTCTCCGAACAGCATTACCACGTACATGAGGATAACGCGCAGCGGATCAAAGGTTCCACCGTTGGCCATTGCCAAGAGCGCGCCGAGTGAGAATGCCAGAACGCCTCCTGCTACGATGTGGATGCGTATGATTTTTAATATTTTGGGAAATGCAGCATGCGAGTTGCTCAAGCGACCGACTCTCAGTTTCCTGTGTTATGATGCGAATACCTTATTTATTAAAACCATCCATTAAAGGCTAGACCTGAGGCGTTTGATTGAAAGACACCGTCAAAGCGTACGTTGACCTTACTCGCTTGCACTTCTTTTTTGTCTGGCCGACCCTGCTGTGCGCTGGCCTTTTCCTTGCCTTCCAATTCCATAATGGCTTTTCTTGGCTGCTTGTCGTGAAGGTCGCGTTGATTGGTTTCTTCGGGTTCGAAGCTGGCCTCATCTTAAACGATATTGTAGATTGGAAGCTGGACAGAAAGGACGTGGAGTTTGATAAGTTAACTAAGTATTGGCGCGTGTTTGGGAAAAGACCCGTCTCTCAAGGTTTAATCTCGCAGCAGCAGGCGTTGTTGCTCTTTGGTTTGTTCGTAACCGTCGCTGCAACCCTGATTTTTACCTTGCCATTTCCTCAGTCAATGTACCTTTTCGGCATCATGGTGCTCTGTTATTGTCTCGAAGTTTTCTACCAGATTAAAAAGCGGAATGAAAATTTTCCTATTGCCCAGCTGGTTGGACGGATTGATTTTACTCTGTTTCCAGTGGCGGGTTACCTTTGCCTCGCTAGCCCAGACCTCAACGCTTTGCTTTTTGCTTTTTTCTTCTATCCGTTAGCGCAAGCGCATCTGGGAGTAAACGACATTATCGACGTTGCTAACGACCAAGTTAAAGAGATGAAAACAATCCCCATCCTGTATGGGATGAAGGGAACAGCCTACTGGATACTTCTATTCAGCGCAATTCACATAGCCGCAGCTGTGGCCTTTTTCAGCGTGCTCAGCACCGTGACAGTTGCTGGCTTCGCGGTGGGTTTCTTGCTGGTGGCGATTGGAAATTACAGAATACTTAAGGGAAAAAGTGCTGATGCCGGAATTAAAGCGCTACCGCTATTTCATGTGGCTATGCTGATTTATGCTATCTCTATCATAATGGGATATGTCGCATAAACTCCTGCGACTGCAACCGTTCAGGTTCAAGTGATCCGACCATCCTTAACCTCATAAGTCACTTCAGCGGTGCCTTCCATGTTTCTCGCGTCAATCTCCTCAATCATGCGGTTAACCATCCTGCCGACGACGAGGACAAAAACGTTTAAGCCTCGTGACGCCGCGATGGCTGCTGCGCGGCTGATGCCGAATTCTATGTCTGCTTTTAGGTGCAGCTTGTTCAAGACTGCTCTGCCAACAGCGCCCATGACGCCTATGCGGTCAGGTTTGAATTCATTGTAGAACGCGCGGACTTTGTTGAGGTCAACGGCTCTGGAGCCGCCTTGCCTAATGCTGGGCAACTTGACGATGAGGATTTTTCCTTGCTTAACTTTGACTTTTCCCCGCAAATTCGTCAAGCCTAAATCCTCGCCTGTACGGGCGTCCATTAATGCGGTTCCATACGCTTGAATGTTGGGGCTGTCTGCGGGCACAGTGTACATGATGCCCTCCTTCATGACTAAGCCCACTTCGTCACCGGCTTTTACCGGCTGCGTGGCTATGGCTGGCCAGGAGCGTTCGATTTTCATGGCTTCTTTCACCGTGGCTACGTACTGCTCCAAGCTTCGGAAGTTATCTTTGAGTTGGGTAATTGCTTTCGGTGTGAGTCTGTAGTCTGCTCTCTCTGAACCGGCTTCCAGCAATCCTTCGCGGGCTAGTTTTTTGAAGTATTTTGAGACGGCTTGTATGGTGATTCCGAGCTGGTCACTTATGTCCTTCTGCTTTACGTGCGGCTGGTTGCGCATGACTTCGAGGAGGATTTGGAATTTGGTGAATTCGCCTTTGTCGCGTAGTAAGCGGTTTTTTGATGTTGCGGGCAAGTTATTCAACCTCAATTTAACCTTGGTTAAACGAAAGTTTATAAATTAATTGGTTGGATTATCCAATGACAAGGGAACAACATGCACATAATGGAAGGCTTCCTCCCACATCCATGGTGGGAAATCTGGTTCGCCATAGCCCTGCCGATAGTGGCTTACGGCGTTTACCGCCTATCAAAACTCACAAAAAAGATTCCCGAAGCAAAACCACTCCTCGCCCTGATGGGCGCCTTCATATTCGTTCTTTCAGCGCTAAAATTGCCTTCCGTAACAGGTAGCAGCTCGCACCCAACTGGCGCCGGTTTAGCCGCCGTCGTAGTCGGTCCAGGAATAACCTCGGTTCTCTCAATAATAGTCCTAATCTTCCAAGCCTTGCTGCTGGCACACGGCGGCTTAACCACACTTGGTGCCAACACCTTTTCAATGGGTATAGTCGGACCGTTCGTGGCTTACGCCATATGGATTGCCGCCAAAAAGGTACGGCTTCCCACTTCGGTAGGCATCTTTCTTGCTGCGGCAATAGGAGACTTGGTCACCTACGTGGTCACGTCAGCCCAGCTTGCTCTTGTTTTTCCAACAGCAGGCGGTTTTTTTGACGCCTTCTTAACGTTTGGAAGCATCTTCGCGGTCACGCAGGTTCCGCTCGCCATCGGTGAAGGGCTCCTCGCCGTAGTACTCTTCGACTTCCTAGCCAAATACAAGGGACAATTGCTGTCCGCGATGAAAGTTATCAAGCTTCCCACTCCAGCAAGCACACATAAGGAGCCGAAGCAGCAATGAACACCAAACATTACATCATCATAATCGCCGTGGTAATAGCCATCTTCGCCATACCCTTAATCATCTTCCCCAACGCTCCATACAGCGGAGCCGACAGTGCAGCAGAAGAAGCAATCTCAGGTCAAGGCTACACGCCGTGGTTCACTCCTCTTTGGGAACCGCCCAGCGGAGAAATAGAAAGCCTCTTATTCGCGCTTCAAGCAGCCATCGGCGCAATGATTATAGGCTATTTTGTCGGGTACGAGAGAGGGAAAAAAGCGAAGAAAGAAATAAAGGAAACAGAAACTGCTCAATAATGTTGGATGAATCGCGGGATGGCACACAGCGAGTTATACGCGCAAATCGACAGATACGCCTATATCAATCCTCTTGCAAAAACCAGTCCAGTCACGAAAATGCTCTTCGCGCTCTCCGCGCTTATAATAAGCGTATCGTCCCCTTCTCCCGTGGTGCCGATAATCGTGTTCGCAGCAACGACAATTCTGCTGCTGCGGCTTGCAAAGATACCTGTGCATTTCTATTTGGACATGCTGGCTTACCCAACCGTGATGCTTGCGTTAAGCTGCCTCATAATCGCATTGTTTTTCGGCACAGGCGAACCCCTGACGCAAATCGCTTTCCCATGGTTCATGTGGACCATCTTCAAGAGCGGCATCGCCTTAAGCGTCGCCACGTTTCTCAGAGTTGAAGGAGCCCTTTCCTGCTTGTTCTTTCTAGTACTCACCACTTCGATAACAGACATTTTTATCACTCTTCGGCGGGCGCGTGTGCCCAAGGTGCTGGTGGAGATGGCATTGCTGATTTACAGGTACATATTCGTCTTCATCGAAGTCGCCGAGAAAATGAACACCGCCCAGAAACTTCGGCTTGGTCATTCCGGTTGGATGCGACGTATCCGCTCCTTAGCGTTACTGTCAGGTAACCTTTTCATCAGAACCTTGGAGCAGGGCGAACGCACCTTAACCGCCATGAACGCCCGAGGATACGACGGAAACATCCGAGTCCTCGAAGACCAGCCCCCAGCCAAGAAAACTGCACTCGCAGGAATCATAATCTTTGACATCATGCTGGTGCTTGCAGCTTATCTGACCTTGAACACAGGAGTGTTGTAATGCTTTTTCGATTGGAGAACCTGTCACACCAGTATTCGGACGGCACCCTTGCATTAGACAACGTATCGCTGAGCTTCGCGAAGGGAGAAAGAATAGCCATTCTCGGCACTAACGGTTCCGGAAAAACCACACTCCTCCACCACTTAAACGGCATCCTGAAACCAACCGCTGGAAAAGTCTACTTCGAAGACAAACCCCTTGAATACGATTCCAAATCGCTGCTTGACCTCCGAAGGCGCGTGGGCTTCATCTTTCAAGACCCGAACGACCAGCTTTTTGCGCCAACTGTAAAACAGGACGTTGCGTTTGGACCGCTAAACTTGGGTCAACCAGCCGACCAAGTCAAGAAACTTGTAGATGAAACGCTCAGGCTCGTGGGCATGGCTGAATACGCAGACAAGCCACCGCACTTCCTCAGTTTAGGGCAGAAGAAGCGCGTGGCTCTTGCAGGAGTCCTTGCCATGCAGCCTGAAGTCCTCATAATGGATGAGCCTACTTCAAACTTGGACCCGAGAGCCGCAAGCGAGATACTGCACTTGCTTCTCCACCTTAACAAGGAGTATGGGCTCACGCTGATACTTGCAACTCATGATGTGGATATGGTTCCGTTGTTCGCCAAGAAACTCTTCATACTCAGCAAAGGAAAACTTGTAACGGAAGGCTCGCCTAAAGAACTCTTTTCAAACGCAGACCTAATCCGAGATGTAAACCTGCGCTCGCCTAGAATAACACATCTCTTTGAGGTTCTTAAGAAAGAAAACAACCTGCCAGTAAACAGTCAGCTGCCCCTTACAATCAGCGAAGCCAGAAAAGAAATCCTCCGCCTCTTAAACCTCGAAGACGCTGCGAAAGACGGAGGGGAGGGGGAGTCGCATGAGCGCAGTTGAAGCCTCCCTAATAGGCGTAATCGCCATAGGATTACTGCATGGGTTAGAGCCAGGTCACGGCTGGCCCATCGCGCTTCTTTACTCCGCAAGGACGGCTAAACCAACTTTCTACGCATTCGTCAGCTCAGGCATCCTGTCATTCTTTCACTTCGTATCCTCAATCGCCGTCGTAGTCATCTATGTCGTGGCAAGTTCCTTGACCAACTTCACTAGTCCCGTCCTCAAGTACATCGCCTTCGCCGCCCTGATTATTCTGGGTGTTAAGATGCTCACGGAGAAGGTGAAGGACGAATTCGCGGAGCAACATGAACACTTCCACGATAACATCGAGGACATCCAGCATGAGCACCCGCACGAGCATGAAAACTTGGGCAGCCATTTTCATTTGCATTTCCACCCGAAACGCATTGCGCTCAGCTTACGAAAAATCGCGAGCTGCGCCTTTTTCTTAGGCTTCGCTCACGAGGAAGAATTTGCTCTTTTGGCTTTGGCGGTGGGCGGCGTCAACCCGTTTCTCATGATGGCGTCTTATGGACTGGCTGTCACGGCGGGTCTTATGGGCGTCACGGTCCTTGGAATCAAGATGTATGAACGGGTCAAAAGTAAAATCCACAGGTACGAGAAGTACATCCCGAAAATCAGCGGCATAATCCTTCTCGTGTTGGCAGTTCAAATAATCCTGGGATAACAAGGCGCCTATCGCAAATCGTAGCCTCTTGGCGTCACCATCCGGTGATTGACGATGTGGGTCGTTGAGTTCCCAACCACAATTGTGGTCGCCATGTCCACCTCGCTCTCCAGCAAACCCTTAAGCGTAGTAATGCTCGTTGCCTCGCCGCTTCTGCCAGCCTGCCTCACGATACCCACAGGCGTTTCTGGACGGCGGTATCTGAGCAGAATATCACAAGCTTTAACTAAAGGCTCGGTTCGCTCGTGGCTCTGAGGGTTATACAGGACGATGACGAAGTCCGCTGCGGCAGCAGCGTTAAGCCTCTTCTCAATAAGTTCCCAAGGAGTCAAGAGGTCGCTGAGGCTTATCACCGCAAAATCACCCACCAACGGGGCACCCAGCTTCGAGGCGGCGGCAGTGGCAGCAGTGACGCCAGGAACAATTTCTATCGGCACATCCGCTTTCGCAAGCGCCGCAACCTCCAGAACCACGCCTGCCATGCCATAGACTCCTGGGTCGCCGCTGCTGACAACCACAACTTTCTTGTTCTCTAAAGCTTCTGCCACAGCAATCTTGGCGCGTTCAACCTCTCGCCCCATGCCTCCAGTAATTATGCTCGTATCGCTCTTGATTATATTTTGGATCAGCTTGATGTACGTCTTGTAGCCTATTACGACTTCAGCCTCTTCAATCGCTTGCCTCGCTTTCGGTGTCAAGTGCTCCAGCGAGCCGGGTCCAATGCCGACGACGCTTATTCTCCCTCTGCTAATGCCACGGTCACGCCGTTCATTTTCATCTTTTTCAGGATTAGTCGTGGTTTTTCCCCCGCGGTTATTAATGCTGCTCGTTCACATACGCCTCCAACACCAATTTTCGCCTCCACCAATTTTGAGTCGGGAGACAGGCCCCCATGTGTAAAAGCGCGCAAGGCGTCAACACTGACGAAGTCAAGCGTGAGCCCCAGCTTTTCAGCCGCTTCAATCATGGCTGAAGAATCCTTCTTTATGTCAACCGTTGCCAATCGGTCCACCCGCTCCAAGGACACGTTGGCGCGTTTCAAAGCCGCGTTCACTGTTTCGAGAATTTGGTCTGCGGTAACGTTTTTTCTTGCGCCCAACCCCACCGTTATGGTCTTAGGCTTCAGGATTGTGACGGGCTTTGCAAACTCTTGCGGTGACACTGATTCTTTAGTGATTACGGCACCCGCGTCATAATTGCTTACGATTTCCAGCGCATGTTCCGCACTCGTTGCCTTTTCAACCGCGTAACACTTAGCTGCACTATCTGGAATTTTGACCCCGCCAACCAAAACCAAGGCTAACCGTTTCCCGTCTACCAAAGCAGCGTTAACGGCGACAAGGCTCTCAGGATTCACAATTGTCAAATGCAATGCTCGGGCGAGTGCGTCAACACTCTGCTTTCCTATGACGTCGGATTCCGTGGTTATCACGGGTGTGGCGCCGATGCCCTCAGCGATTAGCCGTGTTAGCTGATTGGCTCCGCCGTAGTGCCCCGCCAACAGGCTAATCACAAACCGTCCTGAAGCATCCACTGCGAGGACGGCGGGGTCAGCCAATTTTCCTTGAAGGTGCGGAGCCACTGCCCTGATGATTATGCCTGCTGCCATCACCGCTACTATGGCGTCCACGGTGCTGTAGGTGTCTCTGATGAACGCGTCCAGTTTCTTGCCCATTGGAACCACGCCTGACTGCGCGTGTTTTTCGGGCGCGTACACTGTGCAAGGCATCTTCAGACTGGCAAGGGCGGTTTTTATTCTGAGCGCGGTTTCAACGCCCCGCCGTGTAATTGCAATAACAGCTATTCCGTTAGAGTACATCGCTATGCTCCTTTGCGGAAGCCTGTGGTGAACGCTGCGTCATAGAGTTTTGAGAAATCGTACTTTTCAGGGTTCAAGGCTTTCCCTACGAATATTAGCGCCGTCTGAGTGAATCCTGCCGCCTTCACTTTTTCAACAATGTCGCTTAACGTGCCTTTGACGATTTGCTGCTCAGGCCAAGTGGCCTTGTAAACCACGGCTGCAGGCGTGTCTTTTGGGTAGCCTCCTTTCTGGAGGTCTGCCACGACCTGCGCGATGTGCGGCGTGCCCAAGAAGATGACCATGGTTGCTTGGTGATTCGCTAAAGAGCTGAGGCTTTCGCCTTCTGGCATGGGTGTTCTGCCTTCAGGACGCGTGATTATTACGGTTTGAGAAATGTTGGGCAACGTTAATTCTCGGTTGAGACTTGCTGCAGCGCCCTGCAGGCAGCTTACGCCGGGAATTCTGAAGTACGCGATATTTTCCTTGTCGAGGAAATCCATCTGCTCCTGTATGGCGCCGTAGATGCTGGGGTCGCCGTCGTGCACTCTGGCAACGAGTTTGCCTGCTTTCGCAGCTTCCACCATTACTTTCAAGACTTCCTGCAGGTTCATCTTGGCGCTGTCGTAGAGCGCAGCGCTGGGCTTGCAGTACTTGAGTATCTGTGGGTTCAAAAGCGAACCAGTGTAGATGACGACATCTGCTTTTCCGAGCCACTTTTTCCCCTTCAGCGTAATCAGCTCAGGGTCGCCAGGACCAGCCCCGATGAACACAACTTGACTCATAGCACATCACCCTTTTCCTTGTCAACTGGAAGTTCAGTCCTCTTTATTATCGCTACAGAAAAATAGTCTTTACATATGTCCCAGTTCTGGACATCGCCAAGCCTGCCAACCACAACTTTCTCCTCAGGCAAAGTGCACCGCTTTACCAGAGCAACCATGGAATTCTCGGTAAACCCAGCCTCTTCCAATATCGGCACCAACTCTTTCAAGCGATGAGCACACTTCATGAAAACAAGATTATCCGCATGCCGAGCGGTCTCCTCGATGAGCCCTGAGTCGAGGTCTGAAGGCAATATCGAAACCACCTCATCCCTTTCAGCCAGAGGCAGTTTGGCGCTTGCGGCGGCAGCCGTCACCGACGTCACGCCTGGAATTATCTCTAATCTCACGTTAGGATGGCCCTCCCTCAGGCTTCGGTAAAGATAAAGGAACGTGCTGTAAAGCATCGGGTCGCCCAAAGTGATGAAAACAACCACTTTGCCGGCGTCCACTTTCGCAGTCACAATCACAGCGTTTTCAGCCCATAACCTCTTTACGTCAAGCTCATCCTTTGTCATCGGAAAAACCAGCTCCAGCACCTCAGGCGGCTTCGCCCGTTCTTCTAGAACCTGCTTTACCATGCTGAGCGCCATGCTGGGCTTGTTAGCGTGCGATTTTGGGACGCAAATCACATCCGCCGCTTTCAGCGCTTTGACGGCTTTCACCGTGATGAGTTCTGGGTCGCCGGGACCAACACCGACTCCTACAAATTTCCCAACCACACCTTTTCACCTTACCGTTTCGTCGCAGATATAATCGTGATGGGGTTCCTTGCCAACATCATGGTTCCACTCTCAACTTCTTTTCCTTTAGCCACAAAAACCTGCACCACCTCAATATCCTTGAAGCGCAGCCGTTTCAGTTCATCCAAAGCCGTATACGCTGTTTCCAGCAGTATAGCGTTTACGACGATTCTACCGTTCTTTTTCAGCTTTTCCTGAGAAACGCACAGCACCTCTCTCAAAGACCGGCTTCCCCCGACTAGAACAGCGTTCACCTGCGGCAGGTTCCGCATGGCTTCGGGAGATTTCCCATTTATAACTTGCACAATGTTTTCCAAGGCAAATTTTGCTACGTTGCTCTTAGTAAGCTCGACTGCTTCCTTGTATTCGTCTATGGCGAAGACTTTGCCTGTTGGAGCCACCTGAAAGGCTGCTTCCACAGTTAAGCTCCCCGTGCCGCATCCAACATCCACAACCAAAGCGCCCTCGCCGAGCCGCGCCTTCGAGATGGTTAGCACTCTTATCTCTTCCTTGGTGGGTCCTGGGACTCTGTCGCTTTGGACGAACTGTTCGTCGGGGATTCCGGGAGTCTTGTAAGTCCACATTTCAATCACGCTTTTTCATTTTTGAACTGGATTTTATGACCATCACGCACATTGGCGCGAAGTCCTGTTTTGCGGCTTCTTCAAGAGTGGCATGGACAATTCTTTCATCATTCAAGGTTATATTCTCGCATATAATGACTGGAGTTGCTTTGTCGGCTCCGTTTTTTAATAGAAAACTGGAAATCATGCGTGGAGTGAAAACCTTAGGGTTCGGAATCAGCACCACGTCTTTCCCAGCCTTGACAGCATCCGCAAGCGCAATCTTCTTTTCGCTGCTTGCCGCGTCATGAAAGCTGAATAGGCTCACTTCGTCCCAGCACATTTGAAGCGCCGCGGCACATGCCTGAACCGAACTCACACCAGGTACGACGGCAATTTCAACATGTTCACTGCTTGTTCTTTTCAAAACAGACCCCAAGAGACCCGAGAAGCCGGGGTCACCCGTCGATAGCAGCGCCACGGATTTGCCCGCTTTGGCGGAGTCAACTGCGTACTTGAGCGCGTCATCGAGGTTCCTGGCGGTCAACGCCAACGATTCGCCCCTAATGTCTCGGCGGAATAGGCTTAAGCTTCTTTCGGCGCCGATAACGATTTGCGCCTTCTGCACGGTTTTTCTCGCCGCGGAAGTCACGTAATCCGGGGAGCCTGGACCCGTTCCGACTATGCTGAGTTTAGCCACGGTTCCGCACACCTAGCGTTTTCATCCATCCCCAAGACCTGCCCATCCATAGAAACAATTATCACACTTATCTTTGCTTTGTTCCCTGTCCGCTCCGCAACGCGCAAGTTAACCCTTTGCGCTATCTTATCAAACGTCGCACGTGACAGATTCTTTCGCCTAAGTATCTCCGCGGCTTCTTCCGTAGTGTTCGCTTGCAGCACAGCGTTTATCGTCTCGGTGTCAGCGCCAGCAGCGCCCGCATAGGCAGCGATAACCTCGTTTCGCGCGTCAGCCACTTTGTGATGCGTGTTGAAAATGCCTGCCGCCAACTTCACCAGCTTGCCCGGATGCCCGAGAAGAACTATCTCCTGCACGCCTTTCTCAACTGCCTTGTCAAGCATGTAACCCATGAAGTCGCCAGTCTGCACAATCGCATCTTCAGGCGCTTTGAACAACTGCTTAGTTATCTTTTCTCCAATGTTGCCTGGCACAACAAAGATGCGTTTATACCCGCTTGCAAGTGCAATATCAATCTGAGGAACCATGGAACGACGGCACGCCTCCAAAGAGTAAGGCTTCACCACACCCGTGGTACCGAGTACGGAGATGCCGCCGACCACGCCTAACTTCGCGTTAAGCGTCTTCTCCGCTACCTTCTCGCCTTCAGGAGCACTGACAACAACTTCAGCGCCTTTTCCTTCGGGCAGCACCTCTTTAACTGCTTCGGTTATCATTCGCTTAGGCACAGGGTTTATGGCTGACTCACCAACAGGCACCTGCAAACCCGGTTTCGTCACGGTGCCGATGCCTTTGCCGCTCGTTATCGTGACCTTGCCGTCATCAGTGAGGCGCACCGTGGCGGATATCTCCATCCCGTTCGTGGCGTCAATGTCCTCTCCGGCATCCTTCACAACAATAGCCAACGCGGTGGCGTCGTCGAGTTTCCTGCATTCTTTGACTGGTATCTCGAAGCGGAGCCCGATTGGCGTGGGTATCACCACTCTGTCGACTGGTCCGCTGAGTAGAGTAATTAGGGCAGCCTTGGCTGCGGCGGCTGCGCTTGCACCTGTCGTGATGCCGTACCTCAAAAACCTCGCCATGTCCTATTCATCCTTAAGCTTTAGATGCGTTTTGTTCAGCCATTGAAAGCAACGCGTTGAATATGGCTACGGCGATGGTGCTGCCGCCTTTACGCCCCCTGATTATGATGAAAGGCGTAGACAGCTTCGAAACCATGTCTTTTGATTCGGCCGCGTCCACATAACCCACGGGAACTGCCACGATAAGTGCAGGCTTGGCTAACCCTTTTTCGACAGCGTTTGCCAGTTCGAATGCCGCAGTAGGCGCATTGCCTATGAGCACGACCGCGCCGTTCAAGCCTTCCTCGATTGCTAAGCGCATCGCAGCAGCAGACCTTGTCAAGCCTTGACTTTTAGCAATTTCAACAGTGCGCTTATCATCGACATAGGTGAGAATGCAGGCGCCAAACTTCTTTAGCCTCGCCGCGTTTATGCCCGCCTTCACCATCTTCACGTCAGTCACAATCTTGGCTCCAGACCTGATGGCGCCTATTCCTGCTTCCACCGCGTTCTCGCTGATGAATAGCAGCTTTGCGAACTCAGGGTCGGCGGTTGTGTGAATCACGCGTTCTATGATGGGCACGTGTGACTTGGGGACGTTTTTCAACGAATCGCCGAGTTCCTGCCTGATGATGTTCATGCTTGTGTCCGCAATTTTCTTTGAAGCAGCAATTGCATAAGCATCGGTCAAGGCGCTTTCGCTGCTGACTTGCCCGAGGGCATGCATGGCTTTTTCTTCTATGATGTCTGCTATGCGCTCGTCAGCGCCTAAAGGTTCGCCGTAGATTAGCTGTATTCCGCGTGCTTTCAGCGCGAGTTCCTGCTCCTTTAACCCAATCAACTCGGGAATTTCCTGCGTGGTGTGCACACCTGGAGCAAGGAACGCTGGCACCAGCACAATCTTTGAGACGCCTTTTTTTGCGACGCTTTCTATTGCCTCGGGGATTGTTGGCTTGTTTCGCACCATGAACGAGATTTCAACCGTTTTGAACTTTGACCTCTTTCGCACAATTTCAGCTAGTTTTTCCAGGTTTTCCCTGTTGTGGGGAAGCTTACTTCCATGTCCAATTATTATTAAGCCAATCTTATTCATGCTCAAAGTTAACTTGGCTCCATACCGAACAGTTTGATTGCAAACTCAATCAGCTTTTTGTCATCGTCCTTAGCGGCTGAACGTAAGTTCTCAACTATAGGAGCATACGTCTGTTTAAGTAGGATGAAAGTCAAATCTTCTATAATCTTCTTTTCTTTCTCGTCAACATCGCCTAACATTTTAAGGGCCTTCGCAAGTTCTTTTTGCCGTATTTCCTCGCCACGCGAGAACAGGAATGAAACTATGTCTCTAACGGACTGAATTTTTATATCTCTATTCAGCAAGATCAGTTCTTCATCTATGATTTTGGAAGCTTTTTCCATGCTTCTCTGCCGTTTTTGCTTATTTTTTTCGGCTATTAACTGAAGGTCGTCTATGCCATAAAGTTTTACTTTTTCTACTTCCTGCGTTGCTTTTTCAACGTTCCGAGGATTTGAAATGTCGATTATTATCAGGTCATTCTTGTTTTGACGGTTCTTCATGAATTTAGAAACCAAGTCCTTAGTCAACAGATAATGCGGCGCTGCTGTAGAACAAATGACCACATCGGCGTCTACAAGGGCTTCTTCCAGCTTATCAAACTTTACAGCTTTGCCGGAAAGTTCCTCAGTCAATTTCACCGCGCGGTCATATGTTCTGTTTGCTATGAAAATGGGTTTGAGGCAGCGTCTAGCTAATGCCTTAGCTACGAGGGTTCCCATCTCACCTGCGCCCATCACGAGAACTTTCTTTTGGTCAAGTTTGCCTAACAATGATTCAGCTAGCTCCACTGCTGCCGAACCCACCGATACGGCGCCTTTGTTGATGCCTGTTTCTTTTCTTACGCGTCTTCCAACACTCATTGCCCTCATGAACAGATGCTTAAGGATAATCCCAGCAGCCTTAGCAGACTCGGCTTCTAAATAAGCGTCCCAAACCTGATTAAGAATTTGATCCTCACCTATCACCATCGACTCTAATCCAGATGTAAGCCTCAAAATATGTCTAAGCGCATCACCGTTCAAAGAGCACTCGATGGCTTTAGAAGCTTCCTCAGCCAATGTTTCAGCCCTTTTCGCCAAAAAATCCTTAGCCATTCTGGCTACTTTCTCGCCTTTTTCGCTTACGATATAAAGCTCAATTCGATTACAAGTTTGAAGAAGAACACATTCATCAACATCGTCTATGGAACGGATGGCTTTCAATGCACTCCTCGTGTCCCTGAATGCTACGGCTTCAATCAAAGGAACACGTGCCGTTTTATGCGTGATCCTCACGTTGACAATGTTGATATTTTTGGCTGAGGAATGCATGGTTGGATAAACCGACCACCTTAAATATAAGCTTTGCCCAAATTAACCGAAGGGGCTGCTGGGAATAAAATTTAAACACAAAATCGGGCTGGCGTACCTGCCAGGCGCGTTACCCTGCTTCGAAGACTTCGGAAACCTGCCGACTGACATAGTCCACCAAGATGGACAGGTAAAGGGGAAACCAGCTTCAGAAGCCCTCGACATGATAATAATCCCCGGCGGCAGCCTCGTGGAATCTCAAAGCCTAAAAGGCAAAATTGTCCACGAAATTTTGAAAATGGCTGACTCAGGCAAGTTTGTGCTAGGAATATGCGCAGGCTTCCAAGTGCTCGCAAAGGAAACAGACATCGGACGCTTATCGTCCATACCTATCACGCGGGACGGCCTCAGCCTGTTAGACGCTGAATTCAAACCGCTGATATGCACAGACCGCGTTAAAGCAACCATCACTGGCAAGAGCTTCATCACAGAAGAAATCGGCAGCGAAGTCACAGGTTTCCACTGCCACACCTACGGCAAAATCGAACTTGGCAAAGACGCCAGACCCATACTCGTCTCACACGCCATGCGAATCAACTACCACAAAGACTCACAAGACCTCGTCTCGGGAATAACCAACAAAGAAGGCAACGTAGTCGGAGTATCCATACACGCACTTTTAGACCAGAACCCGATCATAATCAGAAGCATAATGAACTCGTTGGGCATAAACGCGGAAGAACTGCAGGAAATAAGAGCCGCCAACGCAAAGCTAAGGAAGGAAATAAAAAGCGAAGTAGGCATTTCAACAAACATCATCGCGCCGGGCAAATCATCTCAAAAGAACAAGGGTCCACTGCTTATTTTGATAACCGCCACCGGAAGCGGTTCAGGAAAAACCCTCATCGTAACAGGAGTGGCTGGTGCACTGAAAAAGAAAGGGTTCCACGTAGGAGTGTTGAAGATCGGCGGAGATATACGCGACGCCGTGCCAGCGCTCTACCTCATCAAAGAACCGATTAAAAATTTTTCATCAATCAAAATCGGAGAGAGCGGCTGGACGCCACTCTTCGACGCCGTGGAAGATGCAGGTAAAAACTACGATTTCCTAATAATCGAAGGAGCCATGAGCGCTTTCACAGGACTGCTAAACGAGAACGTGCAAAGACCCTCTTCAACCGCGGAAGTAGCAGCCGCCTTGGGCGCACCTACAATTGTTGTGGTGGGCTGTGAAAAGGAAGGCATAGAAGGCGCGTTGATAAACACGCTCAACTATGTGGACACCTTGAAAAGCCTCGGCGTTAAAACAGAAGGCGTAGTCTTGAACAAGGTGCGCACCAGCTACCTGACCGACGAGATAAGGCTTGTCATTAAACGCGCTCTTGAAAACGCGGGCGTCAAGTTACTGGGCATAGTGCCACGATTGGAACTGGAGGGGCGCGGCACGATTCCAGAGATCGAGATAAAATACGAAGAGTTTGGCGCTAAAGCAGTTGAGGTTGCAGAAAACTTCATAGACTTAAACCTGTTGACAGAGCTTGCCATGCCTCTGACGAAAAGCCGAGTGGACTACAGGGCATTTTCAGAAAAATTCAAAAATCTACTCACAAACTCTAAATCCACGTTTGGAAGGGGACGCGAAGTTTGCTCTTAGACGTGAAGCTCGACGGAAAATACATTGTCGTGGTCGGAGGCGGAGGGGAAGGTTACCGAAAGACGTTGAACTTCGTGGACTCTGACGCAAAAATCTTAGTGGCAAGCCGAGAATTCTCAAGCGGCATCAAAAGACTACATCAAATGAAAAAAATTGATTTACTCGAAACAGAAGTGAAGGATGCAAAAACCTTTGTCACCAGTCTCAATCCAAAGCCAGATTTGCTTTTAGCAGTCACGAGCAATCATGAGCTTAACGCACAGATAGTCAAACATGCTAAATCAGCAGGCTGCATTGTCTATGCGGTGGATGACCCTTCAATCAGCGATTTCGTACTTCCAGCTGTGGCAAAACTGGGCGAAGTGCGAATAGCCATATCAACTTTTGGGAAAAGCCCGGCTATGGCTAGAGTCTTGAGGCAGAGGATTGAGAAAATGGTTACGGAAGAGGACCTGCAGCAGATTAAACTTCAAACTTATGCCAGAGCGTTTCTTAAGCAACACATATCGGACCAGAAAGTTCGCAGACAAATACTCTATAAATTACTAAAAAATGAGCAAGTAAAGCAGCTTTTGAAAGAGAACAGGCTTGATGAGGCAAAAGAAATGACCCTAAAAATTCTGGAAAACTGGGTTGAAAACCCTATCGCAAAGAAACATTCCGCCACGGGTAATCAAAATTTTCAAGAGGCTTAGAAAGAATGAGTTTTCCTCAGGTAAGAATGAGAAGACTACGGCGGACACAATCCCTAAGAGACATTATGTGTCAAGTTAAGCTGAACCCACACAACCTCGTTTACCCCATCTTCGTCGATGAAAACGCGGAAGCACCCGTTCCAATAGAGTCTATGCCTGAAATCTCACGGTTCCCGCTTGACCAGGTGGCGGATGAGGTGCGGCGAGTTATGGAGCAGGACATAAAAGCGGTAATCCTCTTCGGCATACCCTCAAAGAAGGATGAAAATGGTTCCAGCGCGTTTGCAGTAGACGGCGTAGTCCAGAAAGCAATTCGCAAATTGAAAGCCGAGTTTGGTGACGAGCTTGTGGTCATGGCAGATGTCTGCCTCTGCGAATACACCGATCATGGACACTGCGGCGTACTGAAGGATGGAAAAATCGTGAACGACCTCACGCTTGAGAATCTGCAGAAAGTAGCTGTCAGCCAAGCGCAGGCTGGAGCAGATGTGGTGGCGCCATCTGCTATGATGGACGGTCAAGTGCATTCTATCAGAAGTGCCTTGGATGATGCTGGTTTCAGTGATGTGGCGATTATGGCTTATTCCGCAAAATATGCCTCCAGCCTTTATAGTCCATTCAGGAACGCGGCAGAATGTGCGCCGAAGTTTGGAACGCGAAAAAGTTACCAGATGGATTACGGAACCCCTGAGGAAGCATTGCGAGAAATTGAATTAGACGTAAGCGAGGGCGCCGACATCGTTATGGTCAAGCCAGCCCTTGCTTATCTGGACATTATTCATCTTGCCAAATCGAAGTTCAAGGTTCCGATTGCAGCGTACAATGTAAGCGGAGAATACGCGATGGTGAAGGCTGCGGCGCAGATGGGCTGGATAGATGAGAAAACCGTAGCGCTTGAACTTTTGACGGGGATTAAGCGGGCTGGCGCCGACCTTATTATAACATATTTTGCAAAAGGAGTGAAAAAATGGTTGAGTTAAAATTAAGCAGCAAATCGAAAGAGCTCTTCGAAAGAGCAAAAAAAGTTCTGCCAGGCGGTGTGAACAGCCCTGTAAGAGCGTTTGAGCCGTATCCGTTCTTCGTTAACCGCGCGAAAGGGTCAAGACTTTACGGCGCCGACGGAGAAACGTACATAGACTATTGCATGGCTTATGGTGCTTTGCTGCTGGGACACGCGTATTCTGAAATTGTGAACGCGGTTGGAGGACAATTATGGAAGGGCACGCTTTACGGCGCACCCACAGAGTTGGAAGTAGAGTTTGCAGAACTCATTCAGAAATCGTCGCCATGCATGGAAATGCTGAGGCTAGTTAACTCTGGCACTGAGGCAACCATGCACGCGATACGAGTTGCCAGAGGCTTCACTGGACGGAAAAAAATAATCAAGTTCGAAGGCTGTTACCATGGCGCTCACGATAATGTCCTCGTCAAGGCCGGCTCAGGAGCAACTACCTTTGGAACCCCAACCTCGCCTGGAACCCCGGAAGAGACCACTCAGAACACCGTAGTCATACCCTACAATAAGTTCCAAGCATTGGAGGAAACAATTAAGCACGAAGGACATGACATAGCCGCGGTAATTATTGAACCAGTCATAGGAAACGCTGGGCTTATCTTGCCAATGAACGGATATCTGAGCTATCTTAGAAAGTTGACTGAGGAATACGGCATAATCTTAATCTTCGACGAGATTATCACAGGCTTTCGACTTGCCCTCGGCGGCGCTCAGGAATACTATAACATTAAGGCGGACATGGCAACGTTGGGCAAGGTGCTCGGCGGTGGCTTTCCAATCGCTGCTTTTGGCGGTCGAAAAGAGATAATGCAGAACGTGTCGCCCTCGGGCAAAGTGTATCAAGCAGGCACTTTCAACGGCAACCCCGTTTCCGTGACCGCAGGCTATACGACTCTGCAGGTTCTAAATCGAAGGAAAATGGAAATTTATCCAGCACTTGAAGAAAACAGCGAGCAGCTAAAGAAAGCACTCGTAGATTTAGCCTCTAACTACCATGTGGAGGCACAGGTGTACAACGTAGCCTCTATGTTCCAGATATTCTTCTCTTCACAGCCAGTCACAGACTACGCAAGCGCCAAGTTATCCGACACCAAAAAATTCCAAGCGTACTTCCAAGAACTTTTGAAGCGAGGCGTCTTTATCCCGCCGTCGCAGTTTGAGACGTGCTTCTTATCAACAGCCCACACCGAAAAAGACTTGGAACACACGATATGCGCTTTCGACAAGGCTTTGCATGCGGCTTCAACCATCGGCAGGTATGCTTAAACATGATTCTGACGGTCGGCACTAGAGGCAGCAAGCTTTCTCTGATGCAAACGGAAGCGGTTTTACGCGACATACAACTTGTTCATCCAGAGTTGGAGTTTAAAGTCAAAATCATCAAGACGTTGGGAGACATGGAACAGCGCAAACCGCTCTTCACCATCGACAGCAAGGGCATATTCGAAAAAGAGATAGATCAAGCAATCCTAAAGGGCGAGGTGGACTTAGCTGTACACAGCCTAAAAGACATTCCCATATTGGGTCCGTCTGAAACTGTTATAGCAGCCACTCCGAAAAGGGGCTCTCGACACGACGTGCTTATTTCAAAAGACAAAGTGCCCCTCAACGCATTGCCGAAAGGCGCAACCGTGGGAACTGGAAGCCTGAGACGCCTTGCTCAGGTCAAATTCCTTCGACCAGATTTGGAAGTCAAGCCAATCAGGGGCAACGTTGACACCAGAATCCGAAAGGTGAAGAAAGGCGAATTTGACGCCGCCGTGGTGGCTGAAGCGGGTCTTGAAAGAATGGGTTTAGAAGGGGAAATAGCTGAACGCTTCTCGCTAGATCAGTTTCCCTCTGCGGCTGGGCAAGGCGCCTTAGCTATAGTCACGAGGAAAGACAACAATGATGTAATAGCGCTGTTGCAGGCTGTGGATGACCCACAAACGAGGGCGGAAATCACGGCTGAACGAAGCCTAGTTCGTGTGCTTGAAGGCGGTTGCCGCGTGCCCATAGGCGCAGTAGGACAAGCCGATGGCGGAAGACTATCGCTTCTAGGCTGCATATTCTCGCTTAACAGCCAGAAAAAAATATCCGCTACTGCAGAGGGCACGATCAGCGAAGCCCAAGAATTAGGAAAACAGGTTGCCCAGACCCTCATTAAACAGGGCGCTAAAGATTTTGAGAAGGAATGGAGGGAGAAGTATGGTCCGTGGTAAAGTATTTCTCGTCGGCGTTGGACCCGGTGACCCAAAACTGCTCACCCTGAGAGCGGCTGAACTCCTGAAGACGGCGGAAGTCATAGTCTATGACCGCTTGGTAAACGCGGCAATTTTGAAGCTGACACCTGAAAACTCGGAAAAAATCTACGTTGGAAAAAGAACAGGGAAACACGAGTTTCCACAGGAAAAAATAACAGACCTATTGATCGCAAAAGCTCGCGAAGGCAAGAGAGTCGCCAGGCTGAAGGGCGGGGACCCCTTTCTCTTTGGCAGAGGCGGAGAAGAAGCCGAAGCTTTAGCCGATAACTGCATCGACTTTGAAGTGGTGCCCGGCGTCACCTCTGCTATAGCAGCGCCGGCTTACGCGGGGATCCCTCTGACACATAGGGATTTTGCTTCCTCGGTTACCATAGTTACGGGTCATCGAGCTGGAGACGGTGAAAAAAGTGTTGATTGGGCCAAGATGGCGGGTTTGGAAGGCACAATTGTTATTCTTATGGGCGTGGAATCATTGGAGGTTATAGCGAGGAAGCTTGTTGAAGGCGGTTTAAACCCAAACACGCCTGTAGCCGTTATTGAGCAGGGAACCCTGAGACAGCAGAGGAGTGTTGTCGGGAAAATCGGCACAATTGCGAAAGAGGCAAAGGAGAAAAATGTGAAGCCGCCTGCAGTCATCGTTGTCGGCGAAGTTGTTACTCTCGGAGGTAAACTCAAGTGGTTCAAGACGCCCAAACGCTGAAAGGAAGAACAGTGGCTGTAACGAGACCCTGCGGTCAAGTTGAAGAAGCAGCGGATTTAATCGAAAAGAGGGGTGGAACGCCATACTGTATACCGACCATAGAAATCAGGGCGCCCAAGGACCTTTCCCCCATAAGACAGTTCGTAGAGGAGTTGGCGAAGGGCCAGGTGGACTATGTTATTTTCATGAGCGTTAACGGCGTAAGATACCTGCTTAGCGCAGCTGAAGACTTGGGCATGCAGACCACAGTAAAAAACGGTTTGGGGAAGACCACAATTGTGGCGGTTGGTCCAAGAACTGCAGAGGAGCTCAAGGCTAACCAGATTCACGTAAGTCTGGTTCCCACGAAATACACTTCAGAAGGAATACTAGAAAGCTTCCGACTGCTTGATGTTGCTGGAAAACGCATCTATATTCCGAGGACGCCTGCAGCTTCTCCTGCGTTAACAGAAAAGCTCAGGAGCATGGGTGCTTTGGTGAAGGAAGTCTATGTTTATGAATCAGGGATTCCTGCTGATAATGGCTTGGCAGAGAAGTTCATCAGGAATTTAGCCGCATCGAAAATTCATGCAATCATATTCGGCAGCTCGCTTTGTGTCACAAACTTGTTCCGAATGCTTGCAAATTTGGTTCCAGCGGAGAGCCTCCGCAACCTGCTAAACAAACAAGTAACAGTTGTGGCAATTGGTCCAGTAACTGCTGAAACGTTAGGCAAGTTGGGGGTTAAGGTGGATGTTATGCCACGTACGCATTTGTTTGAGGAAGCGTTAGATGCTTTGGCGACGTACTGGAACGAGGATAAGGCATAAGCCAGTGCCTGTCCAAGACGACACCAGACGATTGCTGATTAAAGGTTAAAAATAGTTATTTAAGATTATGCGGTGCCTCATTTTAAAAGAGACATTTTTTGTTTAATTGCTATAAGCAGAATCGCCGATTTTGCCCTTTTTCTGTTTTAATCACACTTAGCATCGTGCATGCTGTAAACGTTTCTAAAATCCATGGGTAATCTTGTCAAAAACCATGCGTTTCACTGTGCAAAATGGCGTATTTTTTATTTGATTGTGCCAGCAAATCTATTAAGGCGATAACGTTTTACACGTATATTTGCGTGGTTAGATTTTGCAGAGACGCGAGGCAGTCCTGATACTACGCGAGATCTGCGATTGCCCAGACTCCAAGCTGATTAGCTGCGTTTTCTTGAAACCTCAAACTGGAAACGCAGGGTTTTTGCCGGATTCATATGAACTGCACATCAAGGGAAGTTTTACTGAAACCACTATTAAGCGCATAAAAGCAATCGTTGAAAAACACAAATTACACGTGAAAGAATGCAACGGATACCTGATAATAATACGCGAGCCAAAAAGAAGAATTTTGGAAGTAATCGCGTAACCTGACGGCTTTTTTGGAGCGGTTAGCGCGGCGGTTTAGTAGCTTTCTTTTTGTCTACTCGACCACGCAGCGTGTTTCTCTAGCAGGTTCCGTATTTGCTGGGCTATGAAGTCGTCAACGCTTAAGAAACCGGTGTCCATGTCGCGTATAGCCTGCTGCGTCTTCTCGTACTCTTCTTTCGGGATTTCTACACAGCGGTAATCGTCTTTTAAGAAGCGGAGTCTGAAGCGTATGGCGTCCCTTATGAATTCTTCGCGAGTGGTGAACCCTAACTGTTTGTTGGTGTCTATAAAGTTCTGTGTTTCGTTCAGGAGTTCCGGTGGGAGGATAACGCTTTGACTGAGAAGGCTCTCTACGGCGTCTGTATAAGTTTGCATCTTCATGGTTTGCGCGGTTAGGTCACCAAGCATTGCTGTCAGTTTTTGGTGTGCGTCGTCGCTTATGCGGAGGGTTTTCATGTGTTTTGCCTCTTGTATATTTTGTTGCGTAAAGCTAATAAAGCTTATTGTTATACTAAATATACATTATATAAGAGGTTTACGCATATGAAGCACAACGTAAGCATAACCATGGACCAAAAACTCTTCCGAGAACTCGAAAACATCCGCGGAAGAGAAAAACGCAGCACATTCATCGAACACCTGATAATTCTAGGCTTACACGCGTACATAAATAAAAATGAGGGAATTGGAATTAAACCCGCCAAAGCACCGCTTACAGTTCTCTCTCCGATCAGCTTAACCGAACTGAAACAGTAGTCAGCTATTGTATTCCCCACTTCTTCGTTATCTTCACGATGATAAAGATCACGAAGGCAACGATAATGAACGTTATCAGAGCAACCAAGAAGCTACCGACCCCAAATGTCTGTGTTCCCACCGGGACCGTATAAGTCGCCAAGTCTGCAAGGCCAGGAATAGCCAAACCAATCGCAGGCAACAGCAAGTCTTTGACAAGCGACTGAACAAGCGCGCCTAAGTACAAGCCCATGATGAAAGCAACCGCAAGCCCCAGAACCTTGTAGCTTTCGATAAAGGCTTTGAATTCAGCCCACAAGCCCTTCGGTGGCGGCGGCGCAGGTTTAGGTTCAAGCAATGCACGGATTTTCTTCAGTTCCTCTAACATTTCCTCATCTTTAACCAAAACTAATCTCCCCTCCTAAACATCCATTTTGCGCCGCTTGACTTTATAAAACTTTATATCCAGCAGACTATCCTATGCTAAATCTTATCACGTTTTTAAGGCTAAACGCAGCATTCAATTCTAAAACATCCGTTTATTCTAAAGGCTAAAATCGCAACAAAAAAATCACGCGGAAAACGGTGGTGGGCCGAGCCGGATTTGAACCGGCGACCTTTCGATTATCAGTCGAACGCTCCAGCCGTGCTGAGCTACCGGCCCGCCTTGGCGACACCAAACTTAATACTTAGTCGGTTATAAGAATTTTCATAAATCTTTAAACAGCTGCGCATCATTGTTCTGTGTGGCGAGGGCTCGTAGCCTAGCACGGAATAACATCGAAATGGTGACATCACCTTTAGATTTTCTCTCAGCGAAACAAACACCACCTCTTTTTTTGTATTGCCCGTCGCTTCAAACGATTTATTCCGTGCAACAAACCTTTTCCATTGCCGCATGTTATGCTTCAAGAATAGGTGGACCGGGAAAAAGATATTTTATTCACTATTAGGCTTAGAAGAGCAAGACTGTTGGTGGCAAATTGTTTCTATCTCTACGTACTATTGTTCGTTAACATATGTCAAGCGCTGCAAAAGACCCTAACTGGATCGAGCTCTTCTTTGAGATTATAGAAAAAGCATATACAGGTAGCCGATTCACCTACAATAATCAATCATATCAACTGAAGCCTACATTAGTTAAGCCTGCAGATTTTTATCGACGTATCGATATACCTGATAGCTCATACGCTGCGCTCTTGAAGAACCTGGATGTAAAATTCAAAACGGTTGCTCGTAGCGAGATTTACCGAGCAGGAACCGGCTGGATTGATCAGGGCATCAAGGGCTTTAACGGTAGAAAGATTTTCAGAATTTCGGTTGGTAGAATCTCTTTCTTGATTCCGGACTTTGGTTCAGGTCGTTCGGTTGGCATAGACACCAGCAGCATTGGCGATAACGAAACTGTAATTGCTATGTGCTGTATTCCCGACTATGCAGGGGCATATAGTTTCTTAGAGCTTCATAAGCAGTTGCCCAAAGACCACGTTAGGAAGGAACTGCATTGGGTAAAACTCAACAAATCCTACAGGAGTGCTCTTCTTAGTGATTTTGAACTTGTATTATCAGTTTGTTGTGACGGCGTACTTGTAATAAGAACCAATGCGCTTATTGACCGGAAGGACCCTGCAGAAACGTTATTCAATAATCTGATGGAGGGCTGTTTCTCTGGTTATGAAACAGACCCTGTTCAAGGTCAGTTAAGGTCTACATTAAGGCGGAAGTTCTTTGGCTTGGTTAATGGCGTTGCAATTCATTGCGACAACGACTTTCGTCCTTTAGTTCCCATAAAAATCGCCAAATCAGTGGTTACAACATTGGCTAGGCGCAACGGCTTT
>JAOZHY010000041.1 GCA_026014595.1 Candidatus Bathyarchaeota archaeon
AAATAGTTAAGCCAAAGTTGGTGAAGGTATCTGTTATCCGCGGATTCTTTGGGTTCTGTCTACTCAGCGGCGTCCCTGTAGCGCGGCAGTTGAGGAAATGCACAAGCTCGCTCTTCTCGTTGGTATTGGCAAAATCTGCTTCGTCCAAGACTAAGGTGCCTTGCCAAAGGTCTAACGGTCTATACAAACTCGGTATCCTATAGGTTGACATTTCAAAGTACGGCCGGTAACTCAGCAACCGCAGCACGAAAGCTAACCGGTTCTTCCCTGATTGACTGGGGCCGCGAATAGGCAGGATAGGCGCAAACTTTCCCGCCCCCGCGACATCATACATGGGGTCGGCGACAAACCTGTCCAAAAACCAACTTCCAACCGCGATGCGCGCCAGCAGCTTCAATAGGGCCTCCTGCCCGCACGGGTCATAAGCTGACGTTGCAAATCGGTCAATCTCAGCGAATATCTCGCTGAATGTTGTTTCAGTCACGTCCGAGGGCACAATAACTAAACCTTTTCTCAATGAGTCGGTAAACGGTGGCGTGTAAATTATCGGTCTGCCTTTCTGGTCGGTTTCTCCGAGGTCAATTTCTTTTTTCCGCGTGAATGTGCCGCTGTCAAAATTGTAAACCATGTACTCTGGCGGGTCTCGGCGGTTCCAAATCATCTCGGCAAGAAACTCCGCCGTGACGACAGTTGGCTTAAACACATAAACAACCTTTGCTTCATTTTCATCTTTTCTGCGCTCTCGCACCCAAGCCAGCGCTTTTTTTAGGGTGTGCTGGCGGTATTGTTCGGGCTCGCTCTGCCACTTACCAATTTTGCACAACGCCATGGCTTCATAAGCATCTTTCGCTGAAAAGCCTAAAGCTAACAGGCGACAAAGTACCCGCATCTCCGCCTCGCTGCGGAGCCCCTCAGGCAGAGGCGTCAAGAAAAGCTGCGCAAACTCTGCGTCTCGCGCGAGCAGCTGCTCAAGCGTTAGATGGGGCCGCGCAGTAGAATCTTCAGTTTTTATTTCTGGTTTTTCCTCTATTTGTACCCCTAACCGTGCTAAGGTCTGCTGCCAAACTACTTGTGCGTCATTTAACACAGTAAAGTCGTTGTCATTCAGCTTTTTATAGCCTTTAGATGGTGCCACGTAAACTAAGCCATACGCGCCTAAAAACTCCACAGCTGTTTTTTTCTTTACACTTTTATCAGTAAAAACTGTATGCCGTGAAAGGTAATATTGGTGTATGCCGCCGCTCTGCGTCTGCTCCATGGCTGTTATCGGCATTTCCCGCAGTAACTTTTTTCCAAGCGCCAGCGCCTCGGCGCTGGGATTATCTTTGATGTCGTAATCCAAGGCACACAAGTACAAACCTGCACGGTTTGGGGCACCGCACAAAAGCCCAACGCCGTCAGCATTGGGAAAGTTTAAAGCATCGAATTCCTCGCGGGTCTGTGGTCGGGTTTGCCATTGTTTCCATTCTGTTATCACGGGTTTTTTTTCAGTTTTTCCGTTTATTTGAATGAACCGCCATGGTATAACCACGTAGCCCGCTTCCCAATAGGCTTGGGCGGCGGCTTTTAGCTCAGCGTTGGTCACTGGCGGGGCACCTCACGGCTTGGCTTTACGCTCAAAAACCTGTGGCTTGAAACCCATTTCCTCGAGGCGGCGCCTTACAGCGTCACGGACAAACTCACTTTTTGAGCTATGGCTATCCGCGGCTACGGCTTGT
>JAOZHY010000007.1 GCA_026014595.1 Candidatus Bathyarchaeota archaeon
ATCGTAACGAAGAAGACGTTTTGCGCTTTTTCAAGAAACTTGGAGACCTCGGGGTTTGCGACAATGAAAAAGACAATTGAAAAATACATCAACTATGTACTCATCGGCGGTTTCCTTGTTTTCGGTGTCGGCATAGTGACTTCAATAATTAACCAGACGAAGGCAGGGATGCCTTTGGATTTTGTTCTGATACTCGTGGGCTTGGCGCTATTGGTTCTCGGGCTTCTCGCAGCCAAGATATTCGGGGATGTGATCAGATGGAAGACCTGAGATGGGTCGCCGAAGCGAAAGAAATAGCATCACGGCTAAACAGCTATGTCAACCAAGAGTTCATTGACAGGCAGCTTTGCATGTACATGATGGAAGAAGACGAATACGAGAAGAGGAAAATAAGGAGCAGCATCGAGTCGCTTCTGGGTATATACACGCCCCAGCTCTTGCTCTCGAAAATACCGCCGTGCCCATCCCCTCCCGACACCAACGGAAAAATCGTTTTGGGCAATGTTGTCCAAGGTGACAGGGAACTATTTCCCTACAAAATCGACCTTCAGACCATAAACAAGCACATCGCCGTCTTCGGAGCCACCGGCTCGGGCAAAACAAGTCTCGTTTCAAACTTCCTCAGGCAACTGTCAAAATGCGGGATAAAATGGCTTGCCTTCGACATCAAAAGAGACCTTCGAGGCTTTGTGAAGGAGGATGCTTGGGTTATCAGGTGGGAATGGCTAAGAATCAATCCTTTTCAACCGCCTCCAGGCATTTCGCCGAAGGTTTGGATGACCATCGTGCCTGACATTTTCGCTCATTGCTTCTACTGGTTCTCGCCGAGCGAGAACTATATGCTGGAGTTCCTGAGCCAGCTCTACGAGAAATCAAAGGACGCATGTCCTACAGTCCGCGACCTTTACGACTTGATAGTCAAGCGCGAGGAGAGGAACAGGAAACGCGCAGAGTATTTCGGCGTAGTTACCAACCGCCTGGCAAGCTTGCTTATAGTCTTGAAAGAGGTGATTGACGTCCGAAGAAGCATGCCCTTGGAGCAGATATTCGCGCATCCCACGGTCTTGGAATTAGACGGGCTTAGGCGAGACGAAACCAACTTTCTGGTAGAGTACATTCTTGCGTACCTGTTCTATTACCGTTTGATGAAGGGGCAGCGGTCTAGCCTCTCCCATGTGATAGTGTGTGATGAGGCGAACAGGTGGTTCTACTCGCAGAGAAGATGGAAGGAAACAACAGTCGAGCTGGGTATGCCTTTCATAGAGACGGTTCCGCAGATAATTCGAGACTACTGCGAGGGGATGGTTTTTGCTTCGCAAGGGTGCCTGAGCCAGACCGTCATGTCCAACACGAACCTGAAGATTGTGGGTTTTCTGGGCGACGGCGAAGACATAGACGCAATTTCCCGCTCCCTTGGTCTCAGTGACGAAGAGCGCTCAATGATAATGAAACTTGAGACTGGATACTGGATGGTTTCAAAGGCAGGCACAAGACCGTTTATAATCCGCTCTCCGCTGACCGCACTTGACAAGACCGTCACAGACGAGGAGTTGAAGACCAGGATGCAACCTGTAATAGCGGAGCTTCAGAAATCAACAATTGAGCCAACCGAAAAAGACACCAAAACAGTCGAGCCATTGAGAATCCCATCGCTCACAGAGGACGCTCTGGCACTGATTATCGATGTCAATGCCCACCCATTCAAAGGGTTTGCGGCCCGCTGCCCGTCGATAGGCTTGTCCATCCGCAAAGCCGAGTCCGCAAAAGCAGAACTCGTAGCCAAAGGTTTGGCCAAAGAGGTAGGAACGAAACTGGGTAAGTCAAAGAGGCTGACAAAGTTTCTCGTGCTGACCGAACTCGGTCTGAAGGTGCTGAGGAGAGCGGGCTACGACACAAGCCTTTGGAGGCGCACGGGGTACCAGAACTTTGAGCACCAGCTCTACATAGTGCTGATAGGATACGCCTACAAGAAAGCTGGCTACCAGATTTTCATCGAGAAAGCGGTCTCGGACGACAGGCGTGTGGACGTTATAGTCTCCAACGGAAAGCAGACTGCCATAGAAGTGGAGCTTGGCCCGTTTTCGCTGGAGAACGAGGCGAAGGCGTTGCGTTACGCCGACGAGCTCATAATCGCCGTGAGGGAAGAATCTGTTCTCCACGAGACCAAGATGGAATTGGAAGGACTCCCAAGTGAGATGAAGAACAGGATAAGCATATACTTGATAGACGAGCTGCTCTCGATTCTGCGGCCCAATTATAATATCAATACCCGTGGAAACATCTCCCTTGAACAGAATAAGCACACTTCAAACCACATTCATGGAAATGAATACGGAAACGAGGGGAATGAGTGAAATGGACAAGAATGACGGTAAAAAGTCAGGAAAACGCAGGCGCCCAATCTTCAGAAGGCACTCAGCCAACGGCGGCTTGTCGGGCGGCGCAAGTCGCTGGAAGCCGCCCCCATTTACGCCCCGCCGAGACTATAACTACAAGGCAGAGCAGAAACACTTCCCGAAAGAAGAGAAGTCACACTGGAACGGCAGAGTACAAGTGTGGACAGAACCCCAGAAACCAAGGCAGGAAAAGGTCATCAAATACGAAGTCGATACCGACAAGCTGCTGAATGAATTTGCAAGAGGCAACAAAGAGGCGCTTAATGAAATAGCAGAGAAACTTCAAGAAGCAACAGCCCAAGATAATCAAGAAAAGAACGACGAACAATATCTGCAAAAATTGAATTCTACTGAAAAAACAGAAGCCAGCAATCAGGAGTCTAACCAATCCGAAGAGCCAACAGAACACTCGATAAAGGAAACGGAAACAATCGAACCAGAGGAAAAGACAGAACCAATCGAAGAGGGTACCGAACTAACCGAACCTGTGGAGCAAAATGAGCCCCAAGAAACGCCTCAAGTTTCAGAAAACATAGAGCAAGAAGACCCACTTGACGCTCCCGAACTTGTCTACATGAGCCCCTCTTTTTGGGAGCAGTTGGAGAGCGAGATGTCAGAGGAGCTTGAACAACTGGAGCCCGAAGAGGAATTGGAAGTGTCAGAGGAGAGTGAGCCGTTTAGTGAAGGCTACTGAAAACCATAATGGACAGAAAATCCGAATCAACACCGTGGTGATGGGCGAGCCTGCCAAGTGGCTGAACGAGTGGAAACGACGGGGCATAGTCACAAGCTACACCGACGCCATAATCCAAGCCCTCCGTGTCTTCAACGAGAGGCTGACCGAGCAAGACCTAAAGTCCGCTCAGCTTGAAAACATCCAAAGGATTGGGGAATAATAAAGGGGGCGTTCAGCCCCTCCCCAACGGTATCTTGCTCTCAAACTGCCTCCTGTCAAGCTCTTGGACAAGCGGTGCTGGTAAACTTGCCCTATTCCACATCTCCCTTCTTGAGAACATCGGCGAAAAAAGCCTGAATACGCCGTATTTCTCATACATGGGGCTTATGGCTGCGACCACTTTTTGAAGAGAAGCTAAGTTGCTGTTCAGTCTCTTGATGAAATTCTCTTCCCTATCTATCACCTTTGACGCTACTTTTTGGAGAGCTTTGGCACGATATGTTTTCGGCTTTTCGTCGCTGGTCTGCTCAGCGAAGCCTTTTTCTATTAATCTGTCCAAAACCTCGTATGCCTTGCTCTGCGGCACGTAGGCTTTCCTCGTGAGCGCTCCGACCTTAGCCTCGCCGAGAGTGAGCAAGACGAAATAAATCCTTGCCTCATACTCCCCTAAACCAAAATCCCTGAGCATCTCAACGACAACCTTGCCGTTCAAAATTGCCTTCATTAAACCACCTCTGTTTGGTACCTTTGGGGAAGCATGCCATCTGCTCTTAGCCGAAGCGACCTCGGAGAGGGAAGAGAAGAATGAGCATGCTGACTTAGGGGGAAGG
>JAOZHY010000048.1 GCA_026014595.1 Candidatus Bathyarchaeota archaeon
ATGATGCGGTAAGGTTCCACTTCCGCGATGATGCCTTGCAAGCGCTAGACATGGGTGCAGCAACCCTTGAAAAAGTAATTGCTTGCTTGCAGAAATGCGTAGTATAAAAAAGGCGCTCTCTAAAAGTTTCCTGAAAAAAAATAATCTTTTTTTTAAAAAAAAATTCCAGCAACAACAAAAATTTCCAGAAAAAAAGTTGTGACCAGAAAAAATATTTTGAGAAAAAATAGTTTGTAAGAAAAAAATATTTTTTTCGCTTAACAAAAAAATTCTCAAAATTTTCCACAAGAAAATTTTTTCTCCATTAGTTTTTTTCCAGAAACTTTTAGCCCTGCCCCCAAATATTTTTCCATGTGCAGGGGTGAGCGTGTTTAGATTTTTTTTGGGAAATTGGAATTTTTCAACGCTTGTTTAAAATTTCCATAGTTAAAGTTTTTTATCTTTAAAAAAATAAATTATTTTAGAGATTTTTAGGTTTTTCCCATGCAAAAATCGCCGACATAATGGACTATTGCCCATAATATAATTTTAGGTAATAGTTGGATGTTTATATGCAAAAAGAAGCCTAAAACAAGCCCCTTTCAATTATGAATAAATCGCAGCGCTAAGTTTCTTGACCTATTTCCCGTTGGATAATATCCATAGCAAAGCGCCTGACATAATTAAAACCTGTCTGCACGCTTTCTAAGTCGAGCCTTCGCTGCACTTTGAAGGCGCCGATGATTGAAGGGTCGGCTTTCACCACGTCTGACGCCGCGGTTTCTCTGAAAAGGTGGCACCATGCTTTCTCAGTTATTGCCCTAACCAGATTGAATATCTGTCTGCCAGTAATCGCTTTATCGCCTATGATTGTGTAGCCTTGACCCCAGAGGCTCTTAGTTTGTGGAAAATAGTATTTTGGCACAGGGGCTAAACTCTGCAGATAATTAAGGTATTCGAGAACGGGTTTAGTCAACGGGTCGGAGAGTGGAATTGATTTTTGAGAACGTTTGGTTATGACGTTTTGCCGTCGCTTCTTGCTCAATGTAAACGTTATATGCAAAAAGTCGTTCTCAACTTTGAAGTCTGACAGCTCCAGCCGTGCTACCTCGCTTCGCCGTTTTCCTGTCAAGCGGAGGATGCACAGCAAAGCTGAGGTCCTTAGGCGGTAAAAAGTTTCAGGGATCGCCTCGGCCTCTCTTAGCATTTCGGCAAACTCTGCGTCGCCGATCACGTCTTTTCGGTTCACGCGCTCAGGATTACCACGTACAAACGTCAAGCTGCCCGCCTCAAAATCTTGCTGTTTTTCCTGTGAAGTCTTACCTCGATAACTGCGCAACTTGGGTTCCAGCATTCAAGGCGGCGCTGCCTGTGGTTATAGCGCATTTTTGCGCCGCAGTCTGGGCACGCAAGCGCTAAACGTTGACGGCTCATTTTTGGAAAACCTGCCTAAGTTTATCCTCTTCCGCCTGCTGCTGCAAGTATTTTTCAGCCAACATGACCGACACGTACAGCCCGAAAGAAACTAAAACGATGCAAAGTTTCCAGTGCCATTCAAGGCTGCTTTTTAGTGCCAAGCCCCCAACTAAGAGCGCCATGAAACCCAGAGCCAAAGCGGACTTGGAAAAATTGCCGAATCCAACGGACATTTAGCCCCGCCTCTCGCTCCATTTTCGTGGTTTACTTCCCAACAACACAGCAGCCGCAGCCACAACAATTACCGCGGCGACGGCTGCAATTATGAGGAAAAACAACCAGCCCCGGTTAACTGTTTCTTTATTTTGCGGCGGCTGCGATGGCGGGGGCTGTGTTGCAGGTTCTGCGCCTGGGTTCCCTGGAATCAGATTCCAGACCACAACCGCGGGTGTGGCGGTGAAGTTGACGTTTTGCCCCGTTTCACAGTCATATAAACCCGAGACGCTGTACGTGTGCACCGCAGGCACCGCCGAGAAATCAGCGAAGCAGGGCAGCGAGGCGTTCTCCAAAAAGAGAACCCCGTCCTTAGTGATGTTTACAACGTAGTCGGTGTAGCCGTTGCCGTTTTTGGTTACTGCAACGTTAACCTGCACAGCGTCCCCCTGAATAACGGGGATTCTCTCCGACGTGTAAGTCAGGACAACATTGTAATCTCCTTGCGTTAAAGTGAAGTTGTATAGGTTACTTGCGGCCCAGTTGTTTGCGGTGTCGTTAGCGTAGATTTTAGCAGAGACTACGTTTCCTATGGTTTCATTCCACGTTAAATTTAAAGTGATTGGGTTGGATGTGAATGCTGTTGTTGTTTCGTTTTTCCAACTTCCGGTATTGTTGTGGCTCCAAACGTAGTGGCTGACCGCTTTATTATCTGAGATGTTCGTTGACAACTGAGCTGCTTTTCCAGCTTTGGTTGTATTGGCTGAAATGGAGCTAAAAGTTGGTGGGTCTTCGTCTGGTGGGGTAATGTTTAAAAACGCGAATTTCACGTTGTAGGGGCTCTCAGTTTTAGTCATGTAAATTGCTGTTATGTAATTACCATACTGGTCTGAGCAAGCAACCTTTTCCGATGTTAACACTTCACTTTCCTCACTGACCCAGTCTGTTGCAGCACTCCAAGTACTGCCGCCGTCTACTGATGTTTGATAGTAAATATGGTTAGCTACTGCTCCTGAAGGTTGTCCACTGGTTTTAGTTGCCCAAAAACAATAAAGTGTCTCGTTGTTTGCTATGCTTATAGATGGATATGTAGCGGCTGCCACGCCAAGTTTAATTTCTGAGAGCGCGGTAAAGCTGTTTGAGGAGTAAACGTACTGTGTATGAAATAATCCCCAAACTGAACCATTCCATGTCCGGTAAGCGATATGCACGGTGTCGCCTTGAGCAACAGCGCAAAACTGTTCAGGGTCTTGGATGAATGTTGGAGTTGCCACTTCATCCCCCCATGCTGAACCGTTCCAAAGGCGCGTTCTAATGGGGTTGCCGTTTACCGCGTAGATTGTAAGCATCTTCTCCTCCGTTAAAGGCAAAATTGTGAAGTCCCAAAGTCCAGACTGCGGCGCAAGTTGATATGGAAAGCCGTTGGGTGTGGCACCCCAAGTGCCGTCAGTGTTTCCACTTTTTATTATATACGGATAATAGTTGTCTGAGTATGCTATCCATGCATACCCGTTGTTGTCAACGGCGACGTATGGGAAAAAGGTTTGGTTGTATGTGGTTGCAATAACCTGTTCAGCGGCGCTCCAAGTGATTGTGCCGTCTATGTTAGGCGTGCCTTGTCGATAATACAGTTGCCCGCCAGACGTATAAGCGTAATTTAAATGTGTTCCGTCGAAGTTTACGGAGAAATCGTATCCGCTTGCGGCTTCTCTAATAGCTGCTGTGCTTGTCCACGTTCCCCCGTTTAAGCTCGTTGCATAAACTAAATGTGTGCCATTTGCGTAGAAAATCCAGAAACGGTTTTTCGCGTAAAAGGTTCTGTCTTGGTATGGATAAGCAAATGCGTTTTGCCTTGTGGAAGTCCCTGCAATGTTTGGCTCCTGCGCTTTTGTAAGGTTCACTTGGTAAAGTCCTAAGAACATTGCCGAAACTAACAAAGCAACGAAAATTGTTGACAAAAATTTAGCTTTCATTTTTTGCGCCTCTGTTTTTGCATGCGCCAGTAGCGCCTCAGCTCCGTGTCTGGTTTGCGTGGTCTGCCTCTTTGCTTTGCCATGGCTGCTCAAAAAAAACTGTTTTTCCAAGAATTTAAAATACGTTTAAAATGTTTTAGAATGGAAAAGACTTGAGGTTTTTGCGTGGTTTAGCCTACCCTTTTTTGTTAAAAAACGCTTAGTCGTCTACATGGTGAACGCTGTTGCGGCGATATTGTGAAATGTGTAAAAACTGTAAAAGTGTAAACCACATCAGCGTTTCCGTTTCTGAGCAGGGACAACTTGCAGCTCCATGTCTATTTTCTCAAGCACAGCAAACAACTCGCTGGTTAAAGTGTTGAACCTTGCTGGGCTGCGCCGCCTGAACTGCGTGAGCTGGTAGCGCCTACGCATGAACGCGTTATAGTTGCTGCGCTGAGACGTGTCACCATCACATAAAAGCGCTGGCAGCTTCTTGACTACACGTTTAGCGTTCACCATGCGCTAAAACTCTCCAAAAAAAAGAGGGGAAGATTGGGGAGACATCACCAATTTGCGCGGGTTACAGCCAACACACCAGCCTATCCTTGAACCCGCCTTCTCTTAAAGGAACAATATACTACAAGAAAAACGAAACCCTGTAGCGAGATTGGCAGCGTCAACACTTGCTAAAAAGAGCCTTATTTTCGCGAGGCAGCTTAAAATAGGTGTGCGTCCAATTTTGGGAAAATAACTAACCGGGGAAATATAGGGCGGATGACGACTGCTAAAAAGGCGTTGCTGGCGTTCGCAATTATTATCCTTATAATGTCATCGTCTTCGATGATTTTGTTCTTGGCGATCGGCAACGTGAACAATACTGGCTTAATTCGCGTGGCCTGTGTAGGAGACAGCATCACAGAAGGGTCAGGATACACCGTGAACCTACAAGCCATGCTTGGCGCTGACTACATGGTGGGTAACTTCGGAGTTTCCGGCTCAACAGTAATGCTCAACTCGGATAAACCCTACATGAATCAATCGGCATTTCACAAGGCGAAGCTGTTCCAACCGTCCATCGTGGTGATTATGCTAGGCACCAATGACGCCAGAGAAAACGTGACCGAATTAGTTGAGAAGTTTCAAGCTGATTACAAGAGGCTAATTGAGGCATATCAAACGCTTGAAAGCAACCCTCAGATTTGGCTGGTGAAGCCACCTCCAATCTTCGAAAACAACTTAGACTTGAGCAACGCGAACTTGGAGCAGGATGTAATCCCCTGCATAGACCAAGTGGCAAATGAACTTGACTTATCCACGATTGACGTTAATCGGCTTTTATTAGAGCACCCTGAGTATTTCGGCGATGGCGTTCACCCCAACAGCGAAGCTGCATATCTCATTGCTAGTGAAATCAGCCAAGCTGTCACTGTTAACGGTTCCTAAACCAACACCTTTTTAAGCGGCGTGATTTTTTGGACACTGCATTTTGGAAAAGAGAGAATAGACCGTTATTGTCTGGTCAGTATAAGGCTGTTAGTTGCGGTGTAGACTTGCTGCTCGTATGCCATACTCCAGTGATCATTCCAGGTTGCTGTAATTATGTCAGTGGTGAAGTTGCATTCGGCTATGGTGCGGTCTCCTGTTTTGAGCGTTAAGCGTGTCCCGCTGATTACGCCCTTGAGGAACATAGGCGAAACATCAGGCGTGTATCCTGAATCCGCGACTAACTGGCGGTTGGAAACCGTGAACCGCGCCTCAACATCTACGACGTTCTCATCGCTTGCCGCAGTGATAATCCAAGTCATCGAGCGGTTTTCTGAACCCACATCTTGGAGTTCGCCGAAAGTTGCAAAGTCAGTTTTGATGTAGAACGTTACTGGAAACGAGGTTTTCCATGTGCCCTCCAATTTTCTTGCGGGAGTCAGCGATGTAGCGCCCTGTGTATCCGTGTTTGTTGAGGGCTGAAATTCATCAAAAAAGCCCAAATAATAAAATGAAGCAAAAACAACAACAAAAGCTATGATTATTATCGCTACGGTCTGCAGTTTTGCCATTTTCTTCGGCGCTTGTTTAGCGGAGTCGGATGCGGTCAACAATTCACCATTTCTTGAATCAGACCGCATAAGCAGTTAACTGTTGCGTCGCCAAAATACTTTTGCTGAATACATAGCTGCTCCCCAGAGTGCTGATACGTTTCTTTTAAATAAGGGGGCTTTTGGCGAAGAAGAGCAGCACCAAATTGACATAAGATTAGCACAGATTGACAAAAGGTCAGCCATTGAATATTGGCAAGATTCTCTTCTTTCTCCAACTTCTCGTCTTGCACTTCTTCGGATTCACCGTTTCCTTCCTTCAAGAAATGCAGCACGCCTAGCCCAGCTTGGCTTGTTTGTTCTTAATTATTTTCTCCAGGTTAATTTCGAAAGTAGCCGCAGGATTCTCCAGTTTCCACGCCTCAAGCACACCCGGATAAACCTCACCAACCACACCCACCTCTTCGTCGTTGACCACAACCGCGCCAACTCTTCCCTCAATAAAGCTGGGGTGCGCGGTTTCCCGTATTTGCCAGTCCACGCCGAAGTTCATGAAAAACGCGTCCAAAGCGGATTTGATTTCGGTGAAGCCAGCCGCTGAATGCGACGTGACTGCTGCAAGCCAATCCTCATCGCGTGTCTTTGTCTCCTTCGACTCGTCCAGCAGCGTAACCTTGCCCAGCTCGAAGATTCTCTGCGGAAACTCCACCGACTGGTTGCTGCTAAGGAACTCCATTAAGCTGGGCAACAGCCAGTTCCGCAGACACGTCATCGTCACCACCTTAGGATTCGCCACCTCCACAACCCGCGTTCTCTCACAGTTCATCCTGTCAAACAGCGTCTCAGGATTCGTCAAGTTATACGTCAAAACCTCCTGATAACCCAGCCCAACCAGCAACTCACGCGCAACATCCAGCAAACGCTGCTCAGGCTTCACGCAGCCAGTTGTAGGCAACTCACGCCAAACAGGCTTAATGTTGTTGTAACCGTAAGCAACGGCGACATCTTCAACCAAATCCACAGGATGCATCACGTCCACACGATAGCAAGGCACCAAAACCCCAACGCTTTCAACGCTGACGCTTTCCACGCCGAACCCTGCGGTCAGCAGCAGCTCCGCAATTTGCTTCGCGGAGAGCCGCAAGCCCAAAATCTTGTTCGTGTAATCTACGTGTAACTCCATCAATCGGCTTCGAAAGTCAGGGGTAACCACCCTTAAACCGTCAGACTCGTACTGCATAGTCGCTGCGAAAACCCTGCCGCCCCTGTCAACCAAAGCCAAAGTCACAAGCTTTAAAGTGTTAAGCACCGTCTCATGCACGGTTCCCGTAACCTCCACAAGCACGTCACGCGTTTCCGCCGTCACGCGTCCCAAATCGTTCGAGTTGATTATGGGCGGAAAACTCAGCACCTTGTTCTGCGAGTCCATTATTATCGGGTAAACCTCATGCCGCTTCACGATGCTGCCGTACTCGATTCCCTTCGGATGCTGCTCCAGAATCTCCGCAAGACTCAGCGAATCGCTGAAGCCCAACGGCACAAACCTCACCGCTTCCGGCTTCACAACTTTGTAACTCAACGGCGGAACAATCAGGCTGTAATCGTAAAGCCCAATGGAGGTTTTCTGCCGGTTTCTGCCGTAAGTCTGGTCAAGCTTATCCTGCAGGTGCATGAGCCCACGAATCACCGTATCCGACAAAGCAACGTTCTTGACGACTGCACATCCCATGAATGGTCGAATGGTTCTGAGCCGCGAATCCACGGAGACATCCACCACAGCCTCGCCGACAATGTACTCCTTAAGCCCTTTTTCGATGCCAAGGTAGCCGCGAAGCGCTCTAGCTAAGCCTTCAACGCTCCAAAGGTCAGGGCGGTTCGTGTCCTTAATCTCGATGCTCGCAATGCCCTCTTGCCGGTTGTAGAGTTTCACTTCGCCCTTAACAAACGCCAAATCAGAATCCAGCTTCTCCACGTCACCGCGGTACGCAACGCCCAGAAGCTTCTTCAACTCGCCTAAGTCAACATCTATCGTGGGCATGGTTAAGCCACCTGTTTCCTCCTGAGCCAATCAAGGTCTTGGCTAAAAATGTAGCGAATATCATCGATGCCTGCACGCATCATAAATAGGCGGTCAACACCCAAACCCCAAGCGATGACGGGAACCTGCACGCCCAAAGGCAACGTGACTTCTGGACGGAAAATTCCGGAGCCGCCGAACTCAATCCAGCCGTAACCTTCCTTGTAAGCGCTTAACTCGACGCTGGGTTCCGTGAACGGGAAGTAATCGGGCTTAAAGCGGACTTTGTCTGCTCCGGCGATTTCACGGGCGAACTTTTCCAGCACGCCCAGCAAGTCCCTGAGCGTTAAGTGCTCATCGACCACGATGCCTTCAACCTGGTTGAATTCGCTGAGGTGTGTTTTGTCGATGACTTCTGGTCTGTAAACGCGTGCAATGGAGAAGTATCGACTTGGCACTTCAAGGTCTTTGCTGAGGAGCGTGCGTGCGCTGAGGCATGTGCCGTGCCCTCGCAAAATCAGGCGTTCGGCTTCGCGTATGGCGTATGTGCTGTGCCATCCTGTGGAGCCTGTTTTCCAACCGTTCTCATGCGTTTCTTTAACGTGTTCCACGGCGGTTTTGTACTTGCTGATGTCGCCGTAAGCTGGGCTTTTGACATAGTAGATGTCGGATGGTTCGCGTGCAGGATGGTCTTGGGGCGTGTACAGGGCGTCGAAGTTGAAGAAAGCGGTTTCCACGCTGGTTCCAGTCATTTCTTTGAAGCCGAGTTGGACAAGTTTCATGCGGACTTCTTCGAGGAAGCTGAGGTAAGGATGTTTTTTTCCAGGCCAAGTTTTGGCTACTGGGGCCTGGATGTTATACTTTTGGAGATTGACTTTTCGCCATTTGCCCGTGATTATGTGTTCAGGTGTGAGCTGCGTTATTTCTGCTGCGGCAGCTCTGCGAGTTGCAGCGTGTAAGCCTGCATGTGTGATTTCGAGTTTACGTTTGGTCTTCGGCTCAACGGTGAGCAGTTTGCGTTTTTTTAGGGTTTCCACGGCTGACTGGAGTTCTGGTGTTAAGTCTTCAAGTGTGGTTTGTTGTCGGGCGCTGAGGAATGTGAGCAAGGCTTCGTCGTTTTCTTCTGGAATCACGACTTGGTGTAAGCGTGGGTCTGCTATGCGGACTGTGTTGGTTGCTGAATCGTAAATTGCCCATTTTTTCCTGATTGCCCATCCAAGCGCGATTTGCTTGAACTGCGGTTCCAAGCCTGCTTTTTCTGCGGCTTGGTTTAGGTTTGCGGCTCCGCCAAGTGCTGCTACAGCTTTGATTAGCCTGCGTTCAGGTAAGCCGTTTTTGGCGTGATGTTCGCCTTCGCTGGTTAACCTGAGTTGGGTTTGCTGTTCCGCGTAGATTTTTACGAGGTCTTTTTCTTTCAGCGTCAGTGCTACGCGCATTACGGCTGCGTCTGGAAAACCGCATTCGGCGATGAGGTCTTCTACTGTGGCTGTTCCGCCAAACTTTTCCAGAGCGGAGAGGATTTTTTGTTCGTGCGCTCTAAGCTCGACCATGCTTCATGTGCCCTTCGTTATCGTGAATTGCTACGTTCGTTATGCATAGTTCTTACGTCGCAAATAAAAGCATGCTGATGCAATGACGCGTAACTGTCGTGTGAAAAAAGACTATAGCACCTCTATCTATAGCTTGAAATGCTGAGAGAACCGCGTAGAGAAACTCTGTTTACCGTGGATTGTGTGGTTGGTTCTTAGCCGTCAAGCTTTTTAGTGGGAAGCATCTTAGATGAGTGTCGGTGTTGTTATGGAGAAGACTGTTCAGAAGTATTTGGTTATGATTAAGTTGAGCCCGAACATGGCTGCGAAACTGTACGAGCCGCTGATGGAGTTCGGTGAATCGCCCATCAAATGCGTGAAGCTTGAGGAAGCTTACCAAGTGTTTGGTGAGTGGGATTTCGCTATTCTGTTTCAAGCTGACACCAACGCGAACGCTTTGCATTTTGTCGGAGACAAAATTCGCTTGATTGAGGGGGTCTTGGAGACTTTCACCATACCGCTGGCGCCCATAAAGACCTACCGCAAATAACTGTGGATAAGAGGCATTATCCGATAATCTTCTTCAGAACGGGAACTTTTTTCATGAGGAGGATTAACCCGAGAGTGATGAAGAGCGTAACCACGGTGATTAGTGGCACCTCGACTATTGGGTCCAGTATTGTTAGGCTTATTTTGAACCCGAAGTATCCGCGTTGAAGTGATTCCAGAATCATGTAGTGGAACAGGTAAATTGGCAAAATGTTTGCGCTGATTGCTTGGACGACGCGGTTAACATGAGGGTGATTGTTTCCTGGCCAGTCAGGCTTGTATTTGCTTAAAATGAGGAACAATGCAACGGTGGAAATTATCATGTTTATGGTCAAAGAGTCGTAGAAGTAATAGTATCGTCCTAAGGAGTTGAAAGGAAAAGTAACCAGAAAGGTGCCAATCATCGTCCAAGCGAAGCCTAAGATTAAAAGTCCGTATAGAATTGAAGAGCGCAGTTGCACCTTTTGAAGATAAATTCCTAAGATATAGTAGCCTATCCACCCGCCGAAAACGAACACGTTAACCTGAATCATGGACAAATCGTACACTTTAATCAGTTGAAGAAGGGGCACAACAGCCACGCCTAGAAACCACAGCACCAGAAGGTACTTGAGAAGATGCTGCTCGCCGTATGCTGTTATCAAACGCAAAACTGGCGTAATCAAGTACAAGCCAGCAATGAGGTAGAGAAACCACATGTGAATGTACGCGCCAGACAACAAACCCTGAACTATTGAGTTAAATGTCAAGGCTTCATGGTTGGCGAAGTATCTCCATGCGAAGTACGCCGCGGTCCAGAACATGAATGCCCAGCCGATGCGGTTAAACCGTTTTTTTAAGAAAACTTTTATGGGCTCGTTAACTTTGGAGGGTTGAAGCAGCAAGGCGCCACTTAAAATAACAAATAACGGTACGCAAGTTGCGGCGAAAGAATTGTACGCTGTTGTCGTCAACCAGTACATCATCGCTTGTAAGTCGTTGGCTGGTGGCTCACCGGATGCGTGGAGCATAATCACTAACACGATGGCTACGACGCGGATGAGGTTGACTGGAAGGGAGGTTTGACCCGTTTTCGGGTACAAATTCTTGCCTTCAGACTAATTTCTTTTTAACCCGGTTCAGTTTAATAAAATTTAACATTCTTCTAGCAAATGGAGATGAACGCTTAAGTTTATTGAAAAATTAGAGTAAAGAGAATTTTAAACCACCACTTGAAAATAGCGTGATCTTGCAGATATCGCATAAAAAATGATGCTGTTTAGGTTTGGCTTTCAGCCTTCCACTTCTTGAATTCCGCGAGCGTTTGCGGTTTCTTGCGCCCGTCAAACGCATGGTGCAGCGCCAAACTTGGACTGTACAGAAGCATGCGTGGACCAGCGTATCGCATGATTTTTTTCACTTTCTCCCGCATGTCAGGCTGATAGCAGTGCACCAGACATTTGCCGCATGTGGATTTGTGCTCTTGGAATGGGCATTTGTCAAGTCTCATGAACGCGTAAGACAAAAATTCGGTGCATTCGGGGCACAGCGTGTCGCCTTTTGTCTGGTGGTGCCCATGGCAGTATATGTGAACCATGACGTCGATAGTTTTCTTCTCTCTTGTTATCCGCGGATGTTGCTTGCTCACTTGCCCCTTCCCTCTACTAGAGGAGAGGGTGAACAAGAAGATAAGAGTTAACGTTTAAACCTGGATGCTGAAAACGCAGTAGCATCTACGAAAAAGGGTTCAGATTGAGACTCAACACCCAATAGACCGAGCGAATTTCCAAGTATTTTTTCATTTGCTTAAAGACTGACGTGTGTTGCGTCTGCCTTCAGCTTCCGCATCAATCCGCTCAAGAAGTTTTAGCACTTTCCTGCCTTTCCGCTCCAGCAGTTTCGCGCTGAACTTGCCTTGCGCGCGGCAAATCTCGTCCACCACAATCCCCTTCTCCTCATCGTAAATCACTGGGTAAAGGCGGCAACCCAAAGGACGCGATTCATAAATCTTGCACCGTCGAGCTTCGACGTCGAAGAAAACGCAGTGCCCGTGCTGGTTGCGCAGTTTAGCGTAACCTTCTCTGTCGAACAGCACGAAAAACTCTCGCGGATAGCCTTTCCTTTCTAAACGTTCAATGTCCTCGCTGGAAAGCAGCATTTCGGTTTCTGTGCAGCAAGCGCCACAGCGCAAACAACGCATAAGCGTATCCTGTTTCTGCCCCTATTTCAGTTTTTATCCGAATCCAAACGAGTCTTGATTTGGTATGGCATTCCTTCAAATTCTGTGCAGAGTAGCGCAGGGGTTCCTCAAAAAAATGGAAATAACCAGCTTCCTGATATTTCACTAGTGACTGCTACGATACAGTCACGAACACATAAAGCCTAGTTTGCACTATTTTCATTAATTGACGTCAGCGATTGAAAAGGCAAGAAATTTTTTGCTGCTTAAAAAAGCGCACACTTCATGCCCACGTTCCGGAAGCCTTTGCTCCAACATTATCCTGCGCAGCATCGGAGAGAAGGGCGACGCGGGTTCAGAAGAGTTTGAGCTGCATCTTAAATGGGTTCCTGATGAGCATTCGCGTAATTTTTTGAAAGCTTTCACCATGGAGCACAACTTGGGAATGAGGGAAAAGGGAAAATCCATAATCATCTATAACCAGCAACCGCAAACGCGTGAATAGCCTCTGTCCATAGTTACCTACATATGGCTTAACTTGCGCGCCTTGCAGGTTTTAAATTCGGAGCTACAGATATTCCGATGGTAGTTTTTGGAAGCAGGGGAGAAATGGCTAAGGCAGTGGTGGAAGTCAGCACTTTAGTTAAACAATATGGACAGCTGCGGGTTGTTGCCATGCGAAAAGAGATATATGCCTTCACAGATTCTTCCTGTCAAAAAGGTTTGGTGATTCAGATGGTTTCGCCCAACGCTGGAGAAAACGAGATGGTTGTCACGCCCTGGGAAGTAAAGGGCAAAGTAGACTACGAACGCTTAATCCGCGAGTTCGGCACCCAGCCGCTAACAGAAGAATTGCTTGACAAAATCGCCGCACACACGGACAAGCTGCACCTTCAGCTTCAGAGGCGCATCTTCTTCTCCCACCGCGACTTAGACACGGTGCTTGACCTCTATGATAAGGGAATCAAGTTCGTCTTGTACACGGGCAGAGGACCATCAGGACCCGTACACATTGGACACCTTGTACCTTGGATTTTCACGCTGCACATGCAGGAAAAATTCGGCACGCGGCTCTATTTCCAGTTGACCGATGACGAAAAGTTCCTGGTGGAAGACGAGGCGAGCCTCGAGCAGACGCGCAGGTACGCTTACGAGAACGCCCTTGACCTGATCGCCCTCGGGTTTAAGCCCGAAAACACATTCATCATCTACGACGTGCAGGACATCGACTTGCTTTATGATCTAACGCTGGAAGTTGCTAAACGCATCACTTACTCCACTGCACGCGCAACTTTTGGGTTCCAAGACAGCACCAACATAGGCTGGGTTTTCTGGCCAGCCCTGCAAGCCGCGCCATGCTTCATACATGCGAAGTTGACTGGCGAAAACGTGCCTGCACTCATTCCAGCCGCCATAGACCAAGACCCATACTGGCGGGTTACTCGCGACGTGGCTCAGAAGCTCGGCTATTACAAGCCCGCGCAAATCCACTGCCGTTTTCTTCCAGGCTTGGGAGCTGGCGGGAAAATGAGCGCGTCCATGCCCGAAACAAGCATATTCACCATGGACCCGCCGGAGTTGGTGAAGCGGAAAATCTGGAACGCTTTTACAGGCGGCAAAGGAACCGCGGCGGAACAGCGAAAGACGGGTGCCGACCCCACAGTGTGCAGCATCTTCCAGTACTACTTCTACCTCTTCGAGGAAAGCGACAAGAAGCTGGCTGAAAGGGAGCGCAAGTGCAAAACGGGCGAGTTGCTCTGCGGCGAATGCAAAACCGACTTAGCAGCCAAGCTCAATAAGTTTCTCGAGCAGCATCGGGAACGCCGTGAAAAAGCCAAAGACGTAATCGACCAATACCACATAAAGCGCTAGTTTTTGCTTGACTGAGCGGAGGCAGATCCCCTCCCTTATTTAAAGTAGCTTCTAAGGGCAGTCGAAAAAGATTTTGGCTAAAGCAGTTATTCAGTTTGGCGGGGCAATACGAGAAAGAAAAATAAGCGTCGAGAGCCATCGCAGTCTTAGAAAACAAAGTTAAGTAGAGATGAAAGGTTATGTCTGGAAAAATTGATGTCAACTCCGAATACGCGTACAGGCTCCTTCATCCCATGCACACCGTCATCGTTTCATGCGTGGGAAAAGCAGGAAAACCGAATGCCACAACTCTTGCATGGGCAATGCCCACCTCCAACAATCCGCCGCTGGTCGCAATCAGCGTTTCGCCCAAGCGCCTCTCGCACACGCTCATCGAGGAGTCCCAAGAGTTCATCATCAACATTCCCACGCTTGAGCTATTGCAGGCGACCTATGCCTGTGGCAGTTTCAGCGGCAGAAGTTTCGATAAATTCAAAAAAGCAGGCTTAACGCCGATTCCAGCCAAGAAAGTGAAGGCTCCAGCGATAAAAGAATGCGTAGCTCACTTAGAATGCGCCGTGGACAGCCAATTCACCACGGGAGACCACACCATCTTCGTCGGAAAAATCCTTGCGGCATACGCCAACATGGGCGTCTTCACAGAAAGATATAATCTGGAATCGGCACGGCTCCTGTATCACGCAGGTGGCAACAACTTCGCAGTCCTCGACCCCAAAATCTACAAGCCCTAAAGCGCATGGACTGCGGAAAACAAGAGTACGCATTTAAGCAGCTTCCTCTATAGAGGAGACATAAAAAATTTCAAATGAACGGAAACATAAAGGCGATTGTTGATGCCCTCCTATGATAAAGAAGAACTGGAAAAATTTCGATTGTCGGGAAAGATTCTCCGCGAAGCACGAGAAGAAATGCGTCATTTTGTTCAAGAAAACATGCCAGTAATCGACGTCTGCGAAAAAGCTGAAGCTCTCATACGCGAGAAAGGCGGCAGACCCGCGTTTCCCTGCAACGTCTCCATAAACGAAGTAGCCGCTCACTACACGTCACCGCCCAACGACGAGCGGAGAATACCTGAAAAAGCCGTGGTGAAAGTGGACATGGGCGTCCACGTTGACGGCTACGTCACCGACACCGCTTTCACAGCCTGCTTCAACCCAGAATACAGAAGCATGCAGAACACGGCGGAACAAGCATTGAAGGCTGCCGTTGACAGTATTCACGGTGAGATGAATGTGTCAAAAATCGGCGAGATAATCGAGCAGATCATAAAAAACCGCGGGTTTAAACCGATTTCAAACCTGACGGGACACTCTGTTGGGAGATACTTGATTCACGCTGGCACCTCTATCCCCAACGTCCAGCAAATCTCGTTCACTAAAGTCAGGGCAGGGGAAGTATTCGCTATAGAGCCATTCGTTACGACGCCAGAAGCTGTAGGTCGCGTTGAGGACAGCCCACAAACCACCATCTTCCGTCTGGTCAAAGCCAAGTCTCAGAAAAATCCTTACGCCAAAGAGATGCTGAAGTACATTGAGGATAATTTTAGAAGCTTGCCCTTTGCTGAGCGCTGGTTGAAAGACGTGGTGCCAAAAGACAAGCACCGCGAAGCCTTCAAGCAGCTGCTTGATTCAAAAGCGCTCATGGCCTACCCCGTGTTCGTTGAGGTTAGCAGAAAAACAGTGACTCAAGCCGAGCACACGGTGCTCATAACCGAGGACGGCTGTGAGGTTTTAACTTAGACGTTGTAGGTTTTCTCTTTTTCTTTGACTTCTTTGTATATGGCGGTTATGGTCATCTTGTCGTCGCATTTTTGGCACTTGTCCAGCTCTTTGTAGACGTAGTCGCCGCGCTGGAACTCTCTGATGCTCTTGAAACCACATTTTACGCATTCGATGGTGGTCATAATCTTCGGTGCTTCAATCTTCAAGTTTGCAACGCGCTTTCGCGATTGTAATAGCAAGTAAGCCGACAAGCCCATGGTTATGAAGCCTATAATCAGTAGGTATCCAGCCACAACTTGGTCGCCTACGATGAATGCGCTGACGGCGAACAGAAGAGCCACTATAGACAGCGCCAAGATTATCAGCACTATCGTTAACATGTAGGTTGAAATTCTGCTAGCTGCTGTGGACGATTGATTGTTTTCAGTCATTTTTTCTCCTCTCCTATTGCCCGATTCCTATGGTGTTTCCAACGCCGACTATGATGATTTTGTCGCCTTCCTTTGTCCTTTCAAGGATAACGTTTTTCACTCGCTCGATGACTTTGTCAACTGAGTCTGAAATTTCCTTGCGCATGGGAGAAACCGCGTCGCCTATGTCCTCTTTAATGATGACCGCGTTGATTGGAATGTGATATTTCACGAGGGCCTCTTCAATCTTGAACTGGTCAACGCCTGGTCCCCCGATTGCTGCGCCTATTCCCTCGGCAACTTCGCCGACTTCCTCACCTTCAAGCTTCAGACCAGCGTCAATCATTATAACGTTGGCGATTTTTCCTTCGTTTTCCTCGATGACAGCTTGTACCGCGTCGCCTGGCTTGCCTACGTTGCCGCCTGGACCTTCAGCCTTTATGATGAAGGCGGTGCGCCCTTCTATGGGCACGGTTGCCACCACGCAGTCTTTAGGCAGTTTACGCGTTTCATAGCCATGCATGAGTTTTGCAGCTACCAATGGACCAGCGCCGTCGCCTATTGGTTGACCGTAAGCGAACGCTTTAAGCGCGCTTGCATACGCTTCGGCTTCTTTCATAACGAGAGGCAATATCATTTGTAGCTGCATTATGACGTAGAGGCTTAGCGTTTTTTTGCCTTGGATATAGTAGTGACGCACAACTTTGTAGATGAAGTTAAGCGCCATAGCCGCTTCCAATGTGTTCTCGAGATTGTTCACTTGGACTTCGTCGCTGGCGGGCGCCATGATTTTTACTTCATCCTTAAGACGGGTATCTCTTACGTCGAGTATGTGGTCCAGCTTGTAAACTATGCCTGCTGGGTCCATGCTCTGCGGGGAGATTGTGAAATACTCCAGGTAACGGTCAACTCTTGGGGTGGGGTCGGTTTGTGGCTTGCCGATTTCTTTTATGGTTTCTATAGTGATTTTTCGCCCTTCTTCTTTTATGAACTTTAACTTGTAGAGAGACGCTTCAACTTCCCTGATCATCACGTACATTTGGATTCGTTGCCCGTACAGCATGAACACTACGAATAACAGTATGCTTGCTGCGTAGATTATTTGCGATATTATGTCGCCGCTAGGAACAAAGGCCACTTTTTCACCACTTCACCAAAAACTATTAGCACTTAGTTATAAATCTTAGCTAACTTCACTCTATATTATCTGCTGTCAAAGTGGGCTGCCAGCTTTCCCAGGTTCACGTGGCCGAAGACCACACTACAGCTGGGAACGGAACGCGGTTTAACTTCTGAGTTCGGAATGGGATCAGGTGGGACCCGCGCCCTTTGGCCGGCAAACCCAGCATATTTCATAAGCTTCCCTTCATTAACCTTTCGCTTGTTGTGTTTGTTTATAGTTGCAGATAGCTGTGGTTGTTAGCGTTTGGGATTACGGATATATTTTTATGTCTGCAGTTTCCATTTAGGTGTTCGTACCTGTTGGTGGGGCTGTAGTCTAGGCAGGCATGACGACGGGCTCCAGAAAGCAAGCAACGGGTTTGCTGACCTCGCCCAGAGGAATGACGAAATTCTGGAGCGGTCTTAGAGAAACCCGTAGGAACGGCCAAGCGACTGTTTCCGGGTAAAGGTCGTCGGTTCAAATCCGGCCAGCCCCACCAAACGCCACACCAGAACCTTAACGTGGAAACTTTAAAAGACGCGAACTTTTTCTTTATACGTATGAAGTATTCTTTTAAAATTGGCTCGGTTTGGGGTATCCCCATTGAACTGCACATCACGTTCATACTGCTGATTGGTGCCGTGTTCGTTCTTTTTTATCCAGACCTCTACTTTTTTCTCCTCGTCGTCTTTCTTTTCGTGTTTGTGGTTTTCCATGAGCTTGCGCATTCGGTTGTGGCGAGGCATTACGGCATCAGAGTTCGCAAAATCGTTCTTTACCCGATAGGTGGAGTTTCAGAAATTGAGGAGGTTCCGGAAAAGCCGAGCATTGAATGGCGGTTGGCGATTGCTGGTCCGCTCATGAGTTTCGCCGTCGGCGCTGTTCTTTTAGGCTTGAACCAAATCATTGTGGTGGAGGTGCCTGTGGCGACGCTGGCGCCTTCGATTGCCACTGCTGGAAGCCTAATCTTGGACTTGGCGATTTTGAACTTTATTCTCGGCGCGTTCAACCTGATTCCGGCTTTTCCCATGGACGGCGGGAGAGTTTTCAGGGCTTTGCTGGCTGAACGGATGAAGTTTTCAGACGCCACCAAATACGCTGCTTACATCGGCAGGCTCTTCGGCATAGCCATGGTCGTGGTAGGCGTCTTCTACGATTTTTGGCTTATTTTAATCGGCGTGTTCATCTACATCGGCGCAAGCGAGGAGGCAGAGCAAACCATAGTCTCAACCAATCTGGCGATGGTGCGAGTTAAGGATGTCATGCAGTCTGAAGCGGGCGCGGTGCAGCCTGAAACCACTCTTGCGGAAGCGGTGGAAGTGATGTTTAAGGCGCGGTACCACGACGCGCTTGTGGAAAAAGAAGGCGTCTTCCAAGGAGTCGTAAGCTGGGATGAGATAATGAAAGTCAAGCCTGAGGAAAGAGCCAATTTAACCGTGGGGCAGATGCCGTTGAAATGCATCCGAGTTTTTCAAGATGAATCCATCCTTGAAGCCTACAAGGTGATGAACCGAGAAAAAACCGACCTGCTACCCGCCGTTGACCGCGAAGCACCCGATAAAGTTGTCGGAGTCCTGACCAGTGAAGGCGTGGCGAAAGCCTACGAAAAAGCGAAGAGTCTGCGCTGAAACATGCTTCTGCGCCTTAGCTGCTTGCCAAGTATGTGACGGTGAAGCTTGACCCGCCGGCGCTAATAGATGAGACAGACGCGAGTTGCACGTTCTGCCGGTTGTTCATCACGACCTGAGAGAACGGAAAGCTGCTTATGGCGCCATCACTCTGGTTAACGGTATGGTTAACGGTAACGGTTGTGTCTCTGAAAGTTATGCTTCCAAAGTCAGCCAAGGTGCTGATCCGATTGTTCACAGTTGGTCTTTCAACTATCCACTCCGCTGAGAGCCGTGAAGAATTGTAAACGAAGTTCTGGTTAAAGCTCTGGCCATTGGTGACATCGAATATCTGTATGAACCACTCATTAGTATCTGAATCTACCAGGCGTATTGACGCTGAAACCACGTCGCCTGGAGAAACATTTATGGCGTTTATCGTAATGGAATCGTTAGGTAACATTTCATACCAGACAGAATACGTGGGCTGACCATTCATGAAATCGTGCTCTGTCCCAACTTGGATCAATGATCTGTCTAAGAAACCGCCGATGCCTATCCACGCCGCAGAAAAAGTGTCACCTGCTGAAGCTGCCACTGCAGGCACAGTCCACGAGGCGCTGACACCGGTTACTTCTTGCTGAGGACTTGAAGCGCTTCCAGCTACGACGTACCCTGCCCAGTCAAGGCTTTCGACACTTGAAACCTGCGAAGTTCTAAGAAAGGTTTCCAGAAGGAACTGGAGCAATGCGAGTGAAACCGCAAATAATAGTATCCAGAGCAGGATTAGAGAAATCGCTCGAGTTCTCAGTTTTCTCCTGGTCTTATGCAAGCTTTTTCACCTTTCAAACTCCATGAACTGCAGGGATTGTGCGCTCAAAAATCTCATATTTTTCTACTCGGATACTGAGGAATAAACATTGCGGCGTTTCTGAGTGGTATAGGCTTATGTTCTAGCGCGCGAGTGTATTTGTATGTTTCGTGTGGAAACAATGAATCGGAAGGATTTTACTTTTGCGGTCCAGCTCTCTAACACCATGAACTGGAACATGACAATTGACGACTTCGAGTTGGCAACGGCGCTTGAGCCTGAAGGATGCTTCATACTTCTGCAGGACTCTGAGCGGTTGGGTATAGCCACGACGGTGAGTTTTGGTAAAGTCGGCTGGTTCGGCAACCTGATTGTGAGAGAAGAATACAGAAAAAGGGGCGCGGGAAGTTTTCTGTTAAGGCATGCGTTGGATTACTTGAAGGGTGCGGGCGTTGAAACGGTTGGGCTTTATGCTTACCCGCACCTGATTAAGTTCTATGAGAGTTTCGGTTTCAAGGTTGACGAGGAATTTCTTGAGTTGCATGGCAAACCATTGCCCCGCACAGCGTCTGAAACATCGAGGAAAATTCAAAGGCAGGATGTCGATGCCGTAATTGATTTTGACAGCCAGTGCTTTGGAGCATGCAGAACCAAACTGTTGGAGCACATCTTTCGAGAAAAGAAGAACCTGTGCTACTTCTCTGCTGATGAGGGCGGCGTCAAGGGATACGTTGCAGCGAAGGTTTTTGACGGAATGGCTGAGGTCGGTCCACTGGTGTGCCACAGAAAACATGTTGATGCCGCTGTGATGCTTCTAGAGGCCGTGTTGAGCAGGTTGGGGGAGCTTAACGTTTTCATGTGCGTGCCGGCGAAAGAGACCGCGCTTCTCGACTGGCTGTCTGAAGCGGGGTTTCGCAGTGATTTTCATGTGGCAAGAATGTTTTTAGGTCCCGCCGTTGCATCAAACTGCTTATACGTGGCAGAATCTCTGGAGCGAGGATGATGGCGCATGCCTGACGATCTATGCCGCAAACTCTTGGAGGATTTTCTCAGAAACTCTTGGACATGTGTGAAGGACACTGTTGAAGCGCTTGCTGGCTTCAGCGACGTTAGAAAAGTGGTTTTCTTCTGGTTCAAGAATGGAAGGAAAACTGAGCAAACTTTTGAGGGAACGCATTTCTTTCTGAGGAGTTCAGTTGAGTACTCAAACCCGCAGCTGACCGTAGAGGAAGTGCAAGGCATCATAGGCGCACGCATGCTCGAAGCCTGCGGAAACCACTTTCACGCTTACGGCTTGAAAGAGCCGGACACCGCTGATTTTGACGAAATATGCGAGGCGCTGAAAAAACCGCCGGAGGGTCTTATTGTGCCATTTCTGCTTAACACTGACGATATAGAGCCAGACCGTTACTCCATGAACCCGATGAGAAAGTCAATCGTTGCCAGCGGGCAGAGCGCTTTTCCAGTCGCTTACGTGAAGCCAGAGCCGTTAGTCATGGACAAGCAGTTCTTGAGCAAGTATGAAGGAAAATTGCTTGCGAAAAGCGAAGCCGAACTCATAAACAGCTATCATGCAAGCGCTAAAGACTCTTACTTGGACTTCGTGGATTCTGTGAAGTACGCCGAGATGGATGAGTTCTCGCAAACCTTCGGGATTAACTTGTCGCTTCCTGCTTTGCGGATGCCGTTAGCCACATTGCAAGCCGAAGACAAGAGCGGTTTGCTGCATCACATAATCCGCGAGACCCACAGGGACTATGAGGCGGTCAGCCAAGCGTACTCGTGCATGGGAAGGAGCATGGCGAAGAGAACAACGTTGCTGACGGTGCCGCACTCGAAGAAGGGTTACGGTTCCAAACGCGCCGCCCGAGGCAGACTCCACTTCAACGAGGCAAACCTGGAAAGTGTTCATGTCAAATACGAAACCACGCCGCTTTACCCGAACTCGGTTGACCCAGACGACGTTAGCATCGCAGAGGCTGAAGACGACTTCACCGTGGCAGGCGAAAAACTCGCCCAGTACAACTTCAAGGAAACGCCTTCGTCCCCGCAGTTCTTCCTCTACTCTTTAGGGTCGCCTGAAAATGGCGTGGTATGGCATGGCATAGGAGCGTACGCTGCGCCGCAGCTGCTGCACAGTTACGTTTCCGTGCACAACGCCTGCATGAAACAGCTGACCAAGGATTTGAAGGATATGTACGGAGTGAAAACGAGTGTGCCGATGCAGTTTAACCTTGCACCAGAAGGCATGTGGGTTCACCCTCTATACCACAACATCGACGCCGGCATAGGCACCGTGGGAAACCCGTCGGAACTGGTTCGCAGGGGCATGAAAATCGAGCACCTTTCAGCGTTCAAGTAGGAGCAGCAAGGGCGATGAACTGGCTGGATTACGCAGTGTTTAGGACGTTGCGTTTGTTCGGCAGGCTGCCTTTAAACAAGATAGTAGGATTCGGAGCTTCCACCCGAACATTCGCGGATTACTTCAAGGGCTTCGAAAAAGTGCCTGCAGTGCGCAGCATTTTCGGCGATAAAACAGAAGAAGTTCTGCGCAACCTCAAAGTGGATATCACGTGGTTCAGCGGGTACATGTTCGTCAACAACGCCAACGGTCACCTCGTCATAAGCGCGCGGTACCTGCACGACGGCGACAAGGTGGACATTTACTTGGACCTAATTCATGAGCTATACCATGTCAAGCAGCACATGGAAGGGAAAGAGCTCTTCGACAACCGCTACAACTACGTGGATAGACCCACGGAAGTTGAAGCCTACCGTTACACCGTGCAAGAGGCTCGGCGCATCGGTCTCAGCGACAAGAGAATATGCGATTACCTCAAAACCGAGTGGATGAGCGACCAAGACCTGAAACGGCTTGCGAACGCCGTCGGCGTCACATGCTGCTAAACACCGAGTGCTTCATGGTAAACCCGCAGCATCTTCTGTGCACAGATGTCCCATGTAAAATTGTTCGAAACAAACTCGCGCCCCTTGTGCCCCATCTGCTCTCGCAAAGAGTAGCTGGACAGCAACTTAATGAGGACATCGGCTAGTTCACGGCTGCTGGGCTTTACAAGCAACCCGGTCTCTCCGTCTAACATTGCTTCGGGGACTCCGCCCACATTAAAGGCGACAACGGGTTTGGCGGTTGCCTGCGCTTCCAACAACGCGATGCCCTGACCCTCTTGGATTGATGGGAGAGCAAACACGTCGGCGCAGTTGTACACGGCGGGAAGCACGTTTTCTTTCACGTCGCCCAAGAACACGAAATTCCGTGACAGGTCGATTTTTTCCAGGTACGTTTCAAGATGTCCCCTCAGAGGCCCGTTTCCAACTATTACAAAGATTACGTTGAATTCTTTAACCACGCGTTTGGCGGCTTCAACAAGATACGGCAAGCCTTTCCGGGGAATTAGTCTTCCCACGAAGAGGACGCAGAGCTTGTTGTCTATTCCAATTTGGCGCTTGATTTTCTCCAAGCCGCCGAACGGCTTGTATCTTTGGGGGTCCACGCCGTTTGGCACCACCCTTATCTTCGCGGGGTCTGCGCCGTAGAACTGGTGTATCTTCTTGGCTGAGTATTGGCTCACAGTTACGATTAGGGTGGCGTTTCGGGCTGTTTCTCCTTCGATTCTTGCAAGCCGATACATCATGAGGTTAGCAAGCTTATCCCTGACCGTCATGGAGCCGCTTTGGAAGGACTGAGCGTACTCATCCGCTAAAACGCCGTGAACCGTGTGTATGAACGGCTTCTGGACGCCCCGCTTCTTGAGAGCAGTCTGGAATCCGTAGCCGCTGACGGTGTGCGCCTCGTAGACATCCGCTTCAATGGCGTCGGCTGCTTGGGCGAGTGACCTGTTGAAAAACCAGTTGTCCACTGGGTAGAGCGCGTCTGTGGAGAAGCAGGGAACAAGATGCAGTCCGTTCACCGTGGTGGGCTTTTTGAAGCCTGCTTTTGTGCCGCTGTAAACTGTCATGTCAACTTCGCCGAGCAAGCGGTGGGCTGTTTCAACTATGCGGCGTTCGACGCCTCCAAAGTAAAGGTGCGGAGGTTGCGTGTTAAAGATGGCTAAGTGAATCTTGCTCGAACGGGACCCTCCCTTGGTGACGGGCGTTATTATGTTTCAGACTCTTTCAACTTGCCTTATTAATCTGGTGCCGTCCAGTGTCTGCTGGGTTTTACTACGTACATACGCCTTATGTACGTAGTAACGCTGATCTGCTTTTAAGTGTGACACGACTTCGCCCAACTGCATGCGGAAGCTTAATGCTTTTATATGCAGTTTCGATGTATTTGCGGTGTACTGGGATGCAAGGTGACTGCCAAATCAAAAACCGAACCCGACTCTAACCTCAGCTTATCTGGAGATTACCGACCGCTTGAGCTTGAACAGGAAATCCGTGAGTTCTGGGAGAAAAACAGGATCCGCGACAAGCTGGAGCACCGAGAAAACGGCGCCAAGGGCTTGCTGGGCTACGTTGAGGGACCACCCACGCTCAACGGGATTCCGCACATCGGTCACGCACGTGGGCGCGTGATGAAGGACATCCGCTACCGCTGGAAGACCATGCAGGGTTACTACGTACCTTTCTGGGCGGGGTGGGACTGCCAAGGCTTGCCCGTGGAGCTGGAGGTCGAGAAACTCTTAGGCGTGAAGAACAAGCGGGAACTGCTGGAACGCGTGGGCGAAGAACGCTTCATAGCGGAATGCAAGAAAGTCATCATGAAGTACCATCGCGAGTGGGCTGAATCCGACAGGCGCCTGGGCATATTCATCAACCAGGATAAAGCTTACTGGACGTACCGCGACGAGTACATCGAACGCGAGTGGCAGTACCTCAAACGCGCATGGGACCAGAACCTACTTGAGGAGGGGCATTACGTGGTGGCTTACTGCCCAGGCTGCCAAACCTCGCTTAGCAGCGCCGAAGTGGGCTACGAGGGTAGCTATAAAGAGGTGGAAGACCCGTCACTGTACTTTAAATTCAAGGTGGCGGGCAGCGAGAACACGTTTTTCCTCATCTGGACAACCATGCCCTTTACGATTATAACGGACACGATGCTGGCAGTCAAACCCGACGCCGAGTACGTCAAGGTGCGAGTCGGCGAAGAATTCTGGATAATGGTGCGGCAGCGCGTGGAGCCAGTCATGCAGGAGCTCGGCATAACCAAGTACGAAGTCACTGAGACAATGCTGGGCAAAAGCCTCGAAGGCACGCGCTATGATTACCCGCTTAAAGACCTAATCCCAAAACAGGCGGAGTTGGAGAAACAGAACCCGCTGGTGCACACGGTAATCGGCGAAGACTTCGTGGACGTAGACACGGCGACGGGCGTGGTCCACCTGTCACCTGGAAACGGCGAGGAAGACTTCTGGGCGGCGCAGAAGCGCAAGGTGCCGGTGTTCGCGCCTTTCGACGACGAGGTCAAATTCACTGCAGACGCTGGCGTGTTCAGCGGCGTTTTCGCAAGAGACGCCGACTACTTAATAGTGGAAGAGCTGCGCAGCCACAACGCCTTCGTCGAAGTCAAGAAGACGAAGCATGAGTACCCGACTTGCTGGCGTTCGCACCACAAGCTCGTGTGGCTGGCACGGAAAGAGTACTTCCTCAGAACCGACAAGATAAACAGCAAAGTCCTCGAAGCCGCCGAGAAAGTCCAGTACTACTTCGAAGAGCCAAAAAACCGCTTCCTCTCATTCCTAAAAGAGGGCAAACCATGGTGCATCTCCCGAGAGCGCGTCTGGGGCACGCCCCTACCCATATGGACCTGCGAGAAATGCGGCGAGAAACGGCTTGTCGCAAGTAAGAAAGAGCTTGTGGAATCCGCTTTGGAGCCTGTTCCAGCCGATTTCGAGTTGCATAAGCCATGGGTAGACCGCGTCACGCTCAAATGCCCCAAATGCGGCGGCACCATGCAAAGAGAGGATTACGTATTGGACACGTGGCATAACAGCGGCGCCTCGCCATACGCGAGGTTCACGGACGCCGAGTTCGCCAAGTTTGTGCCCGTTGATTTCCTCACGGAGGGCATAGACCAGACACGGGGCTGGGCAAACTCGCTGCTGCTGGAATACGTCATACTCACGGGCAAGCCAGAAGCGCCTTACCGCGCGTTCCTGTTCCAAGGTTTGACACAGGATGCGAGAGGCAGGAAGATGAGCAAAAGCCTCGGCAACGTGGTAGAAACCAACAAGCTTCTGGACAAGTATTCGGCGGACGTGTGCCGGTTCTACATGATGCGCAAATGCTCACCGATAGACTTTATGAACTTTGACCTGCAGGAGCTTAACCGACGCCCGTATCAGGTGCTGTCCACGCTTTATCACCTGAGCAGGTTTTTCCTCCAGAACGCCGAGTTCGACAAGTTCAGCCCAGCAAAGTTCAGTTTAGACTGGGCTTTCAACGCAGGGCAACTTAAGGACGCGGACAGATGGCTGCTGTCGAAGCTGCAGGCGATCATCGAGGAGTATACGCTTGGGCTGGAGCGGTGCGAGTTTAACGCTGCTGTGGCGGTCTTGGAGGACTTTGTTATCGAAACGTTGAGCAGGCTCTACGTGCCCATGATAAGGAAAGAGCTTTGGACGGACGACCCGGAAACCCTTGAGAGACGACAGACAATCTACGCTGTGCTGCACCACACGCTGCGGACAATTACGTTGCTGTTCAACCCAGTCACGCCCTACCTCAGCGAGGCGCTCCACCAAAAAGTCTACAGGCGCCTAGACCCGAAACTGGCTGAGTCCATAAACCTCGAAGGCTGGCCTGTCCCAGACGAGAAAATGCGCAACAAAACGCTGGAAGAACAGTTCGAAACCTTGTTCAAATGCGTGTCTCTGGTCTACGCCGCAAGGCAGCAAGCGAAGCTGAAGCGAAGATGGCCACTGTCGAAGGTTGTTGTGGTTGCGCCCAAGAAAACGACTGAAGCCCTGAAAAAAGCCGAGGAACTTTTCTTAGAGCTAACCAACGTTAAAGCGGCGGAGTACGCTGAGCAAGCGCCCGAATACGTTGGCGGTGAGAACTGGGTGTCCGCCACTGAAGGCGACGTTCTCGTGTTCGTGAGCGGACAGCGCGACGAAACCCTGCTCGGGGAAGGACTCATGCGCGATTTAGCGCGCCGTGTTCAGGCTCTGCGGAAGGAGATGGGTTTCGTGCCAACGGATGTTCTAGACGCAGCGCACATCGCCGAGCTAGACGAAGAGAGCATGGGGCTTTTGGAATCGTACCTTGAGGAGATGGCGGAGCTGGTGCGCGCCCGAAAAGTGTACCTGCACGGCAGCCGCAGCGAAGTGGAAGCAGACTGGCACGAGTCGGAACTGGACGGAAAACGCATATACATCAACATCCACTAGGAGACGTGCGCACTTGACTGAAGAACAAAACTCAAACCAACACTTCAAATGCCCCTACTGCGCCTGCGTATTCCTGACCAAAGCGGATTTGCAGAGGCACCTGAACTGCTTCGGCGACTTCAAAGAAGCGCACGCGGAATCTTACAGGAGAACCCACGGCAGGGTAGAACACGGATTCGGCGAAGAATAGGCGGATTTCGACTTAACCGAAAGCTCTAAATTCCCTCGCTGAAGTTTCTTTTCAGACGTGAGTGAATGGGCTGGTAGATCAGTCTGGTATGATCGCCGCCTTCGCAAGGCGGAAGCCGCGGGTTCAAATCCCGCCCAGTCCACTCAAAATTGTGTTCAAATTTCTGATTAGTCCCAACTCACTCTGCGCGTTTTTGAGAGGTTTATAAGTGTGCAAACCAAAGCTATTACTATGTACGCTGGATACGTTTTTATCTGCAACAACACCTCGCAGGAACAATGCCTCCACCGCAAGCTCTACGTCTGCACAGACAAGAAAATCGCGCCCCAGGAGAAAATCAAGAGAGGCGCAACCATATTCCTCTACAACACCGACACCAAAGCCCTTCTGGGACCCTTCACAGCGCTGAGCGAAGGCGGACAAGAACTCGAAAAAGGCTCGTGGGCAATCGACATCGACGAGCACAGCGCCTCGGAGAACGTGAAACTCGAATGGGAGGAACTGCACCTCCTCCAAAACGCGTCGGAAGTGCTACCGTTCCTGAAAAACCCAGAGACCTGCACGTTGTCTGAAACAGACACCCAACGTGCGCTGGACTTGCTCAAAGAGGCACCGCGGTACGTTCATGACGCAAAACACGAAAAGTCTACTTGATTTTCTTAACTTCGATAGCGAGAATCTTGTGGCAGTTTATGCACCTTGTCAAGACAAGTTCAAACCCGTTCAGCACATCAAACCGCGTCTGCGTGTACCGCCTCTGCTTTGCATGCTCACAAGTCGCTTGACTGATAGAAATCAGCCTATCCTCTCGCGTCTCCTTTCCCTCACCTGATGGTTGCGCTGGGTTTCCAAATAACCCTTGTGAAAGAATCTTCTAGAAGCAAGTAACTTGGCAGCGCGATGTAGATGGGTGTGCACCCAGAAAATGTCACTTAGGTGACGGCGGCGTTATACATGGTCAAAATAAAAGGCGGTAGCCTTCACTGTGCTCCGATTTTTTCGTGGCGCCTTTTGCGGTTTGGGCGGCGCAATCTTTTGCGAGCGTTTGCTGGTGATAAAGACCGAACCGCCTCGGTTCAGGTGCTCTTGGATTCGCAGGAAGTCAACTTGTTCGCTTTCCTCAACTTCAACGTCTTGGCCTGCGTCGTTGCCCAACAGCAGCACTTGGAAAACCAGCGGGGTTGTCCTTTTTACTTCAAGTATTTCCTTCAACATGTCTCTTTTTCATCCCTGATATTTTTGGAACAATATCTTTGTGTTGAAGAAAATTTTTAAAACTATGTGACTGTACGGACACAGCAACAGCGACAACTTCGAATTAAGCAAGGACAAAATTGACGATGCGGCTTTTCTCCGTTAACGACTTCACGATTAGGTCGGGCTTCGCCTTCTCTAACTCCGCTTCACCGTAGACTCCCGTCAGCACCGCGATGCACTTCATTCCTGCAGCTTTGGCGGCTTCAACACCGAAAATCGAGTCCTCCACGACCACGCACCTGTCTGGCGTGCTCTTGAGCTGGACAGCGCACTTCAGAAAGATTTCAGGGTTAGGCTTTGAGTGGGCGACGTCGTCGGCTGTGAGCACAGCGTCGAAATACTTTCGGATGCTTCTCTTGTTGAGAAGGTGGTTGATGACTTGGCGGTTGTTCATGGAAGCCAAGCCCAGCTTGACATTGCCCTGCAACGCCTCCAGAAGCGCCAGCGCGCCAGGGAACAGCTTGATCCCGCTGGATAGTTCGATTTCAGTTTGCACCTTCCTTTCCACAAGACGCTTGATTAACGCCTCGTCGAAAGGTGTTTGTGTGGAGCGCAGGATTTCCCTGAAGGTTTCTGCTGAGCCTGTTCCGATGCGGCGCTCGATGAACCCGTCGCTTATGGTGCAGTTGATTTCTCTGAGGGCTTTTTGGAACGACGCCACGACTACCTGTCTGGCGTCGGCGAGGGTTCCGTCCCAGTCGAATATGACTGCTTCAAACATTTCGGCTGAACCTTCGCTATTCTGCGTTGAAGCCGAGCTTTTCGCGGATTTGTTGGCTTTTTTTGGCGGCTTCCTCAACAGCGCGCATGAGCGACTGCCTGATTTGGCTGCCCTCGAGCTCGTATATGGCTTCGATGGTTGTTCCGCCCGGCGTGGTAACCATGTCTTTTATCTTGGCCGGGTGCTCTTGCAGCTCGATGACAAGCTTTCCAGTTCCGAGAACGGTCTGCGCTGAACTAGACAGGGCGATGTTTCTGGGTAAGCCAACCTTTAGTCCCGCGTACATGAGGGCTTCGATGATTATGGAGAGGTATCCTGGTCCGCTGCCGCTCAGGGCAGTTATGGCATCCATGTACTTCTCCTCCACTTCCTCGCATATACCCATCATGTTCAGCAAAGCCTTAACTTTCTCCTTGTCTTTGGCGGTTACGTTCTGGTCGCATGAATACGCCGTGTAGGATGCTTGCACCAGTGCGCCGACGTTGGGCATGATGCGAACGGCTTTGGCTTCGGGTATGAATTTTTTCACAAATTTGAGCGGAACCGTGGCTGCTACGGAGATTACCAGCTTGCCTTTGGTCTCGTGGTTGATGTTTTTCAGGACTTTTTCCATGTCGTTGGGTTTGACGACGATGAACATGATGTCGGAGTCGGCGGCGGCTTTCCGTGCGTCCGTAGTCACGGCTACGCCGAGTTTTTCTTGTTCCTGTAGCCTTTCGGGCTGGATGTCGACTGCCGTAATCTTGCCTGCGTATCCGCTTTTGAGGAGGCTTTTGATTATGGCGCCGCCCATCATTCCTGCGCCTATTACGGCGATTTTGTCGTTCATGAGGCAGTCACTCTTTGCTTTAACTACATTGTATATGCTCTTAACCTTTATTGTCCAACCTTTTATCTCTTAGTCCAGAAACCAATTAAATAAGACGTAGTCTCTTGGTTATGAGGCTATTGAAATGAGAGTTCTTGGCTTAGTCGGAAGTCCCAGAAAAAACGGTAACACAGATTTGTTGGTGAGCAGCGTACTGGACGGCGCCAGTGCAAGTGGTCATATAGCTGAAAAATTGTATCTGTACGACTTGGATATTTCTCCTTGCGTTGATTGCAGGAGATGCAAGAAGGATGACTTCCGCTGCGCTGTTGATGATGACATGACGACGCTTTACTCAAAACTGGAAGGTGCAGATGTGATTGTCTTTGGAACACCGTTGTATTGGTATGGACCTACTGGAAAGATGAAACTAATGATTGACAGACTTCGTCCATTCGTAGCCTCGAAAAAACTGAAGGGAAAAAAGGCTATTTTGGTTACGCCGTCCGAAGAGGGTCCCGGCGCCTGTGATTGCTTAGTCAGAATGTTTGAACTTTCATTCAAGTATCTGGGGATCGACCTTACAAACAAGATTCTGGTCACCGCTTACGATAAGGCTGAAGTGAGAGAACAGCTTGAAACTCTAAACGGCGCATTTGAAGTCGGCAAAGCGCTGAAATAACGCGCTAATTAAGGCATAAATAGGCACGTTGAATTTGTTTAGTGTTTGTGTGTTTAGATGCTGGGCTCTGGTATAGAAGTCGCTGCTGACGTCAAGCAAAAGTTTCCCGATTTGAGAGTTTTGTTGCGTGAAGTTCGGGGAGTAAGGATTTCTGACGTTGACCCCCGGCTTGAAGAATTTAAAGAGGCGGTCTGTGCCGATGTGAAACGCAGGTTTACTCTTGAAGGCTTGAAGGATGAACCAGTGTTCAGAGCGTATCGTGACTTCTTTTGGAGAATAGGTATAGATCCAACTAAAACAAGACCTGCGGCTGAGGCTTTGATTAGACGGGTTTTGGGTGGGCGCTCGTTACCTCGCATAAACACGGCTGTAGACGCTTACAATTTAGCGTCAATAAAGACATGCGTAGCTTTAGCTGCTTTTGACATTGACAAGCTTGAAGGACAACTAAACATGAGATTTGCTGAGGCGGGCGAGGCGTTTTTTGGGATAGGCATGGACAAACCTGTAACCACAGCGGGCGGAGAAATCGTCATGGCTGATGCCTCTAGGCTTGTGGCAATTTATCCACATCGAGACGCCAACCACTCACGTTTGACTTTGCAGACCAAAAATGTGCTACTTGTCTCTTGTGGGGCACCAGGCATATCGTATGCTCAACTTGAAGAGGCGAGTAACACGGCTTCCGAGTTTGTCGTAAGGTTTTGTGGCGGAGTGACAACGTGTGTTTTTTAGGAAAGGTTGCGTGCCACTATTTTCTGTAGTAGCTTTTGCATGACAAGAGCAGGGGCATCTGTTCTCACGCCTCTGGAATTAAAGTGAGTTGGAACCGCCAAGAAACCATTATCTTGCAGGATTCTCAGCATTGCCGTCACAGAAGGCACAGGTGACGACAGCTTGTTGCTGATTTTGTCGATAACATAGTATGTCGCGGGCGCTTCAGCCTCATCACTGACTAACGCTAAGAGGTTGGCGATTCGAGCGCCGTTCCGCAACGCCACCCGCCTGTTTTCCTCCGCCACCAACTCACAAAACTTTGCATCGAAGATTTTTCCCAGCCAAAGCGGTCCAGCCCAATCCATAGCGGCGCCGCATTCAGGGCACTTCGCTGTCACGAAGGCGGTCCGTGCGGTTTCTCGATGCATACAGTTGAAGCAATGCAGCACGAAGCCCATTTGTCGCAGGCTTTCATCTGCTTTTCTGGCGCCGTACGCTATCTCCACGTAGATTCGAATGTAGTGGTCAGCGGAGTGACTGAACAGGATGCGGGTGCCCATGTCTTGCCGCGCCGCGGTCGCCACCACACATCCAGCCAACAGCCTGACGGCAAGTTCATGGCAGTACTCGGTGCGCAATGGTTTTCCGCCGTACTTGCGGATACAAGCTTTTGGGTGAACTCCGCACAGCGGCGCCATGTCGGTTGCGGTTGCCGCCAAAATGCCGTGGTTACGGAGCGCGCGGACTGCCGAGTCCAAGTAGGGCACGGGCGAACCGAACGGGTCAACATCCACCGCATCGAATCGCTGATGGGGAGCGCCATGGCAGCTTAAAAGGCAGTTAGCGTCCATGTGCTCCAGCGCCACGCGTTCTTCAAGCCCGTTTAGGCGTATGTTGTGTTTTGCGAGCTGGTAGGCGCGTTCGTTAATGTCAGCTGCCACCACTTGTTGGAGGCCGTGGACTTCGGTGGCGAGGCGGACGGCTCTGACGCCGCTGCTGGTCAAGGGTTCGCAGATGGTGATATTGCGGTTCGCGTTGCGCTGGTAAGCCTGAAACGCCAAAACAGCCAAGTCACGGTTCAGCTCCATGACAGGGTTGTAGAACACAGGCGCTTTGGACGGCGCATAGTCGGAAGGCTCCTCCCTGTACGCCTCGAGCCGCGGCACTAAGACGCGCACCCTACCTTCCGTAACCATTTCTGTCGGATAATCTGCTGTGAACTCCGTGTCCGCCATGGTTCTGCGCCTTTCCGTCGCTGGGTTAGAGAGAAGAAATTTATGGACATATTAGACTTCTGGTCTATCAGGTGCATTGGCTTTGCGGAAGCGTGTGCTGCTCTTGACGGGCAATCCCGGCGTGGGGAAAACCACAGTCTTAGCGAAGGCGGTTAACGCTCTGAAAGAGAAAGGGTACAGTGTGGGCGGCATGATAAGCCGTGAAGTGCGAGAAGGCGGAACACGAGTAGGCTTCGAGATTCTTGACCTGAACAGTGGCAAACGCGGCTGGCTTGCACATGTTAACCAGCAAGCAGGTCCGCAAGTCGGCAAATATCACGTGAACATAGAAGACCTCAACGCTGTCGGCGCGAAGGCAATTGTGGACGCTGTGGAAAAATGTGACATTATCGCCATAGACGAAATCGGACCCATGGAACTGTTCTCAGAAAAGTTCAAGGAAGCCACGCGAAAAGCCCTAAACAGCCGCAAACCCGTCTTAGCCGTCATCCACTGGAAAGCTAGGGAGCTGATAAGCGAAGCAAAAAATCGCGAAGACTCGGAGATGTTCACGGTCACGCACGAAAACAGAGATGAACTGCCTGAAACAATTGCTGAAAAAACAGCCGAATCCCTAAAATGAGCCGAATCAGAGAGAATTGGCGAATCAGCATTTTTCGTCACAGTTCAAATATCTCGAAGCGCGCACCAACACTGCGAAAGCCCGAACCATGCAAACTGCCGAAGAAGAAGGAGGGTCATGTAAAAAGACAAAAACCCGCAAGCGCCCATTTCACGTGCACCTCACGTCCAGCCGCGGCATATTTGGCGCCTAATAGTGGTTCGTTGCAGAAACCTATAGAGGGGAGGGGTCGCTATTCGCGCAGAAAACCGCCAAAACAATGCAGAAAAGGTTTGAAAGAACTATAATAGCCCGCTGCAGAAAATAATGGTTGAAACGGCATGTCCGTAGTCGGTTTGGACTTGGCAGGGGTCGAAAAAAGACCCACAGGACTCTGCATTCTCAACGGCATGGCAGCAGAGACTCTGCTTGTCTACACGGACCAAGAAATACTGCGGGCAATCGAGGCTGCCAAACCCCGCGTAGTCGCCATCGACGCGCCGTTAAGTCTTCCGTCCGGGAGAAAGTCAATAGAAGAACGAGCAAACGTTCATCTGCGAGAATGCGACAGGGAGCTTCTGAGGCGGGGGATAAAGTTTTTCCCGATAACACTGGGTCCCATGAGAAAACTAGCCGACCGCGGCATAAGGCTAAGAAAAACCCTTGAAAACAGGCACTTCACAGTAATCGAGGTTTATCCTGGAGGCGCCCAAGACATTTTAGGTATTCCCAGAAAGCAGCGTGGACTCGACAAGCTGAGAGAGGGCTTGGAAAAAGCAGGCGTAAAGGGGTTAAACAGTCAAATGAGCGACCATGAACTTGACGCCGTGACCTGCGCACTCGTGGGGAAGCTGTTTCTCGAAGGAAAAAGCGTCATTTATGGAACTCCGAGCCAAGCGATAATAATGCCGAAAGCGTCACGCGGTTAAAGTCAGAAAACTAACCGGCGCTTTCCTAAACCGTTTTTCTTTTGAATTTTCTTCTATGTTTCAGGAACAGGTAGCTACCTGCAGAGGCAATGATGACTATGGCGATTATGGCTATCACGAGAACTGTTGGGAAAAGCTGTATGGTAAAGTAGACTGTTTCAGATGCCCCGATGTTTCCATAGTTATCTTCAGCGAAAAACGTCAGGCTATGCGAACCCTCAGACAGTGCAGGCAAGGTTACGTTTCCAGTGACGTTTACTTTTTCTTTTCCATCCAAGCTGTACGCCATCCACTTCACGGGCTCATCCACGGTGAAAACTGATTTGATGTCGGTCGTGTCGTAGGTTTTGTTCTCTGGAAAAAGAATCAAAATGCTAGGGGGCAGGGAGTCCACGGAAAATTGGACAGTTTCAGACTTACCGACGTTCCCGCGGGAGTCGTTGGCGTAGACGGTTATGGCGTGAGCGCCTTGAGACAGCCCCGACAAAGTCACATTGCCCGTAATCGTTACGTTAGCGTGGTTGTCTAAGCTGTAGCCCATCCAATCTGTCGCCTTGTTCGTGGTGAAAACCAATTGAACCGAGCTGTATGTTTTATTTTCCGGATACAGCACATGCAGTTCTGGCGGCACGGTTCCGTAGCCAGGCGGCGTGTACTGCTCGTTTGTGTTTAGCCAAGTATTGTTATAGAACCCGCCCATGGCATACAATAAATCGTTCACGGCGACCAAGCCAAGGTAAAGGCGGGGGGTCGGCATGGGCGTGCTGGTGCCCCAAGTGTTGTGTCCCGCGTCATACACGTAGGTGGTGTTGCTGTAGTCAGATAAGACAAATCCCCCTACGACGTAAATTCTCTTGGGTGCGTCGATTCCGCTGGTTGCCGCGGCAGCCATGTAGCTACCAGGAGGGCTGAACATGGCCACGTTGCTCCACGTGTCGTTTGCAGGGTCGTAAACTTGGTTGGCGTTTACATATGTTAAGTCGAATTTCTGCCAGAATTGGGTTCCGCCGCCGATGATGTATATTTTGTTGTCAACCACTGCGGAGGCGTAACCGAAGGTGGCGGTTGGCAACGCGGTTTTGTTGGTCCAGGTGTCTGTGACTGGGTCGTAAACTTCGTTGGCGTCACTTTCCTGGTAGTAGGGGTCGAAGGCTAAGTATTTTTTTCCGCCTATGAGGTAAATTTTTCCATCCACAACCTCTGCGGAAAGGTCCGCTCTAGGCGTGGGCATTGACGTCTTAGTTTTCCACGTGTTAGTTTCGGGGTCATAAACTTCGACTGCTCCTGTGAATCCAGAGGAGCTGGAGTTGCTGTCGCCTGTTGTGCCACCTATGACGTATATTTTCCTGTCATAGACTGCGACGGCAAAACCGCTTCGGGCAGTCGGCATCGGCGCCTTAGTCGCCCACGTGTTTGTAGCTGGGTCGTATTCTTCGTTGACGTTGAGGTAGGTGTTATTGTTTAAGCCTCCAATCGCGTATATCTTTCCGCTGACAACCGCCAAGCCAAGTCCTGCCCGGGCAGTCGGCATCGGCGCGCGCGCAGTCCAAAAGTCTTCTTGTGCCGTGGCGCTGGGAAACTGAAATATCGTTGCCAGAAGCAGGAAAGATAGAGCTACGATTGTCACAGGTTTGATTCGCTTTTTCATCAGTGAGGAAGCCTCTGATACGCCTTTAGTAGTATGGTGCAGTCTACCTTTATATTTTTGAAGGTTATCAGCCGAGTTAAACGCCCGTGGGTAGCTCAGCCGTTTGATTAATTCACCATGCTTTTAGGTGATGCAAATAGCGCTTCTAGTCTGCCTCGGTTAGCCCACAGAAGGCTGAATTGAATTAGCAGGAACGCGGAGAACTGAACTGTCCAAATGTGGCTGCTGCTCAGGACAGGGGAAAGCTTGTCGAATGAATAGCTCAGTCCGCCAGGAACATCGAAAGACAGCCACTCGTAACCTGACGTCACAACTATCGTTAAAAAGTTGAAAATCATCGACATCAAAAGCAGATAAGGACCTATTGCGGCAACAAACAATACCAGTTCACGGCGTTTTGCGCTGGGGATTCTCTGCCGCGACAGCAGAGAGCATTTCTTGGCAGAAGAAGCCGCAATTAAGCAGAACAAGGGCAAAGTAAGGTAGTCATATTTTATCGAGTTAACGTATGGCACCAGCAGACTATTGCCCAGAACCAGGTAAGTGTTAAAGCCGATGACACCTACGATGGAGGCGAAAAAGGCAACGTCAAAAACCCAAGTCTTTGCGAAATGTTTTTTCTGCAGGAACGAAAGCGCGACTGAGAAGAAAAATCCCAAGATGAAGAAAATGCCTAAGGATTCGCTGAGAAAATTCAAACTAAAAACGGGCGAAGGAACAAAACCGCTTGGTAGGAATGAGCCGAAATCGTCGTGGTTAAGCAGAGAAATTAATTTGCGTCCTGAAATTGGTTCATACCACAAATACTGGATAAAGACAGCAGGCAAAACGAAGAGAAGTAACGCCGTCAAAACGCGAGTTCGGCTTTTCGGCTTCGAGTAAACGTAAAAAAGAACGAGTGGAATCAGCATAAACACGGCGAAAAGCTTTGTCAGAAGCGCAAGCCCGAAAATGACGCCAGCAGCAAAAAAGAGTTTGTTGGAATCTCTCCGTATTGCCCAAATTCCCACCAGCAGGTAAAGCAGGCTGAAAAAGAGGCACTGCACATCTATGAGGAAAACTCTCGACATTATCACGTGCCATGGAGTAAGAGCAAAAAGTGCAGCCGCGAATAACCCGGTGCGTCGCCCATAAAGCATGTCGCCTATCTTGTAGGTGAGAAAAACGCATCCAACCGCAAACAAGGTCGTCACCGCCACCGCTGTTTCGTATGACACGCCAAAAATCTTCAAGAAAACCGCGTCAACGTAGAACCCGAACGGCTGCATGTTAATCAGGTTACCGTAAGTGAGATATGGGAAACCCCATTTGACCACGCCTGAGGCCGCGGCAAACTCCGTCAGCGAATCCCAACTGGAGTAAGGTCCCAGAGAAATCGACAGCAACGCCGAGCCCAGAAGAATTCCAATAAGCGGAGAATGTTTTGCGATGAAACTCTTAAACGCTTGCCATTTGCGGCCACTAAACAGCACAGAACCTTCACATTCTTTGTCCGGTGACTGCGACGCCTTCCAACTCCCAAACAGCGGATTCTCGCCTTAATAGCAGAATTCGTTATTATATCTTCCGAACAACAAAGTAAAATATCACCATTGACAACATGACCTTGATGGCTAACTGAGAAAACAAGTGCTTTAACAAAGCGCTTGGCTTCTCGCCAAGAAATTTTTGACAACCAGCATAACTGGCGCTTCGCTGAAACGACGCGGATGGAAGCACCCTCAGAGCAGAGACAGCTTCAGAACTTGCAACAATCCCAACTGCATATACCAATCGGAGAAGGCGCTACGTAACTGTTCCGTAAACGCTGATTTTGACAGTTGCATCTGTTGAAGCTACGCTTGCTTTTGCGTCGACAAGGATTGCCCAGATTATACTCTGCGACGGAAACAGCCTCAGAATGTCATCGTCACTCAGCCAAACCGTGGTGCTGTTGGTGAAGGTCTTTTCCACGCTCGGCGAGATTGTGTTGTCGACAAACTCCAAGCGGAACCTGACGGTGATGGTTTCGTTGCTTGCGAAACTGCCTTGAACCTGTATCTTAGGCTTAAGACTTGTAATCGTTTGCGGACGCATCTGAATATCCACCGTTGACCCATACTGCCCGCTAACGCCGACAGGAACATTCAAATTCTCTTGCCGGAAAACGCTGCCTGCTCCGGCAATCCATTTGCCGTGCGGGTTGTGAATTCGGGCTGTCCAGTTGCCTAAGAAACTTATACCGCCCGCGAGAATTGGCGGCGTAATGGAGGTTTCTCCCAGTGCTATGGCGTACAAGTCCTCAGGATAATCTGCGAACGATTCAAAGACCATGCCAAACAGCAGTGTTTGATGCATCGAACCGTCCAGCAAGAGACCGGTCTGGTTTTTCACGAACCCGTTTTCACCCATCCACATCCGCACATCCTGTAGCTGGCTGTCAGACAGCTCCGCTAGTCGTTGCACAGATATGCCCACCGAATTGTCAAGAAGGTTGAAAAAGCAACGTCTGATTTCGGTGCTGGCGTAAGAGCCTGTAGCGTTGCCTGTTGGCGTCCTGAAAACGATTGCCACAGTGCAGTTGATGAACCGTGAATCCTCGATTTTCGTGCCTTCGCTCCAAGTTGCTGTGTTAGCGAACTCAAGTGCGGTTCCGCAGTTTTCAAACTGCATATTGGATAGGGTTGTTCCGAAAGAATTCTCAATTCTAACCGTGCCGTTGATGACTGTTAGCCCTGAAATCAGGTTATTCTGCGACCGAGTGTAATCGTCGCCTTTCAAGGTTAAGGTTTTGCCGTTGCCGATTATGCACGCACCATCGCCCGTTATCTTCGCGTTTTTCTTGTTAAGCACTTGAACGTCTGAGCTCAGCGTGTAATTGCCAGGTTTGATGTAAACCGTGTTGCCCTTGGCTAATGCTTGCGCTAACACTTGCGAAGCGTTGTCTGAAGCAATGTCCACAGAACCAGTCAGCTGGTTTTTTGCTTTGTACGTGCCGCCATCCTGGAAAACCACGTAGTCAAACGCTGAATCGTGGGCAGCGTCTTGCAATGCAATGTTCAAGGTGAATATAAAGTAGGTATTGACGGCTGCCAGAACCAGCGCAGCAACGCAGATTACGGCGAGAACACGCTTAGACAGAGTTATTCTCATCGCTTATTTTCTTCCTACAGCGCCCCGAACGCGACACAGAAGTAGATTTAGATAACCAACCGTTAAAAAAGGTTTATCATAACACGCAGTCTGCCCAGTCACGTACCAGGTGACGCTGTATCAACTTAGAGTTTGACGATCTGCGCGTGAGGAACGCCTTCGATGTGCAGCACCGCTTCTGGATGCACGTAGCCTTTTGATATGGCTTTTTCAACGCAGTTTTTTCCCACCATGTTCACTATCGTTGAGTTCTCAATCATGCCTAATGCCTCGTCAACGCTGACTTTTCCGCCGTTGTAAAACTCGTCTTTAACGTGGAAAACGATTTTTCCCTCTTTCAGGGTTCTGCCAAGTAGCTCGCAATCGCATATAGCCAAAAGTACGTTCCTGCCGACTTTCTTCAGATTAACGTACACTTCCAAATTTAAAGGCACTCTCATAGCTGCTTTATAGACGACCTTGCGCCACACGCGTTGCAAACAAGGAAAGACAAGCGTTTCTCCTTAACTATATTGGTGTCTGGACGCTTGCAGACTGGACAAATCACGAAGCTCTCCATATACCGCTGCAACAAGCGTTCAAAACTGTCGCGTTGAAACTTGCCTTGAAAAATGGCTCTGCCCTCATGATAAGTTGCTGCCGTCGCCATTTCCCGAGTTAAAAACTTCAGGATGTGCTGTGGGTCACGGTCTAACATGTCAGCTACTTCCTTGAAGTTAGAGATTATGGTGCGCATGCCGACCGTGTTAATTTGCAATCTCGGCAACTCCAGTCGCTCCTGTTTCAGCGAAACTTCTGGCAGTTGCGAAGTGGCTCGTTTCAGCAGTTCATCATAGTTGTACTTCATGTTTTGTCTCTCGCTAAAACATTAATCAACATACTATTAAAACTTATAATGCTAAAAAAAGGAAAATGCACCATTAATATGCATAAACATGTCTGAAACCAATATTAATTTGAAAATCGCAATGCTATTATGATAAACCGTGCAGAGGAAAACTGTTGGCAACGCAACGAAAAGCAGACGAAATCGCAGCAATCGACCAGCAACTCGCCACGCTAAAAGAAAAACTCGCGCAAGCAGACCTTGAAGCGAAAGGGCACATCGAAAAACGGGATAAACTTAATGAACAATTCAGAAAACTACGTAACGAAACAAGTGAGCTAAAAGCCGAACGCGACAGCCTAAACGAGAAAGTTAAAGCGCTAAAACAGCAGCGGGACAACGCACGAGACAGAAACGGCAAAATAATCGAGGAAATAAAAGCGCACAGCCAAAAAATCAATGAACTGAAAAAGAAGACACCTAAAAAAAGCCGTGCACAACTGGAAAAAGAGCTGCAAGCCATAGAATGGAAAATTCAAACAACAACGCTTGACCTGCAAGAAGAAAAAATGCTTGTGGACGAAGTCAAGCATCTCGAAATGCAGTTAAGCGCCTACAGGAAAATCGACCTTCAACACAAGAAAATCGCGGAATTGCGGAAAGAACTGAAGTCCCTGGAAACCAGCGCAGACGCAGCACATCAAGAACTCATGGAAGCCGCCCAGAAAAGCCAAGAGCTACACGCAAAAATGCTTGCCAAAATCGACCAAGCAAAAAACATCAAAGCCGAAGCTGACAGCATCCATGCAAGGTACGTTCAAGCAAGAGAACAAGCAAAGCCCATCCGTGAAGAAGTAAAGAGGCTACTTGCCCAGAAACGAATGCTTCAAGAAGCCATGCGCAAAGAAGATGAAGCTAAAAGGAAGATGGCGGAACAGGCTCTCAAAGAAAACCTCGAGTCCCAAGCAAGAAACAAGCTTCAACGAGGCGAAAAACTAAGCTGGCACGAGTTCCAACTGCTCGCAGAAGAAAACGAGCCGGACTCAGAAACGCAAAATTAAAGTTGCCCTATTAGACAAATAGGAACAGAAAATGAATGATTGAAAAACCGAGTGAGCAGCAAACGCAGAAGCGTATCCTAATTTTATGCGTTGACAGAGACGGTGATATCGAGGTAAAAGCAGGGATAAAAACGCCTCTCCTCGGCAGAACCGCAAACTTGGACGCTGCTGTATCCTTAGCTCTGCGTGACCCTGAAGAGCCAGACGCCAACGCAATGTTCGAAGCGGTTCGCTTGTATGACCGCCTGCAAGGTGAAAGGAAGACAGAAGAAATCTTTGAGGTCGCAACGATTTCCGGCTCGGAACTTGGAGGAGTTGGCGCAGACAGGAAACTGGTTGCTGAACTTGGCAATCTGCTAAGCTCATTCAACGCCACTGAAGTCATCCTGGTCACCGATGGCTACTCAGACGAAGCAGTTTTGCCGCTTGTGCAGTCTAGAGTGCCCGTTTCATCTGTTAGAAGAATAGTTGTTAAGCACAGCGAATCCATCGAGGAAACCGCAGCGCTTTTTTCACGTTACCTGAAACTCATCTGGGAAAATCCCCGATACGCACGCATAGCTCTGGGCATACCGGGACTGCTCTTTTTCCTTTACGCGATTCTTTCCATAGTCGGAGTATCAAGCGGCACTTATCTTTTAGCCATAATTCTCATTCTAGGCTGCGGTTTGCTCATCAAAGGCTTCGGAGTTGACAGAGGAGTGAGAAACCTGTACAAGTGGGCTAAAGAATATTCGCCCCCGCCGCTACCAGTGCAGATCTCCAACTACGCCATCATCGCCGGAATCCTTTGCGTAGCCATAAGCGTTTACCTCGGTGTCGCCAATGCAAGCGCCAATGCGCCTGTGCTAAATAACACTGCGGAATGGGTTGCTGCTCTCCCGACAATAGCGGGTTTCTTCATTAAAGGTGTCGAAGACCTCCTAATCGTGGGAATAATTATCGGACTTTTTGGCAGGAGCATACGCTTGTACTTCGAACGGGACGTGCGACTTTTGCGAAACGTAGCCTTAATTGTGTCTGTAGCGTGGTTCCGCTGGATTCTCAACGGCACAGCAGACATCCTTTTCAAACCTGGGATCGGCTTCAGCGACCCAATCTTCTCCAACCTAGTCTATGAAATAATCGTCGGCATACTCATAGCCATAGCATCGGTTCTGGTCATATTCATCGTCCACAGGTCAGCTAAAGACTTCTTCTTGGAAAACAAAGAAAAAGAAGACGAGTTCCGAGAGGGAAAACTAGCCGTCGCCAAAAAGGAAAACTCGAAAGGGACATAAAAAACTTTGAACAATGAAGAACAGTTTTAACTTTAGGTACAGCAAACTTTAATTGAAACAATTAGAGTTTCTAACTCTGATATGGCAACCAAACCGTGCTATTGCACCCTGAGAGTGCGAGGTTCACTCATTGCTTAAGAAACTTCTCTCCATCCTCGGCGTTTACAAACTGTATGAAAAATGGCTTTGGATTCAGGTAAAGAACGGCGCGAAACTGGAGCACATCGCCATAATCTTAGACGGAAACAGGCGGTGGGCTTCGGAACAAGAACTTAACCCTTGGCTGGGTCACAAAAAAGGCGCAGAAACCGTTGAGCAACTTCTGGATTGGTGCCAGAAACTCGACGTCAAATTCATGACGCTCTACACGTTTTCAACGGAGAATTTCAAGCGTCCTCCAGAGGAAATCGAGGAGATTATGCGAATTGCTGAAGAAAAGTTTCGGAAACTCTTGACTGACGAGCGCATCCACCGGAACAAAGTCCATGTTAAAGTCATCGGCAGAGTAAACCTGCTGCCAGAGAGCCTGCAACAACTAATCGCGGAAGTGGAGAAAGCCACAGAAAATTACGACAATCAATTTTTGAATTTCGCTTTCGCATACGGCGGCAGAGCCGAAATCGTGGACGCCACAAAGATGATTGCACAGAAAGTGAGAGACGGCGAACTCAAAATCGAAGACGTGGACGAAAACACGTTCGAAAAGTACCTGTACACCTCACACATGCCAAAACAGGAACCTGACTTAATCATCCGAACCTCAGGCGAGGAAAGACTCAGCGGCTTCCTCCTCTGGCAGTCAGCGTACAGCGAACTGGCGTTTCTGGATGTTTACTGGCCTGACTTCCGCTTAATCGACCTTTTAAGAACCATCAGGACTTTCCAAAAGCGCAAACGCAGGTATGGCGCATAGACGCTTTTTCAGGCGCGTTTTTTGGCGCTTACGATGGATATGACGTCTCTGTCCTTCAACACAGCGTTTTCGCCTATCCGCTTTTTCTCACGCGCGTCCACAGCGTAGATGAAACTTTCACCGAGTTCCGTGTGGATTAGGTAGGCGAACTGGCGTGCGGTTATTCCGTAAGGTACGAGGTAAGCGTCTGGCAGCACTTTGCCGTTGTGGTCAGCTAAATGCTCCACGTCTTCCACTGGGTAGACAGTTATCATGTTTAGGAGTTTGAAGTAGGCCATGTTTATGGCGTCTTGGACTCCTGTGGAGCCGTTTTTGAGGAGTACACGTTCGCGTATGGTTTCTAACGCTTTTATTTGGCTTGGGGACAGTTTGCTTTGTTCGAGGATTTTGAAGTTGCAGTCGCCTGGCTTGTAGTCGATTAGTTGCTTTTCCGCGGCACGCCTCAGCGCTAGTTCAGCTTCTGCACTGCAGGGTATAACGGTGTAGCCGAGCTTTCTTAGGCGTTCGACGTTTGCCTCGGCGTTTGGCAGGTCTATTTTGTTGGCGACTATGAGCATCGGTTTCGAAGCTCGCCTGAGTGCGTCCACGAATTTCAGGAGGTCTTCTTCGCTCCATGAGGTAGGTTTGTCAGCGTTCAAGCCCGTGTTTCTGATAGCCTCGAAGATGTGGCTGCGTTTTATGCCTAAACCGCTTAAGCGCTCTTCCAGCATGCTGTAGATGTCTTTGGATTCGGCTTCAGCTGTCCGTGCGAGTTTTTGCCAGTCTTTTTTGAGTATGGTTGCCATCCACATAGTTATCTCCCGTTCGAGGAACTGCACGTCTTCCAGCGGGTCGTGTTCACCAGGCTTGCACAGGCGTCCTTCGCAGTCGGTTCCACCTGAGGCGTCTACTATGTGGATGAGGGCGTCTGCTCGGCGGATTTCGTCGAGAAACTGGTTTCCCAATCCGCGTCCTTCCCAAGCGCCTGGGACGATGCCGGCCACGTCGATGAGTTCGACTGGGATGAGGCGTATGCCGTTTAGGCAGATGCTGTTTTTTGGGTTGTCGTTGACTTGGAATTCTTGGTGGACGCATGGTGTTCTGACGTAGCCAACGCCGCGGTTGGGTTTTATCGTGGTGAAGGGGTAGTTTGCGATTTCAACTGGCACCAGAGTTGCGGCGCTGAAGAAAGTGGATTTGCCCGTGTTGGGCTTGCCGATTATGCCTAATAAGCGCGAGTATGACCTTTGCATTTGTCAGCGTTCACCATTTCCGCGTTACTATTTGGATTCGTGGTGCTATATGATTTGTGCCTGTGGCTTTTTGTTTGGCGCGCCGGTGTGATGATGCTGACTGAAATTACTCTTTGTCATTTGTCAAGGTTTTATAGCCATTATCTATTCTAACGTGTACGAATGTTCTATTTTTATGGAGGAATGTTTAAATAACTTCCTAAATGCTTGAACAATAGTTTAACGCTAAACCTTGAAACATGAAGGGAAGTTACCATGGAAAACCTTGACGACATCGACATCCGAATCCTCAATCTGCTGCAAGAAGACAGCCGGTTAAGCTACAACAAGATAGCAATGAAACTCCGATTGTCCGTTGGCACAGTGTTCAACCACATCAAAAACCTGCAGAAAAAGGGCGTGCTACAGGGTTACACGGTAATTCTCGACTGGACTAAACTCGGTTACAGCTTAACCGCGCTTGTGCTGGTCCAAACTGAGGGCAAACACATCATGGAAGTGGAGACCGAAATCGCCAAAGCATCAAACGTTATCGCCGTTTATGATGTCACTGGCGACTATGACGCTGTTGTGGTTAGCAAGTTCAAGGACAGGAACAGCTTGAACGTTTTCATCAAAGGCTTGCTGGCTATGCCGTTCGTCAGGAGAACGGTCACTAACGTTGCATTCAGCGCAGTTAAAGAGGACTTCAGAGTAAAACTATAGAACGTGTTTAGGAGAAAAACCTGATGAACCCAACAAGAATAACAGTTGCTTTTGACCAGTCAACAGCCAGCCTTCTGGAAAAACTCAGCGGAGAAACCGAGCTTTCTCAGAGCGAACTCATGCGGCGTGCGCTGCGTTTCTACAACGAGAACAAAATGCTCTGGGATTCTGCTCAGAGAAAAAAGACGTTCGACTACTTGGATTTGCTTTCCAGCGGCGAGCATGTTATTTTGGATGTTGACCACTGGCTTCTCTTTCTGAGCCTAGTTGAATCCTGCACTGAAGAGGACAAGTTTTGGCGCAGTCACAGAGAAGTGGCTCGTTCTCACGCGGAGCAGTTGAGGAGTAAGGTGCATACTGCAGAGGAACTCTTATCCCGTCTTGAGACCTGCAACTTGTTTAGAATGACCAAGAACTCGGAAACCGATTTCACGTTGATTTTGGGTTCGGAGCTTCCGAAGAAATTCGTAAAAATCTTCATTGAAGAGTATTTTTCAGCGATGGGCATTAAGGCTGAGATTAAGGAGCACTTGGCTAAGCTAATTGTCACTGTGAATCGTCGTTAAGGCTTTGCATCGAACTTGTTTCAAGCGTTCCATAGAATGAGCGTTATGTTAGAAAAGAGGATGGGAAGAATTGGTGCGTGCAACAACTTGGATAAGGGCGCTATTCTTCCATCATTATCAACGTCAGTGTTGACCGCACTTTGGCGAGTGCCCGGATTCGGCGGGTCACCATATCCTTCAGTTTTTCCATGGTGTCGGCTCTGATTTTGGTGATTATGTCGTACACGCCGTAGGAAAAGTAGGCTTCCTCCACGCCTTCTATTATTTTCAGTTCTTTCAGGACTTCGTCTTCGGAACCTGACTCTACGTTTATTAGCACAAAAGCTCTCGGCATTCTGTTCTCCTCAGTTATTCTAACGACGCTAATGATTAAAATGTTTTGCCGTTATGCGGTTGTAAAGGGTCAGCGTGACGGATAATATGTCGCGGGGCTGATGATAGCCTCTCTGCAGGGTATTTCTATTAGGCTCAAAGGGGTTAGATGTTTAGTGTTTGTGTTTCTTGAAATACATCAACAAGCCCGCAGCAGCCACAGCACTTATTGAAGCGGTGGAGACCGCTGCCACCGGCAAGAGTGGGAAAGATTCAGGTGCATTTACGCTGAAGAGCACAGTTTCAGAAGCCGCAAAAACTCCTTCAGTTGTGTTTCCGTAGACCGTTAAGCTGTGCGTGCCTTGCGAGAGGCTGGTTAGCGTAGTGTTTTGGAGAATTGTGACGTTTGACTGGTAATCGAGGCTATAACCTAACCAGCTGACTGGCTGGGTCACGACTAAGTCCAGTGGAACATCAGAAGCGCTGTAGGTTATGTTTTCCGGCGAAAGAATAATTATGCGTAATCCGCCGGTTGGAGGGGCAGGTTGGTCGGGCTGCGCTGTTGGAACCCACTCTGCGAACTCAACTGTTACGCTGCTAATATCGAAAGGTGATGTGAGGGGATACTGGTCTGTGAAATTTTCGTAGACGACATAGGGGGTTTCGCCTATTCCGTCGCCGTTGGTGTCTGAACCTGTATAGTCATCCCAGTAGTTGCCTTCTTTGCCGTTGTCGAAGGTGTTTCCTTCTGAATAGTACGTGTCGTTCTGGACGAACCACCAATAAACCTGATGTTCCTCGTAAGCTTGTGCTGCGTTATCTAGAAAGTTGTTGTGGTAGAAGGTGTTGTAGTTTGAGATGGAGAGATAAATGGCGTATTCGGTGGAACCTGACAAGGTGTTTCCCAGAATGGAGTTTTGGTGAGCACCACTCAGCATTATTGCATACTTGCATCCAGAGATCAGGTTTTTGAAAACTACTGAATTTTTGGAATTCCTAAGAGAGATTCCGCTCTCTGGGCAAGTTATGTTGTTTTCATATATGTAATTGTGGTCTGGGATAACCTGTTGTTCCGATACGGAAGTGTACTGTACCGTGTCAACCTTGACCGCGGCTTGTCCGGTTGAGGAAATATCGTTTCCCTGTACTTTGTTGTAGGATGAGGCGGTGAGGCTGACTCCGAACCCGTTGGTTGCCTTTATTGAATTACCCGCTATGGTGTTGTTGTGAGAGGCTGAGAGTTCGATGGCGGCGCTGTTGTATGAAGCCATGGAGCCTGTTACTGCGAGTTGGTTGTCCACGATGATGTTGCTATGCGAGTTCCTAAGTACAATGTTGCCTCTGCAATTGGTTATTCTGGTATTACTTGTTCCGGAAAGCTCTATAGTTGTTCTCAGGTTTGCGGTTGAGCCAGCATTTTGGACCACCATGTTCTTGCATCCTATGAGAATTACTTGCGCTGCGCCGTCTATGACTTGACCTGATTGGTGTTCAAGGTAAACAAGAGGTTTGCCGTTGATGGTGTTGCCACTAAAAACGTTCAGGGAGGAGGGCTCGTTTAAAATTAAGCCGCCATCAATGAATACGTTGTTGGAGAATACTGTGTTGTTGCAACGGAACAGCACGCCGTATTGGCTGTTTTTAGAGACGATGGTGTTGCCGGAGACAAAAGCATCGGTTGTGTCAAGAGTCATGCCAAAATACGCGGTTTCCAGGTAGTTGTCGAGGACTCGGTTGTTGGATGCGGTTGAATTGCTCTCAAAATCTATGGAGCGCAGTTCAATACCTGTTCCGAAATTGATGATGCGGATATTTTTTATTGTTATGTCTTTTCTTCCATGCGCCGCTATTGCCACGCCTGTTCCAGTTCCTTGAATTGTTCTGCCTGAACCATCAAAAACGACTCCGTCTTTCTCGATAGTGATAAAAATCTGCCCGTTATCCACGCTACCGCTTAATTCCCCAACTAAAGTGTACAAGTTGCCGCTTCTCGTTATCATATCAGTTCCCTGAACTGCGCCGTCAGGTGCTATTCTAATCTCTCCCGTCCATGGACCGGGTGCGGCCTGAACGCTGGATCTTATAGAAACAGCGAAACATGACACTGCCAAGATTACAAGGAGAATTGTCATTGTAACCGCTGTTTTCCTCATTCCGTGATCCCAAAAATTTGGGGGATTTGGCGCTAAAAAAGGTTTTTGTCAAGGTTTCTTGACTAACCACACCTCTCTTAGTTAAGTTTTCTTGACTGAAGACGTATTTGCTGCCTATTAGTGGTTGGTTGCAGGAATCTATAGAGGGGAGAGGTCGCTATTGGTGCAGAAAACCGCCAAACCATGTTGAAAACAGCAGAAGAGCAGCGTCGCCCGCAGAGCAAACCCGTTGCAAAAAGCACAGATCAGTAACCAAAAATAAGCCATCCGCAACCAAACACCATCCTAATTCTCCACGGAAACTTTAAGAGCATAATCACTCAGCAATCAATGCAGAACAAACATACAAGGAAGATCCACGTTGAAAATCGGAATCGCAACCAGAAACATGGAAGCCTGGAGCAGCACCCAACTCCGCGAAGCGCTTACGAAACGCGGAATCCCATACGAATGCTTCACCTTCCCCAAACTAGTCGCCCAACTCGGAGCCAAACCAGCCTTCCGCGTAAACAACACCAAACTCATCGAAGACCTGGACGCACTCATAATCCGCCCCATCGGACGCGGCTCCCTCGAAGAACTCATCTTCCGCATGGACATGCTCTACAAGCTGGAACGCCTCGGCTTCTACGTCATAAACCCCGCTGAAGCCATCGAACACTGCGCCGACAAATACGACATCCTCGCCATCCTCGAAGATAACAACATCCCAGTCCCGCGCACCGTCGCAACCGAAAGCGTCGCTGAGGCTCTGAAAGCCTTCACCGAGCTCGGCGGAGATGTCGTGGTCAAACCCATATTCGGCTCCAGAGGCATCGGCGCCACACGGCTAGTCGACCCTGAAATCGCCGCCACAGTCTTCAAAGCCATAACCTTCCACCACGGCGTAATCTACCTCCAAGAATTCGTACCCCACGGAACCTCAGACATCCGCGCATTCGTCATCAACAACCACGTCATAGCCTCAATGCGCCGCGTGGCAAAAAGCTGGAAAACAAACTACAGCCAAGGAGCAAAACCAGAGCCCACAGAACCCAGCCCCGAATACGCGGAATTAGCCATAAAAGCCTCAAAAGCCGTCGGCTGCAAAATCGCAGGCGTTGACATCCTCGAAGGCCCAGATGGACCAAAAATCGTGGACGTAAACAGTCAACCAGGATGGAAAGGTCTCCAAACAGTCACCAAAGTCAACATCGCCGAAGAAATCGTAAACTTCGTCCTATCCGAACTCAAAAAATAGAAGTGAATTAGTCATGCAGCAAGTTGAAATCACAAAATACGACCTTTCAACGAAAACATCCAAAAAAATAACCGACTACATAGCAGAAGAAAAGCCCCTCCACCTTTTCGTGAACAACATGCACTGGGCAACCATCCTCTGCACGCCTTCGAACCTGAAAGAGATGGCAGTTGGGCACTTGCTCTCCGAAGGAATCCTAAAATCCACCACAGAAATCGAAGGAATCGCCCTCAAAGAAAACACCTGCACCGTGAAACTGAAACCAGGCATAGATGTCGAAGACCGCATAAAACTCTCCAGACTCCACGCACGCGTCATTGCATCCGCTTGCGGAAGCGACCAACCATACCAGTACACGGGCAAGGTGCCCACCGTCAAATCAGGATTAACCGTGAAAGCAGAAGTCGTCTTTAACTGCGTGAATCAGCTGAACTTCAGGGCTGAAGTTTTCAGGAAAACAGGTGGAGTACACGCAGCCGCCATCTACAAAGCCGATGGTGCATTGGTCGCCATCGCCGAGGATGTCGGCAGACACAACGCGGTTGACAAGGCTATTGGAATGGCAGCCTTGAACAAAGTGGATTTCGGCGAGTGTTTTCTGGCTTCGACTGGAAGATTATCAGGTGACGTGGCATTCAAAGCCGCCAAGGTCGGCTTACCAATAGTCGCATCGCTTGCGGCTGCACTTTCTTCGGGCATCGAAACGGCTAAGGCGGCAAACCTCACGTTGGCAGGTTTTGTGCGGGGAAAACGCATGAACATCTACACTTTCGACAATAGAATCTTGTTGTAGGGGTCATCAGCGACACGCGGAAAAAGCGTAGCCTTTTTGTTCTTTCTGAGAATGCGGTCTTTGTTTTTCGTGAAAGTGCCCAGATAGCACGCTGAAATTTCCTGCTTTTGAAGTGTTTCTTCTACTTTCTCTTTAGCCCCGGAATCCACGGCTGCCAGAATGGTGCCCGTTGAAGACATGGATAACACCTGCTTCTCGGAAAGTCTGAAGGTATCCCACAGTATTTGTTCTTCGTTGCTTATGGGCATACTTTCGATTTCCACGCTGAACCCAACGCCAGAAGCATCAGCCATCTCGTTAAGAGCCGCCACCAAACCGCCTTCGGTAGCGTCATGCATCGCGTGGACGCCGTCTATTTGCGAAAGCTGCAACGCTTCCCTAACGCAACTTTGCATGCGCACAAGCCGCGCTAATCTTGCCGCTTGCTCGACGCCGAATAACCGCTGGGCAAGCGCTTTATGCGTCAACGAGAAGTTGACAAGCGTCTCTAAACCCAACGCTTTCGTGCATAGAATAAGGTCTCCGGGCTTGGCGTTTCCAGGCGTAATTAACTTTTCAGGTTCCACGGTGCCGTATGCAGTACATACGCCTGCCATCGTTGACAGCCCATCATAGGTGCCCGTGTGCCCCGTAACGATTGCCATGCCGAGTTCTTCAGCGGCGCCGCAAGCTTGCGACATGGCTGATTGGAATTTTTGAGGCTCAGTTGCTACTGGTCCAAGTAAGGTTATGGTGCAGAATTCTGGTTTTGCCCCGAACAACGCCACATCTGAGGCGGCGTAATGAATTAGTAGCCACCCGAACCACTCCTCTGGGACGCCGATGCATGGGTCTGTGGAGATTACTACGTACTTGTCGCCTAGACGGTGGACGCCTGAATCGTAACCCGGCATTGGCGGTATTATGACTCGTGCGTCTTTCTTTATGCAGTTTAAGAGTTTTTGGAGTTCTTCAGTGGCGAGTTTTCCCATGTTCTCCTCAAATCCTGTGTTTATTCTTCAAGTTCTATGCCTCTGCTGGTTATTTTGAAAGGAATCCATCCGAGAGGATGTTCACAGCCTTCCATTTTGACGATTCGCAGTTCTCTTTGAAGCTTCTCTTCGTTGAATCGAAAATAGATGATGTTATGCGCTTTGTTAAAGTCCAAGTCTGTAGCTTTTTGTGTTGCCAAGTCCTTTTGGGCTGCAGCGGTCATTATGTCGATGTTGACTATGTTATCGTAATGAGACCAGTTTATGGTCCAGTCTTCAACGGTTTCCATGTATTTCAAATCGTAAAGGGCGAAAAGTTGTTCGCTGAAGTCTCCAGCTGCAAACCGCGTCACGTGTTTGGCAGAGATTAGGAACTTGTCGATGCGTTTCATCTCTTCGAAATCGTCTAGGCTGAAGTACGTTACCCGTGGGTCTTGCGGGAAGGGGCTGAAATGCGGGAAAGCTTGGATGGGGATGAATTTGCCCTTGTCAATGTATGGTTCAATGTTCCATCCGAAGGATTTGAAATAGGCTATTAGACGCGGAAAAGGTTTGTCCATGACGTCGTACGCTACTGTTTCGCCTTGCTGCAGACCTTGCCAGAGAAACTGCATTGTAAAAACGGTTTTCCCTGTTCCTGGGGGTCCGTAGAGAATGTTGCGAGAGCCCTGCTCTATTCCGCCGCCTATCAATTCATCGAGGCGTTTGATTCCTGTTTTGAGTTTCATCTCTATCCCTTCAGGTCAAAGATAAATGTTAAGCGCTTTGCTTTTCTGGAGTAGGTAGATTATGACCACGCTTATCACCATCTCAGGAAGCATATAGCTTGCATTGTATCCAACTGAGTAAACGAAGGGGTTCAGGTCTGGCGCAAACATCGGAGCAAACCAGACTACGCCAGATATGAAGTGCATCACGAAGCGTCCCGTTGTGCCCACAACCACGCCGAAAGCGGGCCATTTTTTGAAGAAACCTGCCAAGCCGAGACAGCCGAAAGCGAACGGGTAGTCAAACAGAACTTGAGCAGGGTTATACGCGTAAGGCATAACAACTAGCTGTACCACGCCGTACAGTGCGCCTGTGAACAAGCCGATTTTGGCTCCTCTTCTCAGCGATAGCCACAGGATAGGAACCATCGACCCCGCGGTGACTGAGCCGCCCTGCGGTAAGATTGTGAATGTCACGAAACTTAACGCCGTCGCCAAGGCAACAAAGGTTATGATTTCGGCGAGTATTTTGGTTGAAAAAGCTTTTCTGAGTCTGGTCAATAAGGTAGGTTTGTTTGTTTGGTTCATTGTTTTTCCCTCCGCCAGTATTATCTGGTTCAGGTTCAAAGGGTCGACAACAGCGTCGGTTGTCCTCTCAGCCGGGTTCGCTCCCAGCTCCCCGAAACCTTAAAGGGGATAATGTTTTTAGGTGGTATTTTAATTTTCCTAAGCAAACAAGCTAACGAGGAACCGTGAAGCATGCAGCCCCTGCCTAAAGAATACAAATTCGCCGAGATTGAACGGAAATGGCAGCAGAAATGGGAAGAACTGGGCGTTTACCGCTTCGACTGGAACGACACCAAACGCGTTCCGTTCACCATCGACACTCCACCGCCTTACCCGTCTGGCGAGTTGCACATGGGCAACGTTCTCAACTGGACATACTTCGACATTGTGGCGCGTTACAAGCGCATGCGTGGCTACAACGTGCTTTTCCCGCAGGGCTGGGACTGCCACGGCTTAAGCATCGAAATCCAAGTGGAGAAAGAAAACAAAATCCGAAAACGAGATGTGCCGCCTGACCAGTTCCGCAAATGGTGCGAGCAACTCGTGGAAAGATACATCGCCATGATGAAGGAAGGCATCCTGAAACTCGGCTGCAGCATCGACTGGACAACAGAGTACCGCACAATGGATCCTGACTACTGGCGCCGGACGCAGCTAAGCTTCATTCTCCTGCACAAGAAGGGCTACATGTACCAAGGCACGCACCCGGTGAATTGGTGTCCCCGCTGCGAAACCGCCATTGCAGACGCAGAAGTCGACTACGAGAAACGAGAGGGCACACTGTATTACATCCGTTTTCCTTTAGAAGGCAGCAACGAGTACCTGCTGGTTGCCACGTCACGTCCAGAGTTCATTCCCGCCTGCGTCGCGGTTGAAGTAAACCCCGAAGATGAGCGGTTCAAGATGTACATCGGCAGGAAAATCATCGTGCCTGTAGTCAACCGCACGGTGGCGATTATCGGCGATGAAGCAGTTGACCCATGCTTCGGCACAGGCGTGGTTCAGATTTGCACGTACGGCGACAAGGAAGATGTAAAGACCGTGATGAAGCACAAGCTTCCCGTCATAACGCTTCTCACGGAGAACGGAAGGATAACTGAGAACGGCGGCAAATACGCAGGGTTAACCGTGAACCAAGCCCGAAAAGCCATAGTTGAAGACCTTGCCGCGGCTGGGCTGCTGGAGAAAAGCGAGAAGATAACGCAGGAGGTCGGCGTGTGCGACCGCTGCAAGTCACACGTGGAGATTCTGGAGCGCAAGCAGTGGTTCATGAAAACGCGCGTTTTGACAGACTTGGTCGAGAAAACCGCCAACGAAGTGGTCTGGTATCCAGATTACATGAAGGCGCGTTTGATTGACTGGGCAAAATCGCTCGACTGGGACTGGGTGATAAGCCGCCAACGCGTGTTCGCCACACCCGTCCCCGTCTGGTACTGCAAAAACTGCAACGAAATCATCCTCGCCCAGGAAGACTGGGTTCCCATAGACCCGAAACTTGAAAGCCCACGCATTGACAAGTGCCCGAAATGTGGCAGCCGAGGGTTCACACCAGAAAGCGACGTTTTCGACACGTGGATGGACTCGTCAATAACATGCGCGGTGCATGCTGGCTGGCCTGACCGAGAAGACTGGCGAAGACTTTTCCCCGCTGACATACACCCTTCAGGCATCGACATAATCAGGACCTGGGCTTACTACCTCATGGTCAGGCACTTGGCATTGTTCAACGAGACACCTTACAAGAGCTGCCTCATCAACGGCATGGTTCTGGGCTCAGACGGCAGAAAAATGAGCAAGTCGCTCAAAAACTACGTTGCAGCACCCGAAGTTCTGGACAAGTACGGCTCAGACGCCACACGCCAATGGGCTGCGGGCGGCGGCGCCACGGGTTCCGACATTCCTTTCCGCTGGCCAGATGTGGAGTACGGCAGGCGCTTTCTGGTTAAGCTGTGGAACGTTTCAAGCTTCGCGAGCAAGCTCCTGACAGACTACGTGCCTGCGGAATCGGGTGCGCCTGGGCTTCAGGTGCTGGACAGGTGGATTCTGAGCAAGGCTGAGAAGCTGACAAGAACGGTTACAGAAGCCATGGAGAAATGCCAATTCAACATTGCAGTAGAGGCAATTCGCAACTTCACCTGGCACGTCTTCTGCGACTCATACGTCGAAGCAGTTAAAGACAGGCTTTACAAGCCGGAAGCGCACGGCGACAGCAAGCGGTTGGCGGCGCAGCAGACCCTTTACGATGTGCTGTACAGGATTCTGCAGCTTCTGGCGCCCATAACGCCGCACTTGACAGAGGAAATTTACCAAGCCATGTACGCTGAACACAAGGGCTTCAAGAGTCTGCAGGTGTCGCCGTGGCCAGAGTTCAATGCAGCAGTGGTGGATGAACACGCGGAAAAGCGCGGTGACCTTATCGTCGCGTTGATTGGCGAAGTTAGACGGGAAAAGGCTGAGAAACGCATGCCATTGAACACGCAGATAAAGCGGTTAACGGTTTACGCGGGTGACCACTCAGCCGCGGAAGCGATTGCTGACGCCGAAAGCGATATCATCGGCGCATGCAAAGTCGAGAGTCTCACAGTGCTGCCTGAAGAGGGCGTGGGCAGGGACATCGCTCAATATCCAAGCGTGCACTTCATAGCAGAATATGCAGAGGAAGCGAAAAAATGAAGGCAGTCGGCTTAATCGGTTGCGGCGCAATCGGCACCGTGCTCGCTGAGGCTGTCGAGCGGAAACTGGTAGTTTGCGACGAGCTTATCCTCTACGACGTTGACACGGCGAAAGCTGAGCATCTCAAAAACGCGCTGAAGTTCCCTGTAACGGTCGTGCGTAGCTTGGACGAGATGCTTCAGTGCAAGCCAAAAGTCATCGTGGAAGCAGCGTCGCAGCAAGCAGCCAAAGACTACATTGGCAGAATCGTAGCCGAAAACATCGAGCTAATCGTTTTAAGCAGCGGCGCCCTGCTGGAATCGGATGTTGACCTGAGCAGAGTACATGTGCCTTCCGGCGCCATAGGCGGACTTGACGCTCTTTCCAGCGCCGCTTTGGCTGGGATTGACGAGGTGATTTTGACTTCGCGGAAAAATCCTCGTGCCTTCGACTTGAACAATAAGGGACCGAAAGTCATGTACGAAGGCAGCGCTGAAGATGCTGCTAGGCTTTTTCCACGGGAAATGAACGTTGCCGCCACGCTGGCGTTAACTGTCAAACCTGCCAAGGTTCGGGTGCGGGTGATTTCTGACCCTGCGGTGCAGCGGAACACGCATGAGATTCAGGTAAAGTGGCGGTTTGGCGAGATGCTCCTAAGGTTTGCGAATGATCCGCATCCAGAGAATCCTCGAACGAGCGCGTTAGCTGCTTGGTCAGCGATTAGACTGCTTCAAGAACTTTTGAAAGAATGAAGCTTTTTTCAGTTCCAAAAAAGGGTTGTGTCGCAAGATATAAGTATGGACTTGCTCATATAGCGTTTAATCAAGAGAGGTGACGTTTGGGTTGGGTTTATTGGATGATTTGTTTGGTTTCATTGCTTCTGGGAACATTGCGGGGATACCGACGATTGTGATAATGATTATTCCGTTCATAATCGGCTTGGTCATAGGCTTCTTCATCAAAAAAATGCTGAAAATTGCCATTATCGCTGCGATTATAGTCGTAATCGCGAGTTACTTGGGCTTTTTCGGCTTAAGCCTTGGCGCGTTGGCAAGTGTTGCGGAGCAGTATGGTCCAGTGGTGTTTCATTACGCTGTGCTGTTGATGGGCATGTTGCCGTTGGGCTTGGGGTTTGTGGTGGGCTTGATTCTGGGCTTCCTGTTCGGTTGAGCTTGCAGCGGTTACCTGCGCAAAGTCTTTATGTTCAAAGCGGAATACGAAGCGGTTGAGGCTGGAATGGATGACGACTGTGAAGGCCAGTTTGCGGAATCGTGGCAGCGGCAGATTAGAGTTTGCGAATGGCACGCTGAGGTTTTATGTGGAGAGAGGACGTTTCAGAAAAACATCCGAACTGGTCAGGGAAGTTCCCATAGCTGATGTTGAGGTTGCCGCGGTGGCTGGGAAGGAGTTTAGCATCACATGGAAGGGTGTGGCTGACGTGTTTGATGTGGAAACGGCAGAATCAGCCAAGGCGATTTGCGATGAAGTGAATGCCTCATTGGAGAAACCGGCAGAGACGGCGGAACTGGCGGAACCTATGGAAGCGGCAGAGGCAGAAGTCGCGGAGGAAAAGGCGCCTCAACAAAAGCCTATTGCACTTGGCAAGATGGTTGGGGTGGCTTTGGGCGTGGTTGATTCGCTGTTTGATGTTTTGCAGGGTTTGCAGGGTCGTGTTGACTGGAAGCGGGTGGAAGATGCTTTGAAGCGTTCTGAGGAAGGTGCAGGAGCTTTGGCGGGAGAAGCAGGGATGGCGGTGAGCCTAGATTTTGCGGGTTTGTCTTCAGCGGTGAAGCTGCATCGTGCTGGCGAGGTTTCGAAAGAGACGTTCGGTATTTTGAAGTCGTTGTTTGGACACTTCGCGGGGTTGGCGATCGCCGATGAGGATCTGCTGAAAACTCGGCTGAGCGTTGAAGACGCAAGGCGTGTTGTGTTGACGTCGTATCTGCTGAACGATATTATCTTGGGTGTTGTGGTTGGGGATGCTGAGGTTGCGAAGGAACGCGTTGAGCTTGCGGCGGTTCTGGAGGAGTTGTCGAAGCAGACAGGTGTGAAAATGGATGTGGACGCGGTTAACGAGGTTGTCAACCGTTTGATTGCGGAGAAAGCTGGGGAAAACGTGGTTGAGGAAAGCAGGACATTGCTTCGGAAGCAGGTGGAGTGTCATAAATATTTGACTGCCGTTGGGTGCACCTTGTAATTGTTGTTCGGGCTTAGTGATGCTCTGCTTGGTCATAATTCCCCTATTAGACTTAGAGACAAAAAGGTTAAGACACAAAACTTTGCTAAACCAGCTTACACGACAGTCCTAAACCTGCTGCCTCGAATTTTTTGCCCGCCTTTCGAAAACATAAATTAATTAGCATTGAAAAGGCAATGTAGCATCAAATGCGCACGCGGAGACAGTTGAAAGCTTGAAGTCTGATTTGCCAGCAACCAGCGTCGAGCGGATTCATGAGGCGAACATTGCAGTGCACCGTTTCGAAGCCGCATACTACGAGCTTTTCCACCCAGAAGTTTACAGCAAGCAGGAGCAGAAACGCGTGAAATCCACGCTAAACATGGTCAACGCCCTCGTGGACGATAACAAGCATAAGGCGCTGGACTTCGGCGCGGGCACGGGAAACCTGACGGACAAGCTTCTCGCCATGGGCTACACGGTGACCGCCATCGACATCTCAGCCGAAATGTGCCAGATTCTACGACGCAAACACGAGCAATCCCTGCAAACCAAACGATTGGCAGTCATTAACGCACCTATAGAAGATGCACGTTTCAGCACGGGCGAATTCGACCTAATCTGTGGCTACTCGGTGCTGCACCACCTCCCAGACTACGAAGACACAATCCGCAAGCTGTCGGTGTTCCTGAAAAAGGGCGGTGTCATGTACCTCGACCATGAGGCGTCGCCGTTTTACTGGAAGGACGAGCCCAGCAGCATAGCGAACTTCGTGAAAGGCGCTTACTTCCACTCCAACCCGATGATTAACAGCCTACACTTCCAAGTCATCGGCGTCAAGTTCCCTTCGCTTGATTACACGCTTTCGGATTACTGGCACAAAAAAGAGCATCCGCTGGACCACCAGAAAATCGAGCAGGTCTTCAAAACTGAGAACTTCCAATTCTTCAAACGAACAGACTACTATCTCACGGGAACGTGGATTTTCAACCCGCTCTACCCCGTGTACAGGCGCATTTGCCGTCCTGAAATGAGCTATTGGATAGCCAAAAAATAGCGCTCTTCTTAAGCCTTGCGCTTCATAGAGGGCAAGTGTCTTGCAAACGAATTTAAATACGCCGAAAAAGCTACACTAACCATAGGTAAAACCATGAAAGTGCTCCTCATCAACCCGCCGCAGACTTTCTATCCCGGCTCAGACCCGCCCGCAGGCAACCTCCCACTCGGGTTGATGTACATCGCCGCCGTGCTGGAAAAAGCCGGCTACAAACCAGAGATTCTGGACGCTTTCATGACCGAGCCTCACTTCCATAAAGTCGGCGACACACTCGAAGTCGGCATGCCCTACCCGAAGATACGCGAAGAAATCAGAAGGAGAAAGCCCGACATCGTAGGCATCGCTAACCCGTTCACGTGCCAAGCCGAGAACGCTGTTAAAGTTGCCGACATCGCCAAAGAAGTAGACCCAGACATTCTGACTGTTGTGGGCGGTCCGCACACTACCGTGGTGCCGCTGAAATTCTTAGCGGAAGCCCCGAACGTTGACGTCGCCGTGGTCGGCGAAGGCGAATACACCATGCTCGGTATCGCCGCGTGTCATGAGGGAAAAAAGAAGCTTAGCGATGTGCGGGGAATCGCCTACCGCGAAAACGGCACGCCGACGCTGACCGCGCCCAGACCTTTCATTGAAGATTTGGATGAGCTTCCTTACCCTGCTTACCACTTGGTGGACATGGAGCAGTACCTCAGTCCAGAGAAGATCGAGTACCGCAGCTTCAAAGACCGCGCCATATCCATGATAACCAGCCGCGGCTGCCCCTTCAACTGCAACTTCTGCTCGGTGCATCTGCACATGGGCAAAATGTTCAGGGCGCACTCCCCAGAATACGTCATCGGGCACATCGAGTACGTGATAGGCAAGTACCGCGTCAAGACCATTTTCTTCGAGGACGACAACCTCACGCTGGACCGGAAGCGGTTCGAAACCATATGCGACAAAATAATCGAAAGGGGCATCCGGTTCAAGTGGGAGACGCCTAACGGCATAAGAGCCGACCACCTCACTCGCGAGCTTCTGCTGAAGATGAAGCGGTCAGGGTGCCAAAGCATAATATTCGCCATCGAATCCGGCGACCAATACGTCCTGGACAATATCATCCAAAAAAGCCTCAAACTGGAAGACGCCGTCAAAGTCGCCAAAACCTGCAGAGAAATAGGCTTACCCGCATCCGCCTTCTACATCATCGGGTTCCCAGGCGAGAAACGGGTGAACATGATGAAAACCGTGAACCTCGCTCTTCGCCTCAAGAGGGAATACGACTTGGGCATGCTTCTGCACGTTGCCACGCCCCTGTATGGCACCAGACTCTACGAGGAATGCAGGGATAAGGGCTTCATACGGGAGAACTTGACCTCGCGGGACTTCGCCACGGTAAGGCAGACGCACGGCATGCCACTGATTAGGACGGATGACTTCACGCCTGCTGAGGTGAAGGAAATCGCTATCCAAGCGTTCAAGGCATACAAGCGGCTGTCGCTCATCAACTACATCAAGAACCCGGGGAAAACGGTGAAAGCAGCGCTGAGCTACCCCAAAATCGTGACTAAATTCATCACTGACTATTTAGGCCATTAATGAAATAAAGGAAAAATAACGTCGTGTTTGATGTTGAAACTATAGGCTGCTAGAAAGCAGCCGGGTTGTCTCTTCTTCGCTTCTGCGTCTCCTTCTTGCGTGAATATCGATGCCAATCATCACCAAGTAGGGTATAATCAGGTATATCACCGCTAGCGCTGGATGGTTTAGGAACGTGGCTACGGAGAACAGTTGTTGAGCCTGAACGCCTCCGTAAGCCAGAAGCAAGCCCTGAACTGAAAATGCCAAAAACGCCAGCAGCAGACAGACGAAGTATTGAATGAGGACGCTTCTCTCTTTTCCAAGAAGCGCCTGAGGTATAACAGAGGACAAGACGAAAATCCATGTAAAAGCATAAATGAAAACTATCATACTCATGTTTGCATTCAACCATGCGGCTGCAGCGGGCCAGAATGACCCTATAGAAACGCTGACTGCCCTGACGGCTGTGTCAGTGAACAACTGGTAGCTAACAGTCAGAACCCATGAAACAGATAAGTACAGGGGCGTTAACAGCGCAGTTTTCATACTTTTCTTCCTCTGTCTGCCAGTTAATTCCAAGTTTAAATTTTAAATTTTATGTCAAATTCAAAGTACGCTTCGGTTAATTAAAACACCCTTTCCAACATGCCTTGCAGACCTGCAGAAGCAGGTGCGCTTATCCCATCACCTGTTTAAAAGAGGTTTGAAAAAGAGTAATATCCACGAACAAAACATGTCAAAATGGCGAAGCAATTGAAGTTAAGTCTTTCCAACGGAGTCTTCTCCAAACATAGTTTAGAAGAGAATATGGCTGGTGTCAAACGGCTGGGTTTCGAGAACGTAGAGTTTAACATGAAAGCCGTGGCGGAGAACGATGAAGACGCCGTTTACCTAGCAAAGGAACTTGTTGACTCTCTCGGGCTGCGCTGCTTGACGCTGCACGCCGCCACGTTGCACGTGAAAAACGAGAGCGAAATCCCGAAAGCCATCTACTACGGGCGGGTGTCGGCGGATTTTGCCAGCAAACTCTCAGCACCCGTGCTCGTGGTCCACTCCAACGTCTCGCGCAAGCTGCCGGAAAATCTTCGGAACAGGTTTATGGCAGAGATTCTCAGGAAGGTGGTTTCCTATGCGGAAAGCTTAGGCCTCAGACTTGCTTTGGAGAATCTTTCTTACGCGTCGAGCGGTTTCGGCAAGAACGTTGCTGAACTCGAAGAAGTCCTGAGCGTGATAGATGACGGGACAGTGGGCATAACATTGGATTTTTGCCATGCTGAAGCTTCTGGACAGACACAGCGGCTTCTTGAAAAATACCACGATAAGCTCTTGAATATCCACATTAGCAACAGAGCACACAAACCCTTTCTCATGGAAACTCCAAGCCTGAAAACTTTCCTCACAAAACTTCAAGATTACGGCTACAGTGGACCATTAACCATAGAGCTCAGCAGCAAATGCACAGTTGAAGAAATTCAGGTAACCAAATCAGTTCTGGAAAAGCTGGTTTAATAAGGCAAAAAGATTATTCAGTAGTATGCGGTTGGCAACACTTATTGTGGGAGAAATAATTCTGCTGTTCGCTTCGATACTGGTGTTCAGAAGCGCGTGGACGCTGCTTGACCAGTACTATGGTCAGTCGAATCTTTGGGCGATGTTGATAATAGGCGTAATATTATCGGTGATAGCGCTTGTCTTGATTAATTACGAGGTCAAGTGCGAACTATACAAGAAAAACCACAAAGCAAGTAAATAATCGAAAAAAGGTTGTGGAGGTGACCAGATGACTCAAGTTGGAGAAATATACCTTTGCAAAATCTGTGGGAACTCGGTGGAGGTTGTTGCGGCTGGCGCTGGCAAGCTTGTGTGCTGCGGGCAACCTATGGAGCTGATAGGCAACATAGATGACGACGCGGATGAGGCTTAGCCAAGCCCGTCCCGCAAAGTTAAAAACAGTCAACGAGCGTTATTACGGAGGCGATTGAAAATGAAGCCCAAAGTCAAGAAACCGACCTCTCAAGAGCGGCGAGAAGCTGAATCGTGGCCCATCTGGGAGAAAGAAGAATCAACGTTCCCATGGGAATACGATGAGCAGGAAACATGCCTGATTCTCGAAGGCAAAGCTGTCGTGAAATGCCCTGAAGGAACCGTGGAGTTCGGTGCAGGCGACTACGTCGTTTTCCCGCAAGGACTCAAATGTATGTGGGATATAAAAGAGAAAATCAAGAAGCACTACAAGTTCGGGTGAGTAGCGTTCACGAGCGAAGAATTTCACCCAGTTTTTCCAAATAGTCAAACATGACGCAATGTCCCTTTCCCTCGAAAACTTCCAAGCGTGCGCCGGGAACGTCTCGGGCAATCCTGAAGGCGTTCTCAACGCGGCAGGTTTTATCTTCAGCGCCTTGCCAAACGAAAACTTTGTCCGGCGGAATCCTTGACAGCGGTATGTCCCATGTTTTCGTGAAAAGCTGGTGCTCCTGCAGTACGGCTTTGACTCCTTTGTCGCCTTGCCGAAAAGCCTCAGCCATCGACCGATACAGCAAAGATAGCCAGGTTCTGTTGGAAAAGAATTTCACGTCTTCTTTGGAACAGCCTTTCAGCATCTTTTCCCATTCCTTCGACCCTAAAAAGGCGTCTATATTTTCGTTCGCTTTCAGCACTTGAGCCCTCATCTGCCTCAGCGCGAGCATTCCAATATAGGGGACTTTCATGGCGTAGCGTGCAAGAGGGTTGTTGTGCGCTGTTGACACGTCGAAGGGCAAGGCTGGTGCTCCAACAACCACTGCGTTGGTGACGCGCTCTGGGAAAAGGGCGGCGTAAGCAAGCGCGAAGACGCCTCCGCCGGACCAGCCGAGAACCGCGGCGCTTTCAAGCCCCAAGTGCTTAGTTAACAAGTTAACGTCGCAGGCAAAGTCGCTAAGGTTCCTTCTGGGCGCGTACGTTGAAAGTCCGTAGCCTGGCCTGTCTATGCCGATTATCTGCAGCTTCGCGGTGAAAGCAAGCTCTTTCAGCAGCAGGGTTTCTAGGCGGCTGCTTGCTGTGCCGTGAAAGTAGAGCACGGGTTTTCCTTCGCCGACCGTGCAATATGCAAGTTGGCGTCCGTCTGGCAAAGAGAAGGCTTGCTCTCGCTGTTGCGCTTCTTCATTTTTTGTGTCCGTGGCAACCACCTGAATACTGGTAAAGTGGCGGTGTATTTGTGTTTATTGACACTTCAACGGTGTTCCTTTGCCCGCGTCTTCCGTGTTACCGAGGTTAACTGAAACGAAGGAATCTGCGCACGTTGTAATGGTAAAACGTTCATGCTATAATTAACATGTTATTGGGCTTGAAAATCGCCAATACGGACCTACCCCCTCTATAGTTTCTGCAATGAACCACTATTAGGCTCCAAATATGACCTTGATAAAAATCCTTTTTTGCATGAAATAGCGTAATGATTCTGGTGCTAAAGTGAAGAAAAAACCAATTACAGTAGCCCTAATCGCGATTTGCCTTGCTGTCACATATCTCCAAACCGCCGATTCCGCGGAGGCATATCCCATTTTGGAAATGTCACCAAAGGTCAACGTGCCAGAAACGAACGTTAACGCAACAATCTACAAAGTCAACGGAACCCTTTGGGCAAGAATTGACGCAGAATACACGATGCACGCAGTCTATGCGTATGGGGACAGTTATCTGGCAGAAAACTATGGAATGGGGCTGATATTATATCCAGACTCTCCGTATGTGATGGTCACGGTTACGCAAGATGTGCTGGAAGCCCATTATCCAGTTCCGCGTGGTGCAAGAAACATTTCTGTAAGCTTGAACGGCGAAGAAGTTGAAGTGCAGCAGGATGCGCACGGATTTTTCCATATCTTCGATGTTGATTTGGCGGAAATTAACTGGACGGTTTCACCTGTTCCAGATGACTTCGTCGTGACAGTTCATTATGAGCAACCGATTCCGGAGATAACCGAGACGTATGCTTATCTTGGAGATTATGCGGTCACACTGCCTTTGTATGGGCGCTATGGATGCAGCAACATCTCGTATCCTCTGTACTCGTGGTACGGGTATCCTTCCAACGATTACAGAATTCAAATTGAATCCCGAACCGCACTCGCTCAAGTGCAAGTTTACTCTGTAGACGCTCAAGGAACGCTGACCCCATTAAACCCAACTTTGACTGATGATAATGTGCGATGGGTGATTGCATTTTGCAGAGAGAACGAATCATCCTTCGTTCACGGCGCCGTCTTGGTCTTCAGCGCCCCTCCAGAGGAAAGTTTTCCCTTTCCTTTCGTGCCGTTAGTTGCTGCAACAACCGTGATTAGCGTTGCTGCCATGGCTGGCTTGTTGGTTTACTTCAAGAAACGTCATGTTAAGAGCATTGCGACATGAATCTGAACGTTGATTCGAACAGGAAACGCGAGAGGAAAACTCGACAGCACTGCAAATAAAAAACTGAAATTAAATGCAACAGAACCACAAAACAGAGTTACTTGTCAAGCGTTTTCCTAAAACAAGCAGAATGGCGCATATTTCTGAGTAAGAGCGCGGGATGTGGGATTTGAACCCACGCGGCCTTTCGACCACAGACTTAGCAGGCCTGCCCCCTACCAGGCTAGGGCAATCCCGCCCGAACCGTCTAAGACATTATCGATGTCGCATTTTTATTCTTTGCCCAGCATCCGCTGAGTCCTTGGCGGTTTTAGCGTTTATGTGTCAACAATCCTTTTTTATCTCCAGCTCTGAAGATTCCAGCAGTAGGTGACAAAGGTGACGGCGCCTTCTTTGAGCCACGCGATTAAGCGCACGTGTGACACGCTTAGGCAGGGCGCAACCAAGCAGGTTACGGATTACGAGCAGCGGTTTTCCAGCATCAAAAACATCTACGGCGACCTGCTCGTGAACCTCATACGGACGGGCTTCAACTCGAAAGAGGCATACGCGACCGCCAAGGAATTCTTCGGGGACACAGAGGTGCGCTTCGCGGGCATAGACGGCACCATGTACTCGCGACCGCTCTTCGACATGGTCATTTTCTTCGGCGGCGCTTACGCGGCGACTGGCACCATACGGTTTTCTGAGACCGCGGCGCCTGAAGTTGATTATGATGAGCGGACGCTTCAGCAGAGCATGGGCATAAGCAGCGTCGTCCCCATCTACATCAACGAAATCCCAGACGTGGACCACTCGTACGCGGCGCAGGAGCAACCCGACGCCACCAGCCCCGCGAAGCCCATGACGGACGAGGAAATAGCAAACAACAGCCTCATAGCCAACGCCATCATGACGTTCAGCGAATACTACCTCGCATACAAGCTCGCCGCAGACCCCGCAGAGAACATGCGCATCATCCTGTTGGACAGAAGCTTAAGCACGGAACGCGCAAGCCTCCTCTACGAAACCAGAAAAACAAGCTTCTGGAACGCAAAAACCGTGCTCGTCGGCTGCCAAGCCAGTGGCGACGACACTCCCATAGACGCGAACGACATCATCATCGCCAGGCAACATGTGTCGAACACGGCGCTGGGACTGCCTCCGCCGAGGTCGGATTACCTGCGCACCGCAATAATCTGCATGCTCGAACAGAACAAAGCCTTAACTGCAAGCCAGATTGCCGTGGCGTTTGGCGCCGCTGACGAAAAGAGAATCCGCCGAATAGAAGGTGCCCTCAAAAGCCTAGTCGACAAGAAAGTTCTCGTTGTTGAAGACGGCGCTTACGCGCTGGACCCGAAATATGCGAAGAGCTGGGAACGCATAAAACGAATCACGGCGGAAGTGGGCGACAGGCTTTTCTTCACAAAAACCCCAGACGCGGAAACGTCGAGTTCCATGAAAATCGTAAAAGGCGGCAAAGAGCACTGGTTAACCACGCTTGACATCACCTTCCTGACGCTGTTCACGCTCCAGATGCTTATGGAAGAATGCTGGAAAAAACACATCTTGCTCATCGGTGTCACCAAAGACACTGCGGCGCGCGACTTCAAACGGCAACTCGTTCCAATAATGGTCGGCGAGGGCTTGATCAAGGCGGGCGTGAAGCTTGAGGCGTTGCAGGCGCTTCCGAACACCGACCGCATGATTCTCCAGTCCGCCAGCATATTCAACGTGGACCAGATTACGCCGCCGTGGAGCCTCATCGAATACGACAGCGCGTTCAGAACCATGCTGCCCGACAGACAAGGTCGCCCAGGCTATGTTTCAGGTGCCATCAGGAACAAAATCAGCCTTGAAAAAGCGTTCGTGAAAACCTACGTTCAGCTGAGCCAAGCACGGACAGACCCGCTTTTGCGCAGCAACGTGTTGCTCGTGGACCGCTTAGCTTACGCGGAATTTGACCGTAAACCTGAAAGCCTGAAGCTGTTCTGGAACGAGCTGAGCGACGGCACGAGAGAACCCGTTGAAACCATCCTATACGCGGACAGGGCGGTGCCGAACCACATGCAGAACCTGATGATGAGCGTGCTGGTGGCTATGGCGCCCGCAAACATTCCTGAAGCGTTTGGACATAACAAGGCACTGTTTATTGCAGATAAAATCGCGAAGTGGAACTACAGCCAGTTCAAACGCGTGGTGGACACCACGGCAACCTGGATTTTGAATAATCATAAATTACGGAAGTTCATATTTTACATGAGCACTTTCAGAGAGAGGCGAGCAGACTTTGAACAGGCAAGAAGAGAAAGCCATTAACAAAGAGTGTTTCACCGATTTTGAAGGCAAGTTCCATGCGCGGTTAGCCGCAGTTATGCCCCGTTACGCTGGCAGCGAAGGCGGAGACTCAAAAGTCACAGGAACCACCGCGCGGTACCAGTGCCGCGTGAAGATTGAGTACCAGAAAGACTTGATGGGACTGCTTGAGGAAGGCATGTTGCTGGCTGTGAAGAATTTTAAACACGTCGGCGACGCTTCTGAACGGTTTACGCTTATGGAAATCAGCCGTGTTTGGCCTGAGCATTTTGGCTTGCGGGGATTAAGCGACCACGGTTACTATCCGATGCAGTTCGAGATAATCGAGCAGAGCGAGGAGGATTGGCAGACAGACGACAAAAGCACGATGATGATTCAAATCGACGCTATCCCCATCAACTACGACTTAATCATCCGCAGTGATTGCACGTTCGAGTTTGCCAAAGGCTTCTCTTACCCCGTGGTCGGCAGCCCAATCTACATCCTAAACAGTCAGATGATTAACCGCATGTATAACCAGAAAATCGCTGCGAAGATGGGCGTTGACACCCGGAACTCGGTGGAAGACGCGCGTCTTGACCCGCGTTTGGGCGTCATTAAGATGTTCGAAGCCAGCGAAGCTAAAATTCCTATTTACGTGGACTTCGAAAAGCTGATTCGATACCACTTCGGCGTGTTCGCTTTCACCGGCGGCGGAAAAAGCAACCTGATGTCTAACGTGCTGAGACGGATAATGCTGCACATGAACGAGAAAAAAATCGTGATTTTCGACATAAGCTGCGAATACCCTTTTCTGCTGCTGGACCTGCTCGCTGACCCCAATGTGAAAGCCAAGCTGATTCTTGAGCACAGAATCGACTCGCTTGAACAGTTTTTCAACTCGGTTGTTAAGCCCCGTGAGTACGAGAGCGACTTGCGCACGAAGACCGGGTTGAAGGCGGTCATGGATCAAGGTAAACTATCTTATTATACGAAGCCTAAACAGAAAATTCCCACTTACGCCCAGATATTGGAGGAGCTTGAAGAGCAGCGCAAGGAATCCACAGGTAAAGGACACTACATTAACGCCATTGACGAAATTCATGACGCGGTGCGGGAGTACGTTGAAAAGCAGGGATTGAGCGAGAATCAAGAAGTCAGCGAAGACTTCGTCCCATACCTTGATGAAGTTGCAAGGACAGCAGTTGAAAAATTCAAAGTCCACGATAAAAGCGGATTATACGCATGGGCTACAACACGAAGCACCATAGCCGACTTGTTCAAGAAGCGCAGTGAGAAAAAGGATCGCGACGCTGAAGGATTAACGGTTGAGGGCATCCGTGAGCTTCTCGAAGACAAAGACACAAGCCTCGTCGTAATCTCAATCAGCGACCCATACGCCATTAAGGAATTAGCCATCGCGTTGACTCAGGACTTGCTGGTGCGCAGGAAACGCCGCTTCACCGTCAAGCCTTACATTCTCATGGTGTTCGACGAGGCGCAGGAGTTCATAAGCAGCAAGGAAGGCGGCATCGACGGCAAATGCTCCGCGCATGTGGAGACGCTGCTTCGACAGGGACGCAAGTACGGCTTAGGCGTCTGCATAGCCACTCAGCGGATTGCTTACTTGAACACGAACGCGCTGCAGCAGTTGCACACGTATTTTGTGGGTACGTTGCCGCGTCCTTACGACCGCTTGCTGGTCAGCGACACGTTCATGATTGACAAGGGCATCTTGGAGAAGACGTTGGAGTTTGCGCCGGGTGAGTGGCTGCTGTCCAGCTACATCGCGACGGGGATTGAGAACGTGCCGATATTCATCAGGGCGGACAACGCGGAGAAAGAGATAGAAAAATACCTGAGAAACAACGCTTAAGAGACTTTTTTGAAGCGTCTATCCACTCCCTTATATAAGGCAAGTTTAGCCTTTTTTCCTTGAATATGGATTGGTGTTGCGGTTTTGAGTTTGAAGGAAGCGTTTTAAGTTGAGCTTGAGGCGGTTCCGCCGTACAATTTCGAGCTTACGTTGCATAAGCCTGCTGGTTGGTGGTGGTCCACGCCCGACGAGGTCTTCGAAGACGGCGTCTGCTGGACGGTGACGCGATTCGAAGGCAAGCTGTTAGGCTTAAAAATCTGGTCTACTGGAACGTTGCAGAAGCCGCGGATACGCTGCACCGTCTACTTCAAAACCAAGCTTGACGCCGTGGAGACGCAGGGCGTAACGCGCATGTTGAAGAGAGCCTTGAAAAACCGGGGAAGACCTCACCGACTTCTACAAGCTCAGCCAGGACGACGCCATCCTGCGCGACGTGGTTAAGGACTTGTACGGCATGCATACCGTCGGGTGGCCTGAACTGTTTCCCGCGTTGATTCTGGCGGTGACGTTGCAGATGGCGCCCATGAAAAGAAGCAACCAGATGATGGAGCTGTTAATCGCCGAGTTCGGAGACCAAGCTCGCTTCGACGGCAAAACCATACGGTACTGGCCTTCTGCCGAAACAATCGCTGCCTCAACGGCTGAGAAGTTAAAAGCGAAGGCTAAGCTCGGCTACAGAGCCGCCAACCTCATCGACATCGCACAGGCATTGCAAAGTGGTTTCCCCACCATGGACGAGCTGTGGGCTATGCAGCCTGAAGAAGCCAAGAAGCAGCTTTTGACGCTGCGGGGAGTCGGCGACTACTCCGCGGAACTCGTCATGCCCAGAATGGGGTTCCCGCTTGACGTTTGGAGCGCCAAAATCTTCCACACCCTTTTCTACGGAAAGGAGCCAGAGAATCCGCGGGAAGCCATACCTGCGCTTAAGAAGGCGGCGGAAGAGCGTTGGGGCAGTTGGAGAGGTTACGCCTTCGTTTATGTCCTAAACGACTTGCCGAAGCTTTCAAAGAGAATAGGCGTTGATTTGACTCAGTTCTGATGTGATTAATGAGAAAATATTTTTGGTTGTACCCTTATCTTATTCTGGCAGAGGAATCACGACTTGGCTTATTCGTTTGCCGCAAAACTCATCAGCGTTTCGAAACGATACAGCGATGTGACAGCCGTAAAACACATCGATTTAGAGGTGAAAAAAGGCGAAATCCTCGGTTTATTGGGACCCAACGGCTCAGGCAAGTCGACACTGCTCAAAATGATATTGGGATTGGTCAAACCAGACACGGGAGTCATAAATGTTTTAGGCGTCAACTTGGAAGCTGACCCGTTTGCCGTAAAGAAAAGAGTAGGGTACGTTCCCGAAGGTTCTTACATCTACGAGTTCTTGACAGGACTGGAGTTCCTCGACTTCGCCGGAGACGTTTTCCAAATGAACCTCGACGAGAAGAAAAAAAGAATCGAGGAATTTCTCAAAGCCCTGGATTTGGAAGGCAGAGAGGGCGACTTGATTAGCAGTTACTCTGAAGGAATGAAACAGAAGATTCTCATAATCTCCGCAATCATGCATAAGCCTGAGCTTCTGCTCCTGGATGAGCCTCTGAACAGTCTGGACCCGAAGTCGGCGAGGATAGTTAAAGACCTGCTCCGTAAGCTTGCGTCGCAGGGCGTCGCCACGGTCATGTCTACTCATGTTTTGGAGATTGCTGAAGCCATGTGCGACAGAATCGCCATCATGTACGATGGGCAACTATTGGCGCTAGGCACAATGGAGGACCTAAGGCAAAGAGCAAAGATGCCCAACTCGGGTCTGGAGGATATCTTTCTTGAGCTTACTGGAACAGGCGACGTTAAACCCATAGTCGAGGAACTGCTGAGATGAACTGGAAAAACATTCTACTGCTGATAAGCATCAACAGGAAGGCTTCCAGAGTGATGCAGCGAAATTCGTTCAGAAGATACCGAGACAGCAAGGCAGTTACCTACAGCTTATATGGATTGGCATGTTTAATAGGCATTTCAGTCGGCTGGTTGGCTGGCAGCTTCTACAATGGAATAACTGACCAAGCTGCGAGAGACAGTATTATTCAGAGTGCCACTTACCTTTTCATATCGCTTCCAACCATCGTGCTCCTATACGGCGTGGTCTTCACACAGATGAACCAGTTTCGACGCATCGTCAAAGTAACCATCCAGCCCATGTACTGGCTTCCCATCACCTGGCAGGAGCACACCGCGGCGTCTGTACTCAGCAACATGCTTGGCGCTCCGCTCCTGATAACCGTTTTTCTCAGCTCCGCCATTCTGACTGCCTCCATTTTTCTAGGGCTTGTCTTCTTGTCAATTGTGACAGTTCTTGCGTTACTGACAGCGCTTGTCTTGGCTAGCGCCACAACGGAAATCTTCAAAACCACCCAGATCAGACTCGCAGGTGCGATAACGAGAGTCACTGGGCGAGCAGCTATCTGGCTCAGGCTTGCAGCATCAATCATGTCTATGATTGTCTTTTATGCGGTCTACTATTCCATCTACAATCAAGCCACGCCCGTCCTGCTTTTCGAGGCAGTAGCAAGCGGGCAAAACGTGCTCTGGTTTATTCCTTACGTGTGGCCTGGAATGGCTCTATCCGCCTTCTCAAACAGCCTTTGGACTGGAACTATACTTTTTTCTTTGGCGACTCTCGCGTTCGTACTCGCAGTTTTTCTGGTAGCCACCCGGCTGAACATGAAATTTGGGTTTTATGAGGCGCCTTCGGCCAAGATATCGAGCGGAGCATACGTACCTAAAGTTAGCCTGTTTGAGCGACTGGGGTTTTCGCCGTCTGAAGTGGCTCTTATGAAAAAAGATTTGAGGGCTATCACGCGACGCCATGAGCTGATGTTTATCTTCGTTTTTCCCATAAGCATCATCGTCATGATGTTTTTCACCACGCTTAGATACGGCGGTTCCATCCCAGCAGGCGGCTCCTCCCTGCTGTTCGCTCTCATAACTTTGCTTCCGGGAGCGCTCACGACGCCGTTTCTGGGCAGCTTTATCATGGGGTTGGAGGGGGAGAATGTTTGGTACCTGCATTCGTCACCTCTTTCCGCAGAAAACATTGCCCGAGCAAAGTACTTTTTCGTCGTTATCGTGGACTTGGTTATAACCTTGATTTGCGCAATGGTCAGCGGCATCATCTTTGCGCCTTCACTTATATTCGCCGCCGTAATCCTCATCGAAGCCACGCTTCTAATCGTCTCTTTGTCCGCCGTTTCTCTTGCTTGCGGTTTCAGAGGTGCTGATTACCGCGGTTTCTTCCCCATGAACAGGCTGCTAAAACCAAAATGGGGACTACTCAATCTTGTTCTCTGCGCCGTCGTCGCCCTCGCCATAGTAGCACCAGTCATACCTTACTTCCTGTCCATTGCGTCAACTGCGTTGCCTATTCCGTTCCCTCTGGTCATTTCTCTTCCAGACTTCTACGTCTACGTGGCTCTGGTTTTGAGCGGGGTTGTCTCGGCCTTCATAACTTACGTGTTCCGTAAGCTGGTGCGTGCTGGAGCTGAAAAGTTCCGCGCTGAGGCTGAGGGAATTTAAACACGTTTTAACACTTATATGCATCAAGGCATGATAAACATGAAGGAAGCCCTACAAAATGGAACTCGTCATCGAAACCAACAACCTGACCAAACGGTACGGCTCGCTAACCGCGGTGAACAAGCTTAACCTTAAGGTTCAGCGGGGCTCCATCCACGGGTTCCTCGGACCCAACGGCGCCGGAAAAACAACCACCATAAAAATCATAGTGGGGTTGCTGAGACCTGACGAAGGCACCGTTAAAGTCCTCGGACACGAACTGCACGGAGGCAAAAACGAGGGTTTTCTCCAGTCTTTCCGCGAGCATGCTGACAGCAGACTGGGCATCGGCTACATGCCGGAGCTTCCAAAGTTTCCCAAGCACCTGAAGGGCTCTGAGCTGCTGGACATTTATGGGCGAATGTACGGCATGACCGAGCAGCAGCGGAAAGAGCAGATACCCAAACTCATCGAGATGGTGGGGCTCACAGGCAGGGAAAACGACCTCATCGGCAAATACAGCAAGGGCATGCAACAACGCATAGGCATCGCGCAGGCACTGCTTAACAACCCGGAACTGGTCATTTTGGACGAGCCGAGCCTCGGTTTAGACCCTGTTGGCATGGTGGAAGTGCGCGAGCTGGTGAAGAACATCGCGAGGGAAGGTGTAACAGTCTTCGTTTCGTCGCACTTGCTGTTTGAGGTGGAGCAAGTCTGCACCGATGTCACAATCATTAACCGCGGCACAGCATTGGCTTCAGACACTCTTCAAAACGTTTCAGGCTTGCTCACAGGACCAGCCATGATTCATGTTGAAGTCACCCAAATGTCACAGAACATAATCAAGGCTGTGAAGAGTCTACCGTTTGTTTCAAACGTGGTGCAGACAGGCAACACTCTGGTAATCCAAGTTACAACGCACGAAAATGTGCGCGCACAGGTGTCGCAAGCGATAACTCGAGCAGGAGGCATCATCGTGGACATGAGTCAGAAAACATCAAACCTTGAAGACGTGTTCCTTCAGCTCGTCAGCAAAGACCAGGAGGGGAAACCGCAATGACCGCAACAAATCAGGAGAGACCTCGACCCAGCTGGTTTACCCGTTTCTGGGCAGTCGTCCGCTACGAGATGCTGTGGAACATTCGGAAGAAGAAGTTCATCGCTATAGTCATAGCCGCGTTCGTCCTCGTCACCGTGGATTTAGCTTTGCCAGCTTTTTTCAACGTGAGCAAGAACCCTGCTTTCGCAGCGACATTCAGCGTCGGCAACCTAGTTTTCTTCCTTATCGCGCTGGTGACCGTGATGAACAGCATCTCAGGCGAGTTTGAAAGCGGCACAATAGTTCCGTTGCTTACGAAACCCGTTTCCAGAACAATGGTTTTCCTGGCGAAGGTATTTGCAGCGTTCGTTATCATCCTCGTGACGTACACGGTGCTTTTTATCTACTCAACCGTCGGCGGGATAGTGGTGTATGGGCCTCAAGACAATCTGCAACTTGTGCCGCTTGCGCTGCTAGGCAACGTCATCAGCACTTTTGTTTGGGTGGCGATAATTTTAGCCATCGGTTCCATTTCAAAAAGCTCCTTGTTCGCGGCGCTCGGCGGCTTAGTCTTGTTTATCGCCTTTGTTTTCGCTGGTTCCATCATAGCGAGCGTTTCAAACGAGGCAGGAGCGCTAAACTATGTGCCAGGAGTCGGCGCAACAGGAGTATTGAATGTGGCTCAGAGAAGCCAAAATATCACGATTCAGAACATAACAGTGTCAATGAATTCGGTGTCAACGGGAACAGACAACATCGGCACCAACTTGGTCAACTACGCCCGTTACCCGTCAGCAACCGTAAACATTACGCGGACAGACGTGTTTTCTACGCCGCCAAAAGTTATCCAGCTTTACACGGAGTCCATCGGGTTCATCGTGTTGCGGTCCATAGCTGTGGCGTTTGCCTATATTCTCGTGTTCCTGTTCGTGGCGTGGTTCGCCTTCAAGCGGGCGCAGATATTCGAATAACCCTTTCCCCTTTATTTTAAGCCATTGAACCAAAACGCTAACGCTCATTAACGAGGCTCTTCAACTGCCCCATGTCAGTCCAGCGCTAGGTACCCCGTCCAACAGTTTTGTGACTTGCCACTCAAAAGATTTTACTCTTTATGAACCTGCTCCACCTCTTCTGCTTCGGGGTAGTGGCTGCTGTCGCAGAAAGGCTTGTTAGCCGACTTGCCGCAGCGGCAAAGGGTAACGCGGTTGCGCACCCTGTAGGTTTTGCCGTCAGCCGATTCAACTGGGATGCCGCCACGCACCCAAATCGGTCCACTCACGCCCATCGCGGGGTCTTCAATCAGCCCGATGGATTTCTCCAAACTCGCTTCAATAATCTTATTGGCTTCTTTATCTTTGACGACGAGGCGCCCAGAGGGGCAGTCGCAGGCTTCCTCCACGGCAATACGCTTGGCTTCTGGGTCATCTGATTTGGGCACCAAGTTCCAGATTCCGCCTGCTCTGTGGCAGAAACGCGCCGAAGCGCACAATTCCTCGATGTCGGTCAGCTCCAATGCGGGACCGTTAATGTGCTTGGGGTTGTCTATGTATTCTTCCGGGCTGGCTGTTTCAGTGCCGTCGAAGCCAACTTTGGAGTGTGTGCCGTCGCAGAACGGCTTAGTTTTTGATTGACCACAGCGGCACAAGGCGCAAGTTCGCGGTGGGTACTCGGTGCCTCTGCGCCAATCCACCGGAGTTCCCTCGGCGTCCGTGATGATTGTTTGTTCTGAGATTGGGATTCCGTCGGGGATGAGGTAGGGTCCGTTTTTGGTGACCTTGATTTTAGGCACGTTTTTGTTTTCCATGGCTGGTGCTTCCTGTTTCGGTCACTGCATAGTACGCTTGGGCATTTATAGCATTACTTGTTTATAGTTAGATGATCTGGTTCTCTATGCTATTGTCTTGGGTGAGTTATTTTTTATGAATGTTTGGTTAAATTTATGTTTTATGTTTATACGTCAAGCATTATCAGAATTTAATGAAAATTATTGCAGGTTTTCATAAAAATTATGAACATTTCTCCACTAGGCTTATATTGCTCGGGCATATTGAGATGTCAAACGGTGAGAAAATGAAAAAAGAAATAGGTAAAAAATCAAAACCCGCGAAAACGGAAGTCTCCTATTTCGCTCATGTCTAAACAGGGCAGGAGGTGAAAGGCATGTTTGATTACATGACGCTGGTGTGGATTGGGTTAGGCGGAGCGTCTTTAGCGTTTGCATTCGTTGACTATGCCTATTCCTACAAGAAGAAAGTAAAGACCGAATCATGCTGATGCCAATGTTTCTGGTCTGTGTTGACGCCATGACGTGTGATGTTGGGTTTTGCTGCGGTGTTCGTTTGTGTTCAGAAGTTCACATAACATTTATATCGCAAGTCGTCAGATTCAATTCAAAGATGCACCCAGCATTGTGGAAACATGACAAACTTCATCAGCAAACCCTGGTGAAATGAAATGTACCGCACAATCATCATAGACTGCCAAACCAAAAAACCAAACTTCTCATGCGAGGACTGCATCGCCTACAAAACATGCAAAATCCACGATAAAACCGTCCAAGCCAAGAAAACAGCCAAAAACGCTAAACTGCAATTACTAATAGACGACGGCGTAGTCTCAGCTAAACACGCGGCGAAACGCAGCACCTGAACTGGCAGCAGTCAGACGTTTAATTGCTTCGCCAACTGCTCAAAAAACAACTCAATCCTATCTCGCGTTCGTCCAAAATCAACCACAGAAGTAATCGTTGTAACCGGCGTCTCAGCAGCCACCGAAAGCCTCGTAGTTTTCTCATCCACCTGAACCGCGTCGATAAAAAGCACCGAACCGTAAGAAATGAAACTTCCCTTCGTCTTCGCCTTAGCGTGATGATTCACTTCATCGTTCTCTTCCAGACTCCACTCTAAGCTCGCAAGCGCCTTCGGGACAGCTTCCCAAACCTTGCTCAACGGATAATCTATTTCCACCGTTTCCTTCTCTTTCCGCAGATAAGCCATCCTTCATCACTCTCTGCTCTTAACGCCTCGCTTCTTAAAGTTGTTCGCCCTGCAAAACCCAGAAAACCGCATTCACTATTAAGGGATTCCGTACCCTCCAGTAACTGGGTCCCTAAATACTGGTGCCTGAGGCGGAACGAAAGTAAACACGGCGAAGGCTATCCCCAGCGCAACTAAAGCGGCGAGGGAAATCCAAGCCAGCTTTTCCGAGAGCCTCCTGTACGTGAGCAGCCTATAGCTTGCCAACTGCCCGATTATGACGGCAACGACAAAACTGGCAATGTCCACGGCGAGGATGCTTTCCCCAGTGACCGCAGTGTAAGAGTAAAACACGACTGGAATAATCAGCACCATCAGGTAAACACCAACGGTTTTGGCGAAGAAAAAGTTGGTAACGGTCTTCTTCAACGGCACTAACTCGACGAGCAGAAACAGCAGTGCGGGCCAATAAGCCAGTTTCAGATGCTCCCAGACACTTTCATTCACGGCTGAGAACACTCCGACAACAGGCTGGCTGCTGGACCACTCAAACGTGAAGTGGAGCACGCTTCCGAGGATGATGATGAAGACTATGCCAAATAGTTCGTATATCAGCGCTAACCGGTTTCTGATTTGCCTCATAACTTCACGTCTTTCTGCGCCTAAACCTAACAGCCACGATTGTAGCAGCCAACGCAACCGCGATTACGGCTATACCCACTTCCGCCGTCGTAACGATGTTCTGGCTCGCACTCTGCTTCACCGCGATGCCTGCCAGCGCCCAAATGACCACGAGGCTGTAGGCAATATCTCTTCGCGTGAACGTCACCAGCAAAGTAATTATCAACGCGACGATTATTATGGCGACAGCCCATGTTTCAGCGCTTAAACCGAACCCATCCCAGTTCACCGCAACCAAGGCGGCTGCAACGTTGGCGATGGCTGCAATGGTTATCCAGCCTAAATAAACGCTGAACGGCAAATGCACAGCCAACCGCTCTCGAGTTGGAACGCCTGACGTGCCGATGTTTAAGCGCAGGTAAATGGCGATTAAAGTTGCCAGAAGCGCAAACATCAACGCCACCGACACGGTGATGTACTCGTACTGCCAGAGGAAAAGCCACACCACGTTGAAAACGCTGCTTAAGACAAACAACACGCCTATCTTTTTTTGAAACGGCTTCTGCTGTTGGTTGGGAAGCGCTTGAAAAATAACGAAGGCTGCCAGCAACGCGTAGATTAAGCCCCATATGCTGAAGACGTAGCCTGCAGGCGTAATCAAAGTCGGGTACGCATCGGAGATTTCAGCTGTATTTTTTCCGTTAAGCACCGTGGTGCTTCCAGCTAAACTGTTCACCGCGATGACCGAGATGAAAGCGGCAATGTTGCCCCATCGCAGATAAGGCACTGCATCGGCTTTTTTCAAAAACAAAAACCTCCACTTCTCATTTTTCTCTTCAAGTCGTATATAAGATTGGTGCCGCCTTGACAGGTCAAGCCGGAGTGAGGATAAGCGGAGCGGCGTTTGCTTTGGAGCGGACTTCCAGAATGTTTCGGAGCCCTAACACCTGCACCATTACATAACCTATCAGGAGGGGAATCCAGTAGGTCACGCTTCTCAAAGCCACAACGGCGACGCCGCTTGTAGCCTCGGGAATTCCGTAAAAGTAGAAAACAGCCACTAAAATTATATCGAGGGAGCCAACTGAGAAGCCTCCTGTAGAGGCTTGAACGGCTGTTGAGATGAAGAACACCAGTATGAAGAATTCGAAGCTCAAGTTTCGGAATCCCAGCGCCACAAACACCAGCAAGTAGACTGCGAGAGAAAGCAAGAAAGAAAGCAGCTGGAAAACAAGAGGCTTCAGGAGATATTTGGGGTTTTGTCGAAAAATCTGGAAACTCTGATAAAACACCGCCAATGACAACTTGGCTTTTTCAGCCGCAGAATCTGAGCTGAATCTTTTCACTCTCAGGGCTCTCATTATCCTAATTCCTCCAGACACGAGAACTTCTGCAGCCCGCTCTCTAAGAGCCAAGAACAACAAGACTACAAGGTAGACTAATGCACCTATAAGGACAGTAATTAGGAAGCCTGAGACAAGTGTGGGAACATTACCCATCAGCATGACGACTGTAACGCTGGTAAACAGACCTGTGGTGACGATGAAATATTCGACTATGCGGTTGGTTACGGCTGAAGCTGCGATGGCGCCCGCGTCCCCTTCGGTTTCGTTGCGCACCAAGTACAGCCGCGTGAGTTCGCTGCCAACCGTCTGGGATGGAATGACTAGGTCAACGAAGTAGCCGATCCAGAAAATCACGAACGCTTTTTTCATGCTGAGGTTTACTGAGAGAGTTTGCAGTATTGTTTTCCATGATGCTGTCCAACACAACAGGGCAAGCAGCAAAGTGCAGATTGCAAATGCATAGAACAGCAAGTACTTTGTCGTGTTAATTTTTTCTATGACAGAAACCAATTGACCGATTCCCACGAAAAAGTACAGGTAAAAGCCAAACGCAATCAACCCTGCTATCATGAAGAAAATAGATTTGCGAGCTGAGAGATAATTAGCCGACGACAATTCTGGTCCTTGCCACTTTTAGTCCCTGTCCTGTAGTTATTTAACTTTTAGCGTGACGACGAGTTAACAGGTTTACTAGATAGAGTGAAGTGCCCGCTGCTAACCGAAGGCGACTCAATAACATTGTTCGTTGCGGAACCGGCAAGGCTGATCGTTATTAGAGGGAAAGCCTCAAGGAGAAGAAATCATCCTTAGGGGCTCATTCGTTTACTAGAATGATGAGCTGAGACTGAAGCGATTGAGTGCAGAGGGTGGGATTCGAACCCACGAACCCCTACAGGATAGGCTCCTGAAGCCTACGCCTTTGACCTGGCTCGGCGACCTCTGCGCTGAAACATCATTCGCAGTCGTTGAAAATAACTCTTACTGAATAAATACGTTACCGCGAACCCAGCATGTAACTGCAACTGCGTTGCGCCTCTCTATTTAGAGGAAAGGTGGTCTACTCGTTGAGCTATCTGCGCTGTCCCCGACTCCTTTAAATAAGGAATTATAAACTGTTCAGAGCTAAAGGTTTAAGAGTTACGTTTCGGCTTTATCTGCGTCAGGTGTAAAGTATGCCAACTCACGGTTCACTGTCCAAAGCGGGAAAAGTTCGAGGGCAAACCCCAAAAATTCAGGCTCAGGAAAAAACCAAGCCCAACCCGAAATTCCGAAGCAGAAGAAACTACGAGAAACGCGTGGTTCTGCAGCGGAAAGCTGGGCAAAACTGGATGTAGCCACTAACCCTTTTCTAAGGGCCAAACCAGTTTCTCCGTCAGTGCAGTTTATCTATCACTTCTCAGAAAACTTTTTAATACGGTACACCACGTTGAACGCGGAAACACCAGCCAGAGAAATCATCAAAGCCCTAATGCTTTTGCCATCGCCCACGCATGACGATGTGAACCGCGCAAAAAACCAGGTCGCAGCCAAACACCAACTCAGCCGCATACCCTCCAACGCTGAGATAATAGCCGCCATGAGCGCAAGAGAAAGACGCCGCTTGCTGCCGCTTCTGCGCAGAAAAACCACCCGCACCATCTCCGGCGTAACCGTGGTAGCCGTTATGACTAAGCCGCAGCCTTGTCCACAAGACGAACCGTGCGCTTACTGTCCTGGTGGTCCAAAACTTGGGGTCCCGCAAAGCTACACTGGTCATGAGCCTGCTGCCATGCGTGGAGCCCAGAACAATTACGACCCTTACCTACAGGTGCAAAGTCGCATCGCCCAGCTCACGGCAATTGGGCATCGCGTGGACAAGGTGGAACTCATTGTGATGGGAGGAACATTTCCTGCCACGCCGCTTGAGTATCAAACGTGGTTCATCCAGCGTTGCCTAGACACCGTGACAAGCAGGGACTCCGCCAGTTTGGAAGAGGCAAAGGCGAACGCGGAAACCAGCCGCGTCTGCAACGTGGGCATAACTGTGGAAACTCGTCCAGACTGGTGCAGGCAACCGCATGTTGACGCCATGCTCAGCATGGGTGTGACTCGCGTGGAACTTGGCGTCCAAAACCCTGATGATGCAATTTACCGTTTGGTGGGCAGAACGCACACGGTTGCAGATGTCGCTGAAGCCACGCGCATTGCCAAGGATGCAGGGTTGAAAATCGTTTATCACCTTATGCCTGGAATGCCTGGCTCGAATCCTGAGGCAGATTTGGCGGCTTTCAAACGGGTTTTTGTAGATTCCGCGTTCAAGCCTGATATGGTGAAGATTTATCCATGCCTTGTCATAGCTGGCACGAAGGCATATGACTGGTACCGTGAAGGCGTTTACAAGCCATACTCAACTGAGGAGGCAGTGGCGCTTATCGCTGAAGTCAAGAAAGCGCTTCCACCGTGGGTGCGCATTATGCGTGTGCAGCGAGATATTCCGGCTGGACTGATTGTGGCTGGTGTGGACAAGAGTAACCTGCGTCAGCTTGTTCAGCGTCGGTTGGCGGAGCAGGGCGAAAGGTGCCGTTGCATCAGATGCCGAGAAGTTGGGCATCGGTTGGTGGTTGACGGTGTAAAGCCTGATTTGGAGAACGTGCAGGTTTTGACTACTCGTTATCAGGCGTCTGAAGGTGAAGAAGTTTTTATTTCGGCTGAAGACACGGCGAACGACGTGCTAATTGGATATTTACGTTTGCGTGTTCCCTCAGCCAAAGCGCACAGAGCGGAAATCGCTGCAGTGCCATCTGCCATAGTGCGTGAACTTCATGTTTACGGTCCTTTGGTGCCTGTTGGCACGCGCTCAGCCAAAGCGTGGCAGCATAAAGGCTATGGCGCTGTTCTGCTTGGCGAAGCGGAACGTTTGGCACGTGAAGAGTATGGTTTGAGGAAGCTTTTGGTTATCAGCGCGTTGGGCACGAAGCAGTATTACATGCGGTTCGGTTACAGACGGGATGGAGTGTACGTCTCAAAAATGCTGCATTGATATATGAAAAGGCACCATGCAAACATGCTCTTATGTATAACAGTATAATTTTTGGCGCATGTTGCAGTTTTGAACAGCGAATCACAACTCACCAAAAGTCTTATGAGCAAATCCAGCGGAAAGAGGTGGTTAAGGAAGAGATTAATTTGGTTTATTGCACAAAATGTGGCACTAGAAACGAAGACGATGCTACCGTTTGCATTAACTGCGGCGCGCTTCTCCATGGTGCAGGTGTGGAGGAGAGGCGCTACAGGAGATACTGGCGGTATGAAGGTGACTATTACCGTTATCGTCGAAGAGGCGGAGCCATGGGAGCCTTGGTCCTGGGCGTAATAATCCTCATTATAGGCTTCGCTCTTTTGCTGTCGATAACCTATGGGGTAACGTTAGACTGGAACTTCCTGTGGGCGATTGTCCTGCTTCTTGCTGGCATTTGGCTCCTTGTGCGCGCGTTGCTCTGGCATCGCAAATTTGAAGCACGTAGGTAAAGGCATGTTTTCCATTTTTTCATTTCAACTCGTTAAGCAGCAAAGCGACCGCGGATGCACGTTTGTTCATTTTTGTGCACAAAAAAGTTATATTAACTCCCGCTGAAAGGTGTAGGTTATTACGGAAGAGTCGGCATGGTTAAGTACATTTTCGTAACGGGCGGCGTTTTAAGCTCGGTTGGTAAGGGGATTTTAACGTCTTCCATTGGTAAGATGCTTCAAACCCGAGGGCTAAAACCCACAGTAATCAAAATCGACCCGTACGTGAACGTTGACGCTGGAACCATGAACCCTTACATGCACGGGGAAGTCTTTGTTACAGACGACGGCGGCGAAACCGACCTGGACTTAGGCTGGTACGAGCGCTTCTTGGATCTAAGTCTGAAACGGGAAAACAACCTCACCACGGGACTGGTGTATAAAACGGTTATCGAGAAGGAACGGCGCGGCGACTTCCTCGGCCGCTGCGTCCAGATAGTGCCCCATGTGACCAACGAGATAAAATACCGCATAAAAAACGTGGCTAAAGCCGCCAACGCTGATGTCGTCCTGACAGAGGTCGGCGGCACGGTGGGCGACATTGAAGGCTTGCCCTTCCTTGAAGCAATCAGGCAAATGCGGTTGGAAGAAGGTTTCGAGAACACTCTTTACGTGCATGTGGCACTGGTGCCAGTTTTGGACGTGACCATGGAGTTGAAGACCAAGCCGCTACAACATAGCGTCAACGAGCTCAGACGCATCGGTATTCAACCCGACATCATAGTGGCAAGAAGCCCGAAAATGATTGATGCTGAAGCCCTGCACAAGATAGCCTTGTTCGGCACAATTCCAGAAAACGCAGTCTTCTGCTCCTATAACGCTGAAACCGTGTATCAGGTGCCTCTGATGCTCGATAAGCAAGGCATGGGCGACTTCATCTGTCAAAGACTTGGTTACGACTGCACTAAGAAAGACTTCGACGAGTGGCAAAAATTCGTTGATGCGGTTTTGAAACCTGAACATGAAGTCAGCGTCGCGCTTATAGGCAAGTACGCTGGACTGACCGACAGCTACGTCAGCATGAGCGAGGCACTGCGGCACGGCGGCGCAGCCTGCAAAACCCGAGTCTGCATCAACTATTTGGAAGCGGAAAAACTGGAGCGGGAACCCGAATGCGTTAAAGATTTAGGCAACTTTGACGGCGTATTCGTTCCGTACGGCTTCGGTCCCAGAGGCACAGAAGGAAAAATCGCCGCCATCAAGTACGCCAGAGAAAACGACATACCTTTCCTTGGCGTATGCTACGGCTTCCAGTTGGCCGTCATCGAGTTCGCCCGAAACGTCTGCGGATTAGAAGGCGCCAACAGCACCGAAATTAACCCGAATTCCCCACATCCAGTAATTGACCTTATGCCTGAGCAGCAGGGAGTGGAGTACAAGGGCGCCACCATGCGGTTGGGCGCGCACAAGATAATTCTGGAGCAGGGCACCTTGGCATATGACTTGTACCAGTGTGAAGAAATTTATGAGCGACATCGTCACAGGTTTGAAGTTAACCTTGACTACTTGGAGATTCTGAAGAAAAACGGCTTACGCTTTTCAGGCAGAAGCACGGATGGCAAAAGAATGGAAACGTTGGAGTTGCCCGGCAACTACTTTTTCTTCGCTTCGCAGTTCCACGGCGAATTCAAAAGCCGCCCTGGCAATCCCTCCCCTGCATACTATGGCTTCATTCGAGCCTGCATAGACAAGAAGCTGGGAAAGCCAAAAGCCGCTAAACCCTAAGCAGTAAACAGATTACAAAAAGGTTGGGGAGCCTACCAGCGCTTAACGCAGAAGCTCTTTTGCATGCTTATTTTGAGGGGCGATAGAGTTCCTTCATCTCGGGAAGCAATTCAGGAACTGCGAAAGCGATGTCAAGGTAGGTTATCATGCCAGCGATTCTGCCGTCTCTTGTCACTGGCAAGTGCTTGATTTTCCAGTCTTTCATAAGTTTAGCCGCTTCTTCAACGGTTGCGTTTTCTTCAATCGTCACTAACGGGTTAGTGTATATCGCTCGGGCAATGACAACTTTGGGGTCTAAGCCTTGCTCAACCATGCGCACTATTACGTCTCGTATTGTTATGATGCCGGTGGGTTTGGCGCTCTGCACCACAATCACGTAGTCAACGTTATATTTGCTCATTGTTGAAACTATTTCTTGGGCAGTTGACTCGTTCCTGAAAACATGGACGTTTGTTGACATCAGGTCTTTTACCAGGATATTTTTTGCCATTCAGGTTTTTCTCCTAACGTCTATGACAGATACGCTGGGGATTTATCAATTTTTTGCATAGTAACTCAAATTACGCGGTTTTCAGAGGACAAGTCAGCGATAGACCAAAAGAATAGCCTACTCCACAGGGAAATCAACTGTTAAAAAGGGGAACTATTGCGCTGGTCGGCAGAGGCTCTCCATAACCGAAAGCAGAGTCGGCACCTGAAACACGATGTCCGTGTAAGTCAATACGCCCACAAGTTTATCGCCGTCCATAACAGGTAAAGTTTTCACCTTTTTCTGAACCATCAGGTTCGCAGCCTCCTCGACTGTGGCAGACGCGTCAATGGCCACCAGTGGCGAGGTCATGATTTGCCTCGCAGTCACGGCTCGCGGCGACAAGCATTGCACTGCGAGCTTTTCCAAGACATCGCGAAGCGTTATGATACCCACGGGTCTCTCAGCTTGGACCACAATTATTGAGCTTATGTCAAACTTGCTCATGGTAGCAACCACTTCTTGGGCGGTTGTGTCTGGGCGAACTACCTGAACGTTCTTGGACATGATGTCTCTGACAGGAACTAAACTAGCCATACAAATCCTCCATAAACTAAGATACCAAAGCAAGCCTGCCGATTTATCTGTTTTGTTTCCGCTGCCTCAGCCAGTGTTTAAAGGGAAGACCCGCCATAATTCTTTGCAGGTGAGGCAGGCTTTTGAGTAGCAGTGAACCCTCAACTGGCAGTTTTCAAACCAGACTTGACACGGCGAAGAGCTACGCTGAGGTTTGGCAAATAGTCAAAGACACCGTTGCGTTTGTCTTAGGCGAACGAAGAAGCAGCATGATGTTGTTCTTGGACGATTTGCCCCTTCAACTGGGCGCGTATCACATGGTCGGAACCAACAACATCGTCCTGAACCGGGCGCTGGTTGAAATCGTCGAAGCAGCGATAACCTCTAAACGCATAGTGAACGCGCTTGTCTACAACCTTCTGTTGCATGAGTACCTGCACGCGCTCGGCGAACTCTCGGAAGTCAAGGTTAGGCGCAGAGTCGTGGAAGTCGCCGTGAAATGCTTCGGCGAAGAACACATCGCCACCGTTATCGCCCGCAAGACACCGTGGATACTGCTCAGGAACGTGCCTCTCGGGTCTGTCAGCGCGCCGAAGCGTGTAATGGAGATTGTGAAAGACTTCGAGAAAGCGGGCAAATATATAGTCTGAAGTGCAGAAGGGATTTGAACCGAACATATCTCTGTTTCTTGCGTGTTTGCGACTTACGGCTTTTTATCATCTGAACCTTCGTCCGAGAACTTCTGCGCCTCAACAGTAATAAAGCAACAGCTAGTCCAAAGATGACTAGTACAATCACTGCTACAATCTGCGTCTCTGATGCTATGGAATTCTTGTTGTTGGAGTCTGGAGATTGCGTGGGTGAAGATGGAGTGCTGCCAGAAGGAGTTGGAGTAGACGGCGAATCAGTTCCCGAAAGAACTGGTTCTTCAGCTTGGACCAGAAGGGAGTAGCTGTAGATTTTCTTGTCTGGAGATACCTCAGACTGATTGAGGTCAAATGCGCCAACTCTGAACGAGGTAACGCCGGAGGGGGTCAAAGAGGTAGGGCTCAAGGGGTCAGTATATCCCACTGCGACTACGATGCCTGAGGCATTGAAAAACGTTCCCACTACACGAATGTTAGTAGCTGTTTGGCTGCCCACATTTTTAATGGTGCCACTCGCCCAATAGGCGCCTTCCCGGTCGACTCCTCCTGAACTGCTTTCGATAATCAAATCTGGATATTGACGTTTACTAGTAACATTCGCGTGGGTAACCGTAAACTCCACACGGTCAATGCCAAGCGAAAGCCAACTCAAGTCACCAGTGCGACTGTTCTGCGGATCAAATTGCATGTAAAAAGGAGCTTTTTGTTGGGGCTGAAGATACTTTACCCAGACGAAGCAGGGGTAGGAGTATGCTGAAGGCTCTCCATCACTAGTGTAGACAGTTCCACTCATAACAACGGTATCTATCGTGTTGGAACCAATATTTTGTACTTCGCCAACAACATCAAAACCGCCGAATGAGTCAACATACCAACTGTAAGTCAGCACCTTAATGTTTTCTGGCTGGCTTGATACTTGTGGAACAAGGGCTAAACCTAAAGATGCCAACATGAAGAAAACAAAGAAGAAACGGTTCTTCCTCAAACCTTAACCCCCCTTCCATTCATAGACATTAACAAAATAACGGTGTAGTATAAAACAGTTTTTAAAAACATGCCAAATTTGCTGCAAAGACGCGGCCGCAGGTGTTGTCTATTTTTCTAATTGCGTTTGTTGGAGTTTGGCAGCTAACATCGTGATGCCCGTTGAAGACGTGAAGGTTGAGCCTTGTGTTTTCAGAGACCTGCCGTTTTTCTAACGTATGGATTATGTTTCCCCACATGTTGCTAGCTTCGCAGGTTTAACTTTTGTTATAAAGATAAAATCGGCGGATTTGGACAAAATATATAATTGCGGCTGATTTTATCTCATCGCTTAGTTGATGGTGTAAAAGCAGCATGGAATCGCCAAAGCCGAAAGTAACGTGGAAAACGGTGCTGTTTCCACTAATAGGCTTAGCCGCGTTCTTCCTGTACATCTACCTTTTTCAGGTGGATATTCCAGTCATAATCAGCACAGCCACACGCGCTGACCCAATTCCATACGCCATAGCCGTAGTAGCCAGCTTGGTTGAAGTGCTCTTCTTCTCCGCCTCATGGCGAGTTTTGGTGAACTTCCTCAAAATCAAACTCTCGTTGGTGAGGTCCTACCTCTTCGTGTGGTATGGCATATTCGTGGACACCATAATTCCTGCTGAATCAATCAGCGGAGAAGCTCTACGTGTATATCTGATAACGAAGGAGGAGGGTGAACAAACATGCGGAAGAGCGGTTGCTTCTCTTGTTGCCCACAGGCTTTTAGGCATGGGAATGAACGTTGCCGTGCTTATAGCGGGCATGGCGCTGCTTTTCACCGAAACCCAAATTGATCCCTTGATTTTCAATCTAATTCTTTTCCTGACGGGAGGAATCACACTCACGTTACTCGTTATAATGCTTTTCTCGTTTAAGGAGCAATGGAGCTTGAAGGTAATCGATTGGCTGGTTCGCGCTGGAAAATTCATAACGCGGGGCAGATGGCACCTGCAACTGGCAAAAATTAAGGAAGACGCATGCAGAATAGCCACAAGCTTTCACGATTCAATGAAAGAGTTTAGGCACAGCCCCAAACCTCTTGTATCTTCCTTTTTCTATCTTGCAATAACATGGATTTTCAGCTTGAGCATACCATACCTAGTTTTCATGTCGCTGAGGGTTTCAGTTTCATGGAGTATAATCTTCATAACCTCGGCGATAGTTTTAGCTGTTAAATCCATACCTTTAGGTGTCCCGTTTGAGGTCGGTCTTCCAGAGATAACCATGACTACCCTTTACACGTCGCTTTTAGCACCAACAATGGGACTTCAAGCTGCGGCTGGAATAAGCGCTACAGCAACCATCCTCACCAGACTCATAACGCTCTGGTTCCGTTTCTTCGTGGGGTTTCTGGCGCAGCAGTGGCTTGAACTGAAGCCCATAATAGCCTCGGCGAACAGCATCAGCGTGGAAAAAGCCTAAAATCACTCGTCAACCTTCATTTTCTTGAGGAACCACATGGAAATAACCATTGAAGACCTGTCCATCAGGATGCTGGATAAGCTTTACGAGATAGAGAAACAATGCTTCGAGAAAGAAGCGTTTACAAAGCAGCAAATAGCCTATTTGGTGGGTGACTACAACTCCATTGGACTCGCGGCACGCGTAGACAGCGAAATTGTCGGGTTCGCGATAGCGCGAGTGGACATCAGAAGAAACATGCGGTTTGGGCACATACTTACCGTGGATGTGGTTCCTGCATATCGTCGGAAAGGAATAGCGCGGAAACTGCTCACGCAAATCGAAGACATTCTCGGGCAAAAAGGCGCCAAAGAATGCCGTCTGGAAGTGAGGGAAAACAACGCTGCCGCTTTAAGCCTCTACGAAAAGCTTGGATACAAGAAAGTGGGCAAGCTTGAAAAATACTACGGCGACGCACATGGCTTATATCTGAGAAAAATCCTGTAGTGGCTAACAACCCCAAATCACGGAAACAGCAAAAACGTGACTGCTGAATGTGGGTTTGACATTGAACTTGAACTCTGGTCTCATGCGGACATAACGGTACATTAAAGTTTTCGACATAAACGTTTAAAAACTATGATGCGATTAGCTTATGTTGGTGGGGGAGAAATGGGAGCATCCCGAATCAGAAAAAACAGCGAACAGACGTTGGTTCGAACACTTGTTGTTCTTATCCGCAACACCACTTGGCGATGCGGCAAACTTGAAAAATCCATCGTTCACCACCTCTATAAACGGCACGTAACTCTTGGAAAAATTGGCGTATCCGTCAGGGACATCATGCAAAACCTGAACCTCGGCGGCGAGAAAAAAGACGAGTGCTTGGACGCGCTTAAGAGGCTTGAAAAAAGGAATATTGTGAAGCTGATGCCACTGTAAGCTCAGCCGTTTTGGTGCATAACCAAGCTTTTATTTTGCCAACTCTTTTGCGCTTGCAACCCACTTGTCAACGATTTTCGGCGATATTTTCAGTTTCTTAGCAATGTCTTCCGCGGAAGCTTTGGCTAATTCGTCAACGTTGCTTATTCCTATGGCTTTCAATTGTTCAGCTCTTTTTTCGCCGATGCCTTTCACTTCGGTAAGTTCCAACTTTGGAACAGCTACCGTTTCGGAAGGTGTTGGAGTGAGCACTGGCATTGGAGCAATCACTGGCGCTGGAATCGATGTTGGCGACTGGGGCAAAATCGGCGTCTGCGTAGCGGTTGAGTTCTCCACCTTGTATGCTTCTTTTTCGTGAACGTCTCCTGTGACTGGCTGCTGAGGCGGCGGCGTGGTAACTGCAGGTTGAGCTGCTACTGTTTTGGTTTTAGGTCTAACGTAGTAGCCTAAGCCCATGGAAAATAAACCTAGGATGACGGTTGACACTACCCAGAGGTCTCTTTCCGTCTCCATAACCACGAGTGCAGAGACTATTGTTACGAGAAAAAATACTACGGCTAATACATAAAGAGCATAGTCTAAACGCATTTTTTATCCCTAGCCTACCTATGCTGTAGAAGACCATTTAAATAATTTTCTCCCTTTTCTGGAAGATTTACTGTTTCTGTGGCTCCGCATGGTTTATTTCAGAAGTTGCTCTTCAGTTGACGGTTGTTTTATTAAATCGTGCTTCATAAGAAGCTCCGTTGATCGTCTGGCGTTCTGGATAATTGCTGAAGCGCGTTCATAAAGTTCCTGCTTGCTCGGCTTCACTCTCGCCAATCCTTGTTCTATGGATTTTAACGCGCAGGCAACTGCTTCTCGGGGATAAACTTCCCATTCCTCCATCCGGGGCAGGATATCTTTCTCATGCATGCCTCTTTCCTCCGCGAACTTCGCCAGCTCCTGTGCCGCCGCTATGCACATGTCATCCGTAACCGTTCTTGCTTTGACGTCGAGGACTCCGCGGAAGATGGCTGGGAACCCTAAGCTGTTGTTGACTTGGTTGGGGAAGTCGCTTCTGCCAGTTGCTACGATTAATGCGCCAGCTTCCTCAGCTTCCCATGGCCAGATTTCAGGTATCGGGTTGGCGCACGCGAACACCACAGCCTTGTCCGCCATGGTTCGAATCCACTCAGGTTTTATGGTGCCTGGTCCAGGTTTTGAGGCAGCAACCACGGCATCTGCGCCCTTGAACGCTTCAGGAATGGCGCCTGTTCTGCCTTCGCCGTTGGTTTTCTGAGCTAAATCGTATTTCCACGGGTCTTCCTCACGAGTGATGTCCTCTCTGCCCCTGTGGATTACGCCTTTCGTGTCTGCCATTATAATGTTGCCTGGCTTGACGCCCCACCGCATGAGCACATAAGCAGTGCGCATGTTAGCCGCGCCCGCGCCTACCAGAGTTATCAGCGCTTCATGTGGGTTTTTGCCTGCGATTTTGAACGCATTTATCAATCCCGCCAAGATTACAGTGGCGGTTCCCTGCTGGTCGTCGTGCCACACTGGGATTTGCAGGCGTGCCCTCGCGTTTTCGAGGACGCTGAAGCACTTGGGCTTCTCGACGTCCTCAAGGTTTATGCCTCCAAACGACGGTTCCAGCATCTCGCAAGCACGTACTATTTCGTCGGGATCTTTGGTTTTGAGGCATATGGGAAAAGCGTCTACGCCGCCGAGGTACTTGAACAGGAGCGCTTTGCCTTCCATGACGGGCATGGCGGCTTCTGGTCCAATGTCGCCTAAGCCGAGGACTCGGGTGCCGTCCGTGACGACTGCCACGTAGTTCCAGCGGTTGGTAAGCTCAAAAGATTTGTCAGGGTTGGCTTGAATTTCTTTGCATGGCGCGGCTACGCCTGGCGTGTACCATATGGCGAAGTCGTCTGTGTTTCGTATGGCGCATTTAGGCATGACCTGAACCTTGCCTTCATAAAACCTGTGCATGGACGGTGCCAGCAAAGCGGGTTTTTTGGCTTTGGCGAGTAGTTCATCCACGGTGGGCTTTTTTTCCTTCTTCTCGGCGACCAAATGATTTATCTCCTTCCGGTCAAGAAAGGGTTACCTGACCTGTTTTTAACTTTTTGGCATAGAAAAAGTGCAGAAGCAACCAGTCGCAACATGCAGCAACTAAAAAATCCAAATTACAAAACCCATATAGTAGATTTGGATGAAAAAATAAAAAGCGAAGAAAAAGGCACTCTAACGCACGAGGCTAATATGACCTTTGCCTATCCCGGTCTCTGTAACCGCCGCCGCCACGTCGGTCTCTTCCGCCGTAGCCGCCGCCCCCGCCGCGTCTGCCGCCGTATCCGCCGCCGCCACGCCTGAATGGTCTGCGCTGCTGTTCATATGTTTTGCTGGACACGTTGTTTTCGGTGTTAACTTCGCCTTCGAGTGGGGTTTCAGCCATTCCCAGTTTGCCGTACTTGCCGATGTTCAGCCTCATGTTACCTTTGAAAAGCGTCACGTAACCGTTCTCAACCCGTATAGTGTCGTTCTCGTTGACTTTCTCAATGTTGTCGTCCCACAGCGTCAAGTAAATGCTGCCTGTTTCGTCACCGACTAGGGCATCGCAAACTTTGTGCGGTGACCCATCTCTTCCCAAAGGAATCTCACGAACTTCGCTCTTGCTGACAACTTTAGCGGTGACGTTAACTGCTCGCGATTGAGGAGTTAACTCGCCAACTTTAGCTTCCACTGGTTGCCTTTTGTTTTCGAAAAAACCTTCAACAGCCAATCTGATTCAACACCTATTTTTCATTAATCACACAGAGTAGAAACCCAGCAACACTTAAGGCTTTCGGGTCTAACATAGCCCCCTGCTTCTACACTCTCTGAAAATAAGACAACACACAAAAGAATGCCAAGCGTCATCTACTCTTCACAAACTATTATCTCCAACAACTAATCAGAACCACTAATGTTTCTAAGCTTATGCAAACGATGCGTCTGCCTGCGCTGTTCAGCAACTTAATTTAGTCGCGTTTTAAATCTTAAACTGATGCACAGCGGCTGGTTAGAGAAATGGCGGAAAAAGACAGCGACCAAATGCCCAAAATGGTGATGTTGCCATGCGGTTGCGTGTACCAAGATAAAGGATGGCTGTTGACTCGAATCAAAGAGTGCGAACACCACCGACGGAAAAGAACGCAGAAACGACCCTACAAGCCCAAAGCCGAATGCGTAAGACCATGAAGGCGACCTGTCACAGAACCGCCTGTAGTATCACCACAGCAACTATCAGCACAGGTAGGAACTTCAATGCTTTACTTTTCACCCGTGCAGCGTCGTCAACCCTTTTCAAATCAACCAGCCGCATAATGTAAACAGAGCATGCCAAATTGTACAGGAAAATCACGTATACAGAAATCATCATTCTATCCGCAAACGTCAAGTAGCCAGTCGGCGGAATACCGCTCAACAGCGACAGGTGAAAAGTCGTAGCAGCCAAAAGGGTAGTGACTCCCAACGTGATGCGCTGCGCAAAATTCTGAGGCGCCATGAAAAACGCAAGCAAAGAAATAACCGTGATAACGGAAATAGGCAAAACACTTTTTATGAAGGCTGAAACCGCAGGCCTCGCCAAGTTAACGCTAAACACAAAACGTGAATATGTTGTGTCACCATACGAATGCAAAGTGCTCGAGGTCTGAAAACCTCCAAGATCCCATCCCGCCACGTTCGCAGTCGGCTCAATAGCGGATTCCTGGTCCTCACTGTAAACTAGGCTGGAAACGTCAAGACTCTTGTGCTCTAACTCAACCGAAAGCTCATGACTCTCAAACGGGTACCGCGTAAAATCGAAAGAAGTGATAAAATCACCTCGCACCCGGTACTCCAGATAACCCTGCGTCGCATCCGCATAGACCTCATACTTCGTTGGTGCTCCATTGATAAACTCGAAGTTCCGCACTTCATCGATGCTTATCTCAGAAGGATTAAACCTGAACCATAAGTAAAAATCCAGCCGGTAACTGTTCGCGGCTAAATCCACTTTTTCAACATTCACCAGCCACGTTCCAACTTGGACGTTTGCAGGCGCAGAAGCACCCTCAGCTTTAACGCTCTGCGCAGCCAAAGCCAGAAAGAGTACGGCGAAAACCGCTGCCACCACTGCTACTTTTTTAATCATTTTCGAATGTCTCCCAATGAATGGTCTGGCATTTTATTTACCATTTGATATTTAAAATTATCTGGGCACAATCCTTGAAAACTTAACAGGAACTTCATTCTGCGGCAACATTCATTTTCCTTAGGCATCCTTTCAATCAACAGGTTCCGCCGAAACAGGGCTTTTCCACAAAGAATTTAACTGAAACCGTGAATGTTGAATGACGCAAAAACTTTCCAGGAAGGAACAGGCTTGAAACGGGACTCACGTCGAATCACACGCATCCTGCTGCAGATAATAATCATGGCTGCGATATTTGCCGCTCTGCTATGGTACGTGGGAATAGGCTCCCTCTACACCGCGCTGTTAAACATTAAACTGGAATATTTGCTCCTCGCGTTTTTGGCTTATTTCGGAATCAACCTGCTCTTCACCGTGAGGCTTAGAATAGTCCTGAAAAAAGACGGTGTCAAAACATCATTCGGCAGAACCTTGCTCGCTCAGTACGCAGGCATGTTAACCAGCGACGTAACCCCTGGGCGCTCAGGATACGTATTGACCCCGCTTTACCTCAGAGACCAAGAAGTGCCAACATCAAAGAGCCTGTCAGGAATCCTCGGCATACAGACCATCGAGTTCCTAGCCAAAGTCATCGGCGGAATAGGCGCAGTAATATTCCTCATCGACGTAGTGCCACCACAGAACTGGGAGCAATTCGGAACCTTCGCTGGCATAAACTTGGGCTTTTTCATCGCGGGTTTAGGCATAGCACTAATGCTTACAGGCGCAACCTTGCTGGCAGCCTTCACATGGTCTCAACGGGCAATATCCCTCTTCGACCGCATCGCAAACTCCAAATACCTCAAACGGTTCGCGGGTGGATTGATGGGGCGCCTCGAAGAATACAAGGAAAGCGCCCACAAAACCCGCAAAGCAATTCCCGAAATAGTGCTCTTAACGATGGCATGCTGGGTACTGAAGGGTTTCGAATGGTACTTTCTAGGCTTAGCGTTGGGAATAACTCAGATACCTTGGATAGGATACTTTTTGCTGCACCCGTTAATAACTGCGCTGGGGTTCGTGCCTATAACGCCTGCTGGCGCCGGCGTGCAGGAATTCGGCATTGTCGGTATCTTCACGCTCCTATTTCCTACACCCGTCTCAGTTGAAGTCACTGGTGCCATAGCCGCCTTCGCTCTTCTAGCCAGAGGCTTGTTGATTTTCGAGGACCTTATCGGTGTTCCTCAAATCGCAAAATCAACCTCAATCCTTGTCTTTTCCCGAAAGACATCGGACAAACCAGCCATCGAATAACCGCAAACGGAAAAACGAAATGCACTTCTAAACTTTGTTTTCAGGCTGGTTTTGAGTTGCCAGTCACTCTGGCTGAGCAACGTGAACACTTCGGCTATAGCCAGCACCAAAACCGCGTACAACGGAATCCAATCATACGCGTACATCTGTGAAAGAACGTCACTATTCGCGTTAGCACGAAGCAACTCAAAGCCTATGCCATGGTAAAAGAAGAACGGCAGGTTCATCGCCGACAAGAAAACAGCAGACGCTCCAACAAAGCGCCAAAGGGTTTTCCTGTTGTACCAGAGAATGAGAGGAAACGCCAGGAGCGCAAACCGCGGGTCAAACGCGCTTAGGGCAAACATTAGTCCCGACAGCCATGGCTTCTTGACAAACCCAAAATACATCGCGCCCACCAGGAAAACAGTCTGAAGAACATGAGCATTTCCGCAAACGTAACCCCAATAATAACTCCATGAAAAAGTCTGCGGGTTAATAGATGTGAAACGATAATACAGCGTGCGCGAAGCGGCTTGAGTTAACGGTAGAGAAGGCAAAGGATTAATCAAGACTACAATGCACGCCAATATGGCAAGCGCCAAGTTTTTGTCCTCGACAAGCTTGTAAACGAAGAAAGCCAGCACAGGCATCAGAGCCAACTGCAGGATGTTGAACGCAACAAGCGCGTCTTGGTAGCTTAACAGCAGGAACGGTGAGATGAGAAGCAGGAAGGATGGAACGTACTTGAATGTCTGAGCTCTCAATTCAAACGGGTAATCTCCAGGCAGCGGGCCAGAAACATAAATTTTGCTCGGGTTGTTATACAATCGCCATCCAGCGTTGTAGTAGGCTGAAAAATCCCTTTCCAAAGTAGGATTCGAAGGTTCAAACATCCCGGGATACGCCAAAACAAACGTGATAACGTTTAGCGCTAACGCCGCGGCGATGACTATCAGGATGATGCGTTTTTTCCTATCAGTTGGCAGTAGTTTTCTAACAGTTTCCATGCTACCCTGTCTAACACTTACCGAATATAAATCTTGTAAAACCTCTTAACATGCCCGCATCGGCGAAAGAAACTATGGTCGGGCGAGCAGAATTTGAACCTGCACTTGGTTTATTTTCTTCGTCGGCGCCTATTAATCATCAACACCGCAGCAATTATGACGATTGCCCCGACAACTGCTGCTAAACTAAGCCAATAGTTCCAGTCAATGATCGTCCGCTCTGGTCCCATATCGACGTTCGTAGTCATAGAATTGAACCAGCCGCTCTTTAGGCCTAATGCGTTGTAAACGGGCTCGACATTAAGGTCGCCGGCAAGCATAAGACCCGTATCGTATTCATACGTGCCCATTCCTATGCACATGAACTCGCCTATTCTGCTGGGTCCTGTGATTCTGAAGTCGCCCTCAAAGCTGAAGTCTTCTCCGTCTAGCGTACCCGACACATTTGCAAGCTGAAAAATGGTTTGAGCCCCCTGAGACGTCTCCAATGTCCACATACTATCACCGTTAGGCATCTTTGTGATGACGTTTGCAGTTACTTTGTCGGGTGGCATGTCCCAGAGCACAACTTCTTGCCTCTCTGCAGGACTGGATGGCAACCAAAGATGTGTAGTGCCGATTAAAGTGCCGTTTTGCAGGTAGACGCTACGACTGGCGATGTTCACATCCACTAGGGCTGAAGTGTAAAAGTTGTCGCTAGGCAAGTCAGATATAATGGTGTATGTAATATTTAGTGTTGCCATGTCTCCGCTTAGTTTGATGCATTCCCAGCGGAGAAACACTGAAGTAACATTATGGTACTCGATTCCACTGCCATCAGTGCTATTTAGAAAAGTTAGATAAATAGATTTAGATGTTTGTAAAACTCCATTTTTATACTCTGCACCAGTCGGGGTTAAGTCGTAGTTTACGTATGTGCCTTCTTTCATCCAGCTTGGCGCCAGCATGCTTGTGGATTGGGCTGTGCAGACGGCGATGGACCCTAAAAGTATTAGGAGCGTCACTGCGGCGGCTGGCGCTGCAACGCCTTTTGCAGCTATGCTCCGTTTGTGGCTTCTGTTTCTTTTAGGTATCAGTCCGGCAATGGTGACTATTGCCCCGACTGCTGTGATACCCAGCGACGCATTCAGCAGATCAGTTTCAATTCCATATCCTGAGTAACCTAAGAAAAATTCTACAGCTGTTCCTTTGGACGGATTATGGACTAGCGGCATATATTTGTCTCTACTGTTGAGATGGAAGGTTACGACTTGCTGCTTTACCCCTTCGAAAGAAACAACTGGCGAAAGCTTACCTTCATCGCGCCATAAGCGTATACCTTCCGAATTCAACATGTACACGTCGATTGTTCCATTAGATTTTATATCCATCCTAAAATCTCGTGGAACTTGGAAGTAGATGCCACTAAGCATTCCAGACCCGCTGTTATTTCCCCTTTGACTCCAGGCATCCTGAGATGTACCACATAGGCTACTATATAAGTAGCCGCCTCCCTCTTTGGTGCTTCTATAGAGGGTACCAGCCAAGAAAGAGAGCCCGATTACTATGATTAGTACGCCTGCTTTGGTTAAACGGCTCATTTTCATTTTAGTCAACCTCCAAATAACGCGTGAAATATACAAAAGACCCGCCGATTAAGGCAGCAAAAACGGCGATTGGCACAAGAACTGCCAGCAGCGTGTCGTTTGCTGTAACAGCGGGTTCACCTAGAAAAGGTGGTGTACCATGGAGTTGCTCACCGAAGTATTGCAATAAATAGAAGATTCTGCCTTGAGCAGACAACAGGTTGCGGGATCCTAGAGCGCTGTCAAGACCGAACAGCAATAAAACAGTCGCTAAAATCGACGTAATCTCACTTTTTGTCATCATCGATATGCCGACAGCAACAGAGCAAGCCAGCATCAGCTCTAAGAGTAAACCAAACAGCGCCAGAAAAATCATCGGGTCAAAGGCATCTAAACCGTCTAGGTAAAAATGCAGATAGTAAACAGGGATGTATATGGCGAAAACCGCTGTGAATAACGCCGCAAATTTGGCGAGAAAAAGCTGCGACCGTTTAATTGGATAGGACAGCATGAGTTTAGCTTCTCCCTTGCCGATGCTACCTGCGTAACTGCGTGCGAAGAATGCACCTGTAACCAGGGCTAAAATGAACAGCACTGTGCCTGAACCCCAAAACAGGCTCGAATACGGCGTGGGATCACTAAAGGCAGTATAACTTAAAGTCGCGATGATTGCCGATGCCGCAAGAAAAGCCAGCAAAGGCAAACTAAGATATTCTTCGAGTTCCCAACACATTAAACCCAAAAATTTATGTTGCACCATTTTAGCTGCCTCCAGCGGTTTTGGCATAAATTTCTTCTATTGTACCTGTCATATGCTGAAGAGTTTTTAGCTGAAGCTTGAGGTTAGTGGCGATTTTGGGGACTTCGCTGTAAAACGCAGCTTCATTTTTTACCTGGCAATAGACAATCTCTTTTTCTATCCAGACTTTTTGAATAAATTCAGCGCTTTTTAGTTTTTCAACCAAAAATTGTGGGTTAGAGACCACAATTTTGTATGTATTAGCTGAATATTTACTAGACAATTCATCGACGAAGCCTTGGTCAACTATTGCCCCCGCATCTATGATTGAGAGCCAACTGCATACCTTCTCCAAGTCGCTGAGGATGTGAGTTGAGATTAGGAAGCTGGTTCCGCGTTTTTTGTTCATCTCTTTTATAATGCTCAAAATAGTTGCGCGACCAAGGGGGTCGATGTTGGCTGTGGGTTCATCAAGGATGACGAGTTCTGGGTCGCTGATTAGTGCTTGGGCTAAGCCTAATCGGCGAAACATGCCTGCCGAGTACGTTTTTATGGGTTTCTCTCGTACATTCCACAAGTCCACTGCTTTTAGTTGGGCATTAATGTGTTCTTCAGTCTGTGAAATGCCATAAATCCGCGCTACGTGCTCGAGATAACGTTTGGCAGTGAAGCCTCCGGGGTATGCGTTAGTTTCATGCATGACGCCTAGTTTGCTTCTGATCTGGTAACTGTCTTTCCAGCAGTCTAAGCCGAAAATAGAGGCTTTGCCGCTTGTGGGTTTAAGTAACCCCAGCAAGACGCCGATTGTTGTAGTTTTGCCCGCTCCGTTTCTGCCTACAAAGCCAGTTATTCCTTTGGGTACGTGTAGGTTTAGATTTTTTAGGGCAAAATTTTTTCCGAAGGATTTCGAAAGGCTTTCAGTGTTTACTATGAAGGCGTTGTTGCTCAAACGGCTTTTCCCTTTTTTGCTTCTATAGGGGGTTAGTTACCTATTAGCTTTGCGAAAAGCTTAAATAATTGTAAGCCACACAAGGCTTACTTGTGATGCTTTCGAATAAAAGTGATGCTTGGTTTATGCCAGAAATCAGGATGCACAAGAGAAATAATCTGTGAGAAAAAGAAATTTGTCAAAACTAGCCGTAATGCCTTCAGAGGTCTTAACTATAGCAGTGTACATAACTCGCCCAGCGAATGTCGTTACGTTATCTTCCACTTGCTGATTGTGGCTTTGTGTTATCAGTTGCGCTTCTACCTTTGATAGCTCTGTAAGATTGTAGACTTGGAGATTTACAATGCCCGCTGTACGCGCTGTTAGAATGAAAGGCCCATCAAGCGACGCAAAAAGATAGTTGCCCCGATAAATTTCTATGGAGGTTACAGTCAAATCTTTATCCCCGAGGTTAGCAATAGTTGCGTTTATATTACCTGAATCGCCCACGCGGTAGCCCGACGTAACCCAAAAACCCAAAACATTCGATGGTTCATCTTGAATAATTTTCCGCATTCCCAGTTCATTTTCTTGAACAATTGAATTGTCGTTTTCGGCGAGGAAGGTTGCATTTTTTATGTACAATGGGCCATCGCCTGAATTAACAACTGAGAGAATAGTGCTGGGCAATGCCATAGTGCTGGTTTGCCCAAGCATCAGCCCACTATAAAACACGGTTAAACTTGTAAGAATGCCTACGCTCAGTATGGTAAAGACTATGCTGCCAACAAGCAGTTTTCTGTGTCGGTTATTGGGCGGTTCTGGAGGTATCCTGCACCAACGCCAAAAATTTCTGCCGATACTCATTCTCTACCACCCGTTATTGCCTCGAATAGTTTTTCCGCGTATTCGGAGGGTAAACAGTCTTCTGCCACGTTTAGGTTGCGTTCTTTTGCTTCGGCAATTAGTGCTTCTTTGCACTCTTGAAGTTGGTCGCAGTTTTTGCAGTCCCCTTCATGTTTGTACCACACTTGGATGCCGTTTTTAGTGGAGAAAGTGATTAGCGTCTTGGTTTTGAAATGTGGACTATATCCCAGCAAATAGCCTTTCATCGGGTTTACTGTTTGTATTTTTATTTTGTTTATTCGCGCTGTTTCTTCAAGGGATTCAGCGATTTTCAGGTGGGCTATGCCGAGTGCTTTGTGTATTGTTTGGCGGCTTACCTGGAGTTCTCTCGCGATGCTTGCCTCTTGAAGTCCGGCGCGTTTGTACTCCCAAATTTGGAGCTGCTTGGGGGTTAGGTAGCCAATGCTTAAGCTCATTTTCCGCCGCCTCTATGTAAGCCATTTAAGGCTTACACAATATTTAAGGATAACTGCCACCACCCTCACATCAACCTCTTTCACACAACACTCTCTCACAGCCAATCTAAACACAACATATAAACAAAATGTATAAACAGCAAACAGCCAAAAAAACAAATTGCACACACAAGATAATATAATATTGGTCGGGCGAGCAGGATTTGAACCTGCGACAGCTCGGTGACTGTGGCCTGCGCAGGCTTGAATGAAGCCCACCATAGGTAGACCTCTACAGCGTCTCCGTCCGCCCCGCGTGGAGCGGGCTCGAGAGCTCTGCCAGGCTGAGCTACCGCCCGACACCCGACAAAAACCATTAGGATAAAACCTAAGAATTTATGTGTTTTGGCACCCTACACGCGCTTCTCGCCGTGAGTGGCTTAGGCAAGTTTTTATGTTTGGAAAAAGCTTAAGGCTTGAAACATGTTTTAGGAATCACAGGGAAGTGCTAAGGTTTGAAGACTGTAGGTGTTGTCACATCGGGCGGCGACGCACCGGGAATGAACGCCACCATCCGAGCCATCACGCGGATTGCCCACTCAAAGGGATTAGACGTCTTAGGCTTCGAGAGGGGCTGGGATGGATTGTTAACTAACACTTATAAACGGTTGACGCCACGGAACGTGGGCGGCATAATCCACTTGGGCGGCACCATGCTTCACACCTTGAGGTGCCCCGAGTTCGAGAAGCCAGAAGGCGTGGAGCAAGCTGCTGAAACCTTGGAACTCAACGATGTGGAGGGGCTGGTGGTTATCGGCGGCGACGGCTCGTTCAGGGGAGCGTTAGACCTCAGCAGGGAAAGCGAAGCGCTGATGATAGGTATTCCCGCCACGATAGACAATGATGTTTATGGAACTGACGAGACAGTGGGTTTTGACACGGCGGTGAACACTGCTGTCTCCGCAATCGACAAGATTAGAGATACGGCGGTTTCCCATGAACGAATCTTCATCGTGGAGGTTATGGGCCGGAAACGAGGTTTCCTCGCTATGGAGGTGGGAATAAGCGTCGGCGCTGAGGTAATTCTTGTTCCTGAGTACGAGTGCAAACTAGAAGAAATCATCGGCATTATCAAAGAAAACACGCGCAAAGGGAAAAAAGCAGGGATAATAGTTGCGGCAGAAGGCGTCGGCGATACAGCCGCAATCGGTCGAGAAATCGAGAAACAGACAGGTTCCGAAGTTAGACGCTCCATTCTGGGGTACGCTCAGCGCGGCGGAAGCCCGACTGCGCGAAGCCGAATGTTGGCTGGCTTGTTCGCGGAAAAAGCTGTTGACCTGCTGTGCCAAGGACAGGGGAATAGAGTTGTCGGGCTGTTGCGCGGCGCAGTCACGAGTACTGACCTTGAGGAGACCTGCAAAAAGCAGAAGCCGCTGGACATGCGTTTGATGAAGCTTGCAGAAATGTTAGCCACTTAGCGGCGGGCGTCAAAGGAGCGACTCGTAAATCTTCAGCGTTTCTTCAGCCACTTTGCGCCAGGTGAAGTACTCGAGTACTCTTTTGCGTCCGTTTTCGCCCCAGTTGCGGGCTTTTTCAGGGTTCCGCAGCACTTCTTTTATGCCCCATGCTATGTCTGAGGGGTCTTCGCCGTTTATGTGCACGCCATTCTGCTCTGGTCCTGAGCTTATCACCTGTTCTCTGAAGCCGACTACGCCGCGTGCGCCGACTACGACTGGCTTCTCCATCGCCATGGCTTCGAGGCTTACTATACCGAAGGGTTCGTAGATTGAGGGGAACACGCAGACGTCTGCGGCGGCATAGTGCTGGATTCTTTCGTTTTCTTGGACGAAGTCGAAGCGGTAGATTACTTTGTCCTTGATGCCGAGGCGGCTGGCTGTTTCAACGATGTCTGTTTGTTCTTCTCCTTTGCCGAGGATTACGAGTTTGGTGTTTGGGTACTCTTTCAGGACGGTGGGCATTGCCTGCAGAAGGTTTCTTACGCTTTTTACCCATGTGAGTCTTCCGATGAAGAGTATCATGTTCCAGTCTTGGGGAATGCCGTATTTTTCCCGGATTTTCATGATGTCTTCTTTGGGGCACTGGTGCGGGTCGTAGCGTTTAGGGTCAACGCCGTTCCAAACGACGCTTATTTTGGACTGTGGCCAACCGTGTTTTATCAGGTCTTCTTGCATGGCGTAGCTGACGGTTACGATTCTGTCAGCGTTTTGAGCCATGGCTTCTTCAAAGTGTGAGACCACTTCTGAGCCTGTTCCGCCGCTTCTGCCCCATTCGGTGCTGTGGGCGTGGAAAACTACGGGGAGTTTTTGGGTTTCGTTCTTGATTACGAGTCCTGCGACGCTGCTTAGCCAGTCGTGGACGCAGACCACGTCGAAGTTGTATTTTTCTTTTTTTATGAGCCCGTTGATGAATTTAGTGGCGCTGAGGATGTTGTAGATGAAGATATCGTTAAAAAGTTTGATGTTGGTGCCCCATTTCTTCAGGTTGTCCACCACGAAGAAGGGCCAGACATTACTTGCATCCGCAATCAGAGGGCGATGCACTTCTACACCTTGGAGGATTTCCCTGGTTTTCAGGGTGCCGTCGTTTAGTGTGAAGACTGAAACGTCGTGTCCTATGTCCACGAACTCGTGTGTTATGTACTCAGCGTACGTGCCTAAACCGCCGACGAGTTTCGGCGGATATTCCCAGACGAAAAAGCCGATTCTCAAAAACTTCACCCTAACTTCAATACATAACATAACGGAAGCGTATTTATAGCTTGTCTCATTGTTGAGGCGCGAACCTGTTGCGCGGGTTTCGACTTAACCCCCTATCTATTGTATGAAGTACGGACAGAAAAATTGTTGTGTGCTTTTCCCTGCTGCTTCGAGCCTTTTTTGGTTGGCGACGGAAAAGATTATAATTACATAGAGACCAATAGTGAAGCTAACATTACAGTGTCTTTGAATTTGAGGAGAATCGGGGAATTTGGTGAAAGCGTGGCATGCCGGAAAAACGGACGAGATCATGAAGGAGCTAAACGTGACTTCTAAAGGTTTGACCACCCAGGAAGCACAAGCGAGATTGAAGAAGTACGGTTACAACGAGTTGGTCGAGAAAAAGCGACGAACCGCGCTTCACATGTTCCTCGACGAGTTTAAGGACATCTTCATTCTCCTCTTGATTGCAGCCGTTATATTCTCCGCAATAATCGGCTACTACGAGCTATCCATAGGAGCCACTGACCAAGTTCTGGAAGCTTATGCCGACGTGATAATTATAGGCGCAATCGTCATCATGGTTGCCATAACAGGCTTCGTTCAAGAGTACCGCGCCTCGAAAGCGCTTGAAGCCATGAAGAAGCTTACAGCGCCCAAAGCGCATGTCATCCGCGACGGCATAGAAGTTGTCATACCTGCTAGGGAAATCGTGCCAGGAGACATTATAGTTTTAGAGGCAGGCGACCATGTTCCAGCAGACGCACGGATTATAGAAGCCATAGAACTGAAAACGGATGAAGCTATATTGACTGGAGAATCAACTCCAGTGAACAAAGATTTGTCCACTTTAAGTGAGGATACGCCCATTTCTGAAAGGCGCAATATGGTGTTAACCGCAACCCACGTCGTCTACGGAAGAGGCAAAGCGGTAGTAACGGCTACAGGAATGAACACTGAGTTCGGTAAAATAGCCGAAATGGTCCAAACCACCGAAGAGGAAACCACCCCGCTGCAACGGAAACTGAACATGTTCGCGAGCAAAATCGCCAAAGTAGTCGTAGCCGTCGTGGTAATCATATTTGCTCTTGAAGCTTTTGAAGCGGTTACTCAAGGTTTTCAAATTCAAGCTTTCATCGACGCGTTCTTGTCCGCCATAGCCTTAGCTATATCCGCAGTTCCAGAAGGACTGCCCGCTATAGTCACTGTGGCTTTGGCTTTGGGCGCCAGAGAATTCGCGAGGCGAAACGCCATCGTCCGTAGGCTTTCCTCCGCTGAAAGTCTGGGCGCTGTCACGGTCATATGCTCGGATAAGACTGGAACCATAACGAAAGGCGAAATGACTGTTCGCCAACTATACATAAGCGACAAGTTTAGTGAAGTCACAGGTGTGGGCTACGAGCCAAAGGGCGAATTTAAATGCAGCAACCAAACCATGGAAGTTGACAAAGATACCGAATTACTTCTAAGAATTGGCACTTTATGCAACAACGCTCAACTACGAAGTAGAGCAGATAATAGTGCTTGGGAAATATTCGGCGACCCGACTGAAGGCGCCCTGATAGTAGCCGCTGCCAAGGCTGGGCTGGTAAAGACGAAGCTGGAAGAAGACTTTCCGCGTATCCGTGAGATACCGTTCACTTCAGAAAGAAAACGCATGACCACCGTTCACAAAACGCCACAAGGCGAGGTCCACGCATACGTGAAAGGTGCACCTGAGACAATTCTCGAACGGTGCACGCACATTCTTGAAAACGGCAAAGAAGAAAAACTGACACCAGCTAAAAAGAAGAAGGTGTTGCAAGCGAACGAACAGCTTGCAAGCAACGCACTGCGTGTTCTCGCCATGGCGTACAAGCGGTTGCCTTCAGCCATGGAAGAATACACTGATGAAGCCATAGAAGAAGGCCTAGTGTTTGTTGGTTTGCAAGGAATGATAGACCCGCCGCGGGAGGAAGCCATTAAAGCCAACAAAACATGCGAAAAAGCAGGAATAAAAACTGTGATGATAACAGGAGACCACAAGCTGACAGCGGTGGCTGTGGCAAAGGAAGTTGGACTATTCAAAGACGGCGACTTGGTTCTGACTGGAGCCGAACTTGAAAAAATAAGTGACGCAGAGTTTGAGCAAATGGTCGAGAAAGTGCGCGTGTACGCCCGAGTTTCGCCGGAATACAAACTAAAAATCGTTAACGCTTGGAAGAAAAAGGGACATATCGTAGCCATGACCGGCGACGGCGTCAATGACGCGCCAGCCGTAAAAGCAGCAGATGTGGGCGTTGCGATGGGCATAACTGGCACAGACGTCACCAAAGAGTCATCGGATTTGGTGCTCACCGACGATAACTTTGCGACCATAGTGAAAGCCGTTGAAGAAGGAAGAGTCATCTACGATAACATCCGCAAGTACGCGCGTTTCCTAATCGCATGCAACTTTGACGAACTCTTAGTCATAGGCTCATTTGCCCTCCTCGGCGGGGTGTTTGGACCTGAATACTTCCCACTGCCTTTGCTGCCTGCAATGATACTTTGGATAAATCTGGTCACAGACGGAGCTCCAGCCGTGGCGCTTGCGACCGACCCGCCTGATGTGGACGTGATGGACAGGCCCCCGCGAAAGCCGAATGAGGGCATATTGCATGGCATGGGCAGGTTCATCATACTGTCCTTCGTGCTTCAGGCAATCGGCACCATACTTGTGTTTAGCTTGGAATACTATGTGTTTCCAGGAACATGGATGTCCGATGCAGCCCGCAACTGGCAGACGATTCCTGCGACTGAGACGATGATTGTGAATGGCGCAACTGTATTTGCCCGCGAATATTTCAGGGAGATAGCCTACACCGAAGCAATCACAGTAGCCTTCATCCAAGCTGCAATGTTCGAACTATTCGTGGTCTGGAATTGCCGCTCAGAGAAACGCAGCGTCTGGCGAATGGGCAGGGACGCGTTGAAGAACAAGTTCTTCGTCATAGCGGAAATCGTGGCTATAGCCGCAACCCTCGGAATAACCTACATACCTATAACGCAGCAACTATTCCACCTATCAGCCTTGACTCCGATAGACTTGGCGTACGTGTTAGGCGTCGCTGCGTTGGGGCTGGTCGTGCTGCCCGAGTTCACGATGAACCGTAAAATATGGAAATGGGAATAAAACCACAGAAAAACTAATATGCAAACGCTAAGTCAACAAGCATTCCCTGACAAAAAGATGTGGAAAAATGACTGAAAAACTTGCCAATCCTGCGCCGCTCGGACTGCTGGGTTTCGGATTGACAACTGTCTTGTTGAATTTGCATAACACAGGCCTTTACGGGCTTAATAGCATGATTCTCGCCATGGGCTTGGCTTACGGCGGACTCGCGCAGGTGATAGTTGGGATTATGGAGTTCAGAAAAGGCAACACTTTCGGCACAGTCGCATTCACTTCTTACGGGCTCTTCTGGTGGTCTCTCGTAGCATTGATTCTTTTCCCGAGCATGTCCTTCTTCGGAAACGTGCTCACCGCTGAAGCAAACGCAATGGCAGCGTACTTCCTCATGTGGGGCATATTCACGTTCGCGATGTTCTTCGGGACACTCAAGACAAACCGTGCTTTGCAATTTGTCTTCATGAGCCTGGCCATACTGTTCTTTATGCTGACAATACGAGAATTAACAGGCAACCCCGTGCTCTTCGGCGACGTAACATTCAATACCATCACCGGTATCGAAGGCGTCATCTGCGGTTTAAGTGCAGTCTACTTGGCCATCGCCGAAGTGCTGAACGAGTCCCACGGAAGAACTGTACTGCCCATTTGTCCCACAAGCTAAAACTCTTCAATTCTTTTTCTATTCTTCAAAAAACTGCTGAAAAACTTTATATTCTCTGAATTAAACTGTTTCCCGAACAAAATTAGTGGTAGGAATAAAAAGCATGTCTGAAACAAGCTTACCGTTCAACGAAAAATATTATCCAAGTAACGAAAAAATCTCCTCAGGAGAGAAAAGGAAACAAGAATGGGAAAAATCGCTCAGCAACCCCGAAGAGTTCTGGGCTGAAAAAGCAAAAGCCATTGACTGGTTCAAAAAATGGGACAAGGTGCTCGATGACTCCGACGCACCGTTCTACAAGTGGTTCCAAGGCGCAGAGCTTAACATAAGCTACAACGCGCTGGACAGACACGTGAAAACTCACCGCAAAAACAAGTTGGCCTACATTTGGGAAGGCGAAATGGGAGAAATCCGAACCTACACTTACTACCAGCTTTACAGGGAAGTCAACAGGCTTGCTAAAGTCTTCAAAGATCTCGGGCTCAAAAAAGGAGACCGCATCGCAGTCTACTTGCCTGTAATCCCTGAATTGCCCATAACGCTTCTCGCATCAGCCCGCATCGGTGCAATCCACGCCGTCGTCTTCTCAGGCTTCAGCGCCGACGCACTTGCAGACCGCATAAACGACAGCGGAGCCAAAGTCCTCGTAACCGCTGACGGTTCTTACAGGCGAGGCAAAACCGTAGCTATCAAAGACAATGCAGACCGCGCCTTGCAGAACACGCCAACTATTGAAAAAGTCATAGTTGTAAAGAGAACAGGGCAACCAATTCAGATGAAGGAAGGACGAGACATCTTGTACCACGAAGCCCTCGCCGCAGCAGGAGCCACCGCTTATGTTGAGCCTGAGCGCATGCAAGCCACTGACCCCCTGTTCATCCTGTACACTTCAGGCACCACAGGCAAACCCAAAGGCGTCCAACATGGTACAGGCGGCTACCTCGTCTGGGCTTACTGGACACTTAAATGGGCTTTCAACCCGACTGAGGAGGATATTTACTGGTGCACCGCAGACATTGGCTGGATCACTGGGCACACGTACAACGTTTATTCGCCCTTATCTGTAGGCGTGACTTCGCTGCTTTTTGAGGGAACCCCCGACTACCCTGCGCAAGACCGCTGGTGGGACATTATCGAAAGGCACGGTGTCACCATCCTCTACTCCACGCCGACGGCTGTCAGGATGTTCATGAAGTTCGGTGAAGAATGGATAAACAAGCACGACCTTAGCTCTCTTCGCATTCTGGGCACAGTCGGCGAACCCATAAACCCTGAAGCTTGGAAATGGTACTACCGCGTGATCGGGAAAGAACGCTTAGCCATAATCGACACTTGGTGGCAGACAGAAACAGGCGGATTTATGATTGCGCCGCTGTCAGGAATTGAGCTTACTCCGCTGAAGCCGGGCTCTGCAACCTTCCCGCTGCCCAGCGTCAAAGCAGAAGTCTACGACGAAAAAGGACAACCAACACCCGCAGGAACTAAAGGCTTCCTCGTCATAAAATCGCCGTGGCCAGGCATGCTGCAAACCCTCTGGAAAGACCCCGAAAGGTTCAAGCAAACCTACTTCGGAAGATGGCAAAACATCTACTACACAGGCGATTACGCCGTCAAAGACCCCGAAGGATACTTCTGGCTCCTCGGCAGAGCAGACGAAGTCCTCAAAGTCGCGGGACACCGCATCGGCACAGTTGAGCTTGAAAGCGCCTTGGTCTCGCACCCAGCGGTTTCAGAAGCTGCAGTCATGGGCAAAGAGGACGCCGTGAAAGGAGAGGTGCCCGTGGCTTTCGTGACGCTGCGAAGCGGCTTCACACCGTCAGACGAGCTCCGCGCAGAACTTATCAAGCATATACGGAACACCATAGGCCCAATAGCCACGCCAGACGCCATCGTGATGGTCAACAAACTGCCGAAGACACGTAGCGGAAAAATCATGCGCAGAGTGCTCAAAGCCGTGATAGTGGGCGCGCCTTTAGGCGACCTGTCCACGATAGAAGACGAAGCTTCGGTGGAAGATATAAAAGCGACGTACGAAGAGTTGCGAAAACAACTTTCGAAGTAGCTTCCCTTTTTCTTATTTCTTGTTTTCCGCATTTATGCGTGCTTACGTCTCTGAAAAAAAGAGGAGAAAATGTTGTTTCTTCTGTGCTAAATGTAGAGGCCGCCGCCGATTATGGCAAGTCCCAGTATTATCCCGATGATTACAGCTATCACTATCCAGATCAGGATGGCCACTATGGCTATTGCAAGCGCCTTTAACCAACCTGTGTCGAAGAAGTGCTTCACTAACGCAAGCCAAATGAGCAGCACTATTATGCTTGCGATGATGCCTGAGAACAGGTATTGGAAAAATGCGCCGATCACCGTTCCGAGCACCACAATCCAGAGCGCATCTGTAAATTTCGCTTTGCTGCTGCCTGCCAGGAGTCTGCCTGAGATCCAAAGAACCGGCGCTATTATGATGATGTTGACGATTATTTGTATTATCAGGTTTATTATCGCCGAATCAAGGTTAATCATCCAATCTTCTCCTTGCTTTAATATATTCGCGTGCTCTTCGGTTTAAAATCTTTCTATGGCTAAAAACTGAGTGCGGGACTGCCGCTTGAATTTACGCCTTTACAAGCCGAATCTGCTTTTCTTATTCTTAACGTCCTGATTGAACTCTTCTGCCAACTGCTCCAACAGCGCTCGCTGTCTGGGCGTCAACTTTTCAGGGACAGAGATGGCAACACGGAGTAGCAAGTCGCCTTTTCCGTAGCCCCTGAACCTCGGCATACCCTTCCCCTTCAATCGGATGACTTCGCCTGCTTGTGTTCCTGGATGAATCTTCACGGTTGTTGGTCCATCCAGCGTGGGCACCGTGACTTCTGCGCCGAGCGCCGCCTGCGGATAACCAATGACCAAGACGTGCCAGAGGTCGTCACCTTCCCTCGTGAAAAGCTTATCGGGAAGGATGTGCACGAGAACATACAAGTCGCCGGGTTCCCCGCCGTTAGGCGCCGCCTCGCCCTCGCCTCGGAGCCTAAGCTGGTAACCCTCGTCTATGCCAACCGGGATTTTCACGCTTATCTTCCGCCGCTTCTTCACCAAGCCAGTGCCGTGGCAGTTCTTGCAGGGCGAATCTATCAGAACGCCTTTTCCTCCGCATCGTGGGCACGGCGTGACTTGCACGAAGGTAGCAAAGCTGCTTCTGCGCATCTGGCGGATCTTGCCTGCTCCATTGCATCTGGGACAGGTCGTGGGTGACGTACCGGGTGCTGCGCCTGAACCCCCGCAGACTTCGCATTTCTCGGTTCTGGGAACCTCGATTTCCTTTTCGGTACCTGTGGCTGCCTCTTTCAATGTTATTTCAAGGTCGTAGACGATGTCTTGCCCCCTGTTGATTCTTTCGCCGAAGCCTCCTCCGAAACCGCCGCCGAATATGCTTCTAAAAAGGTCTCCGAAACCGCCGAAGCCGAAGCCTAAATCGCGGAATATGGATTCGAAGTCTGCGCCGCGGAAAATATCTTCTGGCGAGTAGCGCTGGTCAAAACCTGCATGGCCTAAAGTGTCGTACTGCTGTCTTTTCTCGTCATCTGACAAAACTGCGTAGGCTTCGCTTATCTCCTTGAATTTTTCTTCCGCGTCAGGCGACTTGTTCCTGTCAGGGTGGTACTGCATCGCCAGTTTTCTGTAGGCGTCTTTAATTTCCTCTTTTGTAGCATTCTTGGATACGCCGAGTACCTCGTAGTAATCCCGTTTTTCAGCCATGCGCCTTACCGTGAACTAAGTGATTTTTGTAAACTTTGTAAGCTAGCACAAGACTGAAATTTATACCATTTCCCTGATTTAGACTTGTTTTTGGTCAGAATTGGGTTAAGAAGCAAACGACCTATCATAAAGAGTCACTTGTGGTATTCTATTTAAGCTGTAAAGGATAAAGCCTGCTTGTACGGTGAAGAAAAAGGGTAAAATGAAAAGATTTGTGGTTATTTAACTTTGTAATCTTCTGAATCAACTACTTTCTCGTCGCTGGCGCCCGCTTGCCCGGAAGGTGGAGTCTGTTGGCTTTGCTGCCCGCCTGCTTGCGCTTGCTGCTGTTTCGCCTGTTCTGCCGCTGCTTGCTGGTAGATAACGGTGCCGACTTCTTGCAGAACCTTCTGTAACTCTTCGGATTTGGTTTTGACCTGTGCCATGTTGCTAGTGGCTAACGCGTCTTTCAACGCCGCGACAGCTGCGTCTATTTTGTTGTTCTGCTCCTGCGTCAGCTTGCCCGCCAAGTCCTTCTTGGTTCGCTCTGCCGTGTAGATGAGGCTGTCCGCGTTGTTCCGCAGTTCCGCTTCTTCCCGTTTCTTCCTGTCCTGCTCAGCGAACTGCTCAGCTTCTTTGACCATGCGTTCCTTCTCTTCCTTCGATAGCTTCGTGGACGCTGTTATGGTTATTTTTGCCTGTTTTCCGGTACCGAGGTCTTTGGCGGTCACGTTGAGTATGCCGTTGGCGTCTATGTCGAAGGTTACTTCTATCTGCGGCACGCCTCTCGGTGCAGGCGGCAGATCCACGAGGTTGAAGGTGCCGAGGGAAACGTTGTCCGCCGCCATGGCGCGTTCGCCTTGAAGCACGTGAATGGTGACGGCTGTCTGGAAGTCCGCTGCGGTTGTGAAAATTTGGCTGCGCCTTGTTGGGATGGTCGTGTTCCTTTCAATTATCTTAGTGAACACACCGCCCAGCGTCTCCACGCCTAATGACAGTGGCGTAACATCCAGCAAGAGCAAGTCAGTTACTTCGCCAGTGATGACAGCGCCCTGTATAGCTGCGCCAACAGCGACACACTCCATGGGGTCAACGCCGCGCTCCACAGACCTGCCCATTATCTGCTCCACAAATCGCTGCACGAGCGGCATCCGCGTCATACCGCCGATGAGAATTATTTTGTCAATGTCTTTCGGCGTTAGCTTAGCGTCTTCCAGCGCTTTCATAATTGTTTTACCTGTTTTCTCAATCACCGGCTGCGCTAATGCTTCAAGCTTGGTGCGAGTGAGGGTTAGATGCAAGTGTTTCGGTCCTGTGCTGTCTGAGGTGATAAATGGCAAATCGATGTCCGTGCTAATCAGCGTGGATAATTCAATCTTTGCCTTCTCCGCTGCTTCCTTAAGCCTCGTCAAAGCCATTTTGTCGCCAGATAAGTCGATGCCTGTCTGCCGCTTAAACTCCTCCATAATGTAATCCATGACAGCCTTGTCCACATCCATGCCACCGATTTGCGTGTCTCCGCTGGTGCTGAGCACTTGAAAGACTCCTTTGCCGAAATCCATAACGGTGACGTCGTGGGTTCCGCCGCCGAAGCTGAACACCAAGATTTTCATTTCTTTCTCCAGCTTGTCGATTCCGTAAGCCAGGCATGCAGCTGTGGGCTCGTTGATTATGCGCATGACTTCGAAGCCTGCGATTTCGCCGGCGTCTTTGGTGGCTTGGCGCTGGTTGTCATTAAAGTGTGCTGGAACTGTTATGACCGCCTTGCGTATCGTGGTGCCAAGGTAGGTTTCTGCGTCTTTCTTGATCTTCTGCAGGATAAAAGCGGATATCTGCTGCGGCGTGTACGTTTTTCCATACACGTTTACAGTGTAGTTGGTTCCCATTTTCCGTTTTATCTCAAAAATTGTTCCTTCTGGGTTCGCAGTCGCTTGACGTTTGGCGGGTTCCCCTATCAAGAGCTGACCATCTTTCGTGAAGGCGACGACGGAAGGAAACATTTTCCCAGCCATGGTGGGACCTTCCGCGCTCGGTATGACTGTGGCGCGTCCACCTTCATAGATGGCCGCTGCTGAGTTGGTGGTTCCCAAGTCTATGCCAAGCACTTTTTCGCCTGTTTTAACGTTACTCATGTTTCTTGCTCTCCTTTTGTGACTTTGAAGGTTTAACGGAGACCTTGACGATGCTGGGTCTAATCACCCTGTCCTTCATCATGTAGCCTCTGCGGACCTCTTCAACTACAACGCAGTCGTCAACGTCATCCCGCTCTACTGTAGCAACAGCATTATGGCGTGAGGGGTCAAAAACTTTTCCCTCGCTCTCAATCGGAGTGACTCCCTCCTCCTCAAGAACTTTTCTGAGTTTTTTAAGAGTCATCTTCACGCCCTCAACAAGAGCCTGCGCCTCTGGAGAGTGATCGTTTTTAAGAGCCAATTCCAACTCGTCAACAACATCTAATAGTTTGATGACCAAGCTTTCGGTGCAGCGATCCTTGACCTGTTCGATTTGGCGGTCAAAACGCTTCGTCAAATTCTCGAAATCTGCTTGCAGGTACTTCAATCGTGTCAAGTACTCTTCTGACCGCTTTTTCTCCGCCTCCAACAACTGTTCAAGATTCGGAGACTGCTCCTTTCGCTCTTCACCCATTGAAGTCCCTGCCCCTTGTGGATTACAGTTTTTATGCAAGTTTAAAATATACATTTCGCCGCGAGAAAGATCCACGCAACGTTGCTTTAACGCGTTTTACTTGACTTTTTGAAGGCGCAGCGTATTCAGAAGCAGCAGCATGGTGACGCCGTCGTCGCCTGAAGCCACAGTGAACCATAAAGGAGTTAACCCCATCAGCCCTAACGCGCCCAGAATTAGCTTAACCACCAGCGACGCAGCAATGTTCTGCTTTGCTATCCCCATCGTTTTCCCGCTCAGCTTTACCAAGTAAGGCACCTGTGCAAGTTCATCCCTAACCAGCACCACATCAGCCGACTCCAAAGCAACATCCACACCTGCGGCGCCCATCGCGATTCCCACATCCGACGCGGCGAGCGCTGGGGCGTCGTTAACGCCGTCTCCCACCATCACAACCAAGCCGTCTTTGCCCTTCATCTCCTCCACAAGCCTCAGCTTATCTTCAGGGAAAAGCTCCGCGTGCACCTCATCAATTTTCAATGCTTGCGCGGTCTCTTTCGCGATTTCTACTCTGTCACCAGTCAGCATGGCTGTTTTGACTCCACTTTCCTTAAGAGATTTAATCGCTCTGAGGGCATCCTCTCTGACTTCGTCCACAACGCAGACCGACGCCATTCCCTCTTTGCCAACGGAAACGCACACCGCTGTGTGAATATCTTTTTCGCTGATTTCGTATGCTTGTTTGCAGTTGCAGCCGAATTCCTCCATCAGCTCCGGGTTGCCCACAGCCACAAAATCTCCATTTACATAACCTATGATGCCCTTGCCGGGAACCTCCGTTACATCTGTGACCTTAAGTTTAGTGAGGTCGATGCCTTTTTCCGCGGCTCTTCTGACGATGGCTTGAGCCACTGGATGGTTTGAGTACTGGTCCAACGCGGCAGCGTAAGCTAAAGCTTCTTCCTCGGTTTTCTCAACGGAACGAACCTCATGGACGATTGGTCTACCTAGCGTAAGCGTGCCAGTCTTATCGAACACAACGGTTTTGACGCGCGCCAGTTTCTCAACAAAGACTCCGCCCTTGATTATTACGCCTCTTCTTGCGGCTATCGTTATGGCGACGAAGACCGTGGCTGGGACGGAGATTATGAAGGCGCTTGGGCAAGAAACCACAAGAAGAATGAGGGAACGATACAGCCACGTTTGGAAAGGCTCACCCGTTATATGGGGCAGGACGGCTGCGGTGAAAACCGCAAGTCCGATTACGATGGGCACGTAGACTTTGGCGAACCTGTCAACCAGTTTTTCTATAGACGCCTTTCTCTTTCCAGACTCGATGACGAGTTTCACGATTTTCGATACAAGCGTCTCATCCGCCTTTTTTGTCACAGCTATTTTCAGAACACCGCTCGTGTTCAATGTGCCGGCGTAGACGCAGTCGTTCACCGTTTTAAGGACTGGTTCTGACTCGCCTGTGACGAGTGCTTGGTCAACGTGAGCGAAGCCTTCAACCACGGTGCCGTCAAGTGGGATTCTTTCTCCAGGCTTCACTAGGATGACCGCGTTCACTTCGACTTCTTTCACGTTCACGTTTGTTTCTGAGCCGTTGGTTAGGATTCTGGCTTGGTAGGGTATGAACTTTGAAAGCTTCTCGACTGTGCGGCGTGCCCTGTCTTGAATGTAGCTTTCAAAGTACTCTGCAAGCGAGTAAAGGAAGAGCACGGTGGCGGCTTCGAAAAAGTAACCCAAATAAAGCGCGCCCAGAGCGGCGACAGCCATCAGGAATTCCACGGAGAACCTGCGCTCGATGATGAGTTCTTTTAGTCCGATGATTCCGATGTACATGGCTGCGGTGACCACGGCGACTTGGTACATGATTGTGGATATGGTTGCGTTCACGTTCAGGATGGGTATGGTGAAGCCGAGTGGGACGCCGTTGGCGAGTAGGCTTAGTAAGCCGGCGATGAGTATTGTTGCGCCCAGCGAGGCAGCGAGCAGAATCATTAGTTTTTTGTTTGTTTCTTCTTCTGTTTCTCGTGTTTGTTTGGGTTTTTCTTCGCAGGTCACGTTTCTCATATAAGCTTTGGCGCAGGTGGCGATATTAAGATAGTGCTGGGTCTGTGGGGTTTTTGGGTAAAAAAGTGGTGGGGATTTTAGCTCGTGAATGTTTGATGGTTTTTATGGTTGCATGAATTGTTTGTAGACGGGGTGTCCTTTGAAGCGGAGGGTTGTTTCAGATTTTTCCACGGTTCCGCTTGGTAGCCGCATGCAGATTGAATGCACGACTGCACCGTTTGGGAGTAAGCGTACTCCGTCTAGGAGTTCGCCTTTTGTGACGCCTGAGGCGGCGAACACGAGTTCGTTGCCTTTTGCCAGTTCGTCTTGGTTGTAGGTTTTTTCGATGTCTACGCCGGCTTGTTTTAGGCGGTTGAGGCGGTTTGGGTCGTCTTTTGGGTCTTTCCAGACTTTGACGAGCATTGTTCCGCCGAGGCATTTTACGGCTGTGGCGGCGATGGTGGCTTCTGGTCCTGCTCCTGCGCCGAGGAGGAGGTCGACGCCTGAGTTGGGGATGCAGCTGACGACTGCGGCGGCGATGTCGCCGTCTGGGATGAGTATGATGCGTACTCCGAGTTTTCTTAGTGTTGTGAGCATTTTGGTGTGGCGTTCGCGGTCGAGCATGATGACGGTGAAGTTTGAGAGGGGGATGTTTTTGTTTTTGGCGACTGTGCGGACGATTTGTTCTATGGTCATGTCGGCGTTGATTTTGTCGAGGCTGTGGTTGCTGGTGGCGATTTTGAAGTAGTAGCCGTCGTCTGGGAGGACTTGGAAGCATCCTGCGGGTGCGCATGCGAGTGCGCTGATGGCGTCTTTTCTGCCTTTGCTGGCTGCTGTTGTGCCATCAACGGGGTCGATGATGAATTCGACTTTGGGTCCTTTGCCTGTGCCGACTTTTTCGCGGTATGAGAAGCTGGGTGCGTTGTCTTTGGGTCCTTCGCAGCAGATGACTTCGCCTTCGACATCGGTTTGGTGGAGGACTGCGCGGCTGAATTCTACGGCTTGGTCGTCGATGAGGTTGCAGTTTCCTTGTCCAACGTGGAGGGCTGCGCCGACTGCTGCTGCGACTGTTATGCGAGTGAGCGAGGGTGCCAATGCTCTGAGGGTGACCATGTGTTTTGTTTCTCCGTGTACGGGTTATTTTGGTGGTTCGGCTAATTAAAATGTACGCATGTGCTGTCATGGAACTGATGTGCGGTTTTTGTCTCTTTTATGCTGTTTTCAACATGGTTTGGTTGTGGAAAGCGCGAATAGCGATCCCTCCCCTCTATAGGTTTCTGCAACGAATCTCTATTAGGCTCCAAATATGCTGGTTCTGCGCGGTGAGGTGGCACAAACGAAATGCCGCAGTCTGCAGTTAAGCGTCTCTTTTCTGGCTGGTTCACCTCCGCATGTGGCAGGTTGAAGCCGCAAACTCATCTTTCTGCTTCACCAGAAAAGTGTGGAGGCGAAAACGGCTATTTGAACCCTCACAAAATTCACCAATTTACCAATTAACAAATTTACAGGTCTCACGGTTTTGATAGCAAGCTGTTCTGTTTCGGATTTAGTGAGAGTAGTCGAGAAAAGGATAGTGCATTTATAGTCTAAAGTGTTGAATATTAGTGGGAAATGCGGTGAAGACAATTCACAAAGTGTTGTTTAAAAATGCACAGGACATGGAAGAGATTCCTGATGAATCGGTAGACTTGATGGTTACTTCCCCGCCTTACCCGATGATTGCGATGTGGGATGGCATCTTTTCTGAACAGAATCCAACAATTGGGGAAATGCTTCGGACGGATGATGGGTGCGGAGCCTTTGAGTTTATGCACAAGGAACTGGACAAGGTATGGACACAGGTTTATCGAGTGTTGAAGAATGGCGGCTTTGCATGCATCAATATAGGTGACGCCACTAGGACAATTGGTGGCGGTTTCAAGTTGTATCCGAATCATTCGAGGATTCTAAAACAATGTTTAAAGCTGGGGTTCAGTCCGTTGCCTGAAATCCTGTGGAGAAAGCAGACAAATGCACCGAACAAGTTTATGGGTTCAGGAATGCTGCCTGCTGGAGCTTATGTTACGTTAGAGCATGAATTTATCCTAATTCTAAGAAAAGGCAAGAAGCGGGAATTCAGCGATCCGAAAGAAAAGTTGCGGCGACAAGAAAGCGCTTTCTTTTGGGAAGAGAGAAACGAATGGTTTTCTGATGTCTGGGAGGATTTGAAGGGGGCAAAACAAAATAATATTGATAAGACAATTCGGGATCGAAGCGGTGCGTTCCCTTTTGAATTGCCTTATCGATTGATAAACATGTATTCAATAAAAGAAGACACTGTTTTAGATCCGTTTTTAGGAACTGGAACCACTATGGTTGCAGCGATGGCAACGGGAAGAAATAGCATAGGTTTCGAGGTGGATCCAAATTTCAAGCAGCATATTTTCCATAGATTTGCTAATATAGTTGATCTTTCGAATCAGCAAATAGAGGATAGATTGAGAAAACATGTGGCTTTTGTAAAGGAAAGGACTATGGCTCATGGAGACTTAAGATACACAAGCAAATACTATGGCTTCCCAGTTATGACTAAGCAAGAGACCGAAATATTTTTTGACGAACTGCGTGAAATTGAGATAGAAGATAACACGGTTAAGGTTGAATACGGCGAAAGAGCGACTATGTTCTTTGTGAATGGGGAATTGGAGAAAAAAGGTAAGCCTTTGTTAAGCAATTGGACGTGAGATCTTAGAAGTCGAATTCGACTTTAATGCCGTCCTTCAGTTTCTCGTAATATATCATTTTGATATTGATGCTTTCTGGAAGTCTGTTCATTGTTTTATAAGTGATGGGTTTAATTGAAACAGGTTCTTCTCCGATAAAGCCGTCAATTCCTTTTGATTCCTCGGCAGGTGTGGCAACTCTATATTGTACGCCTTTGATTCTTGATATTTCTTTTAGTATGCTTTCTTGAAAACGAAAGCCTGTGAACGTTTTTGTCAGGACCAAGTCTTCTATCCATTTCCTAACCATGCCCTTGTCAATTTTTGATGCAGCATTAGCGATATTCTTGATCATGGAGTGGACTTTTTCTGTGGCGTCATCTATGGCGTTTGGCATCCGCTCGTTATACCATTTGACCCATTCATCATAGGTTTTGTTTGGAAATTGTGTAATTAGCTCTGACATTTGACCAACCACTTTTGGTCTTGTTCCTTGCGCATTTTGATTCGCTAGATTCATTATCTGTGTAGTGTACTTTGGGAATTCGACGATTTTTCCTACAATGTCTTGAGTGATTTTATTATTCTTCAGCATTATTTTCATGGTTGAATCTGAAGCATAAGTTGCTAATAAATCTGAATGTTACGGGAAGAGTGCACTAAAACAGAAGGTTCTAAAGAGTTGACGATAAAACCGCAAAAGTAGCAAGTGTCTTTGTTTCCATCGTAGAGATATTTTATCCGTTTCAATCGCGGTCATTTTCGGTGTCACTGCTTAATTATTAAGAGAAAAGTTACTTAAAAAACACGTGGAAGATAGCTTCTATTTTAGAAAACGAGTTATGTTGCTTCCTTATTTCTAAGCAGTAGTCTATCATTGTCAATTTTGCTCAAAAGTTCATCATGTTTCTCCAAGATTATCTCGTTCATTTTAACAAAATACGTTCTGAGCAAATCTATGAATTCTTCAAAATAGGAGCGATGAACAACATCAATTGTAAACGATTTTGAGTCATTGCAATAGGGACAGTGTCGATGTGTTGAGAGCAAAATATGTTTAGTCTTCCAAAGCATAGGCTCCTCACCCTTGAAGAAAACTTCAAACATGTCTCCATCAAAGACGATGACAGGAAATAGAATCAGTATCATTTCTCTTTTAGGTTTATCTTCAGGTAATTTTGAGATTCTTTCCTCTGTTCGGTGGTTAAAGAAATTAATGAATTTAGTGAGTTGATTGATAGCTTCGAATATTTCATTTCTGTGTGAGCCAGCTTTCTCATTAGCCTTGCCCTTTTTTAATTCGTCGTAGGCAACTGCAATTCTTTCAAATTTACCGTAGTGGAGTTTAAGACATTCATATTCAAAAAACCACTCAGAAGATTCTCCTGAAAACTCGGCGAGTTTTGGAAAACTCGTTGTCAATTGCCCCGTCATGTAACTGCTATTCATGGGTAGTCTTGGTCGCGTGTAGAAAACCCATGCATAAGGTTCGCTCTTTTTGCATTCAATCGCAAGTTCCAATCTCAAACTGAAAGGCAAAATTTTATCATTGATTGGGTCTGGGTCGAGAGGCAATGCGTAAACGTCTATATCCCTTCCCTGTTGGATTTCATAATCAAAATAATATTCACTGTTAAAAACAACATAGTGCCTACTTTCTAAGATGTTGGAGATTTCTATTTCTAAGGGATAACCTGATTTTTTGATTTGCTGAATCAAGTGGTCTTCAAGTGTCTTTTTTGATTCTTCAGGGTTCACTGCAAATACGCCTAATCATTGCTTATCCTAAACGGTTAAAAAGCCTTTTGACGCGCTACGGGTTCAACTGAAGGGCATCGTGACCGCTCTTCAGCTTCATGCACTTTTATTTATTTTTCAGGTTCTTTATCTATATATTCTTCTAATGGTTCCACCATTTTTCACTATTCTGATTTAGTTTCTTTTGCTTGATAATATGTATTGACAAGATCACTCAAATCGTGGGTTAGTTCCCACTTTCCAGTCTCTTGACTGTACTTATAGAACTTTACAATTTTTGGTGTGGCGGTATAGTTAATGTTTTGTCCATCAATCAGTTTCCAGCTCCCATCATAACCCAAATGAATTTCGGTCATTTCAGGGGTTTCTTTTTTTATCCATCTCATCGGATACCAATTTCCTTGCATTAGCTATTGCATAAGATTTCATTCATTGCCCGTTCATCATGTGCCTTAACATGGATTTCTGTGTTTTTGTATTTTATTGGTATTTCAAGAGTTGGTGCGTATTTATCTTTGAGTATTTTCACCAGCTTTTCTTTTGCCTTTTTGTATAGATCAGAACCTATTGCTCTAAAGAAGCCTTCACCTATTAGAATGAGAATTATAATCGCTGGAAGGTCGCCTATAGCTTTTCTTATTAAACGATTCTGTTTTACTTCTGAAATCTCAGAAAAAGCTTCCAGAACTTCTTTAATTTCTGTTTGCGAAGTTTCTATCAGAGAAGAATATCTCTATTTTGCTCGGATCATCTTTGCTCATTATTATGTCGTTAATACAGTAATCTCAATTGAAGGTTTAAGTTTTTGCGTTTCAGATTTTTTTTAAAAAAAAACAGAGTTATCTCCAAACTCAGAGAAAATGTCGAAAAGGCTTAGTCTTTAGATTTTTTATAAAACATGTAAACTATGAATGCCACTACGATAAAGGCGCCAATATAGAGTAAAAGCTGAATTGTTTCGGTACTCATTTCAAATTTTGGAGTATTTCCTAAAAGTACAAGAATAAGGCTAATGCCGCAACCGCCAATATTCCGTAAGCGAAGAATGAAAACTTCATTCAGTCACCTTAACCATATTTTGCAGTGATTTGGACTTAAACGATTTGCGTCAAAAGCATACAATATTGATAGAGTACCTATCAAGTCTCACCAATGATTAATGGGACTGGTAGTGTTTTCTACAATATGGTCGAAAAAGCTAACAGTTACCAAAATTATAGCGCTACGGGCTGCCTATGGGTTGTCGCCTAAGCCGATGCCTACTGCAGCCAAGAGATTGGCGGCGTTTGCTATCACCGCTTTTCCGAAACCTTAATTCGTTAGCGCCTGCAAGTAGAATGTAGCAGAGGCGAAAAGAATGCCGACAGAAGAAACTGAACTGCCTCGTTGCGACAAATGCGGCAACCCCATAGACGATTGCCAATGCGTATGCCCCTACTGCGGCAAAAGTTCTGGCTGCGACTGCTGCACCGGCTACGGCAGAGCAACAGGCGGATAAGGCAAACAATTTCTTCGCCCGCTACACGTTCAGGTTGTGAAAAACAAAATGCCAATTGATAGTATAAACTGGATGGCAGGCGGACCACAAGGGAGCGGCGTGGACACCGCAGCCAACATTTTCGGAAAAGCATGCGGCTACGGCGGACTCTACGTCTTCGGAAGACGCGAATACCACTCCAACATCAAAGGCTTACACAGCTACTTCCACCTCCGCATATCACCCAAACAAGTCATAGCCAACATAAACGACGTGAACCTGCTCGCCGCCTTTGACGCGGAAACCGCAGTGCGCCACATCAACGAAGTCGTCCCCGAAGGCGGCATAATCGTAGACGCAAAAGACATGGACACAAAAGTCCTTGAAGTGCCAACCTTCCCCCCCGAATACAAAGAAGAAATCAAAAGAATAATGCAGGAACAAAACCTCGGCGAAACCCTGAACGACTGGCTAAACCACGCCAAACAACGGAACGTCCACGTTTTCCCCGTGCCCTACATGAACCTGCTCAACCAAATCGGAGAAAAACTCGGAATCCCCCAGATAAGCAAAATCACACGCATGATAAACGTCCTAACCATAGGCGTCTCCTTCGCACTCCTAAAATACGACAGAAACCTCGCGGAAAAAGCCGTGAAAGCAACCTTCGCGGAAAAAGGAAAAATCGCCGAAATGAACGCTTTAGCCCTAAACACCGCTTACGACTACGCAGAACAAACCTTCAAAACCGATTTCAAACACCGCCTCACCAAACTCGACGTCAACGAAGAACGGCTTTTCCTCACAGGAAACCAAGCCGTTGCCATGGGCAAAGTCCTCGGCGGCTGCCGAGTCCAAACATACTACCCCATCACACCCGCCGCTGACGAAAGCGAATACCTGGAAGCCCACCAGATAATGAAAACAAGCACAGGCGAAGACGAAGCCATAGTCGTCATCCAAACCGAAGACGAAATCGCAGCCGTAAACTCCGCCTCAGGCGCCGCATTAGCTGGTGCAAGAGCCGCAACCTCCACCTCCGGACCAGGCTTTTCGCTCATGGTGGAAGGCTTAAGCTGGGCAGGAAACAGCGAAGTACCACTCGTCATAACCTACTACCAACGAGGCGCCCCCGCCACCGGCTTACCCACAAGGCACGGTCAAGGCGACCTGCGTTTCGCCATGCACGCCGGACACGGCGAGTTCCCACGCATAATCCTCGCCTCAGGCGACATTGAAGAGTGCTTCTACGACGCAGCAAAAGCCTTCAACCTCGCCGAGAAGTACCAGATGCCCGTCATCCACCTGCTGGACAAAGCCATGGCAAACTGCTCGCAGACTTACCCAGTCTTCGACTACAGCAACTTCAAAATCGACCGCGGCGAGTTACTCACTGAAAAAGACCTGGAAGGCAAAGAGTACAGGCGTTTCCGCTTCACAGAAACCGGCATCTCCCCCCGAGTGGTGCTGGGCACCAAAAACGCCGTGCACTGGTACACCGGCGACGAACACAACGAGCTCGGGCACATAAGCGAAGAACCCCTCAACAGAAGACGCATGGTCGAAAAACGCATGAAAAAACTGGAGCAAGTCCAGAAAGAAGTGCCCGCTGAAGAGAAACTCAAATTTTATGGGGACACGGACTCAGAAAATATCATAGTAAGCTGGGGCTCACCCAAAGGCGCCATACTCGAATCGCTGGACATGCTGAAGCAGGAGGGTTTCAGCTTAGGTTTCATGCAGGTGCGCCTGATTCACCCGCTTCCAACGGAAGAAGTGAAAAAGGCGCTGCAGGGTAAAAAGCGGATAATAGACGTCGAAGACAACTACACTGCACAGTTGGGCGGCATAATAAAAGAAGCAACAGGCATCGCCCCCAACTACTACGTGCTGAAGTACACGGGGCGCCCCATGACCACCACCGAAGTCTGCAAAGCACTCAAGGCGATATTAACTGGCAAAGCCGCTGAAAGGGAGGTGTTGACGTTTGGTTCTTAAACCCTCAGACTTCCGAGTGCCCGAGGTCTTCGCGGACTGGTGCCCAGGCTGCGGCGACTTCGGCATCATGAACGGCTTGCAAATGGCATTCGCAGAGTTAGGCTTGGAACCCCACAGGATTGTGATGGTTTCCGGCATAGGCTGCTCAGGCAAAGAACCCCACAACGTCAAATGCAACGGCGTCCACACGCTGCATGGCAGAACACTGCCGTTTGCCATGGGCATCAAAGTCGCCAACCCTGAACTAGAAGTCATAGCCATCGGCGGAGACGGCGACGGCTTAGGCATCGGCGCAGGACACTTCGTAAACGCGGGAAGGCGGAACCTGGACATGACGTATATAATCCACAACAACGGCGTCTACGGCTTAACCAAAGGACAAGCGTCGCCCACGCTGCGGCTTGGACTGCAAACCAAAGCCCTGCCGAAACCAAACATAAACGAAGCCGTAAACGCCATCGGACTGGCGGTGATTTCAGGCTACACCTTCGCCGCCCGATCCTACGCTTATGATGTTAGGCACCTGAAAGACACCATAAAACAGGCTATCCAGCATAAGGGCTTGGCGTTTATCGACTGTCTGCAGCCGTGCCCCACGTACAACAACATAACCACAAAGGACTGGTACGCGGGAGAAGACCGAAAAGACGCAAGCGGAAAGCCGCAGTCCAGACTCTATAAGCTGGAGGAAACGGGCTTCGACCCAGTCGTGCACGACTGGAGCGAGGATTTCCAAAAAAAGATGGCGGCAATGGACAAAGCGCGCGAGTGGGGCGACAGGATCCCGATCGGCGTCTTCTACAAGAACGAGCTGGAACCCACATTTGAGGAACGGTTAAAGGATAGGATACCCTTCTACCGGGAGAGACCGCCGGCTAAGCAGAAACTGAAAGATCAGAATGGCTTCAGCACGGTTGATCTGTCGGAGTTTATGGGCGAACTGAAAACAAGCTAAAACGGGAAGCGACGACTCTACTGGCACTCATATATGCGAGGAGTTGGCGTTAAGCCGACTTATCGAAAAATGAATAATCTGATTTATTCGACTGTCAGCTTGCCGAATTTTCCAACGTTAAGCTGGATTTCACCCTTGAAGCTTGTCACGTAGCCGTTCTCTATCTTTACTGTGTCGTCCACGTTCACTTGGTCTATCTGCTCGTTCCACAGGGTCAGTTTTATGCTTCCGGTTTCATCTGCTATGACGGCGTCGGCTACTCTGTAGGTTTCATCCTTGTATCGGGACATGACTTCTCGGGGGTTACCTTTCTCAATTACTTTGGCTTCTATGCTGACGCGTTTCATCCCATTTCGTAAATCTTTAACGTTCAAACCTTTTTTCGCTCCGTTAACGTTTAGTCTTCCTGAGCCGCGTGGTTTTGCACGGGTTTTGGAAGGCTTTTTCACTTGCACAGGTGCCCTTCGGTCATATAAATCTTGCTAACTGCTTACCCAAGCAGGAAACCTATGATTAAGAGCGTCGCTAGGAAACTTGCGACTGCCACCAAAATGCTCTTCACCCAGCTGAACTGTGAGGTCGCAGATGAGCTTTCGATTATGACTGGTTGTTGGGTGGCTGCTGCTTGAGGTGCGGTTATGTCGCGAGTTATGATTGCCCCCAAAGCAATTGTCCACAGGTACACGATTATTAGAATCACGTTGGTTATGAGGTTTGCAGTGTTTATCGCATCAACGGTGGCGGCGGGCAGCAGGTTTAGCCCTCCAGAAACGTGTGCTAAGACCTGGATTGGCAGGTACAGAACGGGTAAGGTGGCGTAGACCGCGAGGAATATGATGGCTTGAATGACTAGAGTTATCATGGCGAACCCTATAGCTACCATTAGCGGTCTCCAGGTTATGTTTCCTTTCAGCATCTTGATTAGTATGTACATTATAGCCGTTAAGATGATCCATTCAAAAATGAATGGTGCAACGCCGCTTAGCGCTGCCTGTGCAAGGAATGTGCTGGGTCCTCCATAGAGTTGTACGTAATTCTGGTAGAGTCCACCAAAAAAGAGTCCGCCGATTCTCATGTCTACATCCGAACTGTTGGGCCACGTGAAACTCATTCTTATGCTTGTGATGTTTTCCCAGGAGGCCGCGGCGCTGTTGCTTGACCAAGCGCTGGTGTCAACTGGGATGGTTATGTTGTTCCAATCGCTCGCAGTGCTGCTTGAAAATGAACTTGTTAAATCGTAATAGAAGCTTGAGGCATTCAGCGAGTCTAAATAGAGGGACACGTTGCTGGGTTTGACGTCAGGAGTTACGATTTTCATTATTAGGTTGATGTTTTTGAATCCGTCAGGGCCACAATTCACTGTCCCGTTTAGGTTTTTCAGCTCCATTCGAATGCTGCTGACGTTGGAGGCTGTGAATTCAACGCTGTTGGTGCCGAAGTAAGGCGGGCCTCCGAAAAGTGTGGCGCTGCTGTTAATGTAATCCACTGTGTTGTTACTTATCATCACACCAGGGTTTGCTTGCCATAGTCCCGCGTTTTGTGCCCAAAAATCGCCTTGAGATGCTGACGGATTAGTTATTTCAAGATACTGGTTTGAACCAGCCACGTATGTATAGCTAACTTGTAATGCTACGAAGATGATGAGCAGTATGAAGGCGCCTAGGTACTGTGGATTCTGTAGAATGTTTTTGAATGCTTTTTGTGGTGCGTAAATGACTTTAAGTATATTGCCAACAACCAATACGGTAGACTCCGACTATCAACTCATATCACACCAGTTTATATAATATTCGTTGTACAAGGATTTTGTTATTTTCTATGGTGGATTCTGCTGTTCACCCAAGATATTTGATGTGACGGCGTAGTGAAAATGGAAATATTTGCTTGTTTGCCAGAAATTCCTCGGTGCTTTTTTCGTTTTAAATTTTCATTTGCGGTTTCTAAACAAAAAAAGAGGGAAAGATTGTTTTAAGTTTGTATATTTACGGTTTTTTCCTGAGTATGAGCAAGCCGACTATGGCTATTGCGATGATTATGGCGATTGCAACGATAACTGAGTACATCATCACGTCTCCCGCCGTAGCTAAGCCTGGTTGAGGCGTAATCACGGGCGCGGGAGTCGCTGCTTCGGTCGCGGTGAAGTGTGCTTCAGCGCATGACCCGTAGTACGAGTTTGAACCAGCGAACGTGGCGATCACGGTGAAGTCGCCTGGGATGTCAGGCGTCCACGTGAAGCTGAACGAGCCGGTCGTGTCGCTTGTGGTGGTGCCTATGGTGCGGTAGTTGTTGTTGGAGTCGATGACGTCGATTGTGATTTCGACGCCGGTCGTGTTAGTCGGCAACGGTTGCTGCTGGTACACGTACTCCATCCAATGGCTCTGGCTTTCGTCAGAGACGCATGGAACACCGTTGGGGAACCGCAGCGCAACCTCGTTCTGCTTCGTCATAGTAACCTCAGGCTGAGCCAAGTACCTCGTGCCAGGCGAAACATCCATTATAGTGCCCGTTATTGTTATGGGCGTGGCTGTTGTCACTCCAACGTGAGGAGCATCGAGTGTCATTTTGCTTGGTCCCTTGCCGAAAGCGTAAATCATGTTGTCGTAACAGTTGCGCGACAATAAGACGCCATATGCAATCGATGTGGATTCAACTGAGGTGTCCAGTATCTTCCAGCCTAATGAACCGTCAGTCCAGTTCAACGCCAGTAGCTGTGCTCCATGGAACAGCGGCGGATTATACTCGTGACCGATAGCAACGTACGCGAAATCTTTTGAAGCGGCATGACTGTTGAAAGACCAAATTGGCCAAACACCGTAGGGAGTCTCCAGTCCAGGGTTGCCCAAGATCTCGTTTGTACTTGTGTACCACAATTGCGTTCCGGTTGTAGCGTTGAGGCACCAGATGTCTCCTCCAAAGCCGAGGATTGCGATTCTACTCTCAGGTCCATTTAGGCGGGCTAGGCCGAACGCGTTGTAGCCGTGTGGCAGAGAGCCGTCAGATTTCCTGAGATCTGTGTTCCATGCCTTCTTGCCTGTGCGTGCGTCAATTGCAAAGGCGTCAGAGTAAGCCATGTTAACCAGTATGAGTTTTCCGTCTTGGATCCACACGTTAGTCCTTGAATCCGGTGCTAAAGTGTCGGTTTCTGTCGATGTGAAGTTATGAGCCCACAGCACATCACCAGTACTCGCATCCATGGCTCCGCAGAGTAGCCAACCGACCTGTTGTCCTCCTGTTCCCTGTCCAAAAGTGAAGCCTGCAGTCATCACCACTGCATTATTAGTTATGCCGTTTATCGCCATAACAGGATTGGTTACCCCTATTAGGGGATTGTTTATGGGTTCGCCCTTATCTGTCGCGTTAGGTAGCGGTTTAGCCCACATTATTCCACGCTCAAAGGGAATCACTGTGTTCAGGCTTGGACCCCATCCCCAGTTGCTGCCCAGTGCTTGTGACAAGTTCCAGCAGACTAGGACGGGACGATCGGGAGCAATAGTTACATATCCTGTGACGGGTGGATTGCCAAATCCAGGTGCGTTTCCAAACGTTCTCATGGTGCCAGCTGTGCTGTTGATGTAGTAGCCTATTATGTGTCCATTTTCATCCGTCGTAAGCGTAGGATTGGTACCGTTGACGATGCTAAGGACGTATTGTCCAGTCAAGCCAGAATACATGTTCCACTGCGTTCCAACGTTGGCAGGTCGGGTTCCACCTGTGTCTGCTGCAGGAAGAGTGCCAGTGGTCCAGATGTATGGGCCAACAGAGCCGTACATATTAGGCGTATACCATTGAGTAACCATGCCGCACCGTAACGCAGTAGTAGTGTTTATGCGCCATAGCGTTTGTCCAGTGTACAGGTCTACCGCAATAATGCCATTCTGATAGCTGTTGCTTTCCGCTTTCCAGTCAGAGTACATTATGCCATTGATTATGACTGGCGCGAACTTAGGCCAGTACTGTGAGGTTGACCAGTAGTGTCCCGATTGCTCATCTCCGCTTAAACCGTTTACACCACCGCCCGCCCAAATCTTTGTCCAGAGAATGTGACCAGACATCACTGATTCTGTTTTCGGATTATAGTTGCCAGTAGCATTGTAGCCGCCAGTTTGCGCAAAAACGACTGACCCGTACCCAAGCCAAGGCCCCGCAATTTTATACCATTCTTGCACGTTCTCAGCAGTAACAGGAGTCTGCCACCACGAAGTCGGCAACGGCGTAATCTGATAATGGCCAAGCTGTACAGGCTCCTCCTGCACAACAAGCGTCACAACGGGACTCTCAGCTGCTAAAGCGGTAACGCCATTAATTAAGAGTTGTTGAGCAAAGATGGCTTTGAATGTATAGTTGCCAACTTGATCGGGAGTGAACGTGGTGTAGGATCCTCCGGTGGTGTCACCTTTGAATGGGCCAAGTACTACTTTATCTCCGTTAGGTTTCGTCATTACAACTGTCCAGTTTTGCGGCACATCACCAGCTCCCCCTCCGGCTGCGCTCGTTACCAGAGGTGCAGCCATGAAAAAGTTAATGGTTACTACTTGACCGACGCCTACTGGATTAGGACCGACGTTAACAAAGGCATATATATGCTGGACGTTTCCTGGCTGCGGAAGTGCTGCAAATTGGGCTAATGCGTTTGGTAGCATCGCTGAAGCGACAATTGAAAGTGTCAATATCATTGCAATTGCAATAGCGCTTGCCCTTTTTTTGCTAAGCAATTCTCCTTTTTCTCCATTATTTTAGTACACTCAAAGTGTACAGTAGGATAAAATCTTTTGAACGCAATTTAATTTTTTGTAGTTTGAAAATCCACCAACAGCCAAAAAACTTATATTAATAAATACTACTAATTTGCGGGCAGCCTCTGTGGAAAGTGCAGACGAGTACGTAGCCATATTAAGCGAACTAGGCTTAAACAAAACACAAGCTAGAGTTTACTTAACGCTGGCCAAAGCAAAGAATCTATCAGCAAAAGAAATCGCTGAAATCTCAAAAGTCGCCAGACCAGATGTTTACCGAGCGCTATACCAGCTTGAAAAAATCGGTCTCGCCGAAACACTGCTAGGAGAACCCATGTATTTCGAAGCTGTCCCTATTGACGAGTGCTTCTCCACTCTACTTCTTGAAAGAACGAAAAAAACAGCCGAACTTAAAGAGAAGGCACAAAAATTAACCCAAAACTTCAAAAAAAATCTTCAAGACAAAGAAGTTGACGAGGAATTTCAATTCATGCTCATTCCCAGAAAAGTTGCTGTTTATTCTAAAGTTCGAAGAATGATAGAAGCTGCTCAAGAACGCGTCTGCTTGCTGGCATTAATGAGAAGAACGCTCACTTGGTTCTCTGAATACTCGTACCTTGTGGAAGAAGCGCTAGCAAGAAAAGTGGAATTCAGGGTAATTATACAAAAACCAAAAAAAGACTTATGGAAACCGCTGAAAAGCTTAGGCAAATATCCGAATTTTTACCTAAGATTAAGCCCAAGGGCGCCCCAAACGGCTTTTAGTGTTTGGGACCGAAAAGAACTGTTGATGTCTACATCTCTGACTGATACGGCATCTTCTGCCGCTATTTTGTGGTCTAACAACAAAGGCATTGTAAACTTGTGCCAAGATTATTTTGAGTACCTGTGGCGCAAAGCCGAGAAAATAGATTTGTAACATTTCTGCGCAATATAATTTTTAAATTGTGCCGATACCCAAATCGCTTAGCATAAGGGATAAAATATCTGGCTTAAGTATTCGCTACATCCCGAGTTTGAGCCGTCGGTAAGTGGTGTAGTCTACGAATTCCACAAACGGGTTTTCAGCTTGATATTTAACGCTGAGTTTCTGTCTCTGCCTCTTATCCGCAATTTGGCTTGTGGTTCGCAGCAGGTAAGCGTCGCTTCCCGCACCTGAGCCGTAACTCACCATCAAGATGCGCTCCTCAGGCTTCGCGATGTCCAGCACCGATGCCAACCCAGCGGGTGAACATCCAGAGTAGGTGTTGCCGAACTTGTTGATTTGAAGTGAAGCAGCGTACTGCTCATCCTTGAAGCCGAGTTCATTGGCGATTTTAACTGGAAACTGAGGGTTAGGCTGATGGGTCACAAAGTAGTCAATGTCGCTTGCTTGCACGTTAAGCTTCTCCATGAGTTTGGTGGCTGCTTTTCTGACGTGCTTGAAGTACGCTGGGTCACCTGTGAATCTTCCGCCGTGCATCGGAAACGGTTCCCCGTCTCTGCGCCAAAAGTCAGGGGTGTCAGAGGTAACCGAGTACCAACCTTCAATCTCAGCTAACACATCCTGTTTCCCAAAGATGAACGCGGAACCACCATAGCCTACGAACGCATCGAGCTCGCCGCCTGGACAGCCTTTGGGCGCAGCTTGCGAGTTGTCTGCGCCTATAACCATCGCGTATTTTATGCCCGACTTCGGGTAGTTGACGAGTGAAGCCGCGTCCTTGAACATGCTGGTGGCTGCTTTGCAAGCGAACTCCATGTCGACAGCGTCCACGCCTTGGATGTCGCCGTCTTCTTCTCCGAGCTTCAAAACCTGCGCCACCTTCGATGCGATGGGCTTCACGGCGTATGGGTTTGATTCTGAGCCTACATAGATTTTGCCGACTAAGGCGCTGTCAACTCCCGAATGGATTAACGCTAGTTTTCCAGACTCAACCGCCGCTGTTACCGCGTCTTCATCGATGAACGGGACTGAACGCTGGAGGCTTCCTTCCCTTATTCTGAAGCGTGAAGTGTAAAAACCGTAACCCACAATGCCAGGCGTATCGTATTCTTTGCTTGGCTGAACCACCGTGTATTCCTGATGCGGATAATACTCATCGGCTAAGGTGAACGCCAAAGAAATCGTCGGCACAACATCGCTTTTGCCCACTGAATACCGCCTCCTGAACCTCGGAACAACCTCTCTGCCTTCAAGGCTTGAGAAATCAACAGTCTCTCCGTCCTTCAATATCTGGTCCGTGAGCCTTCCAGGAACGCGAATTTTCCCGCCGTGGAAAGAAACTATGCCGTACACGTAGTTTTCCAGTTTCATGAATTTGTTTGTGGGCTCAGTGACCAGCGTGCAGAGTTCAAGCTTGCCTTTCTCGTAAAAGAGGTCTATGCTTTCCATTTTCCCGAAGCTTTTTCTGCCACAATCTCCACAGTAGTCTCGCACCTCGAAGTATTCTTTCCCGCAGATTCCACATCGGCTGGATTTCAGCCTATCACCGAGGTAGGAGACCCTGCGCTCTATAGGTTCACTGCTCATCTTTATTCTCTCCCGAAAATGGTAACGTACGCTTTGGTGCCGAAACCCTCAAGCTCCGATGTGCAGCCGTACCGCGGTGTTTCTTGTCCAAGGTCAATCTGTCTTTCGCCAGCTTCGCCTCTTAGTTGCTTGAATATCTCAAAGATTTGGGCACCTCCAGTCGCGCCCAACGGGTTACCGTCTGCCTTTAAGCCGCCGTTTGCGTTGACGAAAACTCTTCTGCCGTTTATCTCATAGTAGCTTTTTTCCTCTGGGCGGCTTTCGTTAATGCTTTTCCAAGCTGTTCCCGGTTCACAGAAGCCCAAGTCTTCAAGGGACACCATCTCCAATACAGTGGACTGGTCATATACCTCGACAACCTGCATGTCTGAAGGCGCCACTCCTGCCATCTTAAAGGCGTTTTTTGCGGCAATCTTGGTTGCGGTGAAATGGGTTAGGTCATCTCTTGCCGTGAAGTTCAGGTAATCTGTGGCTGAGGAACAGTCTAAAACGTAAATAGGCTTATCAGTCATTTTTCTAGCGTGTTCTTCACTGGTGAGAATCAACGCTGATGCGCCATCGGATATGGGTGCAAAATCGTAAAGCCCCAACGATTTTCGCGCTGCTTTTCTGGCGTTTAGGACATGGTCAACGGTTATTTTTCTCCGAAAATGCGCATACTCGTTTTTCGCGGCGTTGGCGTGGTTCTTGACGGAAACCTGCGCCAAAGCTACATTAAGCTTATCCAGATTCTCGCCCGTTATCCCATACTTGTTTATGTACGCTCTGAGCAACAGTTCATGATTCGCCTCTGGAGTGCCGCCGGCATAGTAGCTCCAGGGGTCTTCCAGAAGCATGAGGTCATCGCGGATTTTGTCCCAGCGGTCCGTCATTTTCTCTATGCCGCCCACCAGCACCGTGTTGTATGCGCCTGCTTGGATGGCGTGGCATGCTGTGAGTAAGGCGGCGCTGACGGAGCGGGTGACTTCCATTGGAACGTGAAGTTCCGTGAGTTCTGAGAGAAAGCCTTCTTCTAAGCCTAGCTTGTTTGTGATTGGAAGGAAGCAGTCGGAGAGATAGCAGGCTTCCAAGTCTCTGCGTTCTAAGTCACATTCTTTGGATGCGGTGAGCCAGGCTTCTTCAATCAGCTTTTCTGGCTCTTTGCCATAATGCTCTCCAAACTTGGTTCTGCCAACAGCAACTATGGCTGGGCGATTCTGCATAATTTTTTTACCTTCTTGAGTAGCAAATATCCTTTTTCAAGAAGCCTTTTAAGTGTTTTCCATATTCGTTCCGTGGTCTGCTGCAGTTTAGATGAGGCGGATTTAGATTTTAGAGTACTGCGGCAACCGCTAAAATATTGTTTGTAACCACAACGGTTAGGGCAGTAAGGGACAGGAAATATCCTGATTGCAGGAAGCGCTTCTCCAGTTGGAAGCTGGCTTTTTGTGTTTCTTCAATTTGGTATGCCTTGTAGAATAAGCAGCCTATGAGCAGGACAGCGGCGAGTTTTACGGCGCTGAAAGCAACCGGGTTTGTTTGTGTTAGACCTGCGAACAGAGGGTTGATTTCGACTGCGCCGAAGTAGGTTGTGCCCACGAGTGTTGTGAGCAAGTCGGCGAGTCCCATTGAAACCAGGATGAGGCATAGCAGTTGTTTTGTTTTGGACACGCGCTTCCCTCTGGTATAGTAATACACAATATGCAATTACGCAGCCTACTCAGATACGCATTCTGAATGTTCATTCGTAATAACTGAACTACGCCAATACATATACATTAACATAAAAATGTAAAAATAACAATAATTACATCCTAAAAATTCAGCTGTTTATCTGAAAACACGCAGTAGTTCTGTTCAACACCAAAACCCCGCACCCAAATCCACACTCTCACGTCATAAGTACGCCTTCACAAAACTTTTATCCGCCACGCACTTGAATAGAAAAATCAAACCGGAACGGAGCCGCAACAACTTTGGATGCCAAGAAAAGCACCGCGCTTTTAGGCGTAGCATTCCTCGTTTTGCTGGGGCTTTCATACGCGGAAAACCTCTTCTTTTTCAACATCCTCGGCGACATCCTCAAGAACCAACTGCTGGCAGTTGCAATGCTCTTCCTCCACAACGTCCTCGTAGTGTCGCTGATTCTGCTGGGCATGACGTTCTACGTCAACCTGGTGGTTTTGAACTTCTTCCGAAGAGAGAAACACGCCGACGTTGTGATAACGCACCCGCGCAGCTTCGCTTTCATCTTCGCGTGCATAGTCGTATTCCTGAGCATACTCCGCGGCGCCACCCTCATCAACGGCGGAATAACCCTTGAAACCCTGCCCTTGGTTCTGCTCATCAGCGCGCCAGTCGGCATAGTTGAAGGATACGGCATCTACTTAACAATCAAGAAAACATTAAGCAGAACCATGTCGTTGAAGGGTCTTGGCTTCATCTACGGCGTGTTCTTCGCCGCATCCCTCTTAGAAGTCGGCTTCATCAACCTACTCTTGACCGCTGCTGCCTAATTTCGTTCTGCGTCAACTTCCGCCGCAGCCGCCGAATCAAAGCGGATAAGTTCGGGCTTATCTTTACAAGATACTCTGGTGCCGCAGTCAACTGCTTGTATTTCTCCGGAAGCTTTGCCAAGTTCGTGGCTGCCGTTGCGCGTATCTCATCAAGCGAGGGGAGACTGTAGGTTAGCTTGCCGTTCTCCATGACTTTCCTCAGCAACGGCTCGCCTCCAACTTCCTCATCCGCCAACGCAATCACATCTCTCTCGTAAAAGCCGTCAGCGTCTTTGAACCTGTAAACCTGCTTCCGCCCTGGCAAGGTGGCTTTGCCCTCGCTCAGCTTCATTATCGGCGCGGAGGTGCCGTCAGCTGTCATGGTTTCGCAGAGCTTGTAAATCACGTCCACGTAAGGCTTGTCCGCCGAGGTACCCATCTTTGTGCCGACACCGAACGCGTCAATCCTCGCGCCTTGGCTGAGCAACTCAGCTATTTTGAACTCGTCCAAGTCGCCGCTCGCAAAAATGCTCACGTAATCCAAGCCTTTTTCATCAAGAAGTTTTCTGACTCTTTTGCTTATAGTTGCCAAGTCGCCGCTGTCCAGTCGCACACCGCTGAGCCGTAAGCCCTTTTGCTCGAGTTCTTTGGCGACGACGGCGGCTTTTTCCGCGCCAGCAATGTCATCGTAAGTGTCGATTAGAAGCGTGGACTTGTTGGGGAAGGTTTTGGCGAACGCTCGGAACGCGTCTATCTCCCGCTCGTAGGACATGACGAAGCTGTGTGCCATGGTGCCGAACACTGGTATCCCATAAGCCAAGCCCGCTAAAACGTTCGAAGTGCCTTGACAGCCTGCGATGTAGCTACACCGCGCCACTTTCATGCCTGCGTCGATGCCGTGCTCACGTCGCAAGCCGAACTCGATAACCGCCTTGCCCTTGGCGGCGTGGACCACGCGTGAGGCTTTGGTTGCAATCATGGTCTGCAGGTTGACCGTGTTCAGCAGGAACGTCTCCACCAGCTGCGCCTCGATTATTGGCGCCGTCACCCTGATTAGGGGTTCGCATGGAAACGCCACCGTGCCCTCTGGCACAGCCCAGACGTCGCCAGTGAACCTGAAGTCTCTGAGGTAGTCGAGGAAACGGCTGCTGAAACCCTGCTTCTTCAGGTAGGCGAGGTGTTCCTCGGTGAACTTGACACTTTTGAGGTAGAGAAGCACCTGCTCCAAGCCCGCGAACAGGAGGTAGCCGCGGTTTTCAGGCAGTCTTCGGATGAACAAGTCAAAGGTTGCGGGTTCGAACTTGTTGTTGTCGAAGTAGCTGGCGCACATGGTCAACTCGTAGAGGTCGGTGAACATACTCATGTTTTTTTCGCTTTGGTAATTGAGAAAAGGGTTCATGCGCTATAGTGGAGAGCGAGTAAATTTAATCCTTTCTGCGTTTGTCTTTAAAGTGGTAGAAGCATTTTTCGTTCTAATTTTCAGCGTTCTAATAAATAGATTTATAAGTTGAACCGAGCAAACAAGGAAGCCAAATGCCATTCCTGTACTCAGTCAAACGCGTATTCCGCTCATGGAAACTTTTCATAGCACTCTTAATCGGTATAATTCTTGCATCCACTTTTTTCGCAAGCATCAACATAAAAGCCAACCTCGCAGCCGAACAAGCCTTGGATCAACAGCTTAGCTCTCTCCTTACAGATATGGAGTTTAGTGCCAACCTCAACATCACAAACCTTGCATTTGCAAGGCAAAACATTTCAAGCATCGACGGCGTCAAGAATGTTGATGTTGTCGCAAGGTTTTACGGTCTACCCATTTCATTACCAATCGACAACTACACTACCATCGAGTATACTCAAATGGCTTGTATGCCAAATTCCTCGCGAATTTATGATGAATGGGTAAACAAGCCCGTGGATGGAATAAAAGAAAACGAAACCTACCTGATCGGGGGCACACCTTTAGCGAAAAAAGTCGCCATAGGAGATAATATTTCGACAGTTATCGAGTTTCCAACTCCGAAATTTGATAATAAGACCACAGTTTACATTAATCTCACCGTGGCGGGGTTTGCAGAACTCACTAGCACCGGTTACTCGCTTATTTCGGGCAACACCTTCTATATTTCTCCGCTTTCTGTCGAGGATGCTAAGCAGAGGTACCTTTACCAATCAGACTTGATGATTATAAGTTGGGAAAACACTCTCGAAAAGCTCTGGGTTAACGCTCCGAACGGCACGGTTTACACAACTTTCTCGATTTATGTTGACCGTGACAAACTCTTAAGCCCATGGGACACAGCGACGTCAGCTGAAAACGTGCAGAGAGTGGCTGACAACATACAGAACAATGTCCTTGCCAATTTTGAAGCCCATGGCTACGTTAATAACATGCTTAGCTATGCCTTATCCAATTTTCAGTATAATTTCTCAATCACTTTGTTCAGCTTAATTGTGGTTTCAATTCCAATTTTCTTTGTAGCATGGTACCTCGGCTCCACAGTTTCCGACGTTTCCTTCAACTTGAGACGCCGGGAGATCGGGTTACTATCGACAAAAGGGCTTTCAAGCCGGCAAATACAGCGAATGTTTCTCGCTGAAGCCTTAGCTATTGGCTTTATCGGAGGAGTACTTGGAGTAGTTGGCGGTTTAATTCTAAACCAAGTATATGCTGGCGGCAGCTTTAACTGGAATACATTGTTCAGTCCGCAACTGTTTAGCCCATACACCGTGATTTTCACCGTTGTTTTCGGCATGGTTTTGGCTCTTTTCTCCGTGTTCTGGTCCGCAAGAAGAGCAGCGAGAATCCCAACCGTAGAAGCACTCAGAGACTACATGCCGACAGAAAGTGAAAAGTTCTACCGAAAAAGGTTGCCGTGGATAGCGTTCATCCTTGGAGCTTACAAAATTGTAGTATACATCGCAAGCATTAACATGTCTCAACTTGTTTCAAACTTAAGCTTTTCTGGAAATTACCTAACAGTGTTGATTCTTACGCCTTTCTTGGTACTTGACCAAATACTCAACTATATTGGTCCTCTGCTGTTTTTCTGGGGCCTCACTAAACTATTAATCCAGAACTCTCTCAAATTCCAACAGTTAACATCCAAAGTCTCAATAGTCATGGGCGACCTAGGCCATTTAGCAGCAAAAAACGTCAGACGCAACCCTGCACGGATGGCAGCCATTGCATTTGTAGTCGCGTTCATAATCTGGTATGGCGTTCAAGTAACTGGGCAATTGGCGAGCGAGCAAGATTACGCCGTTAGGCAGGTTCAGTACCAAGTTGGCGCTGACGTCACGGTTAGCGTGATAAACGCCACCAAAGCTCCAATCATAATGGACGACATTTTGGGGAATGTTACAGGAATCAGGAACGCATCTTTGGAATGCACGCTTCGCCAGCCAGATACTGTTGTGAAAACTGTTGACCCAGACACTTGGAGGGCAACAGCTTATTATGAGGAGGACTGGTTCAGCGGAGCTCCAATGGAACAAGCATTCAACGACATGAAAGCAAACAACATGACCATCATCTTGGAGCGGAGGCTTGCCAAACAATACAACATGAACATAGGTGATACGATTGGCATCGATTTCCCATCGGGTCCAAGAAAGCTAAAGATTGTAGGACTATTTGGTCCAGAACCCGTCGAGGTTTCCGCAGGAATGGGAACGGCGACGTCTTATGCGACGCCAATGTGGTCGTTTGTGCCGAGAAACCTCTTCAACATGAGCAGCCCCTTCAGCGACGCTTACCTGTTGGAGAATTTTGAGACGAAGATACTGCTGAAATTAGATGCTGGCATTAACGGAACCGCTGTGGCGGAAAAAATCAGGGGACTTGGTCTCGAAATTTATGGAGTTGACTCGTTTGAGGAGCAGTATGAGCAATCTCTGCGCATGAGCAACGTATACACATACAGCAGTCTGCAAGTGGCGGATATTCAACGTTTAGGCTTAATCTTCGTTGTCCTCGCTGCTTCGGTAGGAACGGTGCTGATAAGTGTGGTCAGCTTGAGAGAAAGAAACCGTGAAGCCACCATTATGAGCGTTAGAGGCTTATCGTATCGGCAGCTAGTGTGGATGTTCCTTTCCGAGAACATTGCTGTAATAACATTCTCAGTAATCCTAGGCGTAAGCGTTGGATTAATAACCTTGTACGGCAACATAACCTCAACCTACGCTGTCATCCCAGAGATTGTACAGAGACGCTTGGTTTTCCCAGCCGACTTCATAGTCTCCATCGCTTCTTATATAGCGGTCATATACGCCGCCACAATTGGTTCTATCCTGATAATGTCCAGTCAATATGTAACTAAACTTGAGAGGATGGTTAGGTTAAGATGAAAGGCTTAGACGTGAAAGTAAGAGACCTAGTTAAGGTGCACAAAACAGGCAAGATTGAAGTGCAAGCCCTCCGCGGGTTAAGCATGGACGTCAAAGCAGGCGAACTAATCGCCATCATAGGCCCCAGCGGAAGCGGAAAAACAACCTTGCTTAACATAATCGGCGGGTTAGACACAGCCACCGCCGGTTCAGTGCAAGTTGGTGATATCAGCGTAACATCCATGTCCATTACGCAACTAGTTGACTACCGAAGGAAAATTGTGGGTCACATATTCCAGACGCTGAACTTAATACCCACGTTGACAGCGAAGGAAAACATTGAATTCTCCATGATTGCCTCAGGCGTGCCGCGCGCAAAAAGAAAAGCACGAGTAAACGAGCTCTTGGGAACGGTTGGTTTGACAGACCGCGCAAGCCACAAACCTGAAGAACTAAGCGGAGGCGAACAGCAACGCATAGCCATTGCAGCCGCTCTAGCGAATGACGCGCCTGTCCTCTTGGCGGATGAGCCCACTGGAGAGCTGGACACTGCAAACGCGCGAATTGTGGTGGAATACCTTGTGAAGGTAAACCGTGAACTCGGCAAAACCATAATCATGGTGACGCATGACCCAAGCGTGGCGAGAGTGACGCACAGGATTCTCCGCATCGAAGACGGTGTGATAAAAATGGCGCTGACCCCGTCCGAGGTTATAGTTGAGGAAAAAGCTGTTTCCTATACTGACCAGTTGAGAGCAAGGATAGGCGAAATAAACACGCAGCTCCAGCGGCTAGACGACGACTTTAGGGCTGGAAAGATAAATGGAGACGAGTACACCGAGAAAAGGCTGAAGCTGAAGCAGACACTGGGAAGCTTGCGGGAAGAGCTATCCCGCATGGGCGTAGTACCATAACAAAAATCACGGAAACTTCAGAGCAGCTGCTTCACTGACGCGTTTCCTCAGTTTGGATGCTCTGCCTAAGTCGCCTGCGCTGCAGTAATCCTTCAGCGATGAAAATCGCCATTGCAGAGCCAGTCACCAACGCCAGCAGCAAGAAGAAGATTTTAAAACTGTAACTCTCAACCGCGTAGTGCAGCGCCAGAACCACGAGCTCAGTGATTAGTATGCCCAAGAAGATGAGGGAGTAAACCAGCATTTTCGGCATTATGCGCTTGCCAACCCAAACGTACCCGCGCAAGCGCGCTTTGTCCTTTACCACGTACTCGCCGTAGTCGTTCTTCTGCAGCAAACCCATGTCTTCAAGCTTCTGCAGATGCCGGTAAGCCACGCTGGGGCTGCTCAGGTGTGCGCCCTTCACGACATCTCTTGGACCTACCGGCTTACCCTTTTTTACGGCGTACAAGTACACGGTGAGCGTTAAGCCCTCAGGTTCCTCTTTGTTCGCGTTGTTTGGCACGGTTAAGCCTCGCACCTGCGGTGACTATTTGACGGTATTCGCGTATTAGCTTTGCTCAAAGGCTAAAGGCGCTTGGCGTTTGAAGAACAGGGGCAAACCCACAAGCGGTAGTGATATAATCCACAGGTCAAGATTGTGCCCGAGGAACCACGCGTACCAGTCGCTCCACAAATAGTTTTCTCCGAAGAAAATCCATGTTAAGTAATTCCAGAGGAAGTAGAGACCCAAAGCCACAACTATAACACCTAAAGTTCGCAAGTTAAGCTTTTCAAAAACTTCTGTCCCTATGGACTTTCCCGTAAAGTACGCAGTAAACACGGCTAACGCGGGCAAACCATATACGGTTAAGGCAAAACTAAGCAAGTTCTGCGGATAAGCACCAACGTATTCTGTTCCCTTCGACAGCAACGTCGATATCCACATACCCGTGTTGCTGAGCCAAAAAGCGAAAATGTAAACCACGCCTGCAATCAACCCCCATTTTATAGCCTCCGCCCGCGGTTTGTCTACTTTCAACGTGGACGCGAGCTTTACCAAGACAATGGGAATAGCAATAGCTGCCACTAAACAAGGTACACCTGTTGAAATCAATAAAACTGTACTAAACTGCAACTCTTCTCCACCGCCACCGAAACCGCCCAATGCAACGGGCAAAACGCCCCATATTCCAGACACAAGAAGTCCAAGCCAGTAAATCGCCTCTAAAACCAGAACCCACCGGAGCACCTTAAACGTCGTTTGTGTGGAAAGTCCCTTCTTGGCAAAGTATAAGATGACTGCGGCGAAGGCTATGAAACTGGCTATGAACCTGAAAACAATACCGATAAAACCGGAAATATCTGTTACAAAAATCCAGAAAGAAATTAAACCTGAACCTCCACCAACATACTCCCATTCGCCAATCCATGAAAGCGTAAACAACGCGTGAAAAGTGACCAGGAAATACGAGAGGGTGACTAAGAATAATCCGATTTTCAGCGGTGAATAAAACTTCTGTTCGTTCATAGTCCCAAGCAACCGTTTTATCATTATTTCGCTCTCTTTCATTATTAGGCTTGTGGTCTGCAAACGCAGAGGCAGTTTTAAATACGAGTTCTTTTCTATTCGTCCATCTGGAGTGACGCGGGTTGATGCTAAGCAGCAGGCAGATAAACATATTCCTGTATGCAACTCAAGGCGTGGGCGCTGTTTTCGTTGCGGTTTTCTTAGCGGCTTACTTGGGCGGTCTTCCAACAACTAAAGTTCTCCATTCGGAGCCTGTTTTCAGGTGGCTGCTGTTGATTTTTGGTGCGTTGTTCCTAATTCTTATATTTGTGGTTGCGGTTGTTTCAGTTTTGTCCAGAGACAAGAAACAGATATCCAATAATTTTTGAAGGATTGCTTTTGCAAAATTATTAATGAAGCGGTAGAGTTTTCAAATGTCAGTCCCGTAAACAATAAATTTCAGGGCTTGCTGTAATGTTCCGTAGAGATGATTTTTATGTCAAAAATGAATTTTGAAGGAACCGCCACTTGGAAAGGCGGAACCGAATGTGCATTAAGCGTTAAAGGCAAGAACATCACCACCGTGAGTCCTCCTCCAGCCTTCGGCGGAAAAGAAGGCTACTGCGTTCCCGAAGAAATCTTTGCGGCTGCACTGGCTTCATGCATGAACACGCTGTTCCTGCTAATCGCAAAAAATTCCAAGCTGGAACTCAAGAACTTGGAAACAACAGCTTTAGTCACCATGAACGTGGAAAGCTTAGAAAAACTGATTTTCACCCACATCCACTTCGCCATGAACGTCAAACTTGAAAACGACAACGAACGAGAACGCAAAAAAGCCAACACAGTGTACCAAATGGCGCAGAAAATATGCCCACTTAGACAGTCATGGGGCGAAGACGTTCCAATAACATTTGAATTAAACTTTTAAACAGGAAAAAGCCAATTTCCCACTTTTCTCCCTATTTTTGCATATAAAATCAACGGAACTGCATTTCTTTTTTAACCCTTTGTTCCAACCCTTTAGCATCATAACAGTACGAAAAATATTTATGAGCTACACGTAAAGTCTGAAAGGATTTAGAAAGGCAGCGATGAGGTTAATGACAAACGAGCTCATTGGGCAATCCTGGGAAGGAAACCCTGATGCCGACAAAGCGGCAAAGCATCAGGCGGAACTGGAGTGAGGAAACGCGTGAACCGCCGCAAAATCAATGATGCACTAAACGCGTTATCCTCCAAAAAAACACCAAAATACATCACCTACCTCGCAGCAATATTGATTTTCCTCGCCTTAATCCTGCTCCCGCCGATACTCGGAATTTTCACAAAATTCGATACAATACAGCAAATTTTCAACCAGCCAGCACTCATGAACAGAGCATTGATCGCAATTGCAAACTCGTTCATAATTGCTTTACTCGTTTCAGCCTTTGACGTCATCGCCGGCGTTCCGATGGCGTGGCTCATCACGCGTGGAAAATCAAGATGGCTAAGCATTCTCGACACGTTAGCGGACATACCGTTCATCGTGCCCACCGCAGCATTAGGCTATTCCCTGCTGCTTTTTTGGAATGGACCAGAAGGCATATCAGCCCTGTTCGGCGGCTCACTTATCTCTCCCGGATGGCTCCTCATAGCCCTGCTACACTTCACCTTCTCATTTCCCATCGTGGTTCGAGTAATGGTTGGCGCGTTGCTCGATTACAAGATGGAGTTCGAACGGGCATCCAGAACGCTGGGTGCTTCGCCCTTCACGGCAGTTCGCACCGTCACCATGCCCATACTCAGACCTTCACTGATTGCGTCGTATATTCTTGCGTTTGCTCGTTCGCTTTCAGAAACTGGCGCTACATTTATCGTTGCCGGACTCCTTGAGAATGGGCCTGTCTTCCTTCAAAATATTAAAAATGAGCTGGCAGTTTCCAACCCGTCTCTCTATGAAGGCGCAACCGTGTTCACAAGCCTAGTACTCATTGTAGTGTCGCTGGCAATTTTCGCCTTTATACGGATTTTCGGTTCGCGGCTGAGGCTGCCAATCAAGGGATTCTGGCCTAGCTTCGAAAGAAAACTAAGCTACAAGAAAGCTGAAGCCTCAAGAAACAGCATCACTTTGATAGTTTTCTTTCTTATAGTCCTGATTCCGTCTTTATTCGTGGCTTTACCAGCTTTCGAAGCCCTATTCAACCCCACGCTCTCGGAAGCGTTCTCAGGCTCAGGCATTTGGAGCGTTTACTGGCAAAGCTTAGTGGTCTCTTACGCGTTGGCAGGCATCGTTACCCTGCTTAGCTTCGTGATCGGGCTGCCCATGGCGTTGATGATTGCGAGAAAAAGATTCGGAAGGCTCACCTCAACCACGTTTGATATTCTCGTCAACGTTCCGCTTATAGTTCCGTCGATAGCACTGGGAGTTTCCTTGAAGTTCTTCTGGCAAAGCTTCGCCTTCGTCCCTGAATTTCTGCTCCTTGTATTCGCGCATTTGGCGATTACATACCCTTACTTCGTGAGGTCGATGACCGCAGCGTTCGAACGCATAAGCCTCGACATGGAAGAAGCAGCAAGAACCTTAGGAGCCAAACCGTTCGATGTGTTCCGAACCATAATGCTGCCGTTGACGAAGTACTCGATTCTTTCTGGAGCCATCATAGTCTTCACCAGAAGCGTAAGCGAAACCGGCGCAACCTTGGCAGTGGTGACAACGTTGCAGACAGCGCCGGTAGTCATTGTTAACTGGGTGAAGCAAGTTGTGCCCGCCACGCCATCGGACATTGGATTAGGCTGCGGCATCCTCATAGTGCTATCTCTTGCCATCTTGTTGACGTTGAGGTTTGTAACCAGAGGAAAGGGGAGGTATTGACATGCCACTTTATAACTCTCATAGCAATACTATAACCCGCAAAGGAGAATCCTGTCATGCCTGACGTTCGCGTGGTCAACTTGACTAAAAAATTTGGCGATATAGTCGCCTTAGACAACGTCAACCTGACAGTTCACGACAAAGAATACTTTTCGCTGCTAGGTCCAAGCGGATGCGGAAAAACCACCCTTCTTAGGTTGATAGCAGGGTTAATCGAACCAGACAGCGGAGAAATCTACATCGGCGACAAGCGAGTTGATAATGTCCCGCCTGAAGACCGGGAAATCGGGTTTGTTTTCCAAACCTTTGCGCTGTTCCCGCACATGACAGTGTGGGAGAACGTAAATTATGGTCCCAAAGTAAAAAACTTCGACGAGAAAGAGTCAGAAACCATAGTGCACGAGGTGCTGGAGCTGGTTAAGCTTCATGAACGCTTAAGCGCATACCCAAACGAGTTAAGCGGTGGCATGATGCAGCGAATAGCGGTTGCGCGGGCGCTTGCAGCTGGTGCAAAGATTTTGCTTTTGGATGAGCCGCTGGGACAGTTGGACGCTAAAGTGAGAAACGAGATCAGGTACGAAATGCGGAAGATGGCTAAAGACCTTAATCTGACAGCTATTCATGTCACGCATGACCAATCTGAAGCCATGTCCATATCTGACAGGATTGCGGTGATGAAAAAGGGGAAAATCGTGCAGGTGGGCACACCGCAGGAACTTTACATGAAGCCAAACAGCCTTTTCGTGGCGAATTTCATAGGGGAGTCCAACTTTCTTGAGGGCTCAGTTGCAGAAGCAAACAACGGCAGCTTAGTGATTGAGCTTCGCGGCGGAGCCAAAGTCCACGCTTTCGGGAAAGGCTTGGCGAAGGATGAAAGAGCCATCGTGGTGATTAGGCCTGAAGTTCTCACGGTTGAGAAACCGTCCTATCAGGGAAAGAATATGCTTCGAGGTGTGGTTGAGAAGATAAGTTTTGAAGGCACATTCATAAGGTACGTCATTAGGCTTGAGAGTGAGGATGTTGTCATAGTGATTAAGCCTTCGTTGACGGAGAGGTGGTTTGACATCGGAGACAGCATAACCTTGAGCTTCGAATCGGAGAAAGTGCACGTATTTGCGTATCCTGAAGCGGGATTAATGGAGGAAATCTCGGTTTAAACTTTCATCTCAACGTTTTTGGCAAATCCATGCATGGTTTTTTCCCAGTAGAAAGGTCGCGTGATTAACTGAATCAAGCCTCTCCACGCTGCCGCACTTATGAGCACCCAGTACAGCGGCATAGCCAGTGCATAGGGTACTAAGCTGTATTTTTTCTTCTGCACGCAGGTTACCGTGTACAGGAGAAGATATACGGTGTTGCCGACGATTAGGTTGAATAGACATATGAATTGGATGGGCAGAAACTCGAGGGCACCAAGGGCGCTAAGTGTCCAAGGCGCGAATATACTGAGAGCGGCGATAAGCCAGAGAAACGGGTTGATTATTGGCATGAATATGGCGCCGCCGAATGTGAGTTGGAATAGGAAGAATTTTCTCCAGCCTAAGTCCTGAAGAAGCTTCCGTGGATGGCGCATGTGGACAAGGTAAGTTTGCACATGTCCCTTATACCATCTTGAGCGTTGCCGAATCCAGTTTTGAACTTTGACCGTGGCTTCCTCGCATGTGTAGGAGTCCAGCATCTGGGTTGTTAACGCTCTTCTAGAGATTCTTACGCCCAAGTCAGCATCTTCAGTCACGTTGTATGGGTCCCAACCGCCGAGGTCTCTTAGCTGGTCGATTTTGAAGTGGTTGCTTGTGCCGCCCAAAGGGATTGGCGTGTCGGTTTTGTCTAAACCTGAAAGGTAGTAATCGTACCAGTATGAGTATTCTATTGAGAACCATCTGGTCAGCAGGTTTTCTTTTGCGTTGTAGAAGTTTAGTTTTGATTGGAGGCAAGCGGTTTTCTGTGGTGCTTTGGCGAAGGCTACTGCAGCTTTTTTAAGCTGGTCTTGGTCGGGTTTGTCTTCTGCGTCGTAAATTACGCAGTATTTTCCTTTTGCCCTGAGTAAACCGTAGTTGCAGGCTCTGGGTTTTGTGGTGATGTCCGCTTTGGGTACGACAACAGGCTCGAAGATTTTGAGAAACTCCCTGTATTCGTGGGGTGGTATCCCCTCGACTTGCGTTTGGGGTTTTCCGAACAGCCCCAGAATTCTTGCTTCGTTCAGTGTTTCCTCGTCTTTTTCTTCCATGAGAATTTTCACGTCAAGCCTGTTCTTCGGATAGTCCAGCTCGTATATGTTTCTCATTACTTGAGGGAGGACTTTGGATTCGCGGTATACCGGAACCAAAATGGTGTAAATGGGCAGTTCGCCGTCTTCTGCCTCGCGTATTTCCCGTTGCGAGATTCGTGTAACATTCTCTGATTCCTTGAAGCCTCTTAGGGAAATGTAGATCTTTACGGGATTTATGATGAAGTATGCCACGTTTACTGCGGCAAATAGGAATGCGAAAATCAAAGCTGAATTTATTAGGATTGCGGTGATGACTGCGAGAAGTGTTCCTACTGCCAAGATTTTTTGATTTGGAAAGAGTACTTTGTGGGCTGATTCGTCAGGATTCCTGTAATAAAGGTCAAGCAGTGCTTTTTGCGTGTGGATTTTCTGATAAACCCTTTCTATCGCCATGCTTATTGATTCCGAAGAGGCTACAATCCACGTGACTTTCCTTTCGCCGAGGAGACAGCGTAGAACCATCATTGCCTTGAGGTTTAATGGGTTTTCCAACACTATTTTCGCTGTCGTGTCATTGATTTGCAAGGGAATAATCATGTAATTGGCTATAACGCGATATGGTAGGATTGTTAGAAACTGGCATCCGTCACTTTTGCGGCATAGTTTTTTGATTTCTTTCTTTTTCAGGTAAGGGAAGCCTAATTCTGCTGCGAGGTCTTTGAAGAAGCCTTCAGGAACTTTTACCTTGGCTTGTCTAAGTGTGTAGATAACGTCTTCTTTTTTCACGTTCGGGTTTTCCACGAGGTTTGTTTCATGGATGCCGTGTTTTTTTAGCAAGTCGATAAGTTTCTGTTTGCTTATTTTAATGGCTGCGGAATCTTCCTGTAAATTGCCAAAACTGCTGTCAACGATGATTTCTGAGGCTTCGACGCTGCGGCTTTCCATAACTGCTCCCAAGCTTGCCTTTTTGATTTTTCAGCTTGGGCGGATTAACCGTTATGAACGTCGAATCCTGATTCAGTTTAAGTTTTTATCTCCTTCTTCGCCACAAAAAGGCTGCAACTGCAAGAACCAATGTTATCGCCGTTATTAGCACAGCGTAGAATACGGCCGGTTCTAAGCCTAAAATTTGAGGTTGCCACATATTTGTTTTGCTCGTGGTGGAGTGGATGGCGTAATTTGGAAACTCTGAAATCCCCTCAACAAGGATGCCTGTGGCTTTGTCCCAGTAATAGATATTCTGTGCCGTGGATGCGTAAACGACGGTTCGTGTGGCGCCTGCGTAGCTGCGTTCTTCAGCGCCGTTAATGGTGATGTTGCCGTGGTACTGGTCGAGGAATGTGTCGCCAATGTTCAGGTTTGCGGGGATTATAAAGTCGTCTCCAAGCTGTCCTGTTTCAAGGTTCAGGGTTACTGTTTCGTAGAAGAGTGTTCCGTTGGCGAATTTTGTGGTTACGTTGAGATTTATGGTTGTTCCCTGCACTGCGGCGACCTCCATTCTAGCCCAAGTTACTCTGTGGTCTGCTGGTGGCGAACCGGTGAAGGTTACTTCGTACTCTATCCAGTTGCCTTGTTGCACGCCGACCGAAACTTCAGCGCATACCATTTTTGCGGCGAGCAGGAGAACAACTAAGACTGTTAGGGGCAGGACAGGCTTTTTGTTCATGTTTCTTCATCTTTTGGTATCTTGTTCTATGCGTGTTGGAGGCTTTAACTTTTCTGTGGATTCGAGAAACGCACTGCGGTATACAAAAGCATCGCCAAAACACGCTTTCCTGAGGCTATTGTGCGAGAAGAAAAAAATGAAGGTTAAGGAGCGTTGTTTTAGATTTTCTTTTTGTCCAAGACTTGCCTGAAGGTTTTTCCGCAGCACTCGTATAGTCCTATGGTAAGCTGTGTGCGTTTTCCGTTCTTGTCGGGTTTGCCCGCCATTTTCCAAGTTTTCTTGGCGTTTTTAACATCTTTTCCACAACTGGGACATTTAGCCATTCTCAATTAACCTCGTTTACACCGTTACGCATGAATTAACATAAAACATTTTCTATTCGTGGCAAGCAAGCACATCTTTTGCTTTGCCCATGTAGACCTCAAGTGCATGTTCAGAAAACAAAACAAAAACCACTTCGTCGAGGTTATCCTCTTTTTCCAGAAACTCCTTCACTGCTTTCAACGCTACCAGACTCGCCTCTTCAACAGGATAGCCGTATGCACCCGTGCTTATCGACGGAAACGCCACAGTTTTCAGCCCCTTAGACACCGCCAGCCTCAGCGATTTCTGATAAGCCTGCGCCAGCAGTTCGGGTTCGCCGCGGTTTCCGCCACGCCAAACTGGTCCAACAGTGTGGATGACATATTTGGCTTTGAGGTTGCCCCCTGTGGTTATGACTGCTTTGCCTGTCAGGAGCCCGTCAGGCCATTCCGTTGCTCTTATGCGTTTGCATTCCTCAAGTATTTGTGGTCCGCCCTTGCGGTGAATAGCCCCATCGACACCTCCGCCGCCCATAAGCGAAGAGTTAGCTGCGTTTACTATCGCGTCAGTTTCAGCTTCGGTTATGTCTCCCATGACCAGCCGCACGGTCGCTTTTCCAACCTTAAACTCGTTCGACGCCATCCCACATCATCTTCACAGCATTGCGCTTAAGGCTGACCACAGCGCGGAACTGAAGAACCACGCTCCAAACCCAACAAAAATGACAAAGCAGAATATGAAGATGCTGCTGTGCACCTTTTCGTTCCAGAAACGGCGCGACTTGAAAATCGCGAAAGCCACGACGGTGTACCAGAGGAAGTCGCAGAGCCAGTGGACAACCGCGAACACGGAGAAGCCCACCAATCCGAATTGTTGAGCGTTGATTATCAGGGCGGTGCCGATGGTTAACCACCACAGAATGAAACCCGCGTTTGCAGCGGTCGTCCAAATTCCAGCCACCAACGAGTCTTTTGCAGTGTGGAAGTATTTTTCTTCAGTCTTCTTTCTGTTCCGGAACGTTTGAACGCCCATAAACATCATCACCAAGCCGCCGATTAGTCCCACAGCAATGGGCACAACATCGGGGATGGTGAAGCTACTCAGCCAGAAGTAGATGAGGAACATTAAGGGAAACTCCACCACGCCGTGTCCGAGAGCAATGAGTAGCCCAGCGGTTTTGCTCTTCGCCGCTTTCTCCAGCGTAACCGCAAACAATGGTCCAGGCAGCAACACGCCCGAGAGGGAAATCAGCATTACGGAAGCCAAGAACACGTAAAAGTTCGTGATGAACTCCATGCCCAAACCTCCTTTATTCTAAGTGCCATACCCACGCCGTATACGAAAGCATCACCAAAACACATTTTTTTCAACTCAACACACGCTCGCGTCACGGTAAAGGTCGCCTTGAATCCTGATTACCTCAGCGCTGTCCTGAGCTGCAGCGTAGCTCTCAAGCACTGCATGGTTTAACTCGAAGAAAGTGTGACCCCAAACGAAAATGGACAGCAAATCCGCCGCCTCCTTCTTGAATCCTGCGATGTAGAGCGCTGCGGCTAATGCTTCCGCCGTTGAGAGTTTGGTGGCTTTGCCGAAGTTCACTGGGTTCCCAGCGATAAGGATGGGCAGGCAGCGCGAAGTTCCCTTCACGTGGTTCAGCAGGACTTTTTCGGCGTGTTCCCAACTGCAATCCAACGCCACTAACCCATAGTCTGCAACGCGGTCTCTGTCCGCGGGTGAAAACGCTATTTTTGAGAACGGGTTAAGCACCACAGCGCGCTTCGGCAAAAACCGCGTCCTGCTCACTACTCTTGCTAAGCCATGGCGCTTCAGCTTCAGGCCAGTGCAGCGTTTCGGGTCGCATTGGTTGGCGTGGTATATGGTGATTTTAACTGGTTTTTCCACCTGTTTTTCGCACCTTCACATGAGACATCGGGTCATTCAGCACATGGGGAATCCATTCTAATAGGTCGGTCGCCACAAGGTGATAGCCGATTTTCTCCGCCACAAAGTCTCCTGCAGCACCGTTAACAAACGCCGCAGCCACCGCAGCCTCAAACGCGTCAGCCTTCTGCGCCAGAAACGCGCCCGCAACACCTGAGAGCACGTCGCCGGTGCCGCCCACGGTCATGCCTGGATTACCCGTAAAGTTCAGCTTGAACCGTTCCCCATCGCAAACCACGTCCACCTGTCCCTTCAGCAGAATCACGGCGCCAAGCTTGCCGGCAGTTTTTTGCACTTCAGCCACGCGGTCTTCAAGGCTTTCAGGCACCTGTCTGCCCGCTAGAATGGCGTATTCGCCCGCGTGCGGCGTGAAAATAACCGGAACCTTCAATGGTGTTTTGTTTTCTGCGAAGGCTTTCAACCCGTCAGCGTCAAGAAGCAACGGTTTCCCAGCGCCTTCGACTGTGCTGACGAAGGCTTTTACGAATTCTTTGGTTTTCGGGTGCAAGCCCAGACCTGGTCCAAGCACGACTGCGTCAACCGCGTTAACATAAGCCCCTAATTCTGCCACGTTGCCGGGGTTCAGGTGGTCACCGTCCAGCTTCACCGTTATCAGGTCTGGCGAAACCGACGAGATTGCCCGGGCGGTTTTTTCTGGTGCCGCCAAGTACACGATGTCCACGCCCGTCCGCAAAGCAGCCAACGCAACAAGCGTGGGAGCTCCTGAAAATACTTCACTGCCGCCGACGACTAGGAGCCGACCGAAATCTCCTTTGTAGGCGCTCAGCGGTCGCGCTTTTGTGACGAGAAGCACGTCGCCTGGACCCGCATATGCTTCAAGCTCTTTGGGCAAGCCGATGTCCTTTACGAGCAGTTCGCCCGTGTACTTCTTGGCGTTCTCCAGCCCTGCCTTTGCCTTGTAAAACGTTATTGTCACGTCAGCTTTCACCGCTTCGTCCAAGACTTCGCCGGTGTCGGAGTCCACTCCTGTGGGCACATCCACGGCGATTTTGAAAGCGTTAAGCGAGTTTATGCGCTCCACGAACTGTGAGATGGGCGGTTTGAGTTTGCCTTTTGTTCCCGTGCCCAGCAACGCGTCAACGATTACGTCCGCTTTCACGGTTGGCATGAGCGAGCTGTCAGACGCCTCGTAAATGGGAATTTTCTCGCGGAGAAATTGGAGAGCACACCAGTTCCTTGCCGCGGCGTCATGCGTGATGTCCTTGCCTTTTCCCGCGAGCACGACGGAAACCGTGTAGCCCATGCTGAGCAGGTGCCGTGCAGCCACGAAGCCGTCGCCGCCGTTTCCGCCCAAACCGCAGAAGACGGCGATTTTCTTATCTCGCTGGAACCGCGCCGCTACTTCGGCAGCCACGTTGCGCCCTGCGTTTTCCATGAGTTGAAGCAGGGTAACCCCGAAGTATTCCGCGTTGACTTCCGCGGCTCGCATTTCCCGGCTGGTTATGTATTGCGAGTTTTTCTTTTTGGTCGGCATGTTATGACCCTGAGTAGTGTATTGGCACTTGATAAAAGATAAGCCTATCCTCGGAGGCTGGGTCATGCGCGCGGCGTTTAGTATACGAAAGCATCAACCGTTTGCTACGCGTCTGCTTTTATGCTACTTGTTTTTCGGTCGGTAGTTCTTGCCCTTGTACTCTCGCGAAATTATCATGGTAGACGTTACAAGCACGTTCGGCACCGTCCGAACCCTCTCCGACAAGAAGCTCTCCAACGCGTCCAAGTCTTCTGTTTCCATCTTGGCGATAACGTCGTATTCTCCGAAGATAAGATCGGCTTGGATGACCTCGGCAAACTCGACGAGTTTTTGGCAAACTTCCCTCTCGGTTCCTGAACTCACTTTAAACAGAACATAAGCTAGAATGGTCATTGTTTCACCATCCAGCCTATTCGCTGCGGCACTTAAATTACTTTCCTTAGCCTTCTGGAAAGGTTTATCCGCTGCCTTGGCGCATATGTCAATGGTTCTCACGTAACTCATACAATTCGCTGAGAACATTACATGTTGTTTAGGTGAGAGCTGTTTGAAAAAAGAATATGTCATCAGCAAAGAAGATGCCTTGATGATAGTGGATGTGCAGAACGATTTTCTTCCAGGCGGCGCTCTACCCGTCCCCGAAGGCGAACAAGTGATTCCGGTGCTTAACGACTACGCAAAGATGTTCAAGAAGGCTGGCGCAAAGATTTTTGCCACGCGAGACTGGCACCCTCCAAACCATATTTCCTTCAAAGCTCAAGGTGGTCCTTGGCCGCCTCACTGTGTTCAGCAAACCGAAGGTGCACGGTTCAGTCCAGCCCTCAAGCTTCCTGAAGGCACTGAAATCATCTCAAAAGCTACCGACCCCGCTAAAGAGAGCTACTCGGGTTTCGACGGCACCGACCTCGCAGCTAAACTGAAAGCCCAAGGCGTCAAACGAGTTTTCGTGGGTGGATTAGCAACTGATTACTGCGTTCTCAACACGGTTCTCGACGCACGCAAAAATGGCTTTGACACTGTCTTGCTTTCGGACGCCACCCGCGGCATAAACGTGAAACCAGGCGACGTGAACCGCGCAATAGAACAGATGACCGCGAAAGGCGCTGACCAAGCTACGTTAGAGAATTTTCCCGACTCTCTTGAAACCCCCATAGACGAGGAGCACGCGGCGGAGGCGATTGCGGATAAACCTTTGTCTAAACTGGAGATAAAAAGAAAAGCGCGAATGCGACCACGAGGACCTTACAAGCGAGTCCGCACTGAACGATAATAAGGACCCGCCGGCTTTGTACTGACAGCAGATCTTTCCCTTTCTTTTTGCAAGGATGCCCTGCTTTTAATTAGTGCATGCTCTAAAACCATTATGTCTTGTCCGAACCTGAACGAACCTTATAAATACATGAACGAGTGTGAGCTGAAAGACGGGGTCAATAAAGAACGATTCAGCTTTTTCATGGAGAAAATTTGTAAAATCGATGAAGTTTCAGTCCTATTTGTCTCTTTAGGGCTTGATGGATGCGCCTGTTTATCATAAGGCTCGCGTTGTCGTGTCTGTTTTGTGTTTCCGAATAATCTTCGAATGGTCACTTTTTACAATAAAAAGTTAAAAAATAATGTTTACATGCTCAAGATTGACGGCAAAGGATTAAATGTTCAGGCTTTTGCTGTTGTTTTCGAAGCTGAAGAATCGAAATCTGGCGCGCAGTGTGTTTGCTGAAGAAAAAATTAGGAGAGGCTTGGTGTCATGCGTCGGGCTATTGTTCACCCATCACTTGTATGATGACTGTGCGCTTTCGCGGGTAAACGTCTGTCTCCACAAAGAGCAAAGACTGCCATGTTCCAAATTCCACGCGTCCGTCAATCACGGGCAAGGTCTTGTCAGGCGGCAGAAGCATGGACCGCAGGTGAGCGTGAGCGTTAGACGGATGCTGGTAGGCGCGGCGTTTGGGCGCTGTCTCATCCAGAAACGTTTTGATGTCGCTGAGCAGGGCGTAATCGTTCTCCGTCAAAATCAGTATGCCCGTGGCGTGCGGCGCAAAAACGTGGACTATGCCGCTTTTTACGCCAGACTTGGACACTGCTTCCTGAACCTCGTCTGTCAAATCGACAAAGTCTATTTCGCCGTTGGTAGAGAAAACGCGGCGCACGTTGAAAACCTTGAAATCGGACATGCGTGTACCAACGTTTTTCTATCATTTATCGTCGCTGAAAAACGTTTCCCCTCAAATGAAGTTCGCTGTGCTTTGGTTTGCGCAAGTTTGTTTTGGTGATGCTTTTGTATACGGACATCGAAGCCCATATTTCACGATTGCTCTGGTGAATTTTGGTGACCAATAAATACTGTGGTAGTTCCTTTGTCACCGAGTTCACTTGGGCATGACGTGCGCATGTATAAAAGTTGGATTTTCAACAAGCTTAGCCTACTCTGCTATGAATAAATCCGCTTCTTAACCGAAAAAAGGCTGGAAAATGCCGTTTCCAGCATGCGTTTTTCAGGCTAGCGTTTGAATTTTCGAATAGGAACCTGGAGGATCTGCTGCTCGACTAAGCATTCTTTCAGATAGTCTTCCAGCGTAGCGGCTGGAACTACGTCGATGGTGTAGTCTCTTGCGTCAACCGAGTGCAGGAAATTCTTCTGGGGGATAACTACCTTCTTGAACCCCCAGGCTTCGGCGGCTTTGATTTTCTCGTGAACACCGCCCACCGCTGTTACTTGTATGGAGTCGCTGACGCTGAGGTTTATTTCGCCTGTCACAGCCACATCTTGCCGGATGGGTTTGCCCTCGATGAGTGAGCACAAGAGGATAGCCATGGTCACCCCTGCAGACGGGCCATCCACTCCGTAAGACTGAGCAAAGTCGATGTGTGTCAAGTAATCTTGCGCGATGTCCACGCCGTACTTTTGAAGGATGACGCTGCGAACTTTGGCGATGCTGTCCGAGATGAAACTTTGACCTTTTGCGACACCTGTCACTCTGTAATAGCCTTTGAGCGGGTGGTCTCGTGGAAGCTCATTTTTCTTAACCATTTGAGCTTTCACGCTGAGGACGTTGCCCGTCATCTCACCGCTGTATGGGTCGTGCACAACCGCCAACCCGTATATTTGGCCGAGTTTCACGCCTTCAGGCTTGATTTCTAAGAGTTTGCCCCTTTCGTTCATCTCATGTTCCAGTAGTTGTTTCTGGATGGTTTTGCAGTGCTCATTCAAGGCTTCCAAAACGTGGCGCCGTTCGACCACTTTGCAGTCTTCGTTCATGGCTAATGTTGCAGCGGTCTTGATTATGGAAATCAATGGTCTGAACCGCGTTGATAACGCGTCACGTTTGTTGCTTCGCCGTCTGCCTTCCTCAACTATCTCGATGCATGCAGCTCGGCTGAACGGCAGCAGGTTGAAGCGTTTGACTTCCTGCGCGATAAACTGGACATATTTGCGCCTGTTCTCCAGCGTGTTAGGCATGTCGTTGTTCATGCGTACAACCTTGCCGTAGCCGTAGATGCGGTCCATAAGGGCGGGGTGAATCTGTCCTATGCTGTCAAAGTTTCCGGCGCCCACCAGAAAAGTGATGGCTGGAACGGGTTCAGTGGAAACTGCCATCGCTGCTGTGTCTCCGCCGTGCCATCTTCCACGTAAAGTAATCGGTAGCTGTCCATCTTCCAAGACGGTTAGCAACGTGACTGCTTCTTCAGGGTCAAGGTTCTTGATCTCGTCGATGTACAGTATTCCAAGCGAAGCCACATGGACGTCTCCTGCGGTTACCCGCTGGTGTTCAGGCGTGCCCATTCCACCTGTTTGAAACGGATCCCATGCAACCGAGCCAAACAGCTGTGGGTTTCTGTGGCCTGTCGCATCTACGAATGGTGCTTTTCCTGAGCTGTTGTCCACCAGTAGTTTTGGGACATCGGATTGTTGGGCGCCTCCGATGCCGCGGAAGTTGCTCATTCCGCCTATGCGTGTGAACCACCATATGAAGATACTGAAGAAGATTAGGCTTCCTCCGGGGATGAAGGTCAGCGGCACCACGTTTATGAATCGGTCTATGAAGTATGCTGAGAAGTTGTTAGAGTACAGTTCCTTCCAGGATGTGCCGCCTATGGATTGCCCGTTGATGTTCCATGCGTGCCACGCGTCGTACATGAAGTACATGCCTAACCCCAGCAGGAACAGTCCTAATGCAAGCATCAGGATCTGTATAGACCTTAGACCCACCTTGGTCGTGAACTTGCGCTTAAGCTCTTTCCGCTGTTCTCTCTGCAGGAGCTTTTTTCCTTCTCCTGCCTTGTGTATGGACACGCGGGGTTGGCTGGGCATGGCTGGGTTTTTCCAAGCAACTACATCGAAGAGTTTTATGCCGTTCTCTTTGTAGACTTGCGTAAGTTTTTCTGCTAAGGCTCTTCCGAGGAGGGATTTTCCGGTTCCAGGGTCGCCCAGAAGCAGCAGGTAGGGTCCGGGGTTTATCACGGTTTTCGCCATGGGCTTCGTTTCGTTTGGGTTGCTCCAGCTTGAGTACCACTGCGTCTGCTCTAGATGCTTGAGCTTGTGGGTCCACTCGTTGAGACATAAGAAGCACTCGCTTAGAGCTTGCTCTTGGCCTATAACCCAGTTTATCATGCTGTCGTCAACTGGGAAGCCTTCGGTGGTTTTGAATGTGCCCCAGTTCCACTTTACATTAACTGTTCGTCCCTGTATGTTGCGGGTCAGAGTTTCTGAGCCTTCCCCAAAATGGTCAAAAGACACGCCTTCTCCTCCTCATGTTTCACAGTCTTTCTGTCGTAGAATCAATTAAAGCACTTATTTCAAAATCAGGAATATTACCGAAACGTGGAAAATCGGCTTCACAGCCTTCAAAATTTACGGCTTTCCGTTTAAACTTATTTCCAAGATAAAGCAGTTTTCACGCCTATTTTTCTCCAAACAACCAATTATTGGCTGGTAATTAATCGAATCTGGACAAGCACCAAAACAGGTTATTCCTTCAGCCTTCAGTCCGAAAACGAAAAGCCCAAAACAAGCCTTAAACGGCAAAATAGCCCTATTCTGTCTTTTTCAACTCTTGTTTTCGTGTTTGCCCATGGAGATTATCGTGACCTCATATAAGTACTGTCGAAAATCTCCATGCCAAACCAGCTAGGGTATTTTTCGATTTTGCTTCGACCCAGAAGCGGCTTTCCAGGCGATTAACCAGGCTGCTTGACCAGGTGACCAGAAAACACCTGTTTAGTTGTTGCGGATGCTTCCTTTCAGCGCTACCGCTGCTCCCGGCGGATTTGTTTGGCGCCTGGCGCCTGCGATTCCTGCTGTAACTTGAAGCTGAGCCAGAGGTTTTACTGTAGTTGGGTGATGCTTCCGTATACAGAATTCCAGCAGAGTCAACTTCCGCGAGCGTTCACCAGCGCTTCAGCTTCCTTTTTGGGTGCTATAAAGGGGCTGTGTTTTGGCTTGTTTTTCACGTGTGTGTACTTTTGCAGGTGTTGGTGTAGGCTAAAACATAATGATTCTGAAATCTATAATGTTGCGGTTTTCTTTTCTGGTGATATTAGTTGCACGTGTATTACATTGCAGAGCGTCATCTCACCAGTGCTTTCCAGACCCGACCACCGAAAAAAAGGCGTATACAAAAGCATCACCGCGACTTCCGTTTTTCGGGGTGTGCGCAATAGTTTTTTATTTTTTTAACTGCTACTCAGAGTAGGCTTAAGTGGAGGAAGCAGCAGTTAAGGAAGTCGACAAAATCAAGCTTCGACGTTGGCGCAAGAGAGGCTTCTACAGCGAAACTGTACTCGTGAAGCTCCTTCAGAAAAACGGGTACAGCGCCGTGCGCGTCCCAGTCAGCAACCCCAGCCTGAACCCGCTGCCAGACATCATAGCCAGGAAGGGCGAGCACAGCTACGCTTTTGAAGTGAAAAACGCCAGCTACTACGCGTACTTCCCGAAACAGCAGATTGACAAACTCTTCAGGTTCCTCAACGAGCTCATACCGGGCAGCAACGAGAACAAGCACGCTGTGGTGGCGGCGCATCTGGGCAAGAAGTGGCTCTTCAGAGAAATCAGCTGGGCTGACTGGGAGCGGGACAAAATTCCAGATAAAGTTCGCATCCTCAAGCGCGACAGGGGTAACCTCAACCTGTAGCCTGTAAGGGAATGTACCTTAACACATATTATTATCTGCCCAGCCAATCAATAATGCATAAAGAGGTGAGAACGTGGCTGAAACAGTGGTTTCCGCAGTCTCATTAACTAAAGCTTACCCAATGGGCGACAGTGCAATCGAAGTTCTGAAAGACGTAAGCTTCAGCATCGCAGAGGGCGAGTTCATCGCCGTGTACGGCCCGTCTGGCGCGGGGAAAACGACGCTGCTGAACATCATCGGCGGAATCGACAAACCCACATCGGGACAAATCATAGTCTTAGGCGAGGACTTGGCGGTGCAGAACGAGGATTTCCTGGCGGATTTCCGTTGCAACGCCCTTGGCTACGTTTTCCAATCCTACAACCTCGTCTCAACCTTGACGGTGGCGGAGAACGTGGCGTTTCCCATGGAGTGGACAAAGCGACCTGCAGAAGAAATTGAGAAACGTGTCGCGGAGCTTTTAGAGACTGTAGGTTTGGCTCATAGGGCAAACCATTTTCCAGCCCAGCTAAGCGGCGGTGAACAGCAGCGTGTGGCATTTGCCCGTGCCTTGGCTAATAACCCGCCCCTGCTTCTCGCGGACGAACCAACGGGAAATTTAGACACGAAGAACGGGCAGAAAATAACCCAGATACTTCAGATGCTGAAGACCGAAGGAAAGACGATTGTTGTTTCCACTCATGACGCTGAAATAATGCAGCTTGCAGACCGAACGCTATGTTTAGAGAATGGTCGACTGGCGAGCAAAAATGAATAGCGCCGCTTTTCCAGTGAAAGACCTTCTGCGCAGGCGACTACAGACCAGCTTGACCATCATTACCCTGACGTTGAGCGTGGCGTCCACGCTTTTCCTGCTGCTCTTCAGTTGGCGAGTGGACGTTGGGATAGCTTCAACTGGGGAAACGTTGACCGCGGGATTGTCAGCCGTTTTCGCGCAGTTTGTGCTTTTTGTTGGGTTCCTGATTTTTGCAGTTGGCGCAGTTTTAACCAGCTTTATTGTTTTTCTAATGATGAAGCAGAGAACACATGATTTCGGGTTAATCAAAGCCGCTGGATGCCCAAACGGTCGCGTCTTCAGTTACTTTTTGGCTGAGCTTTTGATAATAACGGTTGTTGGCTGTATCTTAGGCGTGGTGTTTGGTTTCATAGCCGACTTCGCTGCCACCGGCATACTGGGTTTTCAGCCTCATCAGCAACCGCCGAACTTGCTGTTTGCCTCAGTAGTTTTTGCCGTTTTCTTCATCCTTGCCGTAACTTTCGGGATAAAGCCTATGCTGGGCGCAGCCAGAGCCTCGCCGGTGAAGTTGCTTTCGCCCGTTCAGTACTTTGGGTTAGGCATTGGAGGCAAGTTTAAGCCGCTGTCGCGAACCGGGATAAATGTGAGACTTGCGTCACGAAGTCTGTTCCGTCGAGTGTCCGCAAGCGTACGAATCATCGTGTTGCTCTCGATAGTGTTTATTCTGCTTACTGTGTCAGTGGCGGGAAGCATAATTGCCAACGACACCACCAAGACATGGGTTGAAAATGCCGTAGGTCAAAACGTCATTTTAATAGCACACAAAGACATGGTCGCGCAGTATAAACTTCTCACATCGCAAGCATTTACTCAGGGCGAAAGCGTTTATTTTAACTATACAAGCGAGAACTTTGCGGTACCCGCTGGAATTTTTGAACAGTTGAACGCGATGCATGGAGTGTCTGGCGTCGACGCGCGCTTGGTTTTGATGGAACCAGTTCAAGAGATGAGTGGATATTACATCGACCAAGAAACTCAGTCGACCCATCCGGTTGGCGATAATCGCAGCGGCATTTCTTTGGTTGTTGGCGTGGACACTGACGAAGATCTGACCACACCCTTCACGAAAGGGCGGTTCTTGAATTCAAGCGATGTGCAAGAGGCGGTTATTGGTGACACTTTGGCTCAGGCGATGTATTCTGCAGACCCAAGAGCCAAGCCACCAATCAGGCTTTCTGATCCATTTCTGCAGAAGATTATAGTGCAAGGCAAGATTTTCGACATTGTCGGCGTTTGCGTTGATCCAATTAACAGCGGCAACGTCACTTACGTGCCTCTCAAGCGCCTACAGAACGCAATAGGCATTCCAACAGTCAACGTTGTTCTCGTCAAATTAGACGCTTCGGTTGACCGCGCCGCCACTTTGGCACAGTTATCGCATATGATTCAAAATGTAAACCAGGAGTTCTCAGTTTTTGACCTGAATGAAGTGCTGCAGAAAAACGTTGCCTTTCTCGGGTCACTGTGGTCTGAAATAATGCTTTTGCCATTATTTACTTTGGGGTCGGCGACGCTGTGCCTTGTTGGCTACATGATGCTTAGCATGGATGAGCAGCGTCAAGAATTCGGCGTATTGCGAGCCATCGGAGCAAAACCAGGCACCGTGGTCGCGGTGGCGGCAGTTCAGAGCACGATGGTTCTGCTTTCAAGCCTTGCGGTTGGACTTTCTTTCGGTGTGATAACGACTTTGATGATTTTGATGCCTCATCCCGTAGTGACAAGCGTTACCATCGCGAAGATAGCGGTGTTGATGCTTGCAGCTTTGGCTGTTATGCTTCTTTTAAGTCTTTATCCAGCAGTTAGAACCGCCAAGACTCCAATTTTAAAGGTCATGGCGTAAATGCTCAAAATTCCTCGTGAAGACCTTCAGCGAGTCAGCGTACGCAGGCAACTGATTCAGAAAATCCTGAAGTTGGAGCACGGGCACGATGGGCACCTGCTCGTAGAACTTAAAGCTTCCATGTACCAGCGATAGGACAGCGGGCACAAACTTGGCGCCCTTCCACTTAGCGCACTCAATTTTAAGGCTCGCGCTGGGTAACGATTCGGCTAGGGCACGCGTTCTCTGCGCTTGAGCCTCGACAATTCGTTTCAAGGCTGACGGGGACATCCCGTGGTGCCAGTGCTTGCAGTCGATGCAGAGGACCAGGGGTCTCTTGCAGCCGACAACGTCGATTTCCCATCTTCGCCCCGCACTCTTGAATCGTACGTTCTTGGCGGCAACGTAGCCGTTCCTTTCGAGAGCAACGGCGGCGATTTCCTCGAACTCCTGCCAGTGGAGCAGGTTGCTGACGGATTCAACGTCTGCGCCGAGGGTTAACGCCCTGACGGCTATTTTTAGCCGACCGTAGCTGTCAGCTTCAACTGCGCCGTTTTTCAAATAAACTGCACCTTCTTTTTGCAGGTTTTCAAGCAATTTCCCAGCAATGCTAGTGGTGACGTGTGAGTCCTGTTTGACATTTTCAATTAAAACAGACCCGCTTTTCGTTAATTTTAGCAGCGAAATTAACAGGTTCCGCTCAACTGCCACGGTTAAACCTCCCACAAATATGCGCGAAACTGCTAAAAATCCGATTTTTCGCTGTGAAAATTAAAACTTTGAACCGCTTAGGCGGTATATTCACGGCAGCGTATACAAAAGCATCACCAAAACACACTCCAACGCGCCAAGTACGCAGTTCACAACCGGTCACCAGCCCTACCCGTAACGCGATTTCAGGTGCGGTAACCGAGACGCGGGAAACGAGGTTTGGCATATTCTTCCACATGCGAGTTCTTGCTGAAATAGCTTCTTGCTCCGTTCAGCCCCCTGTTCGCTGCTCGTATTGCTGAAGATGGGTAAAGCAACATGATTTTTTACGCTTAGTCTGCATTTTTCGCTTGACTGAAACAGGAATTTTAACTTTTTAATGTAAAAAGTGACAATTCGACCAATTTTCGAGTCACGCAAACCGAGCGAGCAGGCGCTAGACTGCGGGACTAGACGATTAAAGTGCCAAAAATGCCGTGGGATGAGGCTTAAACTGTCACATCAAGAATCCATAGGCATGGTCTCTGTGCGTTAGTTTTCCCTATTTTTTTGGCGGCGACGTGTTAAACCGTCACAAATAAATGAAATACTCCCTTTACCACCTATGGTTATATAAGGTTCGTTTAATTTCGCATAGTTTGGAAAGTTGGCGTAACGTCAAGTGTAACGCAAAGGAGCGTAAATACGTTGTTTTGATGTTTAGACGCGTTCTGAACTTAGTTCAAAGCAAAATTAGCAAAATTCATACAACCGGCTAAGGTTTATTCCACAATTCGTTAAAGTAGCTTCTGGCTAGTTTTACAACGTTAGGGTTGTTTGACCACAAGCAGGGCAGGCCATCTTTGTCAGATATGGAAAGAGTAATTTCTTTATCGTCAAATATATGCATTCCAAAATTTACTGGGCCATCGAAGCATTTGATTTCAAAGAAGCGATTCTTCATCGAAGCTTGCAGCTTTTTCATCGTCGACTCGTCCTCAGCTTTCTGTGTGATTAATCGAATTTTTACGTCTTTGTTTGCCCACTTGAAGTACTTGGGCTGCTCAAATAGACTTACTTGGATGCCTCGAAATGGTATTGTCATATCTATACTTTTTTTGGTCTTCTGAGATAGCGTTTTAAGCAATTTGAAAAGCAGCGTGTTTTCTGAAGTAAGTTTGAACTGGGTGTCCTCTTCTTTAAGCGCTATTTTGACGTTATTCACGTTGAAATTATTGATCATTAAGCATGTTTTATTTTGCAACTCTGCAGTTTCTTCTCTTCTTTTTTGAAGTAAAATCGGAAGCCCTTCTTTTATCGGAGTGGCTTCGTAAATGGTTAGTTTAGTAATAATTTTTTTTTCCAAGTCCAAGCTTTTGAAGCACAGGCATTACGCGGTAGATGTCTTGCCGAGCAACATTTGAAGCCTTTGAGATCATTTTTACATCTGCCTTTCCTAGCGTGGCAAGAGCTAAGTACGTTTTTGCCTGCAAAAGCGTTAGTCCCAACCCCATCAGCGTTTGAACACATTCGTCATACTGCATCACGGGCTTATTCCCCTTAGCCTTTTGGACCATACGGGAGTTTATTAATGTTTTTTCAAATTGTCAGAAGAACCACTTGTTGCAAGTGTTTAAGTTTCTTTGGCTAATGTAGCTTTACAAAAAAATAGAAGAACACATGGAAAGCACTGGAAACAAAATAGTTGCAGCAATTACTTTGGTTTCACTGTTGATTATTTCTATGACGTCAACATTAATATCAACCTCAAATGCTCAAACCTATCTAGCGTCCTATCCATCTTCAATATTTCTCAGTGTTTCACCAAATCCCATAGGCGTGGATCAGACAGTCAGCGTTATCTTCTGGTTAGCCGATTCACCGCCATCACACGCAAACTATGTCGGATGGAAAGGCATCACAATTGAAATCACCAAACCTGACAACACAAAAGAGACAAAAATAGCCAGCGAAACAGACGACATTGGAGCAAGTTACATAACTTATGTACCACAAACGACTGGCACATACAAATTCAAGGCGATTTTCCCTGGACAAGAAATAAACATAGTTGGAAACCGCTATGGACTTTCTGATGGCCTGTACTACTATGAACCGGCAGAAAGCAGAGTGGTAGAATTGACAGTGCAGGAAGAACCAATCCAAGCAACGCCAGAAACTCCCCTGCCCACTTTCTATTGGACACGCCCGATAACCGCTGAAAACAGAGCATGGACCGCAATATCTGGCGACTGGCTAGAATCCAGAGGTCTAGGCGCAGCAGGCTACAACGAATACACCACGGCACCTGAATCTGCACACATTATGTGGACCAAACCGCTATCCTTTGGGGGGCATCACGGACGGAGAATTAGGCTGGGGAAAAGCCTACTATAACGGAATCGTCTACGAACCGCTGTTTAGTCCACCTGTAATCATTAGCGGACGAATATACTACAATATGTTCCCACAAGGCTTTACAGGAGGACTTTCAGGAGTGATCTGCACAGACTTGCGCACTGGAGAAGAGATCTGGCGAAATGACGATATGCCAGCAATATCCCGTGGCCAAGTGTTTAACTTTGAAGGAGGAAGCCACCACGGAGCATGCGCTTATCTATGGAGCACGAGTGGGCCATCTTGGCAACTGTTCGATGCCTTTTCTGGAAGGCTACTAGCAACTCTAGAAAATACGACATCAGAAACAGCAGCGTATGGCAGCATAGCGGCGGGATCTGGAAAGTTTGCGTATGGTCCTAATGGCGAATTGTTAATGTACATTCTTGACGGCGAAAGCAACAGACTGACTATGTGGAACTCAACCCTAGCCTTCTTCACCTCTTCATCATCGTGGGATCCAGCCGGAACAATTAACTGGACCAAAGGAATACAGTGGAGCGTCGAAGTGCCCGACGTACCTGGCATTCAAACGATGAGCTTGCTTGACTACGACACCGGCGTCATTATTGCGGAATCAACAATTGCCGCTCCAACTTTCATACATATAGGTTACAGCATGACGACAGGCGCCCAACTATGGGTTCAAAACAGAACTGGGTACGGCTACGGCTTCAGCGGAGCAACAATGCCACCTGGGCTTCTCAGTATGTTTTCCCCCTGCAGAACATTAAATGACGGCGTTTACACTTTCTTCTATAAAGAGGAACAGCGATTCGTAGCTTTTGATGCTAAAACTGGAAACTTCCTCTGGAAAACTGAGCCAATAAGCAAATTCACTAACAACGACTTTTCAATGTACGACTGGGCTCCGAGAATTGCATACGGAAAATTATACGTCACAGGCTACACTGGCTCTGTTTCTGCTTTTAATCTCACAACTGGAGAGCACCTGTGGACTTATACACAGGGCAGCAGCGGATTCGACACACCCTATGGAAGCTGGTCTTGCATTGACGGCGTAGTACCCGCAGACAACAAAATATACGTCCCATGCATGGAGCACACACCACAAACGCCAATGTACCAAGGCTACACGCTATACTGCTTAGACGCTGAAACAGGCGATTTCTTATGGAAAATCGCTGCTTTTCTCACAAACGTCGCTGTAGCAGATGGCTACATAGTTGGAGCGAACGGCTATGACCAACAAATATACTGCTACGGAAAAGGACCAAGCGCACTCACCGTGACCGCACCAGATACAGCCGCAACTATGGGCAAAAGCGTTATCATAAAAGGAACCGTGGCTGACATTTCTGCAGGAACAGAACAAGTCGCATCTCGATTCCCAAGCGGTGTCCCGGCAGTTTCCGACGAGAGCATGACTGAGTGGATGGAGTACGTGTACATGCAAAAGCCTAAACCGACGAACGCTACGGGCGTTGAGGTGATCTTGGATGTTCTTGACGCTAACGGCAACTACCGTAACATTGGCAATGCTACGTCTGACGCAAACGGCTTCTACAGCTTCGAGTGGAAACCTGACATCCCAGGCAAGTTCACTGTTTACGCGAAATTCGCCGGCTCTGAATCCTACTATGGTTCTTCCGCGGAAACCGCCTTCGTCGTCGAAGAAGCGCCACAAGCAACTCCACCACCTACGCCGGAGCCTGCTTCTGCTGCTGACCTGTACTTCCTGCCAATGTCCGCCGCTACCATCATCGCAATCATAGTCGTTGCTGTCCTCGTCGTACTGCTGTTCAGGAAGAAATAGCCATGCAGAAAAAACGCAAAAACAATTTTCCCCCATTTTTTGGGTTACGCACAGGCAAAACAGGGGCTGAGAGGGCTTTGGACGGAAAAATCGCAATTGCAATAGTTTTTAAGCAGATTGCATTTTTCTATTCTCCTTTAGTTTCCGCCGTCCAGAGCCCCAGCAAACCCCTCTCTTCTGATTGAACAAAATGCTAAAATCTGCCCGAATTTTTCGCATATGTGCAGAACCAGCATATTTGCCGCCTATTGGTAGTTGGTTGCAGGAACCTATAGAGGGGCTATCGGTATTGGCGCCGAGAACGCGCAAACTATGTTGAAAAACAACAGAGGGAGAGGGGACGCGAGGTTCACATTCAGAGCAGCAGCATTTTCAACGCCAAAACCGGCGCAGCCACCGCCACGCTGAACAAGACGGCGGTTAACAGCATTATTCGCCAGGCTTTTCCAATATCTTCGGGCGAGATGTCTTCACCGTCGCCTAACGCGTAATATCCCTGCTTCTCAAGTTGCGTGTTTAACGCTCCAGCCATGGCTGAAATAGTCCATCCAGCGTTGAGGCTTGCGGTTTTGTTCTTGTCTCTCTGCAGGATACGAAGGGAATTTCTCCAATCCGCACCCGCCATCATCGCTGAAGCAACCATCAAAATCGCGGTTAGCCTTGCTGGAACATAGTTGGCTATGGTGTCCGTTCTCGCCGAGAACCAGCCGATGTTCACGTTTTCAGCGTCCCTGTAACCCACCATCGAGTCCAGCGTGTTGATTACTCTGAAGGCGAGGGCGCCTGGAACGCCGAACAAGGCAAAGAAGAATAGCGGGGATGTTACGCCGTCGGTGGTGCTTTCTGCTATGGACTCGACTGCTGCGGACATGATGTGCCGCTCGTCGAGTGTTGCTGGGTCGCGTCTGACGATGAAATGCAGCCAGCGCCTTGCCTCGTTAACATCACCATTTTTAAGCGCCTCAACTATCGGAGCAGTATAATGCCTCATGCATTTGATGGCTATTGTAGTCTTCAGTAGCACGGCAGACGCGACGATGTAGAGTAGCCAGCCCCAAACTGAAATTAGCCGAATCGTCCACAGCAGAAAGAATGCTGGAACCGCGAAGAGCGCGATGACACCTACGCACAGGAAGACGCCGTTCCTCTTCTCAGCCAATGGATTGGAGCTTCTGGTTTTGGGTTTAAAGTAAGCGATGACGTTGCCCATCCACACGGTGGGATGAACGCGGTCTGGAAACTCGCCGAAAACCAAGTCAATAACGAAAGCCAAAAGCAGAATCAGCAGGGAATCCGTGAGAAACGAGACGTTTATGAGAACCATGCCTCCGAGTGAAAACTGTTTACCCAAGAAAACAAATTGTAAAACGTAAGCCAGCTAAGCATAATTTTCCACTGTCTTCCTGAAGGCTTCCAGCAGCCGCTCGTTTTCCCGCCTTGTTTTAACCGCCACTCGCACATAGTACTCGTCCAATCCATGAAATGAACTGCAGTCCCGTATCAGCAAGCCATAATTCAGCAGTTTCGCTTTAAGCTGAGCCGCAGTGAAACCCGACTTCCTGACATCCATGAAGATAAAGTTGGCGTCAGCAGGATACACCTTGAAAGCCGCAATCCGCTGGAGGCCATTCATCAAAAACGCCTTTTCATTTCTAACGAGTTCACGTGTTTTTTCCAAGTGCTCTTCGTCTTCCAAGGCTGCGACTGCTGCGGCATGTGCTAAGCAGTTGACGTTCCAAGGCGTTTTAGCGTTCGTTAACGTGTGGATAATCTCTTTTGAGGCGATTCCGTAGCCAACTCTGAGCCCAGTTAACCCGTAAATCTTCGTGAACGACCTCAAAACAAACAGATTAGGGTACTCCGCTATTCTGCCAATCAGGGACAAGTGCCTTTCTCCCTCCACGAATTCGAGGAAATCCTCATCCAAGAAAACCAGAATGCCCTGCTCTAGAGCTCTTTCAACTATTGCAGTTAAATCGTCTTTTGGTGTGAGAAGACTTGTCGGGTTGTTTGGGTTGCAGAAAAACAGAACTCTCGCGCCGGACATCTCGCGCAGAAAAGCATTCACTTCAACGCGAAACTCCTCATTTAGATGTATGTGCTTAACCGCCTTTCCCATTTTTCTAACCGCATGCTCGTACTCGCCGAATGTAGGCGCAGACACAGCAGCAACGTCGCCGTCTTCCAAGAACGCTTCGGCGAACAGGTAGATGAGTTCTGTGGAGCCGTTGCCCACAACCACGTTGTCCTCTGTGACGCCTTCATAGCGATTGGCGATTGCCTTCCGCAACAGTGTAGAATTCGAGTCAGGATAAACCGGTATCTGCGCCAAACTGCTTTTTACTGCATCCAGCGCTTTCTGGGAAGGACCCAGCGGGTTAACGCTTGAACTAAAATCTATTATGTCTTCTCTTCTGAAACCTGTCTTGCTTGAAATTTCCCAAACTTCGCCGCCGTGAACACAAGGCTTTAGATCCTTAAGATTCTCTCGAATTTTCATCTAATCACCCGTCCAAGCCTCTTTGCTTGCCCATCAGTTTCAGCAGCAACGGCATCACATCCTTTCCCTGTATGCGGTTTAAATCGCCCCTACAAGCTGCACGCTCATTATATTGCGAGACGCCGTCTTTAACCACATGAGCGCTTGCGATAGCAACTGGAACAGGGTCAGCCGTGTGCTCCCTGCTTATCGAAGAGGCGGCGTGGTCCGCAAGCAACACTACACTCACCTCGTTCAGGTCAACGTGGCTCAATATTTTACCTACCATAGCGTCAATCTTCCTTATGATGGCGATTTTGCCCTGAACATTGCCGTCATGGCTTGCCTCGTCAGGGCCTTCCACATGCACCAACACAAAGTCACATCGCTGAACAGCCTCTAACGCCGCATCAGCCTTCGCAATCGTATCCGTGTCCAAATTACCAGTAGCACCAGGGACGTCAATAACTTCCATGCCGCTGAGCGTAGCAATGCCCCTGATGAGACTCACAGCAGCCACGCATGCGGCACTTAGCCCATACTTGCTGCTGAAAAGCTCGATGACTGGCAGTTTGGCTCCACTCCACGGAACCACCATATTTGCTGGAGGCTGCCCCGCGGCTCGTCGCCCCTCATTAAGGGGGTGCGAGTCAAGAAGTTCGTGTGAAAGGCGCATAAACTCTTCCAATACGCTGGCTGTCCGCTTAGCTGCGACGGACTCGTCTAAAGGCTGAACTGAACCAACGCGGTCTCCAACCTTCGGCGTCGCCGCAGAGACGTTGGCGCTGAGCTGCTCGCCTCGAAGCACCAGAGCACCCTTAAACCCCAGCGTCTGCCGATACAAGATCTGCACGTCTGAGTTATCCTTCAACCGCATCGCTTCAATCGTCTTTGCAAGTTCGCGGGCTTCATTTCCGATTCTGCCTGCCCTTGCGTCAACCAAAACCAAGTCAGCGTTCACGCTTGCAAGGTTGCACCTAAACGCCACATCGCCCGGTTCAAGCTTGATTCCTGCGCCAGCAGCCTCGAAAGGTCCTCTTCCACCGCAAAGCACACGTGAGTCGTAGCCAAGAATCTCCAAGTTCGCCGCGTCGCTTCCCGGAGCAATTCCCGCAGCAACAGGGTCAAGCAAGCCTGAGATGCCGCTTGAAGCCAACGCGTCCATGTTCACGGGATTAGCCGCCTGCAGCGGCGTCTGGAAGCCAAGTTTTCTAATGGGGCGATCAGCCATTCCATCACCAACAATCAAAATAACTCGCATCCTTCGTTTCTCCCCCTTAACTGCTGCGTCACTTTGTGGTGGACAACCGAGTTTTGTTAGATGAAAATTCATATAAATGTTTGGTTGGATAGTCCAGCCAAAACTGGCGATCGCGTCCGCCATCCCCGCAAAGTCAACTCAAGGAAAAAATCAAGCGTATAGCTCAAAAAATGTGATGTAAGCCTTCTCCTTTCGCCCTTTCAGGTTGAGATGAGGATGATGCTAAAAAAGTTATAAAGCGTTGTGTCGCCGCCGACATATATCCTGTTAGGCAATATTGTTTTTTGCGGGGTCATTTCGGTTTCTGAAACTTTCTTTTTTAGCATAGGAATGCTTAGCCATACGGGGAGAAAGGGGAATGTTCGAAAGAGCGTTCTCTGACGCGGCTGCTATGCTGATACTCTTTTTCGGAGTAGCCATAGCCTTCATAATACTCCAAAGCTACTTTTGGAGCCGCGAACGAAAACGAATATAGCAACGAGAGCCCCAGCGCTCAACGTTAAGCAGGTCTGACTTTAAACGTTAAACCGCTTAGAGTGCACCTTAACACTTAAAAGCGAGAGGTAGCCCACTACGACAAAAAACGGGAAACGGTGTACACAAATGTTTGATTACAGCACGTTAATCGTGGCGGGAATAGGCGTGTTCTCTTTGGCGCTTGCCTTTCTTGAATACGCGTTCTCCAAGAAGAGAACCCAAGCCCACAAACACTAAACAAGCGGTGTTCAGGGAGAAAGTTTCTGTTTAGCAGAAATCCTGTCCCTTTTCAGCTAAGCTAGCTTTCATAGGACGCAGCCCTTTTTGTGTGGAGGGGTCCGCGTTGAAAAGCTTGTCAAGGCAAGCTTGACGCCAACCGTTCCATCTCATCTGCTATTTTGCTGTATTTTTGGTGAATGAGGTTTTTGTCGAAGTCCCAGAACTCTTTCAGCATGGTGTCTTGCTCCTGCGGCGTGAGGTATTGCATGGAGGGTAGGAAGAAGGATTTGTCTTCTTTCTCTATGTGCTTGGGGTAGAACACAACCAAGTCGTTCAGGAACCTGCGGACTTGGTTCAGGGCCTCCGCTTTTCCATTGGCGTAGTCTTTCATGGCTTCTTCCAGATTGCGGGTGGTTGTCCGGGCGTAAACGTGCTCTTGGATTAGCTCTTTCATGGTTGCGTCGTGTTCCGGTGACAGGTTTTTCTTGGAGAGTTCGCGGAAGAGTATGCCTTCTTCTTTGCCGTGATGGCAGTGGTCGGCGTAGGTTCGGATGAAGTCCACAGTGACATTGATGAATCCCGTGTTGACTTTGTTGGCGCTGCTGATTTTGGCTATTTGCTTGTTCATGGGGTTTATCATGCGTTCGATGATTCTGTGCTCGTTCATGAGGAGGTCTGTGGGTAACAATTCAGAATCGCCTATTAGTAAGGCAGCGTTTTTGCTAATAAATTTGACTTTGGCGGCTGGCAGGAGCGCAACTCTTTAGAGAAACCAAAACAAATACCATTAACGAAAGGTGCAGATGAAAATGACTGAAAAAATGGACAAAGAACATATCCAAGAACTAAAAGAAATGGTCAAAGAGAAAAAAAAGGGCGAACCAGTAGAGGAGGTTCTCGCCAAGTTCTGCCAGAGACACGGCGTTTCCCTGAACACTTGCCGCGTGTATTACGATCGCTTAGTGGCGAACGGCGAAATCGAGGAAAAATAGTCGTTCATTCTATCTTAATTTTCTTACCCTTAACAGGCGTTTTCAGCGGAATCTCGACAGTGAGCAAACCGTTCCCGTAGTTTGCCTTTGCTTTGTCCACATTAACCAGATGCGCCAAGGTGAAGCAGCCGAAAAGAATCACATCTTCTCTTGGTCCCTCCACGCACATCGTCTGCTCCGAAACGAAGAGCTCCACATCCTCCTTCTTCACACCGGGCAACTCGATTTGAATGTGGTATGCTTCGCTGTTATGGTCAAAGCAGACTCCGGGCGTCAGAACAGGCTTTAATTCTTTTTCCTCAATCTCAGATTTCTCGCTAACCGTCTTCTTAGACAAAGAATATTTCCTCCAAAAATCTGCACTTAAACCTCTGTCAACCCAATCTAAAAACCTTTTCAAACCATGAAAAAGCTCCTGAACCTTGCCTTCAACCGCATTAACAAGCCAATCAAGCAGTTTACATTTTAAGGACAGGTAAAAAGAGGACATGCATGTTTAGGGAGGAAAATTTCAAGAGGCATCAGCAGGGTTCTTGGGCTGTTCTGCGGCAGCTCAGTGCACAAGCAAACCAGCCTATTTGGCGCCTATTAGTGGTTGGTTGCAGAAAACGATAGAGGGTAGGGATCGCTATTGGCGCAGAAACACTCCAAACCATGTAGAAAAACAGCAGAGGAGAAGGGGGCCGACACACGCCTTTGCAGAGTAGAATCGTCTCAGTATCATGCAGGGCTCCTTTAAATAAGTGGGCTATATACAAAACCGCGCAACAGTCTTTAGCCGATTGTGAACCGTGCAGTTTCGACGTGCTTGCCGGGACGTCATGGCTTGAAGCTTGAGCCGCTACGAGGTTTGCGGTGATGGCTTTCATAAAACTTTTATATACGATGCATGGTGCTTATGCATGTATCGACTGTAATGAGACACGGTGCTATGATGGAACCAAGCAAGAAACCGCTAAACGTCCTTATCAAACAGCTCCACGGAAACATCGAAGTCGTTCTCAAAAACGGCTGCGAATACAAAGGAAAAATGATAAAATGTGATGGGCACATGAACATCCTCCTTGAAGGAGCAACCGAATCCAAGGATGAACAACCGCTCACCAACTACGGGAACGTGCTGCTTCGAGGAAATAACATCCTTTACATCGTGCTCGACGCCACCAAACACTAAAACCGGCTTAGCCGCTTTTTCACCGTTCGCCCGCAGCACATAAAATCTTATCTTCTCCTAAACGCATACCTCTCTTAACGGTGAGTGCTGTGAGCGACAAGGAACTGCGAGTTTCCAAAATCAAGGATGGCACCGTGATTGATCACATAAGTGGCGGGTACGCTTTGGACGTCGTCAAGATTTTGGGGATTACTGGACGCGAGAAAAGGGTGATGACCATAGCCATCAACGTTCCAAGCAAGCGGTTCAAAGTCAAGGACATCGTGAAGATTGAAGGTCGCGCATTGAATTCGCAGGAGGTTAACCGGATTGCTTTGGTGGCGCCGCATGCCACAATAAACATTATCCGCGATTACAATGTTGTGGAGAAGTTGGAGGTTAAGCTTCCCAAGGTTATTGAGGGTATTGTCCGCTGTGTGAATCCTGCTTGCGTGAGCAACAGTGATGAGCCTGTGTCCTCCCGGTTTTACGTGAACAGCGATGAGCCGCTGGTGCTGAAATGCCATTACTGCGGCTACATCTTGGAGAAGGCGGATGTGCTGCGGCAGTTGTAAACTTGTTTCGAGTGTTCGCGTTCGGAATAGGCAATAATGTTTATATCGTAAGATGTAATATTGCATTTCCTATAATATGTCCACAAAGGGACATATTGTATGGGTGTACAACACAAATACACAAGGGTGAAAAACGTGCTAACCATAATCCTTCCAACCATCTGGGCATCCTTCGCAGGCTACCTAATATGGTACGTAACATCAGCAAAACGCAACGTAGCCATAACCCTCGAAGATGCCAACACACTATGGAAAATCCACAAAAACAGCTCCAACTGCACAGGCCGCCATTGGCAGCCCATTTCTCGCAGAGGCGGCAAAATTTTAGGTTTCCGATGTGAATGCGGCTATAAATACACGCAAAAAAGACCGCTAGTTTCCAGCATGCCTAAGCCCGTGAGCAGCCGATAACGCACCTTTGTCTGTTTTTCCTGTAATCTTTTTTTCCTTTACCTTTTTTTCTGGTTCACCTAACTTGTCGCACGCAAGCTGGAATAACTTCCTGAAAAAGGCTTCATCCAACTGTTCGCCCATGTTCACGCCTGAACACTCATCCGTGTAAGAAAACGTGTGTCGCCTGGCTTTGTTGGGCTTGAGTTCAAACGGGTAAAACCTGCAAACCAACGGTCTCAACGTGTAAATCGAGCAGCGGTTGTCCGCCAGAAAAACGCATTTTCCGTCTCTCGCAGTTTTTCTCATCTCAAAAGCGTAAGGAGACTTATCAGCGATTGCGACGGCGAACACTGAGACTGGCTGCTGTGTTGCTTTTGCAATTTTTTCCGCTTCTTCACGTAAGAGAAGAATGTGGCGGGTTTTTTCTGTCGTGTCGCCGCAGCATTTTGCACATTTTATGCACTTGAAACGCAGCGCGTTTGGATAGTCAAAGTCCATTTCTTCAGGTTCCGCTGATTTGCTGTTGATGAACTGACGTAAAAGGCAACTAATAAGGGTTGGCAGTTACAACGTTTTTGGTATTGTTTCAATGTTCGGAATAACCCCTTATTAACTGCAAGCGGCTCTTTCGCTTGGAGAACGGAGCTGGCGATTGTGAAATGCCCTGTTTGCAGCGGCAAATTAGACATAGACGTGAAACAGAAGGCTGCTGAGTGCCACACTTGCGGCTGGCATCGAAACATGGGCAAGAGTTAGCTGTTATGCGTGTTGCTTGCTGTTTCGGTGTCCTTCACCGTACTGGTAAGGTCTGCTCAGATTCTTTTCCAGCTTCTTCCTGAACATGGCGTCCATGTTTATGCTGGGACACGCCAAGCGGCTTGCATCCAACACATAAAAAATGACATCTATGAGTTCTTCAGCTATTTTTTCTTCAGGTTCGCCTTTCTTCCATGCGTCGCTGGCTTCGCCGAGTTCGATGAACGCGAACAGAAGCTTCTTGGGTATGTCTTCAGGCTTGTTGTAGAAGCCTTTTTCCATGACTAGTTTCTCGATTTCCTTCTTCATCTCTTCTAACTGCATCTTTTGGCGTTCTCCTGACGCTCACACAAGACTATAGCCCCCTCTTATATAGGTTCAACCTGAAAAAGCTGGTGCATATGTATGGCTTCTTCAGATTTTTTATAGGTCTATATAGACTATGCTGAATACGCCTTAAAGCAACTTTGTATCTATATAGGAGTGAAAGTACTGTGAGGTGAAAGAAATGCTATCGCGAGATTGCGATGGTTGCTCCCAACAGAAAGCCTGCAGCATACGCTTCAGCAAAGTCGGCAAGGGCGGCAAAGTCTACTGTCCAGACGGCACAGCTCATCTTGTAGACGAAGAAACGCAATGTTACATAGGACTTTACGAGCAGGTTATACAAGCACTTAACTAATTTTTTCTAATTTGCTTGATTTAGAATTACTTTTTGTGTTCTGCACTTGTCAAGCGGGCATCGTCAAGGTCGTTTAGAGAACTGTTTTATTTCGTCAAGCGAAAGAATAGTTACGTTGTTTTGCTTCAAGGTGGCTTCAGCCTTGTCGAGGTCGTTGACCCTCATAACCAAAGCAAATTTGCCGTTCATGTGCACAGCAGAGGAATAGGCGTATTCGATGTTTAATCCGCTGTCTCCCAGAATCTTTGTTATTCTGGACATTCCGCCTGAAGGAAGAATTACTGTCACTTCGATGTTCTTCTTTGACTTGGCAAGGTTGAAATCAGCATCCTCCAAAACCCGTGTAGCCTTCTCAGGGTCTTCCGTTATCATCCGAACCAAACCAAACTCGCCAGCGTCTGCTATTGACAAAGCAAGGATTTGGATTTGGTGCTTGTCAAGATGCGACATGACTTCAGACAACGAGCCTGGATGGTTGTCAAGAAACACGCTTACCTGCTGGATTGGCACAATATTCACCAGACTAAAGTAGATTCAAACAATATTTATATTTTCACATACCTACCATGTTAATCCATCCTCGGAGACAGCTGGAATTGCTCAAGTGCGTGGGAGTCTCGAAAGAGTTTGGAGGTCTTCAAGCCTTAAAAAACGTAGACTTAACCGTCGAAAAAGGCGAAATTGCCGGGCTTGTTGGACCTAATGGCTCTGGAAAATCAACACTGCTGAACCTCATCAGTGGAGTTTACAAGCCTGACCAAGGCAAAGTCCTGTTTATGGGCGAGGACATTTCAAAACTTCCTCCACACGCCATCTGCGCGAGGGGGATAACGAAAACAGCTCAGAACGTACAGTCGTTTCCAGATATGACTGCGATGGAAAACGTTTTGACAAGTGTGCTTTTCGCCAGAAAAATGGACAGAGACGGACAAGACCCACTTGACAGAACGAAGCAGCTTCTGGAATTCGTCGGCTTAAAAACAGAAAAATTCAACCTTCCAACCAGAAACTTGAACGTGGTAGAACTGAGACGCGTTCAATTCGCCAGAGCTCTAGCCACGAAGCCTAAACTGCTGCTTCTGGATGAACTGCTTACAGGCTTGACACCTAAGGAAAGCGACGAAGCCATCGCTCTGGTGAAGCAGGTGAACCAGCAAGGCATAACTGTTCTCATGGTTGAGCACGTTATGAAAGTCATCATGGGCTTGTGCAGCCGCGTCGTCGTCCTTCACCACGGCGAGAAAATCTGTGAAGGAACCCCAGAAAAAGTTTGCAGCGACAAGAATGTCATAAACGTGTATTTGGGCAAGAGGTTTACGTTTGGTGAGGATTAAGAATGCTGGAAGTTGAAAAAGTCTCTGCGGGCTACGGCATGGTTCAAGTGCTCTGGGACGTGTCCTTCAGAATAGATGAAAAAGAGATAGTCAGTATTATCGGACCTAACGGCGCAGGCAAAACAACGCTCGTGAAAACCATTGCTGGACTGATTCAAGCCAGAAACGGCGCCATCCGTTTCAGGGGAGAAAACATTGAGAAGCTCCCTCCATATGAGATAGTTAAGAAGGGAATCACGCTTATACCTGAAGGTAGAGAAATTTTTCCAAGACTGACCGTGGAAGAGAACCTGCTGCTAGGCGCTTACACGATAAACGACAAGAACGCCGTGAAGGAAAACAAAGAAAAAGTTTACCAGATATTCCCAGTGCTAAAGAAGAAGGAAAAAGCGCTCGCCCAAACCCTGAGCGGAGGAGAACAGCAGATGCTCGTGATATGCAGAAGTCTCATGTCAAACCCTGACCTCCTGATATTGGATGAGCCTTCGCTTGGGTTAGCGCCTATCATCGTGGAGAAAGTGTTGGATACGCTGGAGATGATAAACGAGGACGGCGTAACCATTCTTCTGGTTGAACAGAACATCCGCGATTCGTTAAACATCGCCCACAGAGCCTACGTTCTGGAAGAAGGCACGATTATTATAGAGGGCAAAGGCAGAGAACTGCTATCAAATGACCATATAAAGGAAGTTTACTTAGGCATATAAAAGAAGGACTGTTTGATGGAAAAAGGGAAATGGAACGAAAAAATTGAAACCATGACAAGAGATGAGCTGAGAAAACATCAGCTTCGTCTGCTGAGGGAACGAGTGAAATATTGCTATGAAAACTCAAGTTTCTACCACAAAAAACTCAAAACTGCAGGGATAACGCCTGAAGACATAAAAACACTTGAGGACATCCAAAAAATTCCCTTCACCGTAAAAACCGATTTGAGAGACAATTACCCCCTCGGAATGTTGGCAGTTAAGCCTGACGAAATTGTGGAAGTGCATGCGTCAAGCGGGACCACGGGAAACCCTATTGTAGGCGCTTACACGGCAAACGACATGGATGTCTGGCAAGAATTGATGGCGAGGTCGCTGTATACCACGGGCGTCAGGCGAGGAGACGTAGTCCACATCGCTTACGGTTACGGCTTGTTCACGGGAGGCTTAGGCTTTCACTATGGCGCCCAAAAGATCGGCGCCACAATAATTCCAGTGAGCAGCGGCATGACTCAGAGACAAATAAAGCTCATGAAGGACTTAGGCGCAACCGTGTTGTGCTGCACTCCCAGCTTCGCGGTTTACATCGCTGAAACCATGGCAAAGCTCGGCGAAGACCCCAAGAAAAACTTCAAACTCAAGTCAGGTCTCTTCGGTGCAGAACCGTGGTCTGAAAAAATCAGGGAACGAATCGAGAAGGAGCTTGGCATCGAAGCCTTCGACGTGTACGGCTTAACCGAACTGTGCGGTCCAGGTGTTTCAATAGAGTGCCATGAACACGACGGCTTGCACATCTGGGAAGACCACTTTCTCGTTGAGACTATCGACCCCGAAACAGGTGAGACATTGTCCGCTGGAGAGGAAGGTGAACTCGTTTTCACACCGCTGACCAAAACAGGTTTGCCCATTCTGAGATACAGGTCACGCGACATTTCAATCATAGAGACCGACAAGTGCGCTTGCGGGCGGACACACGCCAGAATGATGCGCGTAACAGGCAGGTCCGATGACATGTTAATCATAAGAGGCGTCAACGTGTTCCCCTCACAAATAGAATATGCCATAATGGGCTTCCCCGAACTCGCCGCACAATACGAGATTATCCTTGATAGACCCGAAGCATTGGACGTTTTCAGTGTAAGAGTAGAATTGGCTGAACCCGCTGCACAGAAATCACAAGCAGACCTTGACGCGTTAAGATGCAGAATAATCGAGCAAATCCACAACGTCACCGGACTTTCACCAAACGCTGTAGAACTCGTGAAGCCCGGTGAACTCCCCCGCAGCGAAGGAAAAGCAAAAAGAGTCATAGACCTTCGCTCGGGCAAAACCTGAAGGCAATACAGGCATGCGCTCAAAAATCGCAACTGACAACCCGAACAGTTATCTGCTGCTTAACGGAGATGAAGCAGCTGCGAGGGGCGCCGTAGAAGCAGGTGTCAAGGTAGCTGCGTCTTATCCAGGGACGCCGGCAACCGAGATTCTGGAAGCCCTTGCCGAAGCTTCAAAGACTTTCGGGATTCACGTTGAGTGGAGCATAAACGAAATCGTAGCCATGGAAGTAGCTGCAGGCGCTTCAATGGCAGGCGTAAGATCCATCGTTTCCATGAAGCATGTAGGTTTGAATGTGGCGGCTGACGCTGCCATGACGTTGGCTTACACAGGCGTCGCAGGCGGAATGGTTATCGCTGTCTGCGACGACCCCGCTTTACACAGTAGCCAGAACGAGCAGGACACGCGGTATTTCGCTTTGCACTCGAACCTGCCTCTGCTGGACGCAGCTAATCCGCAGGAGGCACTCGATATGACACGAGAAGCCTTCAAAATAAGCGAAACGCTACAGCTGCCAGTCATTGTCCGCTTAACCACCCGCGTAGCGCACAGCAAAGCAAGAGTCAAAATCAGCAGCATCAACCAAAACCTGCGAAAAGCTGAATTCGACAAAGACGCAGCACGATGGGTCATGGTGCCATCCAACGCCATAAAACGCCACCGCGTCCTGAAAAGCAAGCTGCAAGAAGCCGCGAAAATCGCCAATACCTCTAAGTTTAACGTGGTTGAGGACAACGGAAAACAAATCGGAATCATAGGCAGCGGCGTCGGCTACTACTACGCAAGGTCGATACTAGACACCAAAAAGTTTTCATGGCTTAAACTAGGTTTCGTGCACCCCTTCCCAACCGAACTCGTCAGGCAGTTCGCGTCCAAAGTAAAGGAAATAATCATATTGGAAGAACTGCGACCTTTCATCGAGAGCAACATCCAATTTCTGCACAGGCCATTCTTAGGGAAAGACCTGTTGGGGCTGGATGAAGTCGGCGAATTCAATCCCGATGTAGTGAGGGAAGCGTTCGCCAAACTGGGCTTGTGCGAGAAAGCGGAAAAACTAGAGGCGCTGGCGTTGCCGCCTCGTCCTCCAGTGCTTTGCCCAGGCTGCCCACACAGAGCCTTCTACTACGCTTTGAACACGGTTCGGCAGTTCGTTAACTGTGACCCCGAGAAGTGCAGCGGCTGCGACATCTGCGAGTACATCTGCTCCTTCGAGAAGGAAAAAACCTTCAACCCCATCAAGTCCCGAATCAGAGCGGTGAGGCTAGATCCACTGTCCAACATGGCTGTGACTTGCAGAACATGCAAAGACGCGCCCTGTGTGGCGGCCTGCCCCGAAGACGCTTTGGAACAGTCGGTTGAGAACGGAACAATAACGGTTGACGAAGACAAATGCAACGGGTGCGGCTGGTGCATCACTGCTTGCCAATACGGCGCGTTAACAATTCACCCTGAAACGAAAAAAGCCATGGTGTGCGACACGTGCGAGGGCGACCCCAAATGCGTGCAGTGGTGCCCAGAACGCGCCTTAAGTTTCGGCGGAGAGACAGAGGACAAAATCGTCACGGGCGACATAGGCTGCTACACTCTTGGGTTCATGCCGCCAGTGAACACGCTTCAAACCTGCCTGTGCATGGGCGCAGGAATCAGCCAAGCAGCGGGCATGTTTCACGCCGGAGTCAAAGACAAAATATTCGCCGTCATAGGCGACTCCACGTTCTTCCACGCGGGAATGCCTGGCTTACTTAACATCGCGTATAACAAGGCAAACGTCTGCGTCATAATCTTGGACAACCATGTGGTGGCGATGACTGGGCACCAGCCGACGCCCGGCTCTGGAAGAAACCTCTTAGGAGAGCAAACCAAGGAGATCAGGCTTGAGGACATAGCCAAGAGCCTCGGCATCGAGAAAGTGGAAGTCGTTGACCCTTACGACGTGAAGGCAACCACGAAGATCCTCAGAGAAATCCTCGATTACCCTGGTCCATCAGTCATAATCGCAAGGAGACCCTGCCCCCTTTCAATTGAGAAGGGACCGGCAAGGGAGGTTCTGGAGGAATGCGACGCCTGCGGCTTATGCGTGGAAGCTTTCGGCTGCCCAGCCATCTCCATCCCATCCAAACGCGCCGAGATAGACCCGACACTTTGCTATGGCTGCGGCGTCTGCGAAACAATTTGCCCCGCTAAAGCGATAAGGAGCACTGGATAAAGATGGAACTGGCGGTAGTGTTCTCGGGCGTAGGCGGACAAGGCGTTGTCGTGTTAAGCGACATCTTCTGCGAAGCAGCGCTGCTTGACGGGTTCGACGTTGCCAAGGCTGAGATCCACGGGATGGCTCAGCGAGGCGCTTCAATCGTGGCGCACGCACGAATCGGAGAAAAAATAGAGTCACCGCTAATTGAGAGAGGCAAAGCGGACATCGTGTTGGGGTTTGAGGTGCTCGAAACCGCAAGAGCCCTGCCCATGCTGAAGAAAGACGGCGCCGTGGTCGTGAACACGAAGTACATACCGCCCAACATCACGCTTAATGCCCAACCGCTGACTCAAGAGCAACTTCTGAACATGATAAAAACAAAGGCAGGAGCTGTCCACGAAGTTGACGGATTCGGCATCGCCACCAAACTTGGCAACGTACTGGTTGTAAACACCGTCCTCCTCGGAGCTTTGTCGGCTCTTCCGGAAAACCCTGTGAAGCCCGAGTCTTACAAGCAGGCTATAGCCGCGCGGCTTAAAGAAAAGTACATCGACTTGAACCTGAAGGCGTTCCAACTGGGGCAGGAAAGCGTGACGTTAGGATAATCTTATAAACAATTTCTAGACAACAGTAGAAACTACAAATTGAAAAATAGAGGAGAATATAAATGAATAAAAGAATACTCGCCGCAGTTGCAATTGTAATAATAATCGCAGCAGTATTTGTCGCAATGTGGCAACTAAACGTGTTTTCACCAGCACCTTCCGCTGAAGCACGAAACATCAAGATAGGAATCGTTGCAGGCATGCAGACCGTAGAAGGTCAAGACATTTGGCGGGCGGCTCAACTTGCGATTGACGAAATCAACGCAGCCGGAGGCGTACGAGTTGACGAATGGCACACAAACGTAAACTTTGAGTTGGTGCTGGTCGACACTGTGGATGACGCCGCTGGAAGCACCGCTAGTCCAGTTACTCGCGCAATTACGGAACAAGGAGTGGACATTCTCATCGGTGGAGCTACGACTGGAGGCACTCTTAACGGTCAAATTCCAGCAATTAACAATCGTGTTCCGTTCATAATAACGGGCGCATCGTTGAACCTTGTAACAAGAAGAGGCAGTCTCCCCTCAGATAATCCGTTGTACATCGGTGATGCTGAAGGAATGAGTTACATGTTCCACTATTGCACAACAATATCCGATTACAGCACGACAGTTGCCCACTTCTTAGCAGACAGCGTAAAGCCGACACTTGACTCAACCTACAGTTTTGATTCCGCCAGAAAACTCAGGCTTGCAATTCTTTACCGTGACGACGGCTACGGAAGAGGCGTTAGGGACGTGACCTCAAGCATAATAGCGAGTGACAGTTTGCCAATAGAAGTCGTTGCAAACGTCTCGTATGGAACCACCGCCACAACTTACCAGTCGCAACTCATCTCAGTCAAAGAGAGCAAACCCGACGCAGTCTACGTTGCAGGATTCACCGCAGACACCGCCGAGATTATCAGGGAAGGAATAAACGACGTTGGACTAAAATCTCTGTACATCGCGGTTGAAATATGCGAAGACCCACAATTCTATTCGCTTCTGAGAGAAACTGGTTCTTTCCAAATCTTAGAATCAAAAATTGCCACACAATGGCAAGGAGACACATGGTATCTGGAGAAAGTCGGGAAGTACGTTGAGAACTACAAGGCGAAGTTTGACGGCAAGATTCCTGGAATGCTAGGCGCAGACACATACGACGCGATTTACATCGCCAAAAACGCTATCGAGCGGGCAGGAACCGTGAACAAAGAGGCTGTTAAAAACGCATTGGAAACAACAGACATGCCCCAGAGTTTGCTGATAATGGAAAACGAAAGAATAACCTTCAGCACCGGCACCAACTATCATGAGATTTCGCCGAAGACGTTCATTGAACAACTAATTTGGATCCCGGATGCTGGAGCGCTGAAGCCTTACGTTGTTTATCCTGATTCAATGCCTGGCATAAGCTCGTTCAAACAATTTGACTTCGCTTTACCTACAGACTATCAGCCTGGAAGCCCATAAGCTTCTCAGCTCACCCTTTCTTTCCTTTTTCGATTTATCGCGTACATTTTAAATAGTCAACTTGAGAAAATACGTGAAGCTGACACAGCATGATAACTTCCATAACCCCCGCCGGACTTGCTGAAACTCTGCTCTGGGGAGTCGCTAACGGCTGCATTTACATTCTTTTAGCGACTGGACTGAACCTTATCTTCGGCGTCATGAAACTGGTCAATTTCGCTCATGGCCAATTGTTGATGGTTGGAGCTTTCGTAGCCTACGAAATAACCACATTTGCTGGTCTTAATCCGTATGCGTCCATTCTTGTTTCGATGGGTTCTTTGGCTTTGATTGGAATCGTGATTGAAAAATTCGCCTTTCGCAAGGTTCGCGGAACTGAGAAATTGAACGAGATTTTCATCAGCCTTGGCTTAATCTACGTGTTTCAAAACATCGCCACTCTCTTATGGGTGGAAAATTACAATATCCGAATCCCAAGCCCGCTTGAAGGCTTAAACCTTTCATTTGGCGCAGTGGCAATCGGCTATGATCGAATACTTGCCATGGTAAGCGTGGTTGTAATACTCATCGGGTTATTGTTGTTGACTAAGAAAACCAAGATCGGTTTGGCCATGAGGGCAACAAGCCAAAAAAGCGATGCAGCAATGCTAATGGGCATAAACATCAACAGAGTGTACCTTTACACTTTTGCGGTTGGCGCAGCGTTGGCGGGCGCCGCTGGCGCGCTTTACGGGATACTTTTCCCGTTCAATCCCGCTATAGGAGCGCTTCCGACAATCAAAGCCTTTGCAATCATCATACTTGGCGGGCTAGGCAGCATACCAGGCGCAGTAATAGGCGGCTTACTTTACGGCATTGCTGAGAACACGGCGGTGTACATGTTAGGCGGAATTTGGCAAGACGCTATAGCTTTCGCTTTGCTAATAGCGGTGCTGGTGATCAGACCAACAGGACTCTTCGGTGAAAAAGGTGAGTAAATGAATTTCAAAGCATTGTTGACTACATCTCTTAAGTCGCGAAAGTTTCAGTATGCTCTGGCATTCATAGCTTTTGTAGCGGTGCTTCCGCTTTTCGTGAGAAGCGAATACCTAATCGGTAATGTCCTGACAGTGATGATTATCTTTGCGCTTTATGCCTCAAGCTGGAATCTTTTGGCTTATTCTGGGCAGGGCTCTCTTGGTCATGCGGCTTTCTTAGGAATAGGTGGCTTCACTTCAGCTTTGGTGGCTATTAGACTGGGGATCCCTCCAATCGTGGGATTATTCATAGGCGGCTTGTTGTCAGCAGGCATCGGTCTCTTGGTCGGTCTTGCATGCGTTAGGTTGAAAGCGTGGTTCTTGGCAATGGTCACATTTGGTTTTTCAGTAATTGCAGTCACCATAGTCAGCCAGTTTGACAGCGTTTTCGGGGGCATGATTGGTTTTGCCACGCCAACCATCGTTCCGCAAGGCGTTCCATTCTTTTATGCCACGTTGGCGATAGTGACGGTTTCCATAGGTGCCATTTTTCTGGTTATGAGATCCAAATGGGGTCTGGCCTTCAAAGCTATTCGTGAAAACGAGCTTGAAGCAAAGATGATTGGCATTAACACGGCAAAATACAGGCTACTAGCGTTCATTATCAGTACTTTCTTCGCGGGTTTGGCGGGGGGACTCTACGCTGAATCAGCACTTTTCATCCAAATCTCGATTTTTGAACCCTACTACTCTTTTCTCCCGCTCATCATGGCAGTAATCGGGGGATTAGGAACATTAGAAGGACCAATCATAGGATCAATCATCATAGTAGCAATCGACTCCTTCGCACACCTTTCTTACGATTTTCTGCAGCCTCTGAGTCCACTTTTTCCAGGAGTGAACAACATTGGACCACCATTAAAATTCGTGGGTTTGGGGCTCTTCCTTATCGTGGTAGTCATATTCCTTCCAAAGGGAATTACATCTCTTCTCCATAGGTTGTATGATTATTTGCGTGAGGGCGAAACAAAAAAGGTGAAGGAAAAATGAAGGGAACTGACTACTTCAGGGAGTTCTTAGGCGTCAAAGTTCTCGATGCCAAAGACGGCTACGCAAAAGTATCTATGCAAATAGCCAAAGAACACACCAACTCCGTGGGAATGACGCACGGCGGTGTAGTTTTCGCTTTAGCTGACTGCGCGTTCGCAGAAGCCGTAAACTTCGGGGAAAAACAAGCCGTCGCGGTTCAAGTGGGCATAAACTTTCTCAAACCCAGCGTGGAAGGCGACGTTTTGACGGCTGAGGCAGTGCGAATCTCGGAAGGGAAAACTTTCGCGTTATGCGACGTAAAGGTCAGCAAAGGCGACAGGTTAATCGCGTCGTTCTCAGGTTTAGCGTACAAACTGCAGCCTGAAAAGCCGTCCTCAAACAGCCAATAACGCTCGCATGCCGTAAAGTGCTGATGCCCCAAAACCTGTGCGGCTCAAACGCGAAATGTTTCCGTTATGTTGAAGCCTACAGTTTTGTGTTCAGTTGTCGTAGGTTCCTCTTTTAATTTTTTCCGCCAGCAAGTGAACAAACTCAATAGGCCAGACATCGTCAGCCACGTCATCGGTAAGTACATTGCGTTCATGATAGTATGATATGAGATCGTTTTTCAGCAGCAATATCAACAGAAATTCGTGTCCATACGTCCGTTTGAAAAGCGCATACTTGCGAGCCTGTCTTGTAGTCATTTCAAAATGAGGCTCCAGAATAATCCTTCTTCCTTCCACCGACTTGTCTAAAATGAAGTCTGGCGTGTACTTGTCACCAGGCAACGGGAAAGTGATTGCCTCATAGCTGTATGGAATCCTCAGGTTGGAAAGCACTTTTGCGGTTTCTTTCTCCCAGCCGCTCTTGTAACGGCTTAATTTTTGGTAGTGGGACTGCGGATGCCCCGTTACGGTGGTCATGTAGTCAAAGAATTGCAGTGCTTCTTTCAACGTGTTTGTGTTCAAGTTTTTTTGCTTCAGCCACCTGCCTATCAAGAAAAAGGGATAGTCCACTTTTGCAGGATCTTGGGGAAACATTTTCTTAGCGAAGCTGGTAATTCTTTCGGTAGCCAGCACTACTCGGTCCTCATCTCTAAACAGAGATTGTATGGGTGAATTAATTAGACCCAAGCTGATCGCAACATGGGCGTTCTCAACGGTTAACGGGACATACAGGTCTTCTGGTGAAAAATGGTCAAGAATTCTCAGGTCTGGGTGAGGTCTCACCATCCACCTCATGTAGGTCCAAGCTTTGTTTTTGTATGATCCCCTCATTTTCTCGATGTTTTGGCTGAGGTCCTCAACCAAATCTTTGGGTTTGCTGAATTCTTGAGAATATTTTATGAGGTTTCTTTCCGCCTTATTCTTGACAAACATGTTGACACTGGTCAAGATTTCGGGAATCAGTTGCTTGCGGGGACCAAGAGCATCGTAAAACCCGCATTTCACAATCTTTTCTTCGAGCAGGTGAGGCTTGTATATCTCGAAAAGTCTGCTGCCAAATGCCTTGTGAAGGCATATGAGGAGCCTTCTGGCGTTTTCAGAAAAGCCAATAAGCCCATCTTCAAGCACCGATGCCGCTAACAGCAAGTAGTGTGCCGCCACCTTTCTTTCTTCAGGATTTTTGGAGTAAGGGTTCAAGAGCAGTCTTGGACTCATTCTTCTGTCCCATTGAATGTCGACAACGTTTGAGTTAGTGTTTACAAACTTCAAAAGCAAAGAAAATAGGTCGTCTGTTGCCATGGTGTCCGCGCCTTAACTACTTTAATTAATGTCACGATGACCTTAAATAACTATGCTGATAGCAACGTGCCGTCTCGACTTCACCGTTCATATTTTTGACAGCCATTCACTTTTTCATTTTGCTGTTAACGAATTTTCTTATCTCATCAGCAATGAAGACTGAACTGGAAACAAGAACTATGAGCAACCAGTCCCAGGCTGAAAGCGAAGTGGTGCCTAACGCTGTTTGCAGCGGAGACAAAACAGTCGCCAGCACCTGCAATAAAACAGAGGTCGCAATGCCAGCTAGCAAGTACTTGTTGGTGGTTAAGCCAATTTTAAAAACAGATGTTGTTCTCGACCTGCAGTTCAATGCGTTGAACACTTGGAACAGCGCTATAGTGGTGAAGGCTAACGTCTGAGCTCTTTGGATACCTCCATTGCTGTATCCGCTTGTAAAAAGCCACAGGGTTCCAACAGCCATAAAGACGCCCACGTAAACGATGTTTAACATCGTGTCTCGATTGATTATCCTTTCTTTGGGCTTCCTTGGCGGCTGGTCCATGACGCCTTTCTCTTTTGGCTCCATGGCTATGAACTTGTCAAGCAAACCGTCGGTTACTAAGTTAACCCACAATATCTGAACTGGAGTAAAAATAAGAGGGACACCTGGCAAAAGAATTAGAGCAGCGAGTATCGTGATGATTTCGCCCGTATTAGTTGAAATGAGGTATTTGACGACTTTTCTGATGTTTTCAAACACTACACGGCCTTCTTCCACCGCGTTGACGATGCTCGCAAAATTGTCGTCAGTCAAAACCATGTCAGCTGTCTCTTTTGTGACATCGGTTCCCGTAACACCCATTGCAACACCTATTTCTGCCGCCTTCAAAGCGGGAGCATCGTTGACGCCGTCACCCGTCATAGCCACAATATGACCCTTACGTCTCAGGGACTCCACAACCCGATATTTGTGCGTCGGAGACACACGAGCAAACACTGCAACGTCGCTTATCACGGCGTCCAATTCGTCATCAGACATGCCGTCAAGGTCGGCACCTGTGAGAACCTTAGAGCCTGAGCCTAAGATGCCTATTTCTTTTGCAATAGCCTCCGCAGTAAGCTTGTGATCGCCTGTAGCCATGATCACTTTGATTCCGGCTTTTTTGCAGAGTTGAACGGCAGGCTTGGCTTCAGGTCTAGGCGGGTCAATCATTCCTGCAAGACCAATGAAAACGAGTTTGGCGCGTCCTCGCTGGATATCACTCTTAACATCGTCACGTTCTTTTGCGTCTATCGGCTCATAAGCGATGGCAAGTACCCTTAATGCTTCGCTAGCCATTTGCGTGCTGATCCGCAGAAGTGCCTCTTTCTTTTGCGGCGTAAGCCGTTTTGTTTTGCCGTCTTCGAGAATGTCGGAGCATCTTTCCAATATGGTTTCCGGTGCGCCTTTAACGTAGACATGAAGCTTTTCCGTGGAGACCTTGTGGAAAGTAGCCATGTACCTGTCTTTTGGGTCAAACGGAATCTCATCCACCCGAGGATATTTATCTTCTAAGTCGTCTTTCTGAAAACCTGCTTTTGCCGCCGCAACAACCAGCGCGCCTTCCGTTGGGTCACCATAAATTTCCCATTGCTGTTTCCCATCGAGCTTGTGACGCCTCAGCCGAGCGTCGTTACAGAGAGCAGCGATTTGGAGAAGGAAGCTAAGCGAATCATCCTTTGCTGCGTCTACTGGTTTGCCATCAACTTCAAAATGTCCCTCTGGAGTGTACCCAGCGCCTGTGACCTTCACCATTTTGTTGTTTACAAATATTTTCTGGGTAGTCATCTGATTGGTCGTCAGCGTTCCAGTTTTGTCTGTGCAAATCGCTGTGGCAGAGCCTAACGTGTCAACTGCCTGCAACTTTCGGATTATGGCATTCCGTTTTGCCATTCTGTGTACGCCAATCGCCAAGGTTATTGTTATCACGACGGGCAAGCCTTCAGGGATAGCTGAGACCGCTGCAGCCAGAACGAACAAAAATGCCTCGAGGAATTCAAATCCGCGGATGAGACTGATTATTAATATTACGCCGCTTGCCAGCAGTGCAAACATTCCGAGTTTCTTGCTCAGGTCTACTGTTTGCTTCTGAATAGGAGTCGCGGCTTTTTCAGTCTCTTTTATCAGTTTAGCTATTTTGCCTATTTCGGTTCTCATTCCTGTGGAGACAACAACGGCTTTCCCTCTTCCCCGCGTAACTATCGTGCCTGAAAAAGCCATGTTTGTCCTATCAGCAACTGGCAAGTCTTTCTCAAGGGTGACAACCGCTTTTTTAACTGGTGTTGATTCGCCCGTTAACATGGATTCGTCTATTTCAAGATTCGCAACCTCAAAAATGCGGGCGTCAGCTGGAACTTTATCTCCAGCGTCCAAGTCTATTATGTCGCCTGGAACTATCTCTCTCGTTTTGACCCGCATTTCTACGCAACCGCCCGTTTCAGGGCAGTCTCGAATTACCTCTGCTTCTGGCGCCGCCATCGTTTTTAGGGCTTCAAGGGCTGCTTCTGCCTTGTATTCTTGGAAAAATCCAATGGCAGTGTTCAAGGCTATGACAACGGCGATGACCGTCATGTCGATGTATTTTCCGACAAATAACGAAATCAGCGCTGCGGCGACAAGGACAACGACAAGAGGACTTTTCAGTTGGCGCGCGAGAAGAGCCCATGTGAGTGTCTTCTTCTCTTCTTCCAGCTCGTTTGCGCCGTATATCTGCAGTCTCTTCTCTACTTCAGCTGTTGTCAATCCTCTTTCGCTTGTATTAAGCTGCTTGAAGACTTCTTCAACGCTTAGATTATGCCAGACCGTTTCCTGAACCACAGAGATTTCCTCAGAAAAGTGATGATTAGATTGTGATTACCTTATCTTTTCATTGGTATATAAATGATTTTATGCGTTCAATCAGCCCTAGCTTCGGCAGCGCAAACTTGGCATGCGCCCTTTGCTATTAAGAGGAAATCCCAGTCCATTTAATCAAAAATCTAAAAGCTTAAAAGCGCTTGAAATTAAATAGTTTCAACGAAGCTAATTATGTTCTGTTTAACCTTGAAAGGAGGTGATTTCTTTTGAATTATGAAGAAAGACTGAAAATAATTGCGAAGTCGCCTATCTCATTCAGCTATTTAAGGCGGTTCAACATCGGCGCAGGTATTCTTCATTTGTCCCAGGGAATTTTGATGCTTGTGCTGGGCACTTTAATATCTTGGGAAAGAGACATTTACACGTTTTACTTAAAATTTAACATAGGTCCGCCGATTTCTGTTGCGCCTAACCCGCAGGTTCTATTTGCGTTAACTAATCTTGGCGTTATAGTTGCCTCGTTCCCGTTGCTGTCAGCTTTAGCTCATTTCATTATAGCTTTTCCGAAAAACCGAGAATATAATGAGAATTTGAAAAGAGGCATGAATCCTTACCGTTGGTATGAATATGCATTTTCCAGCTCGATAATGATAGTGTTAATTGCGACGTTTGTCGGCGTCTGGGATTTCTGGTCTTTAGTTATGATTTTCACTTTAAATGCGATGATGATAATGTTCGGCTACTACATGGAAGTGGTGAATCAAAAAGCTGAGAAAACATCATGGTTGCCGTTTATTCTGGGATGTGTATCCGGCGGAGTTCCATGGGTGATTCTTTTCGCCTATTTCGCAGCAGCAATTACCTCAACGGGAACTAACCCGCCCACGTTCGTCTACCTAATATTCTTCATCTACTTCGCCGTATTCAACGTCTTCGCCTTGAATATGGTGCTGCAATACAAAGGCGTGGGCTCGTGGAAAGACTATCTTTACGGCGAACGCGTCTACATAATATTAAGCTTCGTAGCCAAAACCGCGCTGGCATGGCTAGTTTTCATCGGAATATACGCGCCCTTCTAACCCCCCTTTCTTTACAAGCACCGAGTAAAATGGCGAAACATCAACAAACCCGCGTGAACTGCATAAATCCAAGCTATTTCCAGTAATCCCCAACGTTATATGAAAGCGTGTAATCCAGTTCTGTCAGCGCCTCAGGATATGGCTCCAGCACCGTCTGCGCAGATAAGTAATCTTGCTTGAACCTTATTATCCACGCTTTCAGGATGCCCAGTAAGGCGCTTAGCGGAAGCTGACCCGCTCGGTATTTTTCCACATGCCCGATGAAAAAGGCTTTTTCCTCTTTTGAGAGGCCGCTTGAGAAATATCCCATAATTTTCAAGAGTACATTGGCATATGAGCCCGTGCTTGGCGTTTTAGCCAGCGCCAAAGTCAAATGCCTCTTGTACTCTTCAAAAAGCTCTCTTGCTGGTTTGCCTTCCTGGTTGGCAACTATTTTCCCCATGTATCCAAGTTCTTTTTGGCTGTATGCCGTAAGTAAATACTTGCTTTCAGAGTGGAAACGGATTAAGCTGCTGATTTGTCCAGTTTTCGCGGCAGCTCTAAAACTTGCCAAGGCGAAAAGCTTTGTTAGGAAATGAGCGCGGATTCTATGATTGATTAATCGCCCTTCATCCTCTATTGCGAGACCAGGAAATTTTTGTAGAACCGCTTCTCCGAAGAAGCCTGGACCCTTACCGATGGGCGCAGACTGCTGGGTGCTTCCGTAAACTTTCACGTTTCTTAAGCCGCTACTTGGCGAGCCATGCTTCAGAATGAAGCCGTCAACTTCCTTTAAAGAATCCAAGAAGGAATCGGAGAAGGCTCGCATTTTCTCGGTGAAGTCAGCCCTTGTAGCCGGCTGGATTAATCGGCGCTCGCCGTTAACTAATACTATCCGCACTGGCTCTCTTGGAACCCCCAAGCCAATGCTTACTTCTGGGCATATGGGAATGAAATCAACATGTGGTTTAAGCTTTTCAACCACTTCGCTGGAGATGATTTGCCCATCGTAACGTACAGGCGCAAAAGTGATGCACTCAGACACCACGACCACTGGTCTGGGAAAAACTCTCAAGCAGACACCAAGAACACAATTTTCACTGCCTAAAAATAGGGAGTTAAATCTTAAAATGCTTTCTTAAAGAAAACCCGGTTCAATTAGGCTTACCGCGATATTTCAGCGAATAACTTGCTTTGAATGCACACGCAAATAACTATTTGAGGATAAGGTTTGCTAACGTTCTTTCCTTAACTACCTCGACCAAGGCTTTGCCTGCGAGGCGCTCAGCTACTTTAAACGCGAAATGTAAAGCTGTTGCGGGACCTTGACTGGTAATTATGTTTTCATCTTCAACTACCAGTTCCTTCTGGATTTTTCATCCGCCACGTTCAAGCTCGCTTTCTATGCCAGGGTATATGGTGCACTTCTTGCCCTTCAAGATGCCCGCGTCTGTCAGCACAGCAGGCGCCGCGCATATTGCAGCCACAAGCTTGCCAGACGCAAAAGCCTTCTTGACCATTGAAAGGACTGTGGCGTTTTTTCTCAGGTTGACGTAGCCTGTGTTTCCGCCTATACATATTATTGCGTTATAATCTTCCACTTTCACCTTGTCTATCGCGCTTCAGCCGAGAAAAGTGCGTGTTTGTCCGATGGTGGGGCTGCCCGGATTTGAACCGGGGTCTATAGCGGTCTCGACTCGACTCACTTGTAGCCGAGCGCCCGAGGCTACAAGCCTAGACCAAACTAGCCGACAGCCCCGCACTCACGCGTCGCAGCTTATTCTTCATTTGTGAGTCTCCAAAATAAGCATTCCTCACCGCTGACGCGTCAGCATCCTTTCCGCTTTTAAATGGGGAGGGGTCTATCCTCAGAGAGCATCTGTTATCCGTCGCCTGCGGCAAGTAACATTGCGGGTTCTAAAGCATCGTTTATATTTTTCATTGCTGCTATATTGCCTGTGACAGCTTGATGAACCACTGGGAAATGGAAAACGCGGTTCAGCTTGGAGTCGCGTTGAAGGAGGCGGGGTTCAAAGTTTCCCAGATATGCTGTTCGCGTCCAAGCTGCTTCGACTTTGCGGCTGAAAAAAACGGCAAGATTCTGCTGGTGAAAGTTGATTCAGACGTAGACACCTTCAGCCCCAAAGACTCGCGGGAGCTCCGCGCCATAGCAAGCAACGTTTCCGCCGCGTCACTGGTGGTCAGCCAGCAAACGCACGGAAAGCCCCTCCAGGATGACACAGTTTACTCAAGATACGACGTTTTCGTGGTGACTGAGAAGACGTTGAGGGACATCGCTTTGGAAACAGCGAACCCGCTGATTTACGCGAGTCCGGGAGGATACACGGTGGAAATCGACGGTAAGCTCGTCGAAAAAAGAAGAAAAGAGCTTGGCATGTCAGTGGGCAAACTCGCAGAGAGAATTGGTGTCTCGCGCAGAACCCTTTACGGTTACGAAAGGGGCATGACCAGAGCATCCGTCACGTCAGCCTATAAACTGGCGGAAACCCTTGGTGTTCCAGTGGCGAAGCCCATAAACGTTCTTGAACCGGTAGGCAAGCAGCGACAATGTCTCTTGCTGAAAGCCAGATACGCATTCGCGAGAAAGGTGCCTCTTCTTCAAAAGATTTTCAGGAAGTTCGCTTTCTGCGACATTTCACCGGTCCACAAGGCACCTTTCGATTTCATACTGAAAGTTCCACACAGCAGACGCGTTATCGTGGGCTGCGTAGCCATCGACGACGAAAGAAACCTGAACCATAGAATGGAGGAAACCATCAGTTTCTGCCACATCGCTCATGCACGCCCGGTGCTTATCACAGAAAACCATCAGCCCCGCAACAAAGACGTTTCCTGCGTCTGCATGGACGAATTAGCCGTTATGCGCACTCCAGAAGACCTTGTCGCCAGCGTCTAAGCAAGCCTTTTCTGCGTTGCGCCCAGTTCGTTTTTTGCTTTTTTCGCAGGTTTCCACGACTTTCTCACGCAGTCGGGATAGTCGCCGCCGTGCGCCTGCAACCACTGTTTTAGGAAAATCATGGTTTTTTCGTCTGTGAGGTATCCGCTTCCGAAGTCGCCGTAATCACGCTTCAAGACTGCGATTGCTTTGTCACGTTCCACTTTTGCGAGTATGGAGGCGGCGGAAACAACTGGGTAAACCTTGTCTGCCTTGTGCTCAGATACGATTTTGACTTTGAAGGGTAAACCCTCTTGGATGTGGTGCTTGAATCGGTCTTCAACCACATCGGCGGCGTCCACGTAAGCCACGTCCGGCTTCAACGCTTCTATGATTTTTGTCATGGTTTGAGCTTCCAGCCTATTCAGCTTATGCAGTTTCCGTCCAGATTCCACGGCATGGTCAATTTCCACAGGCGACAGCTTAACTATCACGTGTTTCTCGGCTAACCTGGTGATTTCTGCAGCCAACATCTCCCGTTTCCTTGGCGACAGAAGCTTTGAATCTTTTACACCTAAACCCTTCAGCAAGCGCAGATTCTCCTCTTTCAGCAAGACTCCTGCAACGACCAGTGGACCCACCACGCAGCCGCGACCCGCCTCATCGACACCTGCAACCAGCATCGCGCAAAGCACCCTTTTTCAAGGCTTACTTTTCCATTTAAGCTAATAACGCTTTTTAAAATCCTTCACCCTGTATCTCGAAGAAAGGTTGTAGCTGGCTGCAGTTTGTGGCGGTTATAGTTTTCAACAGGGTTTGGGCGTTTTTTGTGCCAATAGCGATCCCCCCCTCTATAGGTTTCTGCATAGAATCGCTATTAGGCTCCAAATATGCTGTTTCTTCAGTATTGAAAGCGCCGCGTGGCTTTAGATGTTCGTTTTAGCTTTTATCCGCGGCAGAACCTCTTTCTGCATCTGCACAACGCCAAACGTTGTGACCTTGAACTTCTCGTCCGCCGTCTTCGTTATCAAGTCGTTCTTCGCAAGCTCGCCCAGCCGAGTGCTGGTTATCTTGCCGCTTTTTCCAAGTTTCGCCTGCAACTCCTCCTTCGAAAGCGCATCCGTCTCCAGCAAGCCTAACCCATGCCCCAAATAGCTTGCCAAAAGCCACATCAGCAGCGTCTCGTTATCTGTCATCTTGGATTTAGGCACAAGCAAGCTTGAGCCCTCCTTTGAAAAAGCGATTAAACCTTCACAGTCTTTCGCGAGCTGCTGCATGTCCACGCTGAGCCACAGCTTGCTCGCCACTTCAAAGGAGGGAAGAAACTGGTTGAAAAACTTGTTCAGCATGAGCCACGTTTCCTCCATTGTCGCGGAAAACGTTTCCTCAAGCTCTCTGTATTTGATTTGAATGGTGACTTTGTCCTGTTTTTCCGTCAAGCCATCTTGCCTCTGAGCTTCGTCAAAACTTCTTCTTCAATCCATTTTTCGCCTTGAATCGTCAGTTTAAACTCGGGCTTATTCGGGTCTGGTTTGAAAACTTGTCCGCGTTTCGTCATCTCATTCAGCCGCGCCGGCACCATGCTCTTAATTCCGCTGGACTCCAGAAGTTTTGCCACCTGCGCCGCAGTGTTGGTTTTGTCTGGTGAAGCATAGAGGATTAAGCCTACAGACTCGTAGTGGGTAAGTTTCTCACGCGTTACTATCACTGGGCCTTCGGTTGTGGGTTCAATGATGCCTTTTAACTGCGCGCCTGAAGGTATCAGCTTGTTTGAAACAAAGTCGGAAAGCTTCTCCATGAAATTTTCTGGTATGGTTTCCAGTATGCTCAGGATTTCTTGCGGGGTTTCCCCTTCGATGACTACTTCGCCGAAGGGTGTTTTTATTCTGGCTTCTATTCGTTTCATGCTTTTTCTCCTCCATGACCTGGGGGTTTCTTTTCGGCAAGTATGTAAACGAAGCCCGTGTTGGTGCTCCACCGCCGGACCATGCCCTTTCCAGCAAGTGCGTCGAGGGTTCCTGCCAAATCGCGTTTGGTGTATTTGATGTTATTTGCTTTCATGGCTTCTTGGAGTTCCTCCATGGTTCTGGGGCGCCACTTGCCCCAGTCAGTCTCCAGAAGTTTTAGAATGGCTTCTTCGCAGTTAGCTGCAGACCTCACTTTCGGATAGGCTTGGGCATCCGTTTTGGGTGCTGTTTGGACGCTGACGGCTGGTGGTTCTGTCTTAACCGTCAGGGTTGTAACAGTTTTTGGTTTTGCGACTTCGAAAGCCTTTTGGATGCTGGCAACTAAGTCGGGAAGGTTTTGGATGGTTTTTGTCACTTCCTCGTGTGTTCCCTTGATTTCGACTTCGTAGTCGCCTAGTTTGATGCGGAATGTGAAGCCGCCGTTGTTTTCCTCGGTGTTTTGCTGTTCGTTCTTTTTTTGTGACACCGTTGCTCCCCTGTTATACAATTGTGTTATGCCTTTTAGAATTTGTGCCTTCCGTGGCTGTCTCTTTTTTTCTGTTTGTAGTTGTGGTGTTTTGCTTAGTACATCTACTTCTGTCGGGTTTGCTGGGCGTTTGCTTTTTGCCGTCAGCGTATGGTTTGGTCTGCAGGCTGGTTGTTCAGTCCGCTGCAGCCGTCACCGAGGGTTCCAGGCGGACCCGTGAATGTGACATGCAATTGAACAATTAAGAGGCAGAGTCGGTATAACTTAAATGAGGAAAAAGAAAATTTAGATTTTGTTTATCCATTTGCCATCGGTTAAGCATAGTAAACGTTGTAGAAAATATGTAACGTTAAGGGCTAGTTAGTTTTCGCAAAGAAAAAGGGGAGGGAAGGAAGGAAATGGAAATCGCGTTTCCATTTAGGCTTACCAGGTCCACAAGACGTCTATTGAGGTGCCGTAGCCAGTCCAGTACGTGTCCGCAGACGAGTAGTGCGTGGATGAATCGGCGTGGTTGTATGCTTCCATGAAGTATCCTCCGATTGGGCCGTTGGTGAAGTCGAGATAGTTGCTTCCGTAAGGCAGCTGAACATTGTAGCTGTACTGGTAAGTGATGTAGTACGGACTCCCTCCCCAAGTATAATACACATTAATTGTGGTAGTGTATGGTGCTTCAGTAAATATAGGTTGAACCGTGTGATCTTGATTCATTGTGACGCATATTGTAGATCCATAAACTTGTTGTCCATCTACCAGCCAATAGATTAATTGGTAGCCATAATTAGGTGTAGCAGTTAGCCAAACTGGTGTATTATAGAACCAGGCTCCGCTGGCGTAGTTGACTGATCCTTGGTTTGGGTCGCAGCTGACCGTAAGGCTTCTTAATCCTGAACCAATGTATAAGTTACCGTCACCGAAAGCAACCATACGTCCAGCATCAGGTAAGCCAGTATACCATAGGCTCTGTTGGAAATTTTCACTGTATATCATTTGCACGCTAGCATCAAGTGCAGCATTTGTACTAAAACCCTGTGTTAGAGTATACCAATAGAAAGCCATTAGCAAATTGTAGCTTGCATTGTCTCGATATATATTATTCATCGTAAAAGAACGCGATAGGAAAGGTGCTTCTCCGATGAATCCAATATACTCTTGTCCGCTAGAATCAGGGCTTGCAAATCCGTCTCCAGAAAGGGATGTCGTGTGTAACCATGCATAAGGCATATGATTTATGTTTTCCGCTTGATGACAAGACCACATCATAACGAATTTATGATGACCAATGCTGTACTGAGCAGAATTATCATAGATATCAGTATCTGAGATCCAATTTCCACTATTGTCGATTATTCCAGTTGCTCCTGATTGCCCGTGACCTATGTAGAAAACTATTGAACCTCCATATCCTTGGTCATATGCCGCTTGATAGATTTGGCTTGCGTAAGTGTTAGGATACCTGACATAACCAATATAACCTGCGGTGTAAATTGACCATACCGCGATTTGATCAGTAATTGAATCTTGGAGTTCTGCTTCATTGCTGGGAACTTGGTATGGGGTTCCCAATATCGTTGAAGGGTATGCTAAAACCGGGTTAATGACAAGCAGGGAACATAGACCAACTATCAGGACTGCGGTGCCTCCAATTTTAAGAGCCGCCTTCTTTGTCCATCGTCTGTTTCTTGTTTCGTAACGTACGCATGCAATTGCGGCTAAAGGAGCTATTAGTCCAATTATTATTAGCAACTCATTTTCTGAAGCCTGACTGGTTGGGACCGCTTGATAATTACCCTGTGCTCCGTCGCCTTCAACTTGACCACTGTCACCCCATATAGAAACACAATAACCCGATACACCGTTGATTGAACCATCAAATTCTGCAGATACTGCCCAGATGGGATATATTAAGAAGCAATCTCCTTTATTACCGTTAAAGTCGTTAGTATAGGCGAAAATGGCTTTTACTGTTCGTATTTGTCTGTTGTTCTGTGTTGCATACGCGTTTATGTATGGCATTGCTATGTTGATTGCCTGTTCTTCTGAAATAACAGAATTCACTGTTGCAATTTTGTACAGCCCCAGAGTGTCGGCAAAAGATGTTAATATCCCAGTTTTTGAAAATTTAGCTTGAACTGACTGCATGGGGACATTTAGACCGTTAGTACTTTGACACCACTCGAGTGTAACGTATTGGAGTTGAGACGCTGAGTCACACAGAATTCGAACGTTTAATGATTTATCGTTTTCAGTGATAGTTAAGTTTTGTGATTGAATTATTGCAGGGATCAACTGGTCAAATCCACTGCAATAACTTGCATTGAAGTAGATTTGATAATTATCAATTGCTTTTTTAGTCGCGGTCATTAAATCCGAGCAATATAACTGTGACCATCCAAGTGACCCTGACAGCAGGCTCAAATCATAGAATCTTACTTTTCCTTCGATTAGAATTATGGCTACGCTCAAACTTCCTTGAGAGTTGCTAATTACTGCACTTATGCAGGTTTGCTGCTCTTTGGACCATGGTACTTGGGAAGTGGAAGCAGTAAAAGATGCTATATTGTAATCTGCCATGTTAACGCCTGCAACTTTGTTCATAAAAGTGGCAAAGATTTGTTGTGCTTGAGAATTAACGGCTATAACAGTATCCGAAGAAGACAACGGCTGTAATTGAGATTCTGCATGCACAGCCGGCAAGAGGGAGACATAAGAGGCGGATACCATAAATGTTGCGAGAAGGGCTGTTATTAGTTTTTGTGTAGAGATTTTAGTCATTTTTTACCTCCATACATTTAGGTGGAAACCTCTGTTTTCCACTTGACCTTTTGCTGTCCCTCAATTGGGACTAGGCGGTTACTCGCCCCCAGAACAGTATAGCTCTGGAATTATAGTTGGGAAAGCGATAGCTTTCAGCTTCCATCTACTAAGATAAGCTTCTTAAGACTTGGCGTTCATTCGAAAATCGAATTTAACATAATAAGCAATGTACGCAAGTAATATCTTGCGTGGTTAATTTAATACTTTTACATAATTTATCTCTGACGCAAATTTAGACAAAAATCTAGCAAAAGAATTTCTGGTAGGTTTCTTAGGTAAACAATCATCTGGGTCTCCATTCTACTTATGGGCATATTCATTTTTATTATTTGGTTAATAAATAGAAAATGAAAACTTGGATTTCCTTTAGATTAAGTTGGAGGTCGTTCAAAGCTTTTTTACCTGAGTCTGTTAAAACATAAAATTTCTTTCTTCGGTTCGGTATTAATTTAATCAGTTTCTTTTGTTCCATTCTTCGAAGAAGTGGATATATTGTTCCAGGGCTCATTTGCTTGCCGTATTTCTCCTTAAACAAAGCAATTACATCGGTTGCACTTAGCCCTAGTCGTTTGTTCATCTCTGCTAAGATTGTGACCTCCGAGTAAGCTTTCAGAAACTTTCCCTTTTCTTCCACAACAAAATCATAGGCATGCGCCGCATTCTTTTCTGTTGTTGCTGAAAGCATAAGGTGCTCCTCCATCCTTTTCTTATAAAAGTTTAGTTATGAACTAATACACGCCCTGTGGTCCTGCACTAGCAACTTGACCGTTATCTGCCCAGATTGCGACATCGAAACCATTTATCCATGTTGCATTGCTTGGCCATCTATTTCCGACAATGGTGCCATTCGCGTCGTATACAGGCTCAGGCTGCGGCTTCGTCCACTGGAAGGCTGCTCTCACCACCCATACAGGGTAATAACGCGTAACTTTTCCTTTTGTCAAGATTTGCTCAAAAGTAGGACCACCTCTCAAACCATAGTCTGCCATTAGTGCCGATTCTGCGGTTACGTTTGTTATCGTTCTATTGTTTTCTCTCGCGTATTGAACGATAATAGGCATCGCTATATTAAGAGCTTGTTCTTCTGTGATCGTAGAATTCTGCTGAGAAGTAACTGTCGTACTATTTTGATTATCGGTATTGCCAACGCTTGTATCAACTGGCGGTGCGGTTATAGAAGATCCAGCGAAAAAATTTGATGATATTGCAAAAAGAGACAGTGAGAAAATTGTAACAGCAAGCCCGACTGCGATTGGGACTGAATAATGCTTAATTTTGCTGCTAAGATTACTTGGCTGTGGAGGGAGCCAGCCGCGAATTTTTCGTTTTAAATAATCCAGTTTCATATTTTCACCTCCGGAAGCAATCTTGTAAAAATAATGTCAGCCAGCTTTGCTGGATGGATACTTTCCTCATTTTCTACTTCTATGCCTCGTTCTTTGGCCATGTCGAGCAAGTATGTTTGAGTTTGTTTGAGGAATTCTTTGTTTTTTACGTCTTCTGGATTGTCATGCCAGTACCAAACTTTTATCCCGAAGTTGGTGCTGTAGGTAATGATGACTTTGCGGTCGAGTGCAGGATGGTAACCTAGCAGTATACCTTGCCTAGCATCCAGTTTTGTTACTTGTATATCATTTACTTGGGCGATCCCTAATAGTACGGATGATAACTTTGCATCGGTTGTTAACCGTGTTTGGCTAACGTACTGTCGGGTTTTTTTTAGTTTGTTGGCTATTGATGATACACTAAGACCCTGGCTTGACAGTTTCCAAATAACTCTTTGATGTTCTGTAAGTGGTATCGTTACATTTGATGGCATATCATGTAAATAAGTGTCAGTTTACATATTTAAGGTTAACGCGCTAAGATCTTCCGTAATATTCCCAAATCGGAACATATTATTATATAGTAAGACGTAATACTCTATGCAGCAGCAACTGCCACGCGACAGGAGAACAGAACTTGAGAAAAAAAGGAATAGCAGTATGGCTCTTCACCACGTTGACTTTCATCTCCCTTATACATCTAATCGAAGCATTAAGCGCTTTCCTCTTCAACAACCCCATCAGACTCCTCGCACTCTACCCCTTCATAAACCAGCAACTGCAACAATTATCCGCAACCACGTACCTCGCCATAACAGCAGCCTCAACAGCCATCCTCTGGGGAATAACCTGCGTCATAGCCTTCGACAACCCTGTCGAAACATTCCTAAACAAAATCCTGTCAGACGCAAAACAACAAGCCGCAACAGACACGCAAATCATAGAAAGCAAAGGCGATCTATTCGAAGTAATGTACGAAACAGTAGACTCAAACACCGAAACACTAGCCCAAATCAAAGATATCATACGCAACATACGCGCCGAAGTCAAAGACATAGAACCCATAAAAGCAACAATGGAAAAAACACGAACCGAACTGAGCAGCTTAAAGAAACAGATACAAACGATAGAAGAAAAAATCCTCTTCGCCAACATACTGTGCCCAACCTGCGAAAAACCACTGCAACCAGACTTCCACATCTGCCCCTACTGCGGCGAAAACCTGAAAATCTCAAAAAGCATAATGACAGTCAAAGACTACAAGTAAACCCGGAACTCACCGCAGCCGCTGCTTCAGAAGTCTCGCCACAAGGTCGGGGTCAGCCTTTCCCCGCACCTCCTTCATCACAGCACCCATCAACAACCCAAAAGCCTTATTCCCCAACCCCTCGATGGACCGCTTGTTCTCTGCAACAACGCGGTCAACAATCACCTCTAATTCCTTTTTTGAAAGCGGCCTCAAACCGAGACTTTCCACGGCGTCATTCAAGCTTTTGCCTTCATGTTTTGAGAGCCAAGCAAAAACGTCAGCCACCGCCTCCTTCGCCAGTTCACCTGCGCCCACAGCCCTGAAAATCTCCAGCACCTGTTCATCTGCGACGTTTTCGATTTGGACGCCGTCTCGTTTCAGCGCCTTCAATGTCTCGGTCAGGAACGCCGCCACAGTCGTCGCTGATACGCTGCTCGCTTTTACGATGGTCTCCAACAACGTGGCGTAGCCAGAGTCGACAACTTGTTTGGCTAACTTCTCGTTTAGGCTGTACTCCTTCATCAAACGAGCCACTTTCTTTTCCGCGGGTTCAGGCAGACTTGCACGGATTTTCTCCACCAACTCAGCCGTCAAAAGAACAGGCGGAATATCCGTCTCCGGGTACATTCTCGCTGCGCCAGGTCTAGGACGCATATACCTTGTGGTTCCGTCCTCTTTGGCGGTGCGGGTCTCAGCTGGCACGCCGGCTATCGCTTCTTGCGCTCTTTCCACGACAGCCTTCAAAGCGTCATGCACGTTTTCCGCGGTGTCAGCCACGAAAACCACAGCATCATCCACGCCAGCACCCACAGCCTTGCGGAGTGCTTCGACCTCTTCGGCGGTGATGCCGTAGTTGGGCATTTCGTCGGTGTGGAATATTCCGCCGACTCTGCCCCAGAACCGTGCGCGGTCAGACAGCTCGGTGCCCACGCGGAACCCTGGCATAAGTTCACGCTTCAGAACGCCGCCAAACTTGGGAAGTCTAACAGCCAAAACCATCTGCCCCTTGTCCAAGGCTTTGCGGATGACTTTGCACTTGGTCCGCTGGAAAACCGCAGAAACATCAACAAACTCCTGCCGTAAATCTTCTGCTTTGACGCCTCTGTTGTTTAGTTCTTCCTTGACTTGTAGAAGTCCCAGTTGGCGCTGGACCTCGTACTCCACCACTTTCGCGATGAGCTCAAGCTCCTGCACGCCCTTTATCTCCATTAAAGCGCCGTTCGGAATGGACACGTTCAGGTCTTGGCGGATGGTGCCTAAGCCGCGCATAACTTTGCCCGTGTCCCGCAGAATCCTTCCGATGGCGAGGGCGACTTCCTGCGCTTCTGCGGGCGAGTAGATGACCGGTGCCGTGGCGACTTCAATGAGCGGTATGCCCAAACGGTCGATGCGGTAACGGATGGTTTTGCCGCCGTCCTCTTCGCCTGTTTTCCGCGCTGCATCCTCTTCTAAGCTTGCGGCTTGCATCGGAATTGTTTTTTCCCCAACCTTAATCCAGCCGTCAGAGGCGATGATGCAGGTGCGCTGGAACCCGGTGGTGTTGGAGCCGTCGATGACGGTTTTACGCATGACATGCACTTCGTCTATGGGCTGCATATTCATCATCAACGCCGCAGTCAAAACCACTTCCACGGCTTCCATGTTCAGCGGGTGCGGCGGCTCCTCATCCATCTCCACGAGGCAGCTGGTGGCGCGGTTTGCTTCGTACAGGATTCTCACGCCTTTTTGAAATTCAAAAAACGCGGCAGGATCCACCTGTCCGAGCTCGCTTTGGGTGGGTCTAAGCCTGCGCAGAAACGTGATTTCAGGCTCTTCCTTAAAAAGCGCCGGCGGGCAACTACAGAACAGCTTCGCCTGCGTGTTGAGTTGCTGGTGGATTTCCAAGCCGACTTTTAGCCCTATCTTCGCGTAGTCAATTGCCATCGGCTTCTTCTCCTTCAACGCCGAATTTGTCAAGCATGGTTCGCGGCGAAAACTCGCCAGCAATGTTAATCTTCAGCAGCTTTTTGGCTTCCGCGGCGTCGCTGGTTTGGCCGAGAACCCACATGAGCTTGACAAGCGCAGTTTCGGGGAACATGTCGTCAAGCGGGATGACCCCCAGATTTAGCAGGTCGCGTCCCGTGTCGTACACGTTCATGTTCACGCGTCCCCAAATGCACTGGGAAGCCAACGCCACCACCACGCCGCGGTTAACAGCGTTGCGGATGGCGTCAAAGCAGTACTTGCTTACGTGACCTAAGCCTGTGCCTTCGAGGAGTATGCCCTTGCAGCCTTTTTCCACATGCCAGTCAATGACTGCAGGGTCAAGCCCCGGATAGAATTTGACCAGCGCAACCGCTTCGCTGAAGTCGGGTTTCAGAATGAGCTTTTTCGTGGCGTCGCGTTTCTGGTACTCGTCTGTCAGCATGATTACTTCGCCGTTGTTCACTCGGGCGAGGGGCGTAGCGTTTACGGGCTTGAACGTGTCCCGTCGGCTGGTATGGCACTTCCTCACTTTGGTGCCCCTTGTGATGGCTATGCTGGTGTCGGAAACCGTTTCATGCATGGCTATAGCGACCTCGGCAAACGGCGCTTTTGTGGCGGCTTGAACTGCAGCGATAAGGTTAGTGGCGGCGTCAGAGCTCGGGCGGTCCGAAGAGCGCTGGGCACCAACCAGAATCACGGGCACGGGAAGATTTTGCAACGCAAAGCTGAGCGCCGCAGCCGTGTAAGCCATCGTGTCCGTGCCATGCGCGATGATCACGCCGTCTGCGCCCTGCGCGATGTGCTCGGCGACTTTTTGAGCCAGCTGACTCCAGTGCTGCTGGGTTAGGTTTTCGCTGTAAAGGCTGAACACGATTTCTGTCTCCACACGAGCGACGTCGGCGAGTTCGGGAACCACGCCGTACAAGTCGCTGGCTGACAAGGCGGAGCGCACGGCGCCTGAGCGGTAGTCCACGCGGCTGGCTATGGTTCCTCCCGTGCTCAAAATGATCGCTTTTGGCAGTTCGGGTTTTTGCTCTGGAAGCAGCGGCGAGGCGAACATGGGCTTGGCGCCCTTGCCTATTCTCTCGATTTTCACGTCTGGCTTTATGCGTATGCCGATGTTGTAGCCACTTTTCAGCTTGACCACGATGTGCGCGGTGTCGCCTGATTCTGAACGAGGAATAAGGATGCCCTCGTAGCTTTTGCCGCCAGCGGTGACACGAATGATGTCGCCGACTTCGCACCCGGCTTTTCGAAGGGCATTCAGCACTTCGCCCTTGTAACCTGAACTCTCAGCCTTCTCGGTCATTTCTGGTTCTCCAACAGTTCATTGGAAAGAAGGCGATTTAGAGCTTTAACTTTATCGCACAACGATTAGACGCTATGAAGTAATGAGGATTTTTTAATAGGAAAAGAGTTATACCGAGGGAACAAAGGGCTAAAGAAAAAAAATCAAAAGTTAATTCAGCCGTCACTCGTCCTCCGCTTCCCCGTCTTCTTTCTCATCTTCGATTTCTTTTTCCGAAGCTTCGGACGGCAAGGGTTCTTTGGCTTCAGCGCTAAGAAGCATATCTATAAGCGCTTTCTCATCCACTTCAGCCCTTGTTCGCCAATCCAGGTAAAGCTGATCGTTCTCGTCCTGAATCAAGTAGCCATAGCGGATGTAGCGGTCGATGTTCAAGCCGACTTTCCAGCCTGGAAGCTTCTCGCTTAGCACTTCTTCAACGTCTTTTCGCGGCGCTTGCCCCTTCTTGGATATGATGTAGGAAATCGCCACAGCTAAGCCTGCTAAATCGTCAATTCGCCAGCCAATCATCTTTGACTCTTTCGGCTGCAACTCGCCCCGCAACGTCACGTAAAATCGCGCTTTATCAAGCTCTTCCAATGACGGTTTCTCTGTTGGCGTTTTCTCCTCCTCAAAAACTGTCTTAACCTGCAAATCTAAGTTTGCCAAGTATTCATCCAGAACTTCAAGTACTTTCGGGTAGTCAGCACCTAACGCCTTGTGAAGTTCCCAGCCTTTAACGCCTGGTTTATGGTGTCTCCTGTAAAACAGCATGTGCGTGGCGCGTTTCATTTTGCTCGCGTAAACACCCTTCGTCTTTTTTCTCAATCCAGTTCGCCTCTCTTCCACTTCTGCCATTTATCATAAGTAACCGAAATCGGGATAGAAATCGACTGCTGTGTGGCAATTTTCGCAATTGGCTTCTCAAACGGTTCGATGAAAATCTCCTCCTCCAAAGGGCGAATCTCCAAAGTTGCGTATCCGTAAGAAATCAGGAAACTCGCCATGAAAGCACGGTGCACCGTTTCCTCATAAGTGTCAGCGCCTACGAAATCCCAGTAGCGCATCTTGCCGTCAGTCCCCTTCTCCTTAACCTTCTCCTTCAGCTCACGCCAGAAAATCTCGAGCTCGTCAGAAAAAACCTTGTCGCCCAAGATTCGCTGCCGCACCAACTCATCCCAACTCGCAGTTCCCATTGCAACCTCAGGAACCGCAACTTCAGGCCATCTCTCCTTCAGCGGCAACAGCCTCTCCCAGTATTGCAGAGCCTCGGAAAGACTGAACAGGCTGATTTGCTCCAGTTCAACCAGTGGATGCCAAGCTCTGAGGAACACGCTTACTATCTCATCCTTAGTTGCCTGAGCGATTTTTTCTTCGAGAAGAAATGGGTCTGTGTAAAGCGTTGTTGAGCGCTGCTTAACCCATTCGCTTTGAAGCTTAATCGCAGAAGCCAAGTGGCTGATCGCTTCGGCGTCAAGGTTAAGCTCTTCAGGCTTTTCCCACTGGGGAAAATACTCCTTCACCACTTTGATGATGTCGTCAACGTTCAGCAGGAATGGGTCAACCGTGTGATTCTCGATGGCAATGCACATCTCGATAATGCGCTGCAGCTTCTCCGTTCCAAGTTTCTTCTGGGCTTTTTTGGATTCCACTATTTAACCTCTCGCACTACGGATTTGCCTTCGATGTTCTGCACCGTGATGATGTTCGCGTTCTCTTGCGCGAAAGTGATTTGGCTCGGCGTAATCACGATGTACTGTGCAGTCGCATCTTTAATCAATGAAACCAGCATGCGTGCAATCATTTCCCTGTTCTTAGGATCCATATGAATGTCGTATTCATCCACGGCACGGAAAGGCGAACGCACATGCTGCTGCAAGGCAAGCAGGAAGCTCATGGTTGCCGTGGTTCTCTCGCCGCCACTCTGTGTGTAAGCGTCCAAAGGCACCGGTTTCCCGCCTTTGAAGCCCACGAGAATCTCTAAACCAGCGGTTTCAATGTCATGCCCATTAGCCAACCGCACTTCACCAATCGCCTGCGTTTTACTCATAATCTTCTGGTATTCCAAGTTCACTCGGTCCAGCAGGTTCTGCATCACTGTGCGCCAAGCCTGCATCCGCGTTTTAACTTCTTCAAGCGCTTTCTGCCGGTTCTCAGCGACAACTTGAGCTTTTTCCTTAAGCTCCAAGTAAAGTTTTGAGTAAGACTCGTACATGCGCTCGATGTCTTCTGACACATCTGCGAGCGCAGCTAAATGTCCATCTGTCACGCGAATCTCATCAAGAACTTCGCCGACGCTTTTCACCACGGCGATTCTTGCGCCAGACTGTTCCGCCTTAGCCATCGCGGAGTCCAAGCTTACTTTCGCGTCCTCAAGTTGAGCATCAATTCTTTCCAAGTCCTCAGCGGCGCTTTCTCTACGGTATTTCAGCAAGGCAAGTTGGACGCGGTTTTCCAAGATTTGGTTCGCCATCTTGTCTGCCGCTTCCTCAAGGCTTAGCATTTTGGCTTGGTTTTCCTTCACTTTTTCAAATGCCGCCGCAAGATATTGACGTGCACTCTGCGAAAGCGCTTTCAAGTTTTCGGTTCTGAGCAGTTTAAACCGGCTTGCATCCTTCTGGATTGCAGATTCCAAGACTGATGCTTCTTCCAGCAGCTGCTCATAAAGGTTTAAGGTTGACTGGTTTTCGGCGATTCCACGCTCAAGACCAAGGCGTTCATTAAACACCGTTTTCATCTCGCCTTTCAGCGTTTCCTGCTGGCTCTGCACGTTCCTGAGCTGATCAGTTACCGCCTTTGTCTCTTCTTCGATTCGGTTCAGGCTCTCTTGTTCCCGGTTCCTGTCGGCTTGAAGCTCCTTAAAGATGCTTTCGCGCCGTTCCACTTCCGCCCAAGCGAGTTCACGCTCCAGAAAACGCCGTTTCGTCTGCAACTGCTTCTTCTCTTGGTACTTGTCGTATTGTTCGCGCCAGTAGTTGAGCGTCTGCTCCGCAGATTCCAACAGTTTGCCAACCGATTCCGACTGGCTAAGAATGCGTGTAAGCTTGTGCTGGGCTTGAAGAACGTTCTCTCGGAAAGGTTCCAAACCCACAGCCGCCTCAACCATGCGCAGTTTCTCCACGTTGGAGAGTACGGTGAACTGTTCCACCATGTTCTGGTGCATGATGATAAGCATGTTGTCCGGGTCAACGCCGAACCTACCAAGAAGCCGTTCAACGTCCTGTTTAGTGGCGGCACGGTTCTCCAATTCAAACCAGTATTTGCCGTCTTTGCGCAAAACGCGTGTAAGGAAGATCTGATCCTTGCTGTAACGCGGAACAGGGCGTTTTCCGCCACGTTTACTGTTGTCCAGTATGAGTGTTACGCGGGCTTGGTCTTTTCCCCAACGGATCAGGTCGCTGAGTTTTCTGGAGCGTTCCGTGTATGATTGTCCTAAGCCAACTGAGATGGCTAAGAGTAGCGAGGACTTTCCTGCGCCGTTTGGTCCACCGATGACGTTTACGCCTGGTCGAAACGGTACTCTGGCGTATTCGTAGCTCATGAAGTTCTCAAGTATAACTTCTTGAATCAGCATTGCAGGTGTTTTGCCTCTTGTGTCGCGTCCGTAATAGGTGAAAATCGTCTTATTTAACCGATTGGTAAAGTTTCCGCTCAAAGTAAGATGGAAAAATGCGGGTTGCCCACGTATGTTTCAACATCTTACTGCATAAAATAGACAGGTGTTAAGGCAAAATTTCATAAGCATCGTCTTCGTTTTTAGAGGCTGAGGTTTATTGTATGGTTGTTGCTGGAAAAATTTTCAGGCTCTCGGAGCAGATGCCTATCGAAGACGTTGCATCGAAGCTTGACGGTTACCGCACCGAGGAGACTTACGAGGAAGGCGACTACAGGTTTCAGCTTGTGACGGAAGTGGTTGGGTTGCTGCCGAAAGAGAACACGCTCACAGGCGTTTACTCACACGACTACGTCATGCACGTGTTTCACAGGGGCAAGATTGCACCTTTGCCGCGGACAGTGGAGGCGCTTTTTAGCTTCGCGCAGGTGGAAGGCAACGTGTTTTTGACAGTGGTGGAGAAGAAACGTGTGGCGAATTTTATCGCGAACCAGCTTAGCGAACTGCTTTTCGAGAAGGTTGGCGGTGTCGTGGAAGCCAAGATTCCTCCTGAGACCCTGAGGGCTTTTCATTTGAAGAATCCTGAGGACACGAAGATAACGTTTTTCGACAACGTGGATATTCCGAACGTGAACAAGCTTTCGCTTTACGGTCCAGACTTGGTTAATGCGCAGTTGTTTGAGGATTACACGAAGCATGGGGACTTGTGGTACGTGGTTGCCCGGTCGAAGGAGACCGGTTACGTCGTCGGGGTTACAAGAGACGCTTCAGTGACCATATTCAATCTTGCAGACAAGAATAAGTACGTTGAGTACGTGACCAAGGAAATTATGCCATTAATTTTGGAAGTTACCCAATAATTTTTCATGTTACTTCCGCTTCCTGAATATTTTAGCGCCTTCAAACTCGGTGACATATTCGAAGCCTGCTTCCAGCAGTTTACAAGCTTCTTCCAGCGTTGAAGCAACTTTAACATGAAATGCATCGTTGCCTCCGCTGTGGTAAAGTGCAGCTTCAAGGTTGACGTAGGTCATGGTTGACTTAATCACGCGGTGCCCAAGAACGCGCTGAACGTGCAGAATGTCACGGGTCTTATGGTATTCAACGGTGCCTTTAAGGTGTCTAAGCGAGTGGAACGAAACCTTCAGTAGTCGTGGATTGTAAGTTTGAACGCTGCTCTTTTCCGCATGATTTGCAGGTTTGCCCTCATCGTGTTTAAGTTACCCGTGAAGAGTTTGCTTGATTTTTTAGGCAGTCTCTCCATCATCGAAGCCAACTGGTTTGAAATCGGCAGAATTCTTGGTTTGCTGTTTTTTCCGCTGTTATTCTCACGGTTCGCCGTTGAAAGTCCATGTCAGCCCATTCCAAATTGATGGCTTCTCAGCAGCGGCAACCTGTCTCCAACAGCAGTCTTAGGAACGTGGCAAGTTTCTTTCCTGAAGCGGCGATTAACGCTTCCAAATCTTCGACGGTTTTAGCTGGAATAAAAGGGTCTTCTTATACTGTTAAAGTTGAACCAGACAACATAGTAAAATTTAGTTGTATTCATTATTTATGTGATGGATAAAAGAAAAAGGGGAGATAGCTGTCAAGGCGCAGTTGCCGTGACGGTGTAGGTTTGGAATCCTTCACCCATCAGCCTAATCGTATAGTCGTTGTCAACTATCGGGGTTATGGTAAACAGTGGATTTTGGTCTTGTCTCCAGCCAGTATAAAGTGCAATGACGCCATTGAAATTCAACGTAACACTTTCACCAGGATTTATGATTACTGATGAAAATGGTTTGCCAAATTCAGGCGGCTTCCAGAAAGTTCCGTATAGCGGAACCAACGATGTCCCGTTCACTTTGAAAGGAATCGTCTCAGGGTGGATTCTCACTCTATGCTCTTTATGCCAGCCGTGTCCGAATGTCTTGACATCCCATGTCTGTGTTGTGTTAAACTCGCCACGCAACGTAAGTCCAAAGATTCTGAATGCTACTTCACCCTCATTCTTTATTTCCACTGAAAGCCCTGTGGTGTTACCGTTAACCGTGAGCGTAGCTGAAACAATCGTCAAGTTCTTTGAAAAGTCTTCTTTAACACGTATAAGCTGTACTCTGTTATTTTCGCCAATCGCTATAATAGTCCCTACTTTAACATGCGCCGAAGTAAGGTTCTCGACAATAATCGCGTTCGCGCTAGGAACAAGCACATAATAGTAAACTGTTGTATCGTTCTCGTCTGATGCCTGTATCTGAACCAGCGTCGGGTTAAAGTCTATCAGCACACCAGAAAGCGTCTTGTTAACCGCGCCATTCACAACTTTAACAACAAACGTATCAGATAACGAGGTCACGTTGTACGTCTGCTCATTGACAACCGCGGTCACATTGGCTATCGAAAATTGAACTTTATCCACCGTTGAATTGAGTGGTATTGTGATGGTGGCAAGTGTCTGAGTCATATTAATCAGCGAGAACAAGTTCACAGTACCTTCAGCGCCAACTGGAAGCCATTCAGCAGTACCATTCGGATAAATCACATGAAGCAGGACATCAGTGTACGTCAAATTGAGCTGTGTAGTTCCCGCTGGCACTGTCGGCGGATCAGTCAACAAAACAGCAAAAGTAGCTTCTTCAACTGTTGGAACTGCAGGAGTTGTTGGAACTGTTGGTGCAGCAGGAGTGTTAGTCAAGTTTGCAAACAAAGACATTCCGATGATGACAATCGCAGCGATGACTGCAGCCAAACCGTACTTAAAAGGCCATCTTCGATACATTTTTTTTTTCCTTCCTCAGTAAAATGGAAAAGTAAAGTGCCATTAAAACCTACACATTTTAAATTTAGTTAAAAGCAGTTGAAAGAGCATTAAAAAGCCTTTAATCATAAAAGCAGGCGAAAACAGCCAATCACACGACTAGTTTACGCCAAAGCCTAATAGTCTCAAACCAGAACACAGCCAGCATTGCAAAGCTTATGCCAAGCAAATATGGAATGAAACCCGCATCGCTCCAAATTTCCACCGAAAAGAAAACTACAAGAATAGTAAAAAGTAAAGAAAAGAAGAATAACTGCGGCACCACAGCTGGCCCTATTTTCGAGTAGCCCTCAAGAATCTTATCTGAAGCATCTTTCACCGCAGAATACTTTCCATACTCATCCTGCTTGGCAAACCCCATTTCTAAAAGCTTCCCCAAATGATAAGATGCGAGCGAAGCTGAAGAAAGATTGAGCCCACGCTGAATATCTCTAAGCTCAGATGGCCCATGCTTAAGCAAGTACAAGTAAACCTTCAGCGTATTGCCTCTGATTTCCTGATTTTCCGACATACAACAGAATAAAATGAAAAATCATACTACTTAACCTTGCGATAGAAACAGGAAAACATGACACGACCATTCTTGGATTTTAGGGGTTACTTAGAAAAAATACTTGTGGCAACTTCACCCATTAAATACTCACACGTTACACTATTAATTTCTTGGCAATTTCAACGGCCTTGCAGTTCTTCACGGCTTCGCACTGGCAAACTCTCTTAACGTGGCTGTCATCGTCCAGGCTCTTTAGAACGGCTACCGGATGGCCTCTCTGCGTCAATATCAAAACATCTATTTCCCAGAAAGCGCATGTAGCCAAAGCTCCAGAAGAGACAGAGTTTCCTATTTTGATTTGGACTTCTCCAATCTTGTTTTCAAAAAGCGGATACTCCTCAACCTTTCCCTTTCTGTCCTTAACTATGAGGCAGCCTTTGCCTCTGCCCAAGAAAGAGCCGGCGTCGTCCAAGAATATCTTGGCTATTTTAGACCCCATTTCTCAAACCTCTCTACTAGTTTTTGGTCGGGCGGGGAAGGGCAAAGGAGTATAAAAAGGTCAGCCTTAGCCATCGCAGAACCTAACCCTTCATCCGAATTCTATTGTCTTGGCGCGCGAGACGCAGATTAGTCTTAAATTCTGAAAGCACTAAACTCTGAATGTGAACACACTTGAGTCAGATTGTTCGATTCATTGAATGGGCAGAAGAAGAGCGGGTTAGGCGCGGCCTGATGTGTCATTTCTACATGGCGGAAAGCGATAAGCAGTATTACGGCAAGATCGACTACGCATATTTTAACTTGTATTCGGATTCAAGAAATTGGCTCGTAAAAGGCACGCCTAAACATGAATTAGCAGTGCCAGAAAAAGGCGATCACCAGTTCCTTGTCTGAATTGTTTTGAAGTTAACGAGAAATTCTATGAAGGCTTTAAAGAAACTTCACGAAGGAAAGAATGAGAGATTCGATTTGGGTATAATATTAAACAAGCGAAAGCTGAAAAATCAGTTTAACGTTATTGACGTTTCCATTTATCCGCCCAGCCCTCTTCCGCCGCCAGAAGAATGTCACTACTACGATTGGCCTAAGCAAAGAGTAAAAGTGTTATATCCATTTAATAATTGTGATGTCGTCCGTGTTGAGATCGAACCTGAACCCTACCAGCCACCTTTATCAATAATCCCATACCCAACGATAATGGCTTTGCTCACAAGAAAGGGAACGTATCGCAAAATAACAGCGCTAACCCAAAAGAAGCGGTGGAACAACGTTGAGGTTTTTGCCGTATTATGACAATGCAAGCCAATATGACCACTGACAGCGTGGCGGATAGCTCCTCTCCCCCCTGTGCCGTTTTCAACATGGTTTGGCGTCTGAAAACGCGAATAGCGACCCCTACCCCCTCTATAGGTTCCTGCAACCAACCACTAATAGGCGCCAAATAGGCTGGTTCAGTTTTAGCTGTTTTAATCTCTCTCATCTCTATCATTTCCGTTGCTGCAGATCGAGAGACAGGTTAAATCGCAGTCTATAATTTCTTATAAATGCCATGCTGCGCAGTGTGAGAATGCTTATTAGGAAAAGAATCGCCCATATGACCCCAGTGTCGTTGCTGGAGCCCGGTGGTGTAGCGGTCAAGCATAGGGGCCTCTGGAGCCCTCGACGAGAGTTCGAATCTCTCCCGGGCTACCTTACCCATATTGTAATTTATACCGTTTTTAGTGTGGTGTCGTTGTTTCCGCGGTGATTTCTTGTTTGAGCTTCTGCTTCAAGGCTTTAAGCAGCGTGTCCACGTGGTCTTGGTCAATGCTGGTTTTCGCGCCCGCTGTAATCACGGTCCTATGAGGCATAGATAGCGCTTTTTCGGTCAGGATTTCCTCAGGGTTCAAACCTAAAGCTCTGACCATTTCCTTCAGCATCTCAACTCTGCTGGGCTTCGTCTTAGGCTTCACGCACAGGCCTGAAGCGGCGTAAACGCCCCTCAGGAACTCAATGCCCTTCATCTGAATGTCATGATACGTGCTTATGGTGTGTCCCATCATGTATTCGATGTAGTCTGTTTGAACGCCTAAGGCTGCCATCTGCGTGCGGAAGAATTTGCGGATGCTATGCGGTCTCATGGTGTAGCGTCTTCCAACCCTGCTTCCCAATAGTCCTGCTTGAGCCATAAGCCTGTGCAGCACGTTATAGACTTGGGACGGTGTCAGTGGCTTAACCATTTTGGAGTGCTCGTCGCGTATCAGCGGCGACTCGTCGTCAACGCTTTCAGGCGGGATCTTGTTGGGTAGTCCGCCGTTTCTGCGTGCCTCCAAATACGCCTTCAAGTAGTCCGCGGCTTCTTTCCCTATGAAGGTGTCGTAGTCATGGTACTTCCCCTTAGTTATCGTGGCTTCGACGTGGATGTGGACTGGCGCTGTGCCTCTTTCAAGGTCGTGTCTCACGTGCCTATAGCGGAGCTTGCAGAGGGTTCCTATTCTGAAGGCGCCAAGCGCAAGCATTGAAACAATGACTTTGCCCCTCACGTCCGCCAGGTCCATGAGCTGGGCGATCTCTTCAGGGGTAGGCGCTCGGTCTCGGCTCACAACGTACTTGCGGAACTTATACGGCAGCGATAGACTTAAGCCGTTTACTCTGAAGAAAGTTTTCACGGCTTTTACACAGTTGGCTATGTGTCCTGGACTGTATCCTTCGCTCTGCAACGCACCAACGTAATCGTCCAGTCTTCTGGCTTCAAGCAGCAACGCCTTCTGGTTTGGCAAGCTGTCCTCTGCGAAGCATTCGGCTATTAGCTGGTCTGGGTCGGCTCCGCACCATCGGCAGTACTGCTGAACGGACCACGTGTAGAGGTAAGCTGTAGAGTGCGATTGGCTGCAGTGCCGTTTAAGGTATTTAACCATCGTGGCTACTGTGGGGCTTGTGGTGGCGAAGGGTATGAGGCTTGGCTTCCGTTTGGTCAGGGCTTCGCGGATGAACCTTTCCACGTCAGGCGGACATGGCGAAACTGGCGAAGTCAGCTGCGCTGTTTGCTGGTACGCTGCCGTTTTAGCTGTCAGCTGATGGTGTTGCAGTTGCAGTGCTTTGGTTTGGTTAAGTGTTTCCACGGGTTCTCGTTTCCTCCGGCTTTTTTCGGGCTGAGTTTTTCGCTTCTCTTTCCGAAGCGCTTACTCGGCAGCTAACAGTTAAGGCTGAGGACCTAAATAAAAGCCCGTTCAAAATTTTTTGTAGAGGCAGCCGCCTCATCTCCACGATGTCGCTTCTTAACAGGACTAGGCCTGAATCCGTGGCTGGGCTTCTCTCGTGGGGAAGCGGCTTCACGCTTCTTTCCCAGAGAACCCATATGGCGTCTGCGGTTTCGCGGTGCAGCCAACCGACTGTTTCGCGCAACACAGGCTTAAACAAGCCGGCGTCAGCGTTTCGAAAAAGCACATGGTCCAAGTACAGCACGTAAACAAAGTCGTCCGCATTCTCCTGTTTGCGCGTGCTGCTGTCAAGTTTTGGCTGCAAAGTCACTGCTGTGGCTGCCCTCCGTTCTCCAAGAGGTAGACGAGCTGCTTGACTTCTTGCTCTGTGATCTGCTGCTTGTGAAAGTAGAACGTGTACTCGATGATGTTGCACAGGTGGCGCTTCAGCTCCGCTTCCCCCGTTAAGCTGTCCAGTTGGTTCCAGGACTTCACGTTCTCCAAGGCTCTGAGAAAACGAGTCACCAACGTGGTTAGATGCGAAGTCATGGGGTGATTCTCACGTTTAGATGTCATCATTTCACGCCCCATTTGCCCATTGCTGGAACCTCGAAAATCTTGCAGTCATCCACTAGAAGCTTGACGGTTTTCTGCACGTCTAAGCCTAACTCTGCGCACTTCACCGCTAAAGCTGCAGAGTCAACCAGGCCCTCTGAAGTCTTGTTTGCCACCAGCCAAGCTTTGATTTCTTCCAGTTTCTCCCCGAGACTGCGTGAAGGCAGTAGCTTATGGCTTGCTGTGTCTAGGGTGTCTATGCTGTCTAGGGCTATCTCTATTTTAATAAAACTGCCATCAGGCAGTTTCTCGACGCTGTAACCGTTGTTTTTGAACTGGTCAGCGTGTTCAATTAAAGTATAGAATACCCTAGACACCTTAGACACGCTAGACACGCTCGGGCTGTAGCGTACGCCTTTGAAAGCGTAAAGGCGCTTTCCCTCCACTTTTGGCCTGTAATCCGCAACTGCAACATGCTTCGGCAGATTCTTGAAAAACGTGTCCTGAAGCACTGTTGGCAGCTGCAAGTTTCGGCAGTACTCCGCGAAAACCGTGTACAGTGGTTTCTTTTCTATGAAAGCGTCTGAGTCGGTTTCAAGGCAGTCTAACACGAAAGCGGCAATCGGCGACGACTTGCGTATGTAATCCTCTTTCGTCTCTTCAGCTGTTCTGCTGTAGCTGAACTGCCCCGTTTTCAGCAGTCTTTTCAGCCCCTGCAAAGCAAGGTTCAACAAGCCTGAAAGCTCAGTCTCAGTCGTCAGTTTCTCCAGAATGTAGGGGTCTGCGTTGCTGCCGGTGAACGCTTTGGGGAAAACAATGATGATCCACCGCCTGAAGAAGGCGCTTGTGTCATCGTTTGCTTCAGGCACCTTGTTGGCTGAGAACAGCAGCTTTGCGTAATTCGCAAAGTGGAAGGTGTGCGAGAACTTCTTTTCTGCGGCGATTAGGTCGCGGCCTGTCAGCATCTTGAAGGTGCCAGTGCTTTGTAGGGCTCTGTCAGGCAAGTCAGCGTAGATGTTCGCCAGCTTTGTGTAGAGGTCGGCTTTCGCGAAGCGGTTAAGCTCAAGGTCTTGGAGGCTGCGTCCGCAGACGTTCTGCTGCCCTAAGAAGGCTTTTACCAGGTTTAGGAAGGTGCTTTTGCCGTTTGACCCGTCGCCCACAAGCATAAGCGCCTTAGCGATAAAGTACGCTCGGTACAGGCAGAAGCCGACGACTTCTTCCAGAATCGTCACGTCCTCTTCAGAGTTCGTGATTTCTTTCATGAACTTCTTGATGGCTGGGCAGTCAGCTTCAGGAGCGTATTTGACGGGTAGCTTGTTGAAGAACATGTAGTCGGGGCTGTGCAGCTTCAGTTCAAAGGGGTCTTTGCTTACGTCTAAGACGCCGTTATCCAGCGGTATCAAGTGCGGTGGCTCTTCTCTGCGGGTCGTGTAGGTTGAGGCTTTTATGAAATCAAGCACTTCCAAGGCGCGGTTCTTGCGGTACGCGTCCTGCAACGCTTCTTTCACCAGTTTCTTTATCAACGCGTCGCCTATGGGCTGGTAGAAACCATCCAGGTAAACGTAGGTTTCCTCGTTGTCCATCATAGTCGCAAACGTGTACTTCTTCATTATCCACTCAGCTAACTTGGCGGGAATAAATCGCTCGTCCTCATCACAAAATTCCACAGCTCTCTCGATTTGTTCAAGTGTTTCGCTTAGGCTCATTTTAGACGCATCTCCCGTATTATTTCGCGGATGCCGCTGCTGCCTTTCAAAGAAACATCCACACGGTTGCGGTAGTGATACGCCACCAGATTCATGCGGGCTTGTTTTTCCGAGTCTTTTGTGCGGTCAGCCACCTGGCTGATTATGCGCCTGGCGCTCTCGAAACTGACGCCTTTCTTTATGCATAAGCCGAGAAAGCACATTTCCAGTTGGTTGCGGGCGCCTTCCCGCCAATACCTGCACAGGAACCTTACAGCCTTCTCTTCCTCGCTGTCGCTTAACGTCTTGAAGGCTTTAGGCAGCTCAAACGTCACCTGCACGTTCCGCTTTGTCTCCATGCCTTCCAGCGTTGCCATGTCCTCATCGCTGAAGCTTAACCCATGCTTGCTCTCCAGCTCTTCAAGCGATAAAGGCTGAAACGTGTCAAAATCCAGCATTCGGCTCCATTTCAGCGCCGTTTGGTGTTTTCCAAAGGGCAGCTTCACGAAGTTACCGAAAGGTCTATCCGCCGTTAACTCTTCCTGCTTTGGAAAAACCTCTATGTTCTTTGGGTTCAGGTTAGCCATTTCCAGAATTCGCAAGCCCAACCATCTTGCAACTTTCGCCCGCACAGGCAGGAGAAACAGAACCCAGATGTGGTAACTTGGGTCAGGATAACGCGACGCCTCAAGGACTATGCAGTTGGGCCATGCTCTCGGCGTTTCGTTGCCTTCGCTGTCAGTTTCTGTTCCAAGCAGAACCGCCAAGATCTTCTGCGCTGTTGCTTTGGCGTCCTCAAGCCGTTCTGGGTCAAGGTCGAAGCAAAGCCATTTAACACGGCTGTCCCTGTCGAGTTGGTAGCTGCCAACCGTAACCTCGCCTTTCAAGTGCTGCACGAGAACATCGTTGGTTAATGGCTGTTCTACACGCGTGTAGCCCTGCTTCAGCTGGATGCAGTAGCAGTCTTCACGGTTAACGAATAGGTCGCTTAGCCGCTGAATCGTGTTTCTCTGTACATCAGCGCCCTCAGCCATTCTACAATAGCCCCCTACTTCGATTTTAACTTGCGCCCAACAGTTACAAGGTCGGGAAAAAGCCAATAGTTCCAGCCGTTGCGGAAAAGGAAATTCTTATGCTCTTTCAAATCTGAAAGCAGCGCCCTATAGTCGGGATTGCTCTCTATTTTCTGGTCTTCTGCTGGGTATCGCTCGTATGAGCCCCTTGCGCCTTCAGCCTTTGTCCACGGAATCTTCTTGGGTTCCCAACTCCATTTCTCTTCTGCCTTAGCTTCTTTCTCAGCTACACCTTTGATTTGGGCGATCTGACGCTTTGCGTTAACAGCAGCCGCCTCAACAGCGTTAAGAAAGTCGCTAATAACCTCGGATAGTTCACTGTCATTCATTTCTAAAAGCTCCTTAAGAAGCCTCAAGTTTCTTGCGTTCTGCTTCGAGGCGGTCGCGGACAGCCGTGCGAATGAACTCGCTTTTCGTTTTGAAAGCGTCCTTTGCGATATATTCCTCCAGCTGCTGGTCAAGGTGTTCAGGAACTGGTATGTTCCATCGTTTCACACTTTTGCTCATTATCTCCACCTTTTTTACGCAGTCTTAATAAGGCTGGAAAATTACTAGAAAGGTGAGTCCAGAAAACTGGAATCCAACATGGCTGTGGTTCCAATGAAGAAGGCTGGGAGAGGCAGCGTAAACCGTTCACCCTACAGCAAGAAGGGGCTAGTTCTGACGCGCGAGTTATTGTAGCTTTGCTGAAAGGGCCGCAGCCCCAAAGCAGGGATCAACTCTGCAAGAACGCGAAAGTAAGTCGCGCAACCTTCTACTCCATACGCCCAGTCCTTACAAAACTCGGGGATCATAAAGGAAACTGACAAGGGGTATGTTCTTTGGAGCTTCAACCCGTTAGAGGCTGCTGTGGAGGACGCGCTAAACCGATTGATAGATAGGGGCTACCTCATTAACGCTGAGGACGTATCCAATGAAATGGGTAAGCCGTGGTCTGAAATCGAACAGGCAGCTTATGCGGTTGTGAAGAAACTTGGCTTAAAAGTGCGTACTGTTGATGGTAAGATGATGATACAGGGATGGGAAACTCGAAAACGTAACTAACAGGATTGGAGGCTACTACGTACATCCAAAGCTCATGTACGCTGATAAAGTCTTAGGCGGCGTTGCCTTCTTCGTCGTGGTAGATTTTCTTTAATGACTCATCCAGACTTGAGAGAAACCTCTTTCCTTCTTCGTCGTCTGGGCCATCCAACACGAGTTTGGCGGTGTTTTCAGGCGCGATCCTTCGGGCTAACAGCCAAAACTTCTTCAGGCTTCTAAGCGCTTCCTCGCTGTCTTTTCCCCCACGGAACTTAATCATAAACATTATCCAGTACAGCGTCTTCGTTGAAGGCTCTTCTTTCGCTGCGAATTCAGCGCCGTACTGCTTTATGGCTTCGCGGTAGAGGACGCGCCAGTTTTTGCGGTACTCTGGCGAGCACCAGTCGTGGTAGCCCTGCGCGTAAAGCCGCAGAATTTCCCGGGCTTCCCAGCTAAGCCCTAAAGCGTCAGCGCTGCCCAGTTTCTGCTTCAGCTTGGCAACTTCGGCTTTGGCTTTTTCCACTATTCGCCGCCGTCCTCTTCCATCTCACGCGCCTGCTCCTTCAGCACAGCCAGCTCCCTCTTTATGAGCTCCAAGTCATCCAGCCGCTTCGGCACAAAACTCAGCGAAAGCAGCTTAGCCACCACGCGCATCCACTTTAACGCCTTGTCAGGATCGGTGTCCATGAAGCTGTGGGCGACATCGTAGGCTTTTGCGGCTAAGCTTTTGAGCAGATGGTCTCTTTCAGGCCACGAGTCCGCATGGAGTATTTGGTCGTGGAGCCGCGTTTTCCTGGTTCTGCGCGAGATTCTGGCCTGCGGCTTTTCCTGAAACATCTTTGCGATTTCGGTGAGGGTTTCGTAAAAAATTTTTTCAAAATCAACAGCTTCCGCTTCAATTTGCTTTTTGCGTTTAGAGCTTGTTCCAAGCTTGTTTTCTTGTTTCATCATGTGCGCTCCAACATGGTTTCTGGCACACGTGCATGCAGCATCATACGCGCGTCAGACGCTTAGCAGCTCGATTTCTCTGTTTACTCCGCAGAGTTCGCACTGCACCTTCTCTTGGTTTCCGCGCAGAGCCATCCAACTCGCAAGCCCTCTTTGCCAAACTCGCCCGACGCTGCTTGAGAAACGGCACCTTAACGCCTTTTATTCGCCGTAGCCTAAGCGCCCAAGCGTAGATTCGATGTTCCCGCTGCATCCACTCAAGCGCTGTTTTGTTCGCGTCCAGCCGCAGCTCAAGCATGCCTAGATGAGGCTCGGTGAGCGTGCGGTGCATGTGGTCAAAGTACGCGTTTGCGCTGCCTTCCTGCTTTATCTCCCTGATCCAGCCTTCAAGCTGTGCGTTTTCTCGTTTCAAATCGGCAATTTTCTCGTCCAAGTCGCTGAGGCGTTTCTGAAGCTGGCAGCCTGCCATTTGTTGGAGCTGCTGGCGTATGGTGAAGCGGCGGGCTTTGTAGGTCTTCTCGGCGTCGCCGCCGTATCGTGTATAGGCTTTTTGCGCTGTTTCCTGAAGTGCCATTATTTTTCCTCTTTCTTCTTTTCGATGATTAGGTGGCTGTTGTCTGTCCACATGAGCACCGTGTCGCCCTTCTTGAGGTCTAAGTGCTTGCAGACTTCTTTGGGTATGGTGACTTTGAGGCTTTTGCCGACGAGGACTACGGATACTTCAAATTTTACTGGCATTGCGTGCACACCAGTCACCAGTTATATCTCTAAGATATTCTTAAATATAAGCATATCCCCTTAATATCTCTAAGAATATCTCAAATATATTCTGAACGAAAGCGATACATGGAAATCCAGCTTCACAACGTTTCAAACATGCATTGCGACAACATGATATGAGAGAAATTCACTGAATCCGCGTTAGTCAAAATGCTTCAGGCGCCTTAACCGGGAAACAGCAGCATAAAAGCCTTAAGAAACAGGCTGCAGTAACTATTCGCAAAAGTTATGCAGGTTTGGCGGGCTTTCTATCCGTTTTGAGCATTTCCAAGATTTTTAGTGCTTGAAGCAGACGAGCGGTTTTCGGGTTTTCCCTGTTCAACCTGATGGTTCTCATGCGTCCAAAACGCTCGTCAAATATGATTCCTTCTTCTCGCAGGATCTGCAGGTTTGGATTAACCTGGCTGTAGGTGCTGTTGACTCGTCGCACGAGCTCCATAACGTTGGCTCTCCCAATTTCCGATAGCACCTTTAGGATCTTGCGCCTGCACGAAGAAGCCAATATCATGTCCAAATCCATGACGAAACCTTCTTTGGCAGTTCAGTGGGGAACCTCAGTTGGTGGTTCCAGCTTATAACTGCTGAGCCGAAACGTACAATCGCGGCGGCGGAGAGAGCGGTTAAAGTGAATTCTCAGCGGCTTACACTTTAACTGATTTCCCATGGAAATATTTCACTTTAACTTATCTCTGTATTACCGTAACTTTTCGTCTTCCTCTTATACTAAGTTCGTTGAGGTATACTTGTGAAGCACTTTTCTCCTCAGCAAACGAGAAATGAGCTTCATGCCTGAAGTTGACTGCTTCGGAGGCGTGTCACCGCCTAGCCCAAGTGAAGGGCAGAAAGAGAACATAAAAATGGGAGATGACAACCAAAATGAAAAAAATAACGACTGCAATAATGATAATCTGCCTCACCTTTTTTCTGCTTTCGACATTAACGCTAAATGCATGTGCAATTACAGAAGCACCCTTAGTCGCGGAAGAACCAGCTAATCAAGCCCCGAGTCCATTCTCATTGCCTTATTTACATGAAAATACTGATGGTAGCTATACTCCCACATCAGCACCGGATTGGGTAAATCATTGGTTTTCAATAGATTACTGGACAGCTTTCGTATATCCTTATGGATATCCTATGCCATCTAAAATGAATGGAACATTTGTTGCAGTAGATAACACATTCAATGGACTCGACTCTGGAGATCTAATATATTATCTTCCTTTAAACGTGGCTTACGGTACATCCGTTAGCAACTACGTTTGGTTCCAATTCGCAATTTCCTTCTTTGGCAGCGGCAGCATTCAATGGACCATATGGGACAATATTCCTCCAGACTATCAATCCACCCCAATCGGCTTAACTTACACAGTAGGTCACACATATATCTTCGAACTAACAACTTCTGGTTCCAACACAGTGACTTTCAGCATAAAAGATCAGAATACTGGGGGAACTTGGTCTAAAAACTCTTGGCATCACACAATTCCTGGAATCACCATGATATACAAAGCTGATGCTTTTTCTCCAGCAAGTGCAGTGGAAGGTTATACAACAAATAGTCAGCTAACAAATGTCCCCTATTTCATGACATATACAGGATATGGGATAACAAGACATTCACATACAAACACTGGAACAATTCCAACAGGCATTGCTACGATGGCCCAATCTGATAGCGGTACTACTTACTACTACTGGGCAATGACTTGCACATATGATTACACGATTTCCAGCGTCTCTAGTTATGGCACTTATGGTTATGGCTCTGTTTACAATCCTTCCTACATAATTGGTGCACCAAATGGTCAATATACACGCATATACGGAGGAAACCCTGGAGACGGCGGATATGTACAAGGCAACATGAATGCGCCCTCTGGTGGATATATCTATGCTTACGCATATTCAGTAGCAGGCTATTATAGCGACCTATACGTGTATGTATCTAATGACAACCAAAACTGGAATCTTGTCGGTGGAACGTACCATCGAATTTCTTCAAGCTCACCTAGCTGGGTTTACGTGGGACAGGCGTTATCTACTTTCAGATATATCATTGTTGTCGGTTACGATACAGGAAACAGCGTGAATTTGTATGTTGATGCCATAAGGGTAAGTGACTAAATCCCGAAGCGAGCGATTTTAAATTCCCATATTTTTCTTTTCCGCTATTTTGCTGGTTAATGCAATTAAATTCTTACAGACAATTCAGAGCGTTTAAAAAACCAGAAAATGTTCTAATACATAGAACTAAATATATCGATAAGAGTGTAACTGTGAAGAAGTATGTCCAATCACTTGAAAACTCGATTTGATGGCAGGAAATTAAAGATTGTGATGGCAGTTGTTACCTTTATCGTTGTTTTAGGCGTAGCCGTTGTATTCTTAACGCAGAATCAAACTCGGCCCTTGTCCACACCATATTTAGAGGAGATAGTGAAAGGTACCTTGTTGGTTGATGCGAGCTCCTATGCGTCATTTAATTTCAGCCTTCCCTCAGGAGTTCGATCAGCCAATGTAATGGGGACGTTTACAGTTTCCGAGGGCATGGAGACAATTAAGGTATACATTTTTGATAGTGCAGGTTTCATGGATTGGCAGAACAGTGGTAATGCAAGCAGTTACTATAACAGCGGAGAGATGACTAGCAGTAATATTACGGCTACTCTGGTCTCGCCTGGTACCTACTATCTTGTCTACGATAATACCTTCTCTTTGATCTCAAAAAACGTAACAACTCAAGTAAATTTCTACTATATTCCGAATCAACAGTGAAAAATAAGCAAGGAAGACTATTAACTTCTTTTCTGAAAGGTTTTCCTGACTGGCATTAGACCAAACAAGAAATCCTTTGTAACTTTCATTTGTACGTTGGCACATAATATAAAAGAAATGTTTGACAACGCGTTAAGGTATCATTGAGCAAGTCCATTTCCAAAAACTTAAGGCGTTTACTGAGAATAGCGACTTTTGAAAAAAGAGGATTTCAGTATAAATTACAGTTTGGGAATGGTAACTCCCGGGCTACTTTTGCCAAGGCGTGGATTCAGATGCATGATTCTGTAAGCATGTGCCATGGCATTATGCCCTGTCAGCTGATATACATCAAGCAACGCAGCATATCCAGTCTTAGTGTCGTTCCAAGCAGCGTAGTCTGCTGTGACGCAGTCCTTGCTTTTCGTGCTGGAAGTAATTCTGGCCAGCTAATCGTGCGCTACAATTTAAACTGTTGGAGCTTTGTTTCATGTGTCTGACTCCTTATAGTCTCTTTTTTTTTCTTCTTGAAAGCCCAAAGTGTTATCCCAGCTGCTAATGCTGCCAAGACAACTGCGATAACAATTATTGCCATGAAGGGAAATTCCACCTGTACAATGTCACTCAACCCAGCAGCTGTTGCAGTCACACTCTGGCCACCCGTGATATCGACTGAAACACCATTAGTTTTAGAAGTGAATGTGACCACGCCTTCGTGAACAGTCAGTTTGGATTCGGAGCCTGTTTCTGAAACCGTGAAAACGGTGCCCTTAACTGTCGCCACTGCTTGAGACATCTCCACCTGAAGCGCTGCGCCTTCGGTCAAGTTTCTCACTGTAGCCGTGAATTCTCCTTGGGTAAGCTGAAGTTTCTGACTATTCGCAGTCGAAGCCTGGATTTCTATCAACGTATTTGGCTTCATCTGGATGGCTGTGGTCTCCGCCAGCGTAAACGATGCGCCTTCCGCTTCAGCTGTCTTGATTTTTGTGCCCTCAGTAAGTGAGATGCCTTTGGCTGCTGGAGTCCAAGAATCTTGCCCAGGTAATTGCACGTTCAGCTGACCAGTGACATCGCCCAATGAGAGAGATTGTGTTTGCACGGGGGTAGTTTCCAAAGTTTCGGTTTTAACTAGGAATATGTCTACGTGGCTTCCATCCCATGCATTCTGCGTAGTGCCTGCAATCACGTAAGCTCCATCGCTGGTCAGACACATTGAATAGCCAAATTCCTCGCTTTTCGTGTCCAACGTATCATTATACTTGGCGTTGTATGTCTTGGTCCAAATGAGATTCCCAGAAGAATCAGTTCTGACAATCGCCAAGTCTTTGCTTATCGGGCCCCCAATTCCAACCTCTGTCATTGTTCCTCCAAGGGCAAATCCGCCGTCGCTTAGTTGAATTATAGAACTCGGGACGTCCGTGTACTTCGCTCCATACGTTTTCCGCCACTGCACGCTACCTAAAGAATCGACCTTAATCAAGTAAAAGTCGTTATCTTCGACAGACTTCTCTTCTGAGCCTGCCAAAGCGTAGCCTCCATCACTCGTTTGCACAAGTCTATGCGTGACTTCCAAGAAATGGCTGCCGCCTGCCAGATAGGGCTCCCAATATTTGGAGCTCCATTCAAGATTTCCAGAAGAATCCGTTTTAACCAGCCAGAAATCTGATGTACCGTACACTCTGGATTGACCTGCCAGCGCATAACCCCCGTCTTTTGTTTGAATCAGGGAATATGCTTCATCATCTGTGTTGACTAGGTTGCCAGATGGTTCTTGACGAGTTCCGCCATCGTAGGTTTTTGTCCACTTCAAATTTCCCGCCGAATCAACTTTCATAAGGAAAAAATCCGTCGAGCCGCCATAGGGGGTTACAGCGCCAGCGAAAGCGTACCCTGAGTCTTTTGTTTGAACAAGTGAATAAAGATGTAAAGTTCCTAACTCGCTACCTTCGCCGTAAGTGTAAGTTTTGTTCCAAAGTAATCTTCCAGATGAATCAGTCTTAATCAGCCACCCTTCATAACCCATTGCGGTTCCTCCAATCGCGTATCCCCCGTCAGAGGTCTGAACGACCGTGTAGGGCCCGCCTAACGCTAATGGATTTGCATCTCCGAAAGTCTGTTTCCACTGGATGTTACCAGAGGAATCAGTTTTGATAAGCCATAGCTCTAATTGTTCTTCCAGCATCCAAGTAGAGCCCTCTGCGATTCGCTTCGTGTCGGCGAAAACCGCAATTGCATTTCCTCCGTCTCTCGTTTGAACAACGGATTGAGGAATCAATGTATCGTAGCCATCGCCTTCGTAGGTTTTGCTCCATCCATTTGAAGCTATGCTCATTTGGGCTGGGAACAAGATAAGAATCAATAAGGCAAGAGCCATCAACTTCACAAGGTTAGTCATTCGCATAATCTGCTTACCTCGATTCAGGTTTTGTTTACACTTGCTATTTAAGTCCTTCCTGCTGGAAAACAGTTCTTTGATTTTTGGTGCAGTTCAGCTTTCAAATTCTCATTTCTGGGACGTAGACCCAAGAAGAGAAGGTTTGCGGGAGATGACAGCCGCTATATCTCCACCTGCCATTGGGTTCAAATCACACCCCATCACATTCCCAGCGACCTCACCGCGCCTCTAGAGTTAAATTTATTATACCGATAAGAATGGCGAACATGAGATACGCCATTTCCCTTCTTTTTTGCCATAGAGGATCGGTTGAGTGTCTCTGCATCCTCTTTTTAAAAACACAGCATTTGACATCCACAAAATCGCGCTGCTGGGTTCGTTTTGTTTATATATATGTGTTGGGATGTATGGTGTGCAAGAGGAAACTTGAGTATGGGTTCTAAATCCCCAAGAGGCGAATTCGCCGCCCGTGCAATAGCTAAAAAACGGAAAAAGTTCCGTTGGTCAGATCGTTACTTTAACCGCCGCATGCTCATGCTCGACGAGAAAGTCGACCCGCTGCAAGGCGCGCCCATGAGCAGAGGTATCGTTCTGGAAAAAGTAGGCGTTGAAAGCAAACAGCCGAACAGCGCCATACGCAAATGCGTCCGCACACAACTTATCAAGAACGGGCGCGTCATCACCGCGTTCTTGCCCGGCGACGGCGCACTCAACGTAGTCGACGAGCACGACGAAGTTGTCGTGGAAGGCATAGGCGGAACACGTGGCGGAGCCATGGGCGACATCCCCGGCGTCCGCTGGAAAGTCATCAAAGTTAACGGCGTTAGCCTGAACGAGCTCGTCTACGGACGTAAACAAAAACCCGCACGGTGACATAGATGAGCGCAGCGAAACAGGAAATTAAACTCTTCCAAAAATGGTCTTTCCAAGACATCAAAGTTGAGGACCTCGGCTTGCAACGCTACCTCAACCTCACACCCATGGTCACACCGCATAGCATGGGACGCCACGAGCACCAGCGCTTCCGCAAAGCACGCGTCAACATCGTTGAACGTTTAATCAACAACCTTATGCGCCCAGGCAAAAACGCAGGCAAGAAAGCAAAAGCCACCAATATAGTAAAGCAAGCGTTTGACATAATCTATCTTCGCACGGGTAAAAACCCCATCGAGGTCCTTGTGAAGGCAGTAGAAAACGCCGCCCCATGCGAAGACACCACACGCATCAGCTACGGCGGAGTCGTCTACCACCTCAGCGTGGACGTGGCGCCGCAACGCCGCATAGACCTCGCCATACGCCACATAACCGAAGGTGCACGCGCAGCCTCCATGAACAATCCCAAACCTATTCAGGAAACCCTCGCAGAAGAGCTTATCCTCGCCGCGAACAATGACATCAAGAGTGCAGCTGTCGCTAAACGAAACGAAATCGAACGCGTAGCCCAATCATCACGATAAGCGCCTAGCGCACATGGATTTCCACTACGTCCCCATCATCCAAAACGAAGCCTAACCCAACTTTTTGTGGACTGAACACCAGCCTTTCAGACCACACCTTAGCAAAAGCGAAGTTTTCCACGAACTCGCCGTGAATGCTACGTGCTAAATCCGCAATTGAGGCACCACGCCGCAACGTAAACGGGTGACGCGAAGCCTCGCGAGCGCTAGGTTCCTTTGTATAGACCCGAATCACGTCCAATACGCTGAACAGCACTGGTCCAAGCCTCTCCAGCCCCATGCGTTTTTCGCAGGAAACAGACACCACGGGCATCCGACCTGCAACAAATGCTTCCAGCCGCCGCAACCCCGCCTCAGCGCCAGGCAGATCCAGCTTGTTCGCCACCACTACCGCTGGGCGATAGGTGGTGCTCTCAAAAATCGCGTCCTCCACCTCATCCAGCGTCACTTCACCGCTGATTTTCACCAACGCGTCGCCGATGCGGTAACTTCGCAGCAGCGCCTCGACTTCTCGCATGGTGGAATCCACCAGCTTGCCCATCAGGATGATACGCAGTCCAGCACCCATGTAACGGCGGTCGATGTCCACTCTGCCACGCGGTTTGCTCACCAGCACCCGGGCTTTCTCCAGCTCGCTCAGCACCAGTCGCAGCTGTTCCACAGGGTCACTTGCCAAATCCACCATCAACAAAAGCCCATCCGCATTCCGCGCCAACGCAAGCGACTGCAAACCCCACGCTCTTCCATCCGCCGAACCCTCCATCAGGGCTGGCACCTCGATCAATTGGAACTGCACATCCTCGTAGCTCATAACTGCGGGCACTGGCTCCCGCGTAGTGTAAGGCGTCGGAGAAACCAGCACGTTCGCGTTAGTCAACGCTGACAGCAGACTGCTTTTGCCTACATTCGTCACGCCTAGAACGGCCACTTGAGCGGCGCCTTCCTTTTCGATGAAGAACTTGGGTCCGCCGCTCCTGCTGCCCACGCGCTTCTGCTTCCGCTCCTCCATCTCTCTGCGCAGGACAGCCATCTTCTTCTTAATTTGTCCACGCAGCTTCAACGTGCCCTTGTGCTGTGGCACTAGGCTGAGGAATTCCTGCATCCGCTGGAGCTTCTCCTTCGGATTCCGTGTGGCTTCGACCTCAGCCCACTTGTCTTTGGCTTCAGGAGGCAGATTAGTCGGCATGCATTCTCAGCCTTATTACTCGTCAAGAGCAGTTTATTAAAATAATTTTCACTTTTCCCTGAAAGCGCCAAGAAAACCTGTTTTTTTCCTGTCCGCCGTTGACATCCGCAAAAATAAAAGCTGCAGTCACTGGAACGCTTAAATAACAATCGTCACGTACTCATCTGGGACAACAGATGAGCGCCAAGGCAGAAGCAGGCATATGCTTTTTCAACACGTTAACGCGCCGCAAGGAAGCGTTCACCCCGATTGAGCCAGGCAAAGTTCGCATGTACACGTGTGGACCCACGGTTTACGGTTACGCGCACATCGGCAACTTCCGCGCCTTCCTGTTTGAGGACTTACTCAAAAGGTGGCTGCAGTACCGCGGGTTCAAGGTCACGCATGTGATGAACATCACGGATGTTGACGACAAAACAATACGGGGCAGTCGGAAAGAGGGCATACCGCTTAAAGAGTATACAGCACGATACATCAAAGCGTTCTTCGGCGACATCAATGCATTAAACATCAAGCCAGCCGATGTTTATCCACACGCCACGGAACACATCGCTGACATGACGAAACTCATAAAAACACTAATGCAGAAAGGCTATGCTTACCACGGAGAAGACGGCAGCATCTACTACGCCATCAGCAAGTTCCCAGCATACGGCAAGCTCAGCCACATCAACCTAAGCGAACTGAAAGCTGGCGCACGAGTGAAATCGGACGAGTACGCGAAAGAGGAAGCACAGGACTTCGCGTTGTGGAAGGCTTGGACGCCTGAAGACGGCGACGTTTTCTGGGAGACTGAACTGGGCAAGGGCAGACCTGGATGGCACATCGAATGCAGCGCCATGAGCATGCGGTACCTCGGCGAAACATTCGACATTCACTGCGGCGGAGTGGACAACATTTTCCCGCATCACGAGAATGAAATTGCTCAGAGCGAAGCGGCAACTGGCAAGCCTTTCGTGCATTACTGGCTGCATAACGAGCATTTGCTGGTGGAGGGAAAGAAAATGGCGAAACGGTTTGGAAACTTTTACACGCTGCGCGACCTTCTAGCGAAAGGATACGACCCCATCGCAATTCGGTTTCTGCTGTTGTCCACGCATTACAGGCAACAAGCTAACTTCACTTTCGAGGGCTTGGATGCTGCACACAGCGCGGTTCTGCGACTGAGGAATTTTGTGCGGCGTTTGCTTGACGCGAATGGCGCTGGCACGGGTGGAAAAGTCTCGGAGCTTATTGCTCAGGTGCAGGCTGGTTTCGGCGCCGCGATGGATGACGATTTGAACGTGAGCGTGGCGCTGGCGGCGCTGTTTGATTTCGTGCGAGACGTGAATAACCTGCTGGATGCGAATGCCGTTAGCAAGAGCGAGGCAGAAGCCGTTGCAGAGTTGATGGCTGGTCTTGACAGCGTGCTGGGCGTGATTGGCAAGATTGAAGCGGAGGAAACATTGCCTGAAGAAGCAGAAGCCCTCATAAAAGAACGTGAGGAAGCGCGGAAAAATCGGGACTGGAAAAGAGCTGACGAAATTCGCTTGCGACTGCGGGAGATGGGAGTTGTGGTTGAGGACACTGCTGCGGGCGTGCGTTGGCGACTGGAGAAGAAGCGTTAAGCGCTAGACGGTTTTGGCGTTCTGGTTCCACGCGTCTGTGGCGTACTTGCTGACGTATAACCTTTGCGCAAGTTCTTTCTCGTACTGAGTCAGTGTGGCTGGTTCCAAGTTGATTTTGAGTATGGCGTGGAATCCCTGCGCGAGGGCGTTGGCGGCTGTTTCCGCCGTTATTGCGTGTCCAAGCTCTTTTTGGATGCTGGTGATTTTGCGTTCTGCGATTTGCGCGGCTTGTGCACACGTGTTGGCGGATTTTACTTGAAGAAGCTGGAACATGAGCGGCAAGTTCACGCTGAGGAGAACCGTGCCATGCTGGAGCACCATCCCGCGTTTTACGGTTTGGGCTGAACCACTGATTTTTTTGCCTGCAACTGTCAGGTTTGGGCAGTTTTTCTCGTTGCCCGGGCTGAAGTCGGCTGTTATACCGATTAAGCGGAGGGCGTCCGTTACGGCTTCGTAGATGCGTTGATACACCGCGGGTATGTCTTTGCCGAGGCTTACCGTTGCAGCGGTGACGCTGTACGTGACTTCGCCAGCTGCGTCGTGGAAGACGGTTCCTCCACCGCTTATTCTGCGGACAAAGTCAACGCCGTGTTTGTGTAGCGCTCCAGGGTAAACGGCTTCCTGTGGGTTCTGGTTTTTGCCGATGCTGACCGCGCTAGGTTTCCACATGTAAAGTCTCAGCGTGTTGGGGACGCGTTGGGCGATGCGTGCGGTTAAAATGGCTTCGTCGATTGCCATGTTCATGAAGGCATTATGTGTTTCAAGCGGGATTAAGCGCCAAGTGTCCATGTTTTCCGACTCTTTTCTTGGAAAGAATAAGGATTGGCTTAAATCTGTTGCTGTTAAACGTGGGACCGATGTGTGGTTTTTGTCTATAGCCCACTTATTTAAAGGAACCATACGTGCTGAAAACTCTCGCTCGGAGCGTGCATCTCTCTCCTCGTTTTTCAACATGGTTTGGCGGGTTTCGGCGCCAATAGCGATCCCTACCCTCTATAGGTTTCTGCAACACATTACTTAGGCGTCAGATAGGCTTCTGCGCTATTAGGATTTGCGAGGCTATTTTTGTTGCTGCTGTTTTTCCCATTCAAGTTTGGTCTGTTTAATTATCGCGTCAATGCTTTTTGGCTCTGAAACGTCGGCTATCGCGTTCGTCACCTCGTATTTTACCAGTTGGCTTATCTCGGCGGGTCTTAGGGGTTCGTTTCTTGCGGCTTGATACGTTCTAAGCGCCCTCATGCCGAACTTTACCATCAGGTCTTGCAGTTCCGCCCTTAACCTTTGCAGTTCATCACGGCTTTCCTGCATTTTCTTGTCAAAATTTTCTGAATTCCAAGTTTTCTTCTCTTCCGACATTTTGTAATCCCACATTAGGTTTGTCTGTATCTGCTCTCATGCTTCATTATTAGCCTTTTCCATTTTCAGGGCTTTGCTAATCAATCGGTGGCTTGGCGATGATTTTGCCTGTTGAGATCTCGCGCATCCACTTTTCAAACTCTTTTGAAGGCGGGTTATCAAGGTATAGTTGGCGCCGTCTGGACTCCAGAAAAACATTTTCCACGCCCAAATATTCAGCAGCAGTAACCACGTCGTGCCCTGTTCGAAGCGCTGCGTCGTGGACGGACCTGATTTTTTCCCGCCAAGTCTCGTCTCTTAAAGCATGATGCTCCAGAACGGTTAATGGCACGTTTTCAACCACGTCCGCAAGGTTCTTAACTCCCAGATTTAGCTGAGTCTCGGTGACTTTGAAGCCGCCAAGATAAAACGGCGGTCCACCCACCATAACCACTTGGGGCTTGGTTGCCTTAATCAGGTCAACGGTGCGCGCAGACATGGGGCCTTGAACGTCAGGCGCAAACATGAATCGTTCATCCTCAAACTCCACGGTTGCCATTATGACCCAGCCGAGCATGGAGTCGTCTGGTCCGTGAGGAACTGCCTCCGAAAAGTGCAGAACGGTCGTTCCGAACGTGAATTTTTTGCCGTCCGCGGTCTCCAAGGCTTTTGCGTGCTTGCCGCCTGTTTTCTGGAAGAGCCATGCGCGATGCCTCTGGCTGGGGTTGATTTTCTCTTTGGGGTTCTTCATGAAAACCGTTTTGTCTTGGTAAATCTGCCGTGCGGTCTCGCCTGCCTCTGTCCAGTTAACCATCCAATCCTCGTACGAGGGAGTGTGGTGGTCAAAATGGTAATGGCTTATCGTTACCGCTTCAGCCTTGTCGGCGGCTTCCGCGATGCGCGTTCGGAGTTTGGCAATGGTCTGGAACTCGATTGGGTGAGGTGGCAAGCCAAAGCGGTAAGGGCAGAGCGAGACCCCAGCGTCCAAGAGTATCTTAACGTCAGGCGTCTCAACCAGCGTGCACATGGACCTGACTCCGAGGCTTTCCGCTGCCAGAGGCGTCACCTTAATCTTGTTCAGCTTAAACATGCCCTTGCCAACTACCGCTAAAACGCCGTGACAAGTAAAAATGTTCCGCTAAAAAGAGTCCTCGACCTATTGCAACACGAAAAGCGCCAAGATATAGGTTTCAGCAGTTGACTTTGCAGCTCCAAACATATTAGTCACGACTAAGCATAATTCACTATCGCAGAGGAAAGGACGATTTTTATGAGCCAAGAACCCGCGAAAAACAAAGCAAACGAGGTCGCCACCCTCGCAGGCGGCTGCTTCTGGTGCACCGAAGCAGTTTTTAGCATAGTGAAAGGAGTCGAGAAAGTGGAACCCGGCTACGCTGGAGGCCACGTGCCGAACCCGACGTATGAGCAGGTGTCCACGGGGAAAACTGGGCACGCAGAGACCGCACAGATAACCTTCGACCCCAACGTAATCTCTTACCGCGAGATTCTGGAGATATTCTTCGCCACCCACGATCCGACGACGCTGAACCGCCAAGGTCCAGACGTTGGCACGCAGTACCGCTCAGTCATCTTTTACCATAACGAAGAGCAGAAAACGATTGCCAAGCAAGTGATTGACGAACTCACAAGAGAAGAAATCTGGGATGCACCTATAGTCACGCAGGTGGAACCGCTGAAAGTTTTCTACCCAGCGGAAACGTACCACAAGGACTATTACAAGAAGCATCCGAACGAGCCTTACTGCCAAGCCATAATAACCCCGAAAATCGCCAAACTGCAAAAACGATTCTTCAGCAAGCTTAAAACGCCCTAAAGGAGCCAAGCCACTTGAGCAACGCCGACCAAGTCCTGAAAGAAATCGAGGAAAAAGCAGAAACCGAGTTCCTGCCCATCGTTGGACCAGAACGTGGCAAGGTCTTAGCGGAAGAAGTTCGAAAAGCCGAACCCAAACGGGTTCTGGAAGTCGGCACGCTTATCGGCTACTCAGCCATTCTCATGGGGAAAGAGCTTGGCAAAAAAGCCCGCATAATCACCATCGAAAACCACCCGGACGAGGCAAAGGCAGCCGAAGAAAACATCCGCAGAGCCAACATACCACCAAAAATCCAAGTTATCACGGGCGACGCCGTCCAAGTCATACCCGAACTGCGAGAAAGCTTCGACTTCGTCTTCATCGACGCCGACAAAACCCAGTACTTCACCTACCTGCGGCTAGCCGAGGACAAACTGAAGAAAGGCGCCGTCATAGTCGCCGACAACGCCGGCATGTTCGCCAGACAAATGCAGGACTACTTGGACTACGTCAGAAAATCTGGCAAGTACCACAGCAGATACGTGCAGGTAGGCGACGACGGCTTAGAAATAAGCGTCAAACTCTAAACGTCACCGCAGCCTCAAAGTTTTAATGCCCGACATGCGATATTTGAGCTGGTGGGCGATGACGACTCTGGCCCCGAAGACCCTGAGGATGATTTGGATCTTGAGTGCGAAGTTTGTACTGGCTGAAGATTGCCACGTACATACAAAGAGCCCACTACTGCGCATCAGGTAAGCCGCTAGCTGAACAAGAGATTCAAAATAGATAGAGGGCTTTAGTCTTTTTCACAGGTTAGTTTCAGCCGAAAAATGTAAGACCAGAACAGCGTCGTCTCCGGCGTGACTGCCACATCTTCATCTATTACTTTCTATTTCACCATGCAGAATACCTATATACCCGAAGAAGCCCATGGACTTAATATCAAGGGGAACAAAACTGACAAGCATACGCAGAAGACTAGACAACGTGCTAAACAAGCTTTCCAGCATGGGCACTGAACCAGACGAAGAAGCCTCAAGCAATATAGCGGCGCAGCTGTCCATAATCAAAACAGCATTTAAAGAATCAAAAAGTTATCCAACTTGCTGCTTCAAGTACGACGTTGATCAAAAAGTTTTATGCGACGTTGTTGGTCCGCTGACTATGGAAGAGTTCATGGAACAATGCCGTCAATGCCAAGCCCAAATAAAGAGCACTCTCACCCACCTCGAAACAAACTGAGTTGCGGTCACCCATATGGGTTGTTGCTGTCACGCTACAGTCACACACGTTTTAAAACCACGTTTTAGCTAGAAATTTCCGAGGTTCCAAAAATGGAAAAACCCATGCAAAAATACTTGGTATTAATCAAACTGAACCCGGCAAAGACTGAAAGCTTCTACAGGGCGTTGAACAGCCTGTCTGAAAGGCCAATCGAAGGTGTAAGAATCAACTCAGCCTACAATGTCTTCGGAGAATGGGACTTCGCATTGTGGTTTGAAGCCGACAGCAACGATAACGCTCTGCACTTTGTAGGAGACAAGATACGCCCCATAGAAGGCATAGTGGAAACCCACACGATGCCCACAACAGTCATCAAAGAATACAGAATGCGATAAAACCGCTCTTTTCGCCTTTATCTCTCCTCTTCCCTTTTTTATGGCCTAAAAATGTTGTTGCATGCCAACAGTCACAAGTTATTTTATATCGGAAACTCCGTAGTTACTAACACCGAGGTAGCCATCAGGAGATACACCAACGCTTGGCGGATCACCAGTCAAACAAGGCTCGAACCACGCCCCTCCAAGCCTGAAGGGAACCAGAAATTTTAACCGCGCCTCGCTGATTGGATAGATTCGCCAAGCTGCGATTTTTGAAAATCTTTTAACAGAAGCCGCATCCATGCGCGCCAGCATCTCTAAGCAAAGTTATTAAGGATAAAAGCAGCTCTACAGGGAACCGTTGGAGTTGCGCGTATTGAGCTTTAAAAGGCAAATGCATCCAAAAGTCAGCAAAGCCGAAGTAGAAGTCTTCAAAGCACTAAGCGCCGCTGGATTAACCCGCAACATGGTGACGCAGAAAACAATCATCCTGAAATCCACAGTCCCAGATTTCTGCTGGCCGAGCAAACGAAAAATCGTCTATCTTGACGGCGTACAAGCGCATTTAGGCGACAAACAACAGAAGCGCGACGAGGAAATCTGCGAACTCCTCACAGAGCAAGGATGGGAAGTGCTGCGGATTCCATACGAACCGCCGTTAAGCGAGAAAAACTTGAAGAAAATTGTAGACACCATAAAAAAATTCGTAGGCACTTCAGACGAAGAGTAACCTCAGCACTTGCCAACTCTGAGGCGTGCCACTTCAGCTTGGCTTGGAACAGGCACAACCACACGTTTATCCAGCTTGTTTCTTCCATAATTTACAGTAACCCTGTCGCTTTCCGCGTCTGAGTAGAATGCAGTTAACGCCGCCGCAGTTTCCACAGCTTTCTTGGTTTTCGGCCCTTGGAGAATCGTTATCGGGCCAACAACATCTGCCACCTCGAAGAAATAGTCCGCTACCGATTTCGTCTCTGCTAAAACTTTGTTTTCCGTCTCGTTTCTGCCCACGATAATCTTGTTTTTGCCAAGCCTGAAGTGCCTGCCAACTTTCAGCAGAGCCGCATCCGCCATCGAAACCCGTTTCTTATGCTGGAACAGGTCGCGCAGTTTATCCGCGTATTCTTTGCAGGTGAGCAAGCATCCACCTGCAGGCGTCATGTAACTTGCGATGCCATATTCCTCAGCCAGCTTAATCTGAGGTTTCCTTGACCTGCCGCGGATGGCGAGCAACTTCTCTCTGTCAACTAAGCCTTTCTTCTCGATTTCTGTTTCAGGCAACAGTTTTGCGGAAAGCGGTCTCAACAACCTGCCCTTCAAGCCAGATTCCTCTTCAACCAGTTTCAAGGCTTTATAGTGCTGCGACATGGGTCTCTCGTCGAGAACTTCGCCCGTGAAGATGAAAGAAGCACCAACTTTCCGCGCGTATTTCTTGGCTTTCTTAAGCAGGAAAATGCGGCAGTCAACGCAGGGGTTCATGTTCTTGCCGTAACCGTGCTTGGGATTCCGAATCACCCTCAGATAATCGTTTCCGACGCTTATGGTTGTGAGCGGTATGCCAAGTTGTTTGGCGGCTTCCGCAACTATGTCGCCTTTGCCTTTTTCCTGCACGCTGAAGGCGCTGACGAAGTGTACGGCTTCCACCTCTATGCCTTGGTCAAGAATTAGTTTGGCAGCGAGTATACTGTCTAAACCGCCTGAAAACATGCATATTGCCTTTACACGCGTCATAACGTCACTAAGCGTGGTCGCACTTGAATAAGAATCTACTGTTTTTAATCGACAATTTCGGGTTTTGACCTCGCTCAATAGAGATTTTTTCAGAAAATTAATAAATAGTTGCTTTCAAATATGGGAAAAGCCGAAATCCAAATTTAAGATGATCCAGTGTGACAGACATCAGCATCTTTGTCCCCGTCTACAAAGAGTCAGACCAGCTACCCAACATGCTAACCAAGCTGGCTTCGCAAGATGTTTCAAAAGAGATTTTCGTGACAGTCGATGAGCCGACAGAGCGGTTTCTGGAGAAGATAAAACAGCCAATCAACGGCGTGCAGTTCATTATTAATAGACAGCGAATTGGAAAGGCAAACGCGCTGAACAATTCGGTTACGCTTTCAACGGGCAAAGTGCTGCTTTTCTTGGACGCTGACATCCAAGTTCCAGACGACCCGGATTTCTTGAAGAAAATAGTCATGGAGATGCAGCACACCGATATTTTAGACATAAAAAAGAGGGTTATCGGCACGAATTCTTTCCTGTCAAAGATGGCGTACTACGAGTATTTTACGTTCAACGTCAGCGCTTGGTTGGCTTCAAAATATCTGCGAAAATGCCCAGCTGTGAACGGCGCAGCCTTTGCCATCAAGCGGGAAACGTTTGATTCAGTTGGCGGCTTCAGGAAAGTTGTGGCAGAAGACATCGACATCGCAACGCGGGCTTTTATGAACAATCACAGTTTCGCCTACACCACAACCGTGGAAGTGGAAAACGTGGTTTACTCGAACTGGCGAAGCTGGTTCAAGCAACGGAAAAGATGGGGTGTTGGTCAGGCATTGTGGCTGAAGGAATGGTACAAAGCCTTAGCCAAAAAATGCCTGCGGAAACCGCAGATTTTCCTTCCAGGCTTGTTCTTCCTTTATCCATCCCTTGCCGTGTTCTTCGTGAGCATGATGGTTCCCAGCACGTGGATGCGTGATTCGCTTTTTGTTTTCTCCCTGTTTTTGTCAGTAAAGTTCAACATAGCCCTGCCAGTTTTTCTCGTATCCATCTTTACCGCGGACCTGCTGAAAACCCTGATAATCTCGTTGGGCAGTTTCGCCATCACTGCAACCACTTTCTACATCCTCTCCAAAAAACTGGGTTTCGAGATTAAACTGCACGAACTCTTCGTCTACTACTTTTTCTACTCAATCCTGTGGATAGCAATCATAATCATGGGCTACATCCAAGTCATAGCCTTCAGAAAAAAGACAGCACCAGACTGGATAACATAGCCCCTCAGACTAGAACAACCACAACATATTTGGAGCCTATTAGTGGTTCGTTGCAGAAACCTATAGAGGGTAGGGGGCACCAAGAGATGTCAACGCGCTGAGAACTTTTGTCTATTCTTCTTCTGGCTTCTCCCACAGCTGCAGCTTCTGCTTCTTGAACTCGCTTCGCTTCCGCTGCAAGTATCTGTAGACCGTGTTGTGTTGGCTTCCGCTGATGAGCATCTGCACTGCGTTTCGTGCCACGTCAACCTGTTCGAAAGTGCCAATGAAGCCCACTGTGTGACCGTAAACAACTACGTTAGCTTCAGTTAGCTCTTCAATCAGCTTCCGCGTTTTGCCGTTTGCCCCGATGATTCTGCCTTTTACACGCTTGATGTCCGATTCAGAACGCCCGAAAATCTGCCGTAGGTCTATAAGGTCAAAGATGCTGTCCTCATCGCGTACTAGACGGAACGCATGTTCCGGCGCGAAACCTCTGCCGATTGCTGTCACCACATCCTTGGCTTTCAACAACAACGACGGGTCAGTGGCTTTATCGGAAAGGGCAATCATCACGCCGCCTGAATCGCTTTCAACCTGCAACTCCACCATCAGCTTCTCCTCTATTTGCTGCTTTACCTTTCCGTCTGATCCCAGCAAAACGCCCACGCGCTCTTTCGGAATCCGCACAAACCCACTTGGCTTCGACATTCTTAACCAACAACCTTCCTGTAAGCCTCATCAACAGGCAAAACAGTAACTCCTAACCGACTAAAGAACCTATTCACGTTCGTCAAATCTCGGCGCAGGAAAAACTCCGCCATGGGATGCGACGTGGGGACCGCCTGCGCCATGTCAAACATCACTGGTTTGCCTTTCCACATCATGATGTTGTACTCGCTTAAGTCGCCATGCACCAAATCCGCTTTACGGTAAAGCCGCTCCAGAAAAGTCAACAAAACACTGTAAACCTTTTCAGCGTCGCTTGGCGGTTGCTCCTTCAAAGACGGTGCGTTGACTCCGTCTTTCCCAATGAACTCCATCACCAACACGTTATTCCGCACAGCCACAGGCTTGGGAACACGCACCCGTGCACGGGATGCCTGCTGCAAGTTGCGAAACTCCTTCTGCGCCCAAGCATAAATCAACGAGCGCGTGTCATGTTTGACGCCTTTAAACCTGTAGTCGCCTTCAATGTACTTGAGCATGCCTTTGCGGAACTCGGCGGAAGCTGTCAGGTAAATCTTCACCGCCAAGTCTTTGCCCGCCTTGTTCTTGCCCCAGTACACACGAGCTTCTTTACCCGCGTTCACCACGCCATGAACTTCATCGAGCACGCCGCTGTTCAAGAAATCGTATATCACCATAAGGGTGGCTTGGTCAAAAACCTCTTCTAAAGTAGCTCGTTCAGAAGAGAAATCGTGAACCAGCATCCTGTCTCTTCTTTCAACTTTCTTCTCTTTATGTGCAAGTTTTTCATGAACTTTCTTCGACATAACGTTCACCATGCTATAAGACGTTGACTGTTTAAAAACCAATCGAACCATAATGAAACATGCAGAAGAAGACTGTGGAACGCCTCAAATTTAGCCAAGTTATATGGTTAAGAGCCCTTTTCTTCGAAGGGTCTCAGCCTGCGCATGAGTGTACCGCCAAACCACATCGCCCCGCTTGTCGCTTTGAAAATCCCAAGGCGAAACCAAAACTACGTCACCTTCACGTATCCAAACCCGCCGTTTCATCTTTCCGCGGATACGGCACAGGCGCTCGTGACCGTCCTGACACTTCACTAGGATGCGGTCGAAACCGAGCAGTTTCACTACAACACCTAAGACGTCGCCCTGTGCAGGGTACACCATCTCGTTCAGTTCGCCTTCGCTTAGCACTTTTTTCTTTCCCAACAGCAGACCTCGCGGTTTTCTGTTAGGAAGGCAATGGCTAAACTTGCTTAAAAGCATGCCCATCCAATCACGTGTATATTCAAGGTTTATAACGACAAAGTGCGCGTTGCGGCTAAGTTTAAATCTTCACAGAAACAATAATTTAACGCGGCAAGGAGCTGACTGAGTTGTCTTACGTTTTCAACATACCCTTCCACGGTAACACCAAACTAAAACACGTCATAGACAAAATAAGAGAAGACGTGAAACTGCACACCTTCTGGAAATGCGCCAATGTCATGGCGATAGAGCGCATGGGCTACACCGACCACGGTCCAACCCACGTCAAAATAGTCGCCAACCTCGCACTGAAGCTGCTACGCATACTTGTAGGCAAGCAGGTTAAGCCTAGCATAGTGAAGAACTACGGCATGAAGAACGAGGACGCAGAAGTTGTGGTGGTTCTCGGCGCCATCTTCCACGATTTAGGCATGGTTGTAACGAGAACAGACCACGAGAAATACAGCGTGCTAATCGCCTTAGAGTTCATCGAAAAATGCTTAACGCCCATCTACTCGCAGGAGGAACGCGCCATAATCTGCTCCGAAGTGCTCCACGCCATAGTTGCGCACGAAGAGCCGTACAAAACCCTAACCGTCGAAGCAGGCATAGTCAGCATCGCCGACGCCTTGGACATGGAAGCTGGAAGAGCAAGAATCCCCTTCAAAGCCGGCAAAATCGACATCCACGCTGTCTCCGCGCTGTCAATCGAGAAAGTGGAAATAATCGAAGGCGAAAAAGCGCCCATCACCATAAAAATTACGATGTCAAACTCCGCCGGCGTCTTCCAAATAGATGAACTGCTGAAGCCGAGAATTGAAAAATCAGGTCTTCAAGAATACGTGCATGTGGTGGCCGAAATAACTGGAGAAAAGGAAAGAAAAATAATAGAAAAATTTGAGATTTAGCTCCATCCACGCGCGCAGTTCAAAGCTATAAACCTCAAACGCATAATTTATCAACTTGACAATTACCCATAGATAGAGCAGGTGGATTGCTGATTGGAAACGCGGAAAGAAATTGACCCTCTCGGCGAAAAACTAATTCCCAAAGACGCCTATTACGGTATCCAAACCGCCAGAGCCGTTGAGAACTTCCCTGTAAGCGGAATCAAGGCGCCCGCCGATTTCATCAAGGCATACGTTCTCGTGAAGAAGGCAGCAGCATTGGCTAACATGCAGGTTGGCTGGCTTGACCAAAAAATCGGAAAAGCGATTGTCCAAGCATGTGACGAAGTTCTCGCGGGCAAGTTTCACGACCAGTTCGTGGTGGACGTTTTCCAAGCTGGAGCGGGCACGTCCTTCAACATGAACGTTAATGAGGTTTTAGCCAACCGCGCCTTAGAAATCATGGGTAAACCGAAAGGCGACTATAAAACCGTAAGCCCGAACGACCATGTGAACATGGGGCAATCCACTAACGATACTTTTCCAACAGCCATTCACGTCGCGGTGCTCATGGCTCTGCAGCCTTTGACCAACGAGCTTGATAGACTGGCTGAGGCTTTCGAAGAATTAAGCAAGAAGCACCGTGACACCGTAAAGTCAGGGCGCACCCACCTACAGGACGCTGTGCCAGTCACCATCGGACAGGAATTCGGCGCTTACGCATCCGCGATTAGGCACGCATGCGATCAGTTGAGAGAACGGCAGAAACTTCTCTGCGACGTCGCGTTGGGCGGCACGGCAACTGGAACCGGCGCGAACACACATCCACGGTACAAGCGCATCGCGATAGCTGCACTCGCGGACATGACTGGGTTTCCGCTGAAGCCTGCCAGCAACACGTTTGAGGCACTTCAAAGCTGCAGGCCCGCACAAGCGGTTTCCAGCGCGCTTAAAGAGTTAGCGTTGGAGCTTATCCGCGTGGCGAACGACCTGAGACTGCTGTCGTCCGGACCCACGACTGGGTTAGCCGAGATTGCGCTGCCACCCGTTCAGCCTGGCTCCTCGATAATGCCTGGGAAAGTTAACCCTGTGATGGCTGAATGCCTAGACATGGTGGCGTTTCAAGTGGTCGGCAACGATTTAACCGTGTCTCTCGCGGTGCAAGCTGGACAACTGGACTTGAACGTGATGACACCCGTGATAATGCACAACATACTTTCCTCCATACAGCTCTTAACGAATTACCTGCCGGTTTTCAGGAAGAAATGCGTCGAAGGCATAACCGTGGACGAGAAGCGCTGCGCCGACTACGTGGACAAGAACCCGTCCCTAGCCACTTTTCTGTCGCCGCACATAGGCTATCTGGAAGCCAGCAAAATCGCCAAACAAGCACTAAAAGAAGGACGCTCTGTGAAGGAAATAGCGCTGGAAAAAGGCTTGCTTACGCCCAAAGAACTGGAAAAAATCTTTAACCCAAAACGACTGACAACCCAAGAAGAATAAATTTAGATATTATTTACCTCATTCCACAGTTGCTTGTCTACTTTAGAAAACGCAAACACTGAGCACCAAAATGTCTGTTCACTTTCGCTTTCTACAACTGCACTCCATCAAAGACAGTCACCGTATACCACGTTTCGTTTTATATTGGGGAGGAGTCCTCGCCTCGAGCAGGAACTTTCAGGACTCATACATGTTTCCTTTATTTAAGGGGCTTTAGAAAAAATCGCGTGCCGCGATATTTATCGCTTGGTTTTTCTCGGCTTAATCATCGCCATGGCTCTTTTCAGGTCCAAAGGTGTGTTGATGTTTAAGAAAGTCTTCAGGTCAGGATCCAACTGCTGGATGACCAGCGTGGAAACGTACCGTACCCCGCGCAGCTTCGCAATCATGGCGCGCATGTTTAGTTTTCCCTCATTCACCGCTTGTCTTGCGGCTTCCAACGCGAGTTTGGTCTGGTAAACCGCGTGCAAAGGCTCAATGTGCTCGTTGGGCCATCTTGGAATCGCTGCTGCCTTGCCGATGCACAGCTCAAACAGAAACGTGACAACTTCTCTGGAAACGAAAGGCGTGTCAAAAGGCACCAGCAAAGCGTACTTGCCGTGTGCGGCGTCGAAACCCGTTAACGCTCCAATTAAAGGTCCTTGAGACTCGCAAACGTCAACCACAAACCGCACGTTTTGTCCCGCAATCTTGGCGTACTTCCTAATTTTTTCTTCCGAGTTCGTCACCACAATCGTTTCGTCAACAATTGGGTTAACCGCTTCAATCACGTGCCGCATCAACGGTTTATTGCCGAGTTCCAGAACGCCTTTGTCTTGACCGAACCTGCTGGAAAATCCGCCTGCTAAGACAATCGCTGACCTGTCCAAACCGTTTTCTCCGTTAGTGCGAACTCTAGCAGCATTAGCTTGTATAAGCGTTTGCATTAAACCTAAGCCATACACTTGTTTGAAACAGTCAAAAAAGGAAAAGTTATCTCCTAAAAATGAGAAGGTAGCTAGCTGACTTCGTTGTTTTCTATTCGCTTTGCCATCTCATCCAGAATCTTCGTAAATGGGTGATCAGGCTTGTCTTGTGCGAATATGAAGTTGCCTTCAGCGCGAAGAACCTCGCAGAAGCACGGAACCAGTCCCAACAGCGGAACCTGATAGACATCCTTAACTTTTCGGTGCATCTCGTCTTTCTTCGATTTCGAGGAGGAATCGAGAACCTTGTTCAGCACAAGCCCAGTTTTCTTCTCAAACAGGTTGTACAGTTCACGGAGCATTCGGCTGGTTCCATCCACGTCAGACCTGTCACCGGTCGTTGCCACAACTACGAAGTCGGCAGCGACAATCGCGTTTATTGAAGAGTACTGAAGCCCGGGGCTGGTGTCGAAAATCAGGTAGTCAAACGCTTTATCGTTGAGCAGCGTGTTTCGCAGAGACAAGAGTCGTCCTAGCGCCCGCATTTCCCATTTTCGGTCTTTCGCACTCATGTCCCTGATTGCCTCGGTTGCCGGGTTTGCAAGGCATACGAAGAAGTTGTTTTTTCCCTGGATTCTTGGGCTTAGGTCGACGAGGACTTTGTTGATGTCGCATGTGCCGTTCAGGTAGTCGTTGAGCCAGTATTCGGTGTTTGGCACTTTGAGTATGGCGAAGAGGCTTGGTGCTCGAAAGTCAAGGTCGAAAAGTCCGACTTTTTTTCCGTGCTTCGCTAAGGTGGCTGCCAAGTTTACTGATAACAGTGTCTTGCCAGTTCCGCCCTTGTATGAGTGTACAGCTATTATTCTGTTCATTTTATTTTTCACCTTGGCTTTCCCTGTCAGCGTAGAAGTAGGCTTTTCTTCCTTTGCGCTCTTTCTTGAGGTAACCCATGATGACAAGTTGATTCAAATATGCGCTTTCCACTGCTCGTGCACGATTTGTCTGCTGGGCGATTTCTTCTGCTGTGGCTCTTCCGCATCTGCAGATAGTCATGGCTGTTTTTCTCAGGTGGTCAGGCATGGAAAGCAGCGTCATAACGTCCAGTGATGCGTCTTGGATTGGCTGCGTATCTTTTTTGCCGTGTTTTTGCAGTTCAATCATGACTTCCATTTTTTCGTTCAGCCTTTCCAAGTTCTCTTTTATTTTTTCGAGCAGTTGCAGAGGTTTTTTGCCGAGGATTTCTTCTTTGGTCACGGGCTTTCCCCAAGTGTTTTTCACGTGTACAGTAGAACTAATTATGGGCTGTTTATTAAGTCTTACGACACACAGGTAATTATTCACAACAATTACACCAAGTACTTACAAAAAGCCAAACACCAACAAAACCGCAAAAACGACTAAGTCGCAAACCTAATGCAAAAGGCACATAAAAAGCCATTTTTCCACTTAAAACATTAAACAAACAGAAGGGCGGAGTAACTAAAAAGGGAAACAGGAATTTTAGAACGGAATCGGCGCTTGATTTCTGGCTTCCTCGACTATCGGCAGCACCTGCTTGAGTTCCCTGAAGTATTTTAGCACTGTGATGCCTCTTTGCGTGATGGCGTAAACTACACGTCGCTTCCCAACCGTTCTCTCTTCCACCAAGCCCTGTTTAATCAGGAAGTCAAGATATTCTTTGAGAACGCTGCAGTTAACGTTGGCTTTGTACATGACATGTGTAAGTTTTAATGGTCCTCTGTGAGCCAGAACCTTGAGGATGTCAACATACATTTCCAGCTTGGAACGTCTCATATATATGCCTCTTTTTTTGACCTATTCGTTGTTTTTTGTATAAAGCTTTTATGTATTGAAACTAATGATTCTTCTTCATCGCGTTGCATCAGCAGCCATCCTTTGTGTGTGCACGGTTTAACACGTACAGTCTATTTTCGAAGGCAGTGGCCATGTCATCTATCAATATTTCCTGCAATTCTGTCGAGAGTCCCTTGATTTTTTCGCCGAAAACCGCCTGCATTTTGGCTTTCAATTCTTTCCTGTTCTTTAATGAAACCTGCTGCTTCACGTACTTTCCTCCAATGATACTGCACAGCAATAAGCTTAACCAATTTAACTAACTTATGAACGGCAAATATGAATCCAAAATCCACAATCACACATCCCTGCGGCAACATGACTCCGGGTTAATGCGAACTGAACTTTATATACGATTTTTTGTTCTGCAGATTAGTAGCGTAAGCTATCGGGGTGTAGAAGTAGGCTTCTCCCTTTGGAGGCTGTACGAACGTCACGTTTTTTCACTTGCCTTTTGCTTTTTCCGAACATTTTGCTTCTATAAACAATTGCCTAGTACGTGTGCTTCTTCTGAATTATGAATTTCGGCGATTGATTTCGTCTCAGTGCAAGTTAATTCGCCGCGCCCAAACAGAATAGTCCATTCTCTTGTGCGCCATGCGCTTTCTTCACCACGTTGACAATATTCATATTAGACTGGGATGCTGTTTTATCAGCGGGGGATGATGTCGCCGTCCCAGTCTGATGGGGAAAGATGAAGAATTGACGTTTGACAGACCCCTAAACTTGCACCGGTTCTGCATTGGCGATTAAAAATTCTGGAGAATGACTGCTTGGTTGTTATGGAAAAACTGGGGGTTGGCGGCTTTAGTAGGACATGCATTCAATCATTTTGTTGCAGATGAAGCATTCTTCGGGGATGGGCGTGTTTTTTGGGCGCCGCTTCAAATACCCCAAGTTATGTGTGCACGCTGAGCTGGAGGGTTCTTCGTTTTTCGCCTTGACCTCGAGCTTCACTGGTTCAGGCTCCGCAACTTCGGCTTCCTCGACCTGTGCAGGTTCCTCTTTTGCTGCTTCCACTTCTGCCTCTTCTTCGTCCTCTTCAACGGGTATTATTCGTTTTTGCCTTTGGGTATGGTGTACTTTGGAGAGGCATCGGGGGCAAGCGTAGTATTCGGCTATGAGGTATCCGGATGAGACCACTGTGAAGAGGGGCGTCTCGTATTCTTCGCCGCAGATGCTGCATTTGCTGCTTTCATGGGGCTCGGTTATCAAGCTGCTTCCAGCGTCAAACTTTATTGAACTGATGCTTCTTTCCATTTCAGACCCACGTTTTGGAAGGAACAACAACTTATCTCAAATAATGAGATTTAATAAACCTTTTCACCCAGTCGTACAACAAAAAAACACCAAAAAATGGGCCGAGCCGGATTTGAACCGGCGATCTTCGCCGCGTGAGGGCGACGTCTTACCGAGCTGGACGACCGGCCCACTCATCCATCTGAACTCAAAATACTAATTGTTCCTTCATAAAACCTTTCCCCCACCGCCGCCAAAAGCAGTCAAGTCAAGGTGCCATGAGATGCGAAAAACGGAAAACTACGATGTGCACAGAAGCGGCAGAAACGACGCCGTGCTGCTGTGCTTATGCTTCGTCGCCAGCGCGCTAATAGGTTACCTCTTAACCCACCACGTTGCGTTGTTCGGCTTCTGACTTCTGAACAGAAACCACCCTCACCTTTTTCACCCAAGGCGCTGGCAACACCTCTTCATTGAACCATTTGAGTAGGTCGGCGACAATCGCGCTGTTCGAGCTTTCCGCGCTTTCGTCAACCAACTCAAAGGCAATGACTGCTGCTTTTCTTGACATGCCAAAACCTCCAAGAATAGTAAATAAGCGCTTTTAGTAATAAACGATGTTTCTTTCAGTGAATTATAAAATGCTCAGAATCCAAACAAGAACCGCAAAAGCCCAATCAGAAAACTTTAAAACCCATCACTTCACCTTTCATGTGTACTCCCACAGCTGCGTGCCGAGGTAGCTCAGCCTAAGCGAGACTCTTGAGCGGACAATGATTCTTAAGAAAGCAGATTTCAAATACTCAACACATTAATTAGCAACCATGGAATTGACGAATATCAGCCCTGAGTTGTGCGAACTCATCGGAGCCATAATTGGAAATGGAAATTTATGGACTGACGGGTCAAGATATAGAGTTGAAATCACTGGGCATCCCCAGCTTGACAAGGAATATTTCGATTACCTTTCAACCATTGCATATCATTTGTTTAAGAAGAAACCATATCCAATACGCGTTCGGCAGAGAGGTCTGAGATGGAGGCTTCAGTCTAAAGAAGCTTTCACAGTTCTTGCGGGTTTGGGTTTACCAGTTGGCCAAGGAAAATCTTACAAAGTAACCATACCTGAACAAATACTGCAGAAAAATTGGGACCTCATTAGATGGACAATACGCGGAATCATGGATACCGATGGCACCCTGTTCTTCAGCAAAAAAACATATGATTACCCCATTTATCCAACGATAGAACTCAGAACGGCAAGCAAAAAGCTATCCAACCAGCTGGAAACAATATTGTTGCAGAATGGATTCAGAGCAAGACCCCGTGGGAACGAGAAGGAAGGTTTTCACGTAGCTTTATACGGTCTTGAAATGCTGAAACGATGGATGACAGCGATAGGTTTTTCCAACCCTAAGCATACTAACAAAATTCTAAAACAGAAAACGTTTATATGAAAAAGACGCTTCCTTTAGAAAAGCAGTTGCGCACGTGCCGAGGTAGCTCAGCCTGGGAGAGCGCTCGACCCAGTTACTTCTTGTGACTGAGGGCGAAGCTGAAGACCGAGTTGTCGCCGGTTCAAACCCTGCCCTCGGCACCATCTAATTCTCTTGAAATTGGCTTGATTTTAGCTCTTTTTCGCTATTAAGACGCTCTAAATTATGCTGAGATTGTGCAGTATTTTCCTATTTCACTTCTCGGTTTGAACCATCGGTTACAGATTTGGATGATGTATGAAAATGGAATTGACTTGCAAGCTCGAATCTCTAATGGGACTTTCGGAATAACATGCACTATTGTTGCATATGTGGTTATTTGTCAAGTTTGTCATTTTCTTTCGTTCGTATAGTCTTCATATTTTTCCAAGGTCTTTCGTATTTGACTGTTAATGAAGTCTTCAGCATCTTGAAAGGGAGTATCCATCTTCTTAACGGCTTCATCGAGCTTCTCATAGTCTTCGCGTGGTATCTCCAAACATTGATTATCGCTTTTTAGCCAAGTTAACTTGAATCGCATTGCGTCGTGTACAAACTCTTCTATAGTAGTGAAGCCAGGCTGCTTGTTTTCTTCAATGAAGCTTTGAGTTTGAGAAAGAAGCTCCATGGGAACCATGACAGATTCCTTCAAGAGCTCACGTATTGAACGTATGGTGTCTTGATATGTTTGCATCTTATTTGTCTGCTCAGTTAATTCATCTAACATCATTGTTAGTTTGCTATGTATTTCATCTGACATCTTACCTTTCATGCTTGATGCCTCCAAGATTACTGGTGTTGTTGGAAGTGTTGAGTGTTTTTAATGTGCTGAGCATAAGCGTTGTTTTTTGGGTTTTCTTTGTTTAGTCTGATTATTCGCATTCTACCACAGCGCTCGTCAAAAACTATTCCTTCTTCCTGTAGAATACGTAGGTTTGAATTTACTTGATTGTATGTGCTGTTAACTTCTCGAACAAGTTGCATAACATGAATTCGTCCGCTACTGGAAAGAACACGCAGTATTTTTCGTCTACACGAAGAAGAGAGTAGCGTCTCCAAATCCATAACTACAACACCCAAGGGATACTGGATACGCAGAACTCGACTTATAACCTAAGCGAAGAAAAGTACAGTCTAAGCGGTAGAGAGATAGATGAAAGTGAATCGGCAGCGTTTTTTATTCACTTTCACTGTTTTTCCATGGAAGGCTTTCACTTTTACTTATCTCTGTGTTGCCGAAACTATTCGTCTTCGTTTTATAGATTGACACTAACCTAAATTTAAAGTGAAAAAGGAGGTGACAAATATGAAAAAAGCGAAAAAACTTTTGATATCCTTTCTAACCTTTGCTTTATTAGCTGTTAACATTATTGCTGCTCATGCTCAAGTAGCGGCAACTTCAAATAAGGTTCTACCGCCATCTGTTGAGGGTTACTTTGATTATTTGGTTAGTCAGTCAAACTTGACTTCGTCTCAAATAGACCAATTAAGATCATCATGGATAGCACAAATAGAGCTTAATAAACAAATGCTTCCAAATGCGCCCAATACAACTATCCCTTCAGCTGTTCCCATAAATTCATCAGAGATGAGTTCTATGTCATATAGTCAACCCTGCCTTTTGGAATTCGGAACAATTGAAACGTGGGGACTGGGAACGGTAAGTAATGCACAGAATGCATATGGAGATCCAGATGATATCGTTGCGACACTAGAGACCCCCGCGTCGAATCAGTATTGCGGAGCAGGCATAGCCGGTGAAATGACCGGTACAGATACTCATGGTTGGATTACCATTAGGGCAGCATTAACACCAGCAGGACAGGAACATTCTGGAGGCCACAATAACGAAGTTTTCGTTTTAGCTAGCAATGATATCAACCTTCCGAGAGAACAATGGCAGTATATTGGTCATGCGTACGTGGGCAGTGGGTATTTACTTAATATTAACATTGGATACGCAAATACAAACTACAAAATTTTCGATATTGGCTGCATGATCGACAATGCTAACGGTGTTACTTTTAACAGTATTTACGTTGATTCTCTTACTGCTCAATATGGGAGTCTGCCTGCATACTTAACACTAAACGTAAACGATGGCGGCTCAGCATCGGCACACGATTCTCTTGGAAACTATTTAGGAATCTCCGGTGCATGGCCTGTAACCCGAGGCGATAACGCACAAGTTTATGCACAGCCATACGCTGGCCATGCATTTGATCATTGGAACAAAGACGGTATTAACGTAGGTAATGCAAACCCATATTCAGTCTACATGGATGCCGACCATACTCTTCAACCAGTCTTTATTTCAAATCCGCTAACAGTAATCGCACAAGATCAGTTGGGCTGGTACGGGTTTACTCCTGTGTACCCGAATGTTTACGTTGATGGCAACTATGTTGGCACAGCACCTCTAACTATCCAAGTATCTGCGGGTTATCATACGGTGGCAGTGGATGAGTGGACGTGGGATGAAGCGTTTGGTGGTTTCTGGACCCATTTCTGGTACATGTACGGCGGTGGCGGTCAATACAGCAACGGCCAATCCATATACATCTCTGGCGGTCTAACGCTTTATGCAGCGTACAACCCGCAAGCGTAAAAATGCAGCAGTCAATAGCTCAAATACCCTTTTTCTTTTTATACTTTAAAATACTAATGTGATTTTCAGCACTATAGCCCCCGTAATCATACAAAAATATGAAAACGTGGGAATCTTGTTTTTCGGGGGCTGGGTATGTCAATGACAATGTCAAACAGAAAGTATAGTATTCCTAGTGCTCGCAGGCGTTAAACTAAAATCCGTGCAGTACTCTTTATTTGTTAGGGTTAATGTGGTGCAGACAGAGGAAGAACTTAACACGACGACTTTCCAGACATACGTTTACCTTGTCAGAGTTGGGAAGCCAGTAGGACCGAGGGAAGTGATGCGGGGGGCAAACCTCAGCAGTCCAAGCGCGGCGTATCGGAGCCTTCAGAAACTCATCGACTTAGGCTTAGTCATCAAAGACGCATACGGAAACTACGTTGTCAAAGAGAAAACGGGCATGAAGGGCTACGTGTGGATCGGCCGAAGCCTTGTGCCTACCTTCGCAATTTTCGGCTTTATCTTTGTGGGCGTGTTGATTGCGGAGTTTGGGGTGTTGCTGCCTCATCTTCTTTTGGGCGCGGACATTCAGGGAGCATTCTGGCTTTTGATAATTGTGACGATTGTTGCCGCCGTGATTTTTCTGGTTGAAGCCTTTCGATTCAGGAAAAGAACTAGAATTTAATGATGATTGAAATGTTCCAGCTTTGGAACATTCTGTTCCGTGAGTAGAATTAAATAACGGTTTTCACTATTGTTTGGTTTAAAGCGTTGATATAGGAGAAATGCGGTTAACATGAATAAGCTGGGGCATGGTGCCTTCGGGAAAAGAACCGCGTTAGCACTCGCACTTTTCATGGTCATCCTGTCCTTGTCTGCTGTGAGTGCAGTTCACTACCTTTCGGCGCCTCAATCTTCTGAAAAAGAAAACTCCTTACCTTCCGCTTCCCCGTCTCCAACAACGTCACCGTCACCTTCTCCACCACCAACCGCTCCTACGTCAATTTCGGCAAAAGCATCTTTTGGAGGTCTTGGCGGCAGTTTTGAAGCGACTTACACCCTTCCCTCAAGAAAGCTCATCATCAATGGCCAGGTCTTTAAGGCAGCAAACATTGAGATACATATAACGTTTAGCATTGATGAATCAGAAAACCACACTCTACCCATAGAAATGACAACAATTAATCCTAGCTTCCCATTGGTAGGTATTAGTGGATCAGATGTTTTGCCCCTGCTTTCAGCTGGAAACCACAGTATAACGGTTTATGGGAAATGGACTGCAACGGTTTATCAGGGACCCGATCAACCATCTGATAAAATTGAGCTAGCTCAAGCTACCCTTAATTTCACGGTACGGGACAGTTAGAAACCAGAGAATGAGTCACAAAGATATGAAGCGCCCCAGAGAGCATCATCAAAATTTAATCCAACAACAAAATCAAGCTGCGTTCAAACCTATAAGCCCATATGGGCCCGTATTTCTTCAACAATTGAGGAGGGATTAGCAAGAGGAACGTGAGTTCAGAGCCATTAAGATTTGTAAGTGCAATAACGAAAAATAAATTCGTTATTGGGATTTACGATTGTGTCTGTTAACCCATCCTCGGCGTTACAGCATAGTTGCATATCCCTAACCTCTATAGTTCCGAAAAGAAAATGTGTTTAGGTGAGCGATTCAAACACTGTATACAGTTGTTTTTCATTGACGGCAACGACTGTTCTGCTGTCGCATTAGCAGTCGAGTGCACAACAAGTTATCAAAAGAATTCTTAAGCGCTTGCTCCAAAGGTATACTTGCCTGAAAGATTGACATGAGAATGTCAATCGTGAATCGACGGTATAAACGATGGTATGAAGCTAGCCCTCGGCACCATTCTGTTCTCCCACGCAAAAAGCGATTCTTGGCGGCTCCTATTTTTGGGCTGAGAAACACTGAATAACTTCTTCACACGTCAAGCATTCTGCGGGTATGGCCTTGGATTTTTTGCGTTCATGCAAATATCCCAGGTAATGCGTGCAGGCAGAACCAGCAGCAACTGTCTCAGCCGGCGGCAGCGGCTGTTTCATCGGCTCCAAAGGCTGTTCCAACGGCTGTTTCACCGGCTGTGGCACTTTCCGAACCCCTTTCTGAACTTCCTTCGGGCGGCTCCTCCAAATCCTGTTTCCCAGCCAAATGAGCGCTATGGACGCGACTGACCCGGCATAGCTCAACACGCTTATTTCAGCGAGGGGCTTGTGCCAAACGAAGATGTCGCGTGAAATCCAGTACATGCACCACGCGTACAAACTGATGCAAGCTGCGTACCAGAGCGCTTGATACTTGACGGCGCCGGCTGCGGATGCGAAAGTTAGGTTGAGGTTTCGCTTTGTTTGGTGTCCGCGTTTTTTAGGCAGTGCCTTCACTGAATCAGTCACCATCAATATAAATCTCAGTGCGCACGGCTAAAAAGGGTTATGAACTGCAAATAACAACTTGGACTCCGCGGTTCGCGGCAACGCTTAGCCTGAAAAGAAAAAAGACGGCGGGTTCGCGCGGCGCAGCGGTTATTTCTTGAGCATTGACAGGAAGTCGTCTATGGGCGTGGCTGGCATGCTCATGATGTGCACGGTTCCGCGTGAGCCCAGCTCGATGGAGACTCGTGTGATGGCGTCATTGTTGGGCGCCTCTACGATGTTGACGAAGTCGTATTTTCCTAAAACAGCGTATTGCTGTAGGACTTTGGCGCCAAAGGCTTCGATTTCTTTGTTGACTTCTTTGATTCTTTCGGGTCTTTCTTTGATGGTTTTTCTGCCTTCGGAGGTTAGCGTGGATAGGAGAATGTATATGGGCATAGAATCACCATGAAAAGATGCTTTTGTGGGTGATTTAAGGGTTTCGAGCGTCTGTTGCCGTGGATGTGTCTGTTTGCGGAGTTATGTCGATTTTGGGAATATGTCGGATTTTAAAACAACCAATATATTAAATCTTGCGACGTGAGATGTAGTCACGTAATACAAACCAACAGTAAAACAGAACTACAGTGAACCGCATGACAACCCAAAAAACCCAACAAATCACGCAGTCAAAACCGCAAAAACCAAACTTCGAAAAAACAATCCAAGACGCGGTAGATGAAACCTTTTCCCTGCTCGGAGAAAACAGCAAAGAAACCATCTACCAGCATCTGGAAAACGATTACAAAATCGCCAAACATGAGATACCCTGCAAAATCGTAGCCTTCGCCAACGCACTCGAGCAAAGCTTCGGCGTCGGAGCAAAAATCCTCGAAATTAACATCATCAGAGCGCTCCATAAAAGAAACCAAGGCTTCATGTACGTCCCGAAAAAAAGAGACGTCATGTTTACCGATTACGTCGCAAGCCTGCAGTGCTTCATGACATCTCAGGCCTAATAACTTGCTGACACAGGCATAAGGGTGCTTCACGAAAACTTGTAAAGCATAGGTTAGACCTCTCCGAAAACTATATTTTTAACAGTCACGTTTATGCCGAGGCAGCAAGATAACACTGCGAATGACCCCAATACATTAAACGAGATGTCCTCAATGCTTCCGGTTGAAGTTTCTTCCGTAAAAAATACTACGGCGGCATAAAAGCAGTTGACGGTGTCTCGTTTACTGTTGAAAAAGGAGAAGTATTCGGTCTTCTCGGCCCCAACGGCGCAGGCAAGACCACACTCATAGAGATTCTTGAGGGACTGCGAAAAAGGGACGAGGGCACCGTGAAAGTGCTTGGTCTTGACCCATGGGAAAACGGCTACGAACTTCACAAGAAAATCGGGGTCATACCGCAGGAATTCACCTTCTTTGAGAAGGCAACCCCTCGGGAAGCAATAAAGTACTACGCGGATCTTTTCGGCGTCAGAGTGGATCCAGACGAAATTTTGAAAGAGGTTTTGCTGGATGATTCCGCTGGTGTCCTTTTCGAGAATTTGTCAGGAGGGCAGAAGCAGAAGATGGGACTTGCGCTGTCGCTTGTAAATTCTCCAGAGCTTCTCTTCCTCGACGAACCTACCACGGGGCTTGACCCGAATGCCAGAAGAGCAATTTGGGAGGTCATCAGAGGACTGCGGAGCAAGGGGAAAACCATTATCCTCACCACTCACTATCTCGACGAAGCACAGCAGCTCTCCGACAGAGTCGCCATCATGAATCACGGGCACATCGTTGCCATGGGAACATCAGACGAAATTATTGCAGAGCACGGTTCAGGGGAAAGGTTGGAAATTCATGGCACAGAAAAGCTGGCGGATTACATCAAGGCGAACACGGAACTGAAAGTCGATTTCGACGGCAAGGACTTAATTAGCATAAAGCTTAACCAAAAAATCGATGCGTTGGCAGCTTTGGCGGCTGCTGAACAGTCAGGGCTGGACTGGGGCGAAATTCATACGCGCCGTGACAGTTTGGACGACGTTTTCGTAAAATTGGTGAGCGGAGTTATGGACGAACATGGAGAAATCAAAACCAAACACAATGGCAGAAATCCCAGAAACCAAGGAGGCAGCAGGTGATGCTCAGCGCAAAAAGAACTATCTCAGACCTTCGAGTGTTCAGTCGAGGATATTTAAGAAACAAGTTTGGACTGTTCTTTGGCTTAATATTCCCCGTAATCCTGATACTGATTTTTGGCGCAATCTTCTCAGGAAACTCCTCTGGCACGATAACAGTTTATGTTCAAAACCAAGATACGGGTCCGTTTCCAGCGCCGTCCATGGATGTGGCTACGTCTTTCATCGATGCATTTAATCACACAGGCACGGTAAATGTGCAGTTGGTGAGCCCTTCAGAAAACTTCTCTAGATATCTCGCGGACCATTCATCGTCCGACGGTATAATAATTCCCAAGAATTTTTCAGCTGACTACCTTGAAGGCATACCTATTAATTTGACCGTTTACGGGAATCCGTCAGCAAGTTCCAGCGCCATAGTCAGCGGGACAGTTATTGGTCTAGCAAATGAATTTAACTTGAGACGCTTCAATGGTACAGCGATTATAGGTTTGACGCAGACGACGGTTAACACTGAGCAAACCAAGTATGTTGACTTTTTGATTCCTGGTCTTGTGGGGTTTTCGATACTTGTTAGCCCGATGTTTTCTCTTGTTAACATATCATCAGAATACAAGAAGACAAAATTGTTCAAGCAACTATCCCTGACTCCCCTCACCAAGATGGAGTGGTTAGCCTCTAAAGTGCTTTTTTACATCGTCTTGTCAGCAGTTTCCTTCTTGCTTATGGTCGCCGTGGGAGTCTTTGCCTTTGGTGCACACGTCACTCTAACCGTTTGGCTGATACCCTTCCTCATTCTCGGCCCAATGCTTTTCGCATCTTTAGGCATGCTTGTGGGAACAGTGACCAAGAACCCTGAGACAGCAGGCGTGGTCGGAAACATAGTGACATTTCCGATGATGTTTCTCTCTGGCACGTTTTTCCCCATCAGCATCATGCCTCAATACCTGCAAAGCATCGCACATGTGCTGCCGTTGTACTACATAATTGAGGGCTTAAACGCAGTGATGGTGTACGCGAATTATGCGCAGGCACTGTTAGACATAGCAGTGGTTACGGTCATTACGGTTGTTCTGTTTGTAGCTGCGGCAAAAGTGTTCAAGTGGAGAGAATAAGCCAAGATAAAAAAATTCGGTCGCTGAAAAGGGCAAGCCAGAATTATCCGTTGGTCGTGTCGCACTGAATCAGGGAGAACACGTCGTACTTGTCGCCTAACGCTTTTCTGCCATTAAGATAGCCCAGCTCAATCAAGAAACCGATGCCAACCACTTCTCCACCAAGTTTCTCAACCAGCTCAATGTTCGCCCTAACAGTGCCGCCCGTCGCCAACAAGTCATCTATAAGCAAGACCTTCTGCCCTCGCTGGATGGCGTCTTCATGAATCTCGATTGTGTCGCACTCGTACTCTTTCTTGTAAGTGAGGTCCACGCACTTGTACGGCAGTTTGCCCTTTTTCCGTATGGGAACGAAACCTGCGCCAAGCTCGTAAGCCAAAGCCGCGCCAATTATGAAGCCTCGAGCCTCGTTTGACACCACGACATCGATTTTTTTGCCGCGGTAATGCTCAGCCAACCGTCGGACAGCTTCCCTGAAGCAGTCCCTGTCCTTGAGAAGCGGGGTGATGTCCCAGAAAACCACGCCCTTAAACTCTGGAATCCTCCGAATCTTCGACTTAAGATTCAAATTCTTACCTTCTGCCTTCATTTCTTGCACCTCACATTAAACAAGCGCGTTCTTCAAAGCGCTTCCGCATTCGCAACCCCGTTCTTTCGGCAGCCGCGCCACGGTCTCAACGATTATTCGCTTCACAGTTTCAATGTTCGCCCGCATAGTCGCCACAATCTCGTCCACGCAGACCGGGTGATCCTTCCACACATCATAATCCGTAACAGTTGCAATGGAAGCGTAACATATCTCGGCTTCGCGGGCGAGAACACACTCGGGCACGAGCGTCATGCCCACGATGTCGGCGCCCCATGTCCTATGCATTCGGGATTCCGCTTTCGTCGAGAACCGAGGCCCTTCTATGCAAACATAGGTTCCAGTGTTGTGCGCGCGGATATCCATGTCTCGGGCGACAGCCATCAAAGTCTGCCGCACCTCGGGGCACATGGGCTCAGCAACAGAGATGTGACACACCATTTTTTCTGCGGCGGTGTAGAATGACTGCTCGCGTCGTGTGGTCCTGTCAATGAATTGATCCACGAACACGATGTCGCCTGGCTTGTACTCTTCCTTCAAAGAACCGACTGTGGAAGACGCAAGAATCCGCTGAACGCCAAGCTTCTTTAAAGCAAAAATGTTCGCGCGAGCGTTGACGTCCGTCGGTCTTATGGTGTGGTTCTTGCCGTGCCTCGGCAGAAACGCCACGCGCTTGCCGCCCAACTCGCCAGTGATGATGGAGTCAGAAGGCGAGCCATAAGGTGTGTCCACCGTGGTTTCTTCGATGTTCTTGAGGAGTTTTGGGTCATATAGACCTGTTCCGCCGATTATTCCGATTTCTGCCTGCATGGGTCTTACTTTGGGGGTTTTGCTTATAAAAATAGCGACTGAAATGGTGCTTGCTCTTTTTACCTGGTGCCTGTGCTTCCTGAAGTAGTATCGCTCTCGGTTATTATGATAAATATCATCGGTGCAAGAAGAGCCGACAGCCCCACTCAAAGACTAACACAAAAACGTTATCTACCACCTGCCAACCTTTCTTGTAAACGGTGCCAAACGTGAACTTCCAAGGAAGAGACATAATTTCCATAGAAGACTTCACCCAAGAAGAAATCAACTTCATCCTCGACACCAGCCGCAACATGGAACCAGTCGCCAAAAACGGCTCCGACATGCTCAAACGAAAAATCCTCGCCACCCTCTTCTTCGAACCCAGCACCCGCACACGCTTAAGCTTCGAGGCAGCTATGCTCAAGCTCGGCGGAAACACCATCGGCTTCGCCGAAGCCGAAATCGCTTCAGTCAAAAAAGGAGAAAACCTCGCCGACACAATCCGCACTGTACAAAACTACGCCGACACCATCGCACTCCGCCACCCGCTTGAAGGCGCCGCAAAACTCGCCGCCGAATTCAGCAATGTCCCCATAATAAACGCTGGCACAGGCGCAGAAGAACACCCCACACAAGCACTAATCGACTTATACACCATAAGAAAAGAGCAAGGAAAAATCGACGGACTAAAAATCGCTATCGTCGGCGACCTCCGATACGGACGAACCGTGCACTCGCTCGCTTACGCACTTGCAAAATACAACATCGAACTAACCCTCGTCTCGCCGGAAACCCTCAAAATGCGCCGCGAAGTCCTCAACACCATACAAACAAAAATCCCCGTCACCGAAGAAATCAACATCGAAAAAATAATCCCCCAAACAGACGTCCTATACGTCACACGCATACAAAAAGAACGCTTCCCAGACATCGCAGAATACGCCAAAGTCAAAGGCACATACCGCATCGACCTAAAAACTCTCAAAAACGCCAAAAAAGACCTCATCATCCTGCACCCGTTGCCGCGCATAGATGAAATCGCTCCCGAAGTCGACGTAACACCCCAAGCCCGCTACTTCCAACAAGCCTGGAACGGCACCGTGGTCAGAATGGCGCTTCTCGCACTGGTGCTGGGCGCAACCAAATAGCAACCTTTAGGTAAAGGCGAAACGGTCAAAAACCGTCAAAGTGCTCATGGATCCGCATGATGGGCATTTATGCAGGGTTCCGAACCAGCTTTTCCGGCAGTTGTCGCAGTACGTTATTACGCGGTTGTAAGTGAAAAACTCTAACGCTTGACTTCCAACAAGATGCGCCGTTAAGTTAAGCAGTTCTTCAGGCTTGTAATCGGCTTCGCCCAGTTCAATTATGCTTAAGCTTCCGCCAGCGCTCAACCCCTCCAGCTTCCTCTCAGTATCCAGTTGCTCAGAGGGCACAGAGAGAAAATCGCCAGCTTTAAGGCTCAGCCGCTTTGAAGTTGAATAGTAAGGTTTCTCTCGGGTTCCCGAAAACTTTACTTTAGCAACACCGTATTTTTCCACGTCCAGTTGTGCGAGTCTTTCAGAAGCTTCGGGGCTGCGCAGCATTGCGGGGTACAGGCGTTTTCCATGTTTTCTGCCTATCTTATGCTTGAAAGCCGTGATGTTCTGGGCGATTTCTTCGGTGAATTTGATGTTTTCCTCGTCGGTTATGTTTTTTCCGATGAGAGCTTCCACGGTTTCCTGGTAGCCTGCGAGGTTTATTGTGCGTGTGCAGTTTTCCAGTCTAAAGTAGGTGTCGCCGTTTAGGGTCTGCATCATGAAGGGTAGTGAGTGTTTTCCGCGTTGTTTGAGTGCGTTGTATTTGATTCCCAGAGCGCGGGTTGCCATTTCGCATCTTTCACGCAGGATTTCGAAAAATTTGTTTTTGTCTTTTTCGCATTCATATGCGATTCGAGGTAGATTTATGTTTACGGTTCCGAGGCATCCTGTTCTTAAAGTGTCGGTTTCCCAGTCACCTGTTAAATCTGGGGTAAGTTTGAGTCCGGAAGCGGAGAAAACTGCAGCTCCTTTTTCTTTTTGTTGCGTTACTGCGAAGTTTGGTGTTCCTGTTGCGGTTGCCAGCGCGTGTGCCTTTAGGAGGATGGTTTTTGCGTTTTCGTCTGCTAAGGTGTCGTTTCCTATTTTGATGATGAGGGTTGGGTTGAGGAGGGGTTTCGGGATGCTTTCTTCCATGAATACTTCGATGATGAGTGATGCTAAAAGCTGGGTTTCGCTGGCGAAATCAGCGTATTTGCCAAGGGGTTTTCCTTGCGGTCCGATAGCTGGTTTGTCCGCGATGAACGTTGGAACCGTTAGTTCTAAGTCCAGCGTGGCGTTCGCGTGTTGGTTCAGGTTCAGTATGAACGTTCGCAGGCTTTCCTTTATTCTTGTGGCGTCGGCTCCTTTTGCGTAGGGTGCGAGGAACACGTTGAAGTAGCTGCATGTCTGTGTTCCGCTTGTTTCTTTGCTGGTGTGCAGAAGCACGTTGAAGGTGATTGATAGTGCGGTTTCAAAACTGTTGGGTGGTGGTGTGGAAAGTTGGAGGGGGTTGTCTGGTTTGATGCCGTTTTGGAGGAAAAATCTTAGGTCGTGTATTATTTCTTTGGGTTTCAGAATCCATGTGCCTAAGTCTTCTATGTGGATTGCGCCGGAAACGTGTGCGTCGGCGATGTCTCGGGGGAACACGTTTAGGAGCGTGTATTCGCTGAAAACGGCGTTTCCTGCTGTGGATAGTTTGGCTTCTGAGTTTTGTGTGGTGTTTGTGTCTGTTAGGGCGGTTACTTCGTGGACTGGCATTCCCAAGCGGGTGAGTTTGTGTCGGTAGTCTTCGAAGCCTTTTTCGACCAAGATTGCGTTGACAACTTCTCTGATTAGTGGGGCTGTTAGATACTTTGTTTTTGATTTGAGTAGTCGTTTTTCTGCTTGTTTTGCTGCTTTTTGCGCTATTTCTGGTGGGACTTTGGCTTCTTTTATGAGGGAGTTGGCGATTTTGTTTGCGTCGAATTCTTCTAGTGTGAAATGTGAGGTGCGGACGAGCATTCCGCGTGGTTTGACGGCTTTTTTCTCTACTCTGTCGGCGACGTCTATGACCATTTTGCCGAGTTCGGTTAGGAAGTATTTTTTGGCTTCTGCGTCTGCTTCGACTAGGTCGGCTTTTAGGAGGAATTTTAGGTGATAGGCGAATCTTCCTGCGTCTCGGCTGGGGTTCATCTTTAGTTCGTTCATGAGTTCGGTGTAGGAGAGGGCGCTTTTGTCGAAGAGTAGGTTGAGGATTTGTAGTCTGAGGGGTGATGAAACGGCTTTTAGAACTTTTACGCCGCGTGCGCGGTGTGGAAGGTTCGCCAATCTTGTTTTCCCTCAAATAGCGCATACCTAATTGCCTTAGGTACAGTTTAAACTTTAGGTACAGAACAGCACTTGCGATGTCTGCCTTGGATTGATCACTCTATCGTTCCTGCAATGGATCGCTATTAGGCTTAAGGTAGGCTTGCTTCGGGTTTTCAACATGCTTTTGATTGAGGAAAGCGCGAATAGCGACCCCTACCCTCTATAGGTTTCTGCAACGAACCACTAATAGGCGGCAAATAGGTTTGCTGCGGTTTTTCATCATGGTTTTGGCGGTTTTCTGCGTCCAATATTTACTCATGTGCCTTCCCCTATTCTGGTTAACTTGTCTATCGTCTATAGACTATTATTCCCGACCTTCTCTCAAACTTGAACAGCAGATATCCACTTATCAGCATTAATGCCATTCCGAGAACCATAATGAATACCATGACTGTTGTCCTTGCTATGCTCAGTGTAGGATTAAATATTGATTCAGTGAAGAATCCAACACCATAGAACGCTCCGAACACCAACATGAAGACACCAGCCATCAACAACAATCCAGAGAGGATTTTCAATCCAAAAACGCCTCTGTCCGAAGTTGGGTTCGCATCAAATTTCTCAAATATTCTGTAACCAATCCAACCACTAATTCCAGCAGCGAAAATGTAAAGCACATATTTCACTGGGTCAGGAACACTATTGTAAAAAGACGTTGGGCTATTTCCCTCAAGGAGAAACAGAAAACCGACAGCAATCCAAAACGAAATAAACCAAAATTTCAACGACCTAAGCAGGTTTTTCGTTCTCCAATCGATATTCAACGATAATTTAGGTTTATGAAAACTCGGCTTCCGAAAAATGGGCTTTTCAGGTTTATGTGCACAGTCATTTCTTGAAATAGGTAAAGAGTTGTTGATTGGTTGAGCGTAGCTTCCTCTGTAATGTGCATTCATTCTATCGAGAGCTTGTTTTATCAATTCATTTCGTGTTTTTTCTTCAATATCCATCTCTTCAAATTTCATTCGGCTGTAACTAAAATCTGGATGTCCATCCAGACGCTTGCGTTCTTGATAATACAACACTTCTAACTCTGGTGAATATTTGGTCGGGTTAAAGTTCGGAATGAATGCTAATCTCGGCTCAATATGTTTTTCACAGAACAGTCTATCACAGAATTCACAACGAAAAACTTTCTTCTTGGAGAAATCCCTGTTTCTAACACAGCATTCTACGCACTCGTCTATGAGGGGTTCTCTTTCGGATTGCATAGCCAATCTCATTTCTAAAATACTGTGTACTTCACTTAACTTTTTTGGATATTTGCTCTCTCTGTGCGCTTCTGCACGTGTGTAGATAAAGAGAATAATGCATGTGTATGACTGTGTATATGTGTTCGGTCTCCGAGCCTCTGAGATACCCTTCGGTCTTATACACATACATAGAGAATTCAAAGCCTCATATGTATATATAATGAGAGAGATAATTTCCAGTTTTAACTTCATAAGTTTTGGGTTTGTCTATTTTTCTTCCGAACACATCTCTCTTTTGAACGACAAATCTCCACCTTTATGAATTCTCCTTACACTATGCCCTTGTAGTCTACGAAAAGCGCATAATGGCTTTTCTCTCTGAACCCTTATGGCGGCGGTCTTTTTTGTGCGTACTGGTACCGGCGCGGCTTTCCTTCACGGGTCAAAATCCCGTCTTTCACCAAATCAATCAAGGCGTGGGCTACGGCGGTGCGGTCGTAGTGGAAGCCTCTGCGTGCCATTTCGCTGTGGACTTCGCTTAAACCTTGCGGTTTGCTGAACCAGCCTTCTTCCCAGAGTTTCTGGATGACGCCCTTGCATGTTTCCGCCCTGGGCGGTGGGGCTGGGCGTTCGGTGAGGCTGGCGTTTTTCATGCGTTCGGTGACGGTGGCGAGTATGCGGTCGACGGCGGTTTGCAGTTGGTCTTCTTGGCTTTCGATTTCGAATTCTATGTCGCCGATTTTCATCTTTACGCGTATGGGCGGTTTTTGCTGTGGTTCTGGCAATTTTTCACCTGTTGTTTATTGTATTGTGCAAGATGCACATGCACAACACTTAAATATTTCCCCAGCAGCATATTGGCTATTGGTGAATCTTGGTGATTGAACAATACACTATAACAACAACACAGAAATATAACTTTCCACAACCCACCATCGACACAACATTACCCCAACGCTTCCTCGAGCAATCTCTCCATTCGCTCAAGCAAGTGCAAAGCGCCGCGCCTTTTCAACTAAATCAACAACACATTCAACAAGCAGAAGAGCATCCATCCAGCCTCCAACTCAACCGCACACCAATCCCGCTCAAACCCAACCACCAAGAAACCACCATCGCAGCCATCGACACCTCCACCATAAAAATCGGCGAAACCCCCACAGGCATCATCATCGCCATCCGAGGCGCAACCGTCTGGAAACAAAACCGCAAATACCACTACACGCGGCTTGGGCCGTTCATCTTCCACATCACCGAAGAAAACAAAAACACAGTCTACAACACCCTGGAACGCGCCTACTTCACCACCCGATACGAAACCCCACACCAATCCGCGCCGAACCTCATGCAAATGCCCACCCGACTCGCCAGCCTGCTTGAACGTTGGCTGCAAACCATGATAGCCAAAACCGTTTCTGACGGCTTGATTCTCATCGACGGCAGCCTAACCGCGGGAACCATCGACACACCAGTCCACCGCATGAGAGAAATTCTACACCAAGCCCGAAAAAACCGCAGCACAGTCCTCGCGTTCAGCAAAGCCACCACGCTCCGCGTAAACGGCTACCTCATCACCGACCAACTCCCCAACACCGAACCGCCATACCTGCTTGAAACCACCGGGCTGCGGTTCAAACCACCCACCGTCCTGCAAGGTGACGTCTACGTGGCACGCCTCAACAAAGCCAACTACGCTTTCCGCCTGGACATCGACAGAGAAATCCCGCTCCACCAGCGCCTGGAAGCCGTGGAGAAACTCGTCGGCAACGACCTATACACGCAAGGCTACCCCGAAACCCTACGCCTCGCACATATCCTCTGCACGTTCACAGCCAACGAAGTCCTTGCCATGCAGCACTTCATCACGCGGAAGCACGGCATCCGATTGGTCAACCGCCCTGACATGCACCGCCTCCTGTTCGGGCCATTCAGCAAAGGAGAGGCTTACGCATGAAACTCTACAAGAAAGAAGGCAACATACTACAAGTGCTCAGCTTCCCAACCGAAAACGCTGAAAAAGGCGACTACCTCCTCGTCGAAGACGCGGACGCAGGAAAAGCACTCATCGCACAGGTGATTGACGTGCAGTTCGCCGCAGTCCCCGGCGTGCTCGAAGAATTACTACGTACATTACCAGACGGCGGACAACCCATACAAGGCGAAGACATCGACCCCATGGAAATCGCCCCACACATCACGTACATCCAAGACGCCAGCCTCCTCATCTGCAAAATCCGCGCCACCTTGGAAAACGGCGCACTCAGCCCAAGCAGCAGCTGGCTCCCCAGCCGTTCACAATCCACCATCAAAAAACTCTCCATTCCCAGCCTGCTCAAACTCGCCAAGGTGGACGGCAACCTGCCCATCATTCTCGGCGGCACCAAAGACTCCTCGCTCCTAACCATCGACGCCTCAGCCATAGACGGCACGTTAAACATCATCACGGGCAAGAAAGGCTGCGGCAAATCCCACCTAAGCAAGCTGCTGATGGCAAGCCTCATCGGCTACAAAGCCACAGTCGTCGTCTTCGACCTCAACGGCGAATACTCCTGCCTCGGCATGACCCAAGACGGCAAGCGAAACATGTACTACGACAAAATCCACGCCCTCACGCCCGCACAGAATTTCAAAGTCGCCCTTGACCAACTGCATCTGAACGTGGTCATGGGCATCCTCATCCACGCGCTTCACCTGCCGGGAACCAGCGCCCGCGAGTTCAGACGCATCTGGAAACAACTTAAAGACCGCGGCGACCTCACCCTGAGCAGCCTCGGCGAAGCCATCCGCAACCTAAACTGCAACCAACACGTCAGGGACGCGCTGGCATCGCGCTACCACTCGCTCGTCAACTCGGGCTTCTTCACCGACGTCCCAGCCGAAGCCACGCTGCTTGAGGAGTGCCTGCTCAAAGCCAAAGAGCAGGGCGGCGCCATCGTCATAAACCTCCGAAACACAAGCACCATCGACCGCCAAATAGTCGTCGAATACGTGCTCGGCAAACTCGTCGACAGCCTGCAGAGCTGGCGGCTCAAGGCGGTTTTCCTCTTCGCCGAGGAGGCACATCTGTACTTGCGCGAAACGTACTGGGATGACATCGTCACGCGCATGCGGCACTTCGGCATATTCACTACGTTCATCACCAACCAGCCCGACACCATCCGCGAAAGCATCTACCGCCAAGCCGACAACATCTTCCTCTTCAACTTCACCAACGAGCATGACTTGGACGTGGTCAGCCGAGCCGCCCGCGTGGACGCCGAAACCGTCCGGTCAATCGCAAGGGACTTGCCGCCACATCACTGCTTGACGCTGGGGCGTGTGGTACACGACTTTCCCATAGTCGCCAGAGTCCGCGCACTAGACCTCAAAACGATGGGCGAGACGCGCCTGTTCTTCACCCAAGCGAACTGAGCTTCTCCAGCTTCTGCCTGTTCCGCCTGAAAAACTGCCTGAAAGAAGTCGTCAGGTCGTAGGATTCCACTTCAGCGAAGGGAACCCACCGCAGTTCATCCGCGTCGCTCGCCGCGTGCGGCACGCCGCCCACGATTTTAACGTGGTAGTCTATTATGACGAAGTGGTACTGCACCTTGCCCTCTTCATCCAGCTCCACATCGTCCACGACATCGACTAGACTGGGCTCCGCAACTTCAAGGCAAGTTTCCTCTCTGGCTTCGCGGATGACCGCGCGCTCAATGTTCTCGCCCAACTCAACTAACCCGCCTGGAACACTCCACTTGCCCTGTCCAGGCTTGTTTTTTCGTTTCTCAAGCAGAATCTTGCCTTCGCTGAGTATTATGGCGCCGACGCCGACGACGGGCTGGTCAGGGTACAGGCGCTTCATATGCAACTCGCCTACTCGTACCGTAACGCTTCCACGGGCTTAAGCTTCGAGGCGCGCCACGCTGGATAAAGCGCGAAGATGACGCTGATGCCCACGCCAAAAACCAATGCACCAAGCATTACATCCGGCGTTAAGATGGGCGTTATGGTGAGGGCGCTGCCGATGATTCCGCCGCGTCCCAGGAACAGGGCAACCACGTTCGCCAAGACCCAGCCTGATGCGATGCCGATTATGGCGCCCATTAAGCCGATTATGATTGATTCCGTCAGGAAAATGTACAGCACTGTTCGGCTTTTCATGCCCAGCGCTTTAAGTATGCCGATTTCTCGGGTGCGTTCAATCAGCGAGACTATCATGATGTTCATTATGCCTATGCCAGCGACGAGAAGCGATATGGCTGCGATGCCGCCAAGGAACAGGGACACCGTCGAGAAGATTGTTGAGAGGAGGCTTTGAACCGCCGTGGCGGAAATTACGGAAACCTGATTGCCGAAATAGTTTGTTATCGCTGTGGATGTTCTGTTGACTACGTCTAGGTCGCTGCTCTTCAACTTCACGATTATCATGTCTGCTTCATCGGTTTCGAAGAACTTCTCAGCCTGGGACAATGGCATGTAAACACCAGTGTCTGACGGTCCACCCAAGCCGAAGCCGCCGATTCTGTCGAGCACAGCGGAGATGTGAGCAATATAGGTCTCGTTCACGAATGGAATTACAGTGTTGTTTGTCCAGATAAGCGTGACATCTTGACCAGCTTGGACGAACAAGGTGCCGTTCAATCGGGGGTCACTTACGCGTGCGCCGACAACTATGTCGTTGTCCGCGGGGTTTGTGGGTATGCTTCCGCTCGCGGCCACAAACGTGGTTGGATAGGCGTTGGCGAACTGGGCGAAGTCAACGCCCACGATGGACGTGACTTGCCGGGTGATTCCTGAACCGTTCTGGATGTAGCCTGATTTCTGAATAACTGCCAGAGACGTTACTATGTCAGGCGATAGCGCGTTAATCTGACTCGTGTAATTGATGTATAAGGGAGCCCTTGTGCTGCCTCCGCCTCCTATGCCACCACCACCGAAACCTCCGCCTTCACCAGCGCCTCCGCCTAGAGCGCTTGAACCTGGGATAACGACGAGTGTGTCTGCTGCTAAGCCTCGTTCAAGTTGGCCTGTTATGGTGGCTTGGAGTCCTTGGGTGATTGAGAGGAGCGCCACTATGGCTGCGATTCCGATTACCACGCCCAAGGTTGTGAGGGCTGCGCGTAGTTTGCGGAGTTTGATGGCGCTGAATGAATAGGCGAATACATCAGGTACTTTCATGTCAATTCACCACGTCCGAGCTTATGACGCCGTCAAACATCTGCACTGTCCTCTTGGCTTCTCGTGCAAGATGCTGGTCGTGAGTTACCATGATTATGGTCACGCCTTTCTCGTTAAGATTTTTAATCAAGCTGATAATTTCCTTGGCTGTTTTGGAATCTATGTTGCCCGTGGGTTCATCCATCAGAAGAAAACGCGGGTCGTTCGCCAAGGCTCTGGCTATTGCTACACGTTGCTGTTGTCCACCGCTCAGTTCAGCGGGTTTATGGTCCATTCGGTCTTTTAACCCAACGATTTCAAGAAGTTCTTCTGCACGTTTCCTTCTTTCAGATTTGCTCTTGCCCACGATTGACATGGATAGTTCCACGTTGTCTCTGGCTGTGAACCTGGGGATAAGGTTAAAAAATTGGAAGACGAAGCCGATTCGTTGTCTAAGATACGCCAGTTGATTGTCGTTCAATGTGGAAACGTCTACTCCGTCGATTAGCAGTTTGCCTTCGGTCGGCTTGTCTAAGCATCCGATTAGGTTGAGGAGGGTTGACTTGCCGCTTCCGGATGGGCCGAGTACGGAGAGGAAATCGCCGCTTTCAACCCTCAAGTTTACTCCGCGCAGCGCTTCGACTGGGATTTTTCCAAGCATGTACGTTTTTTTCAGGTCAACTGCATCAACAACAAGCGCCATTTACATCACTTGCCTTTACTTCGCTAGTGGCGGCGTATTTATTTGTTTAGATATCGCCACGAGAGCACTACGCCTATCGTCGTCAGCACTACGGCGAAGATTCCCACGTACGCGAAGTCCCAAACGAGTTGCGTGTAGTTGGTGTTGAATATCAATAGTTGCCTCATGCCGTCGATGGTGTATGACATTGGGTTGACGCTGGCTACTGCCTGTAGCCATGTGGGCATTTTGTCGATCGGGAAGAACGCGCTACTGGCAAATGTCAGCGGCAGGTTTAGAAGGTTCATGACTGCCATCGGCGTCTCTATTCTGGAAGACCTTATGTTAATGGCGATGAACATCGAAGATAAACCCACGCATACGAGGAACAGCATTGCGAATACTCCGAGCAAGTTGAGGGGATTGAAGTTGGCACCAAATTGGAATCCGAATGGTACGGCGATCACGAGTATTATGAGTGCTTGGAACATTGAGCGTAGCGTCGCCGAGAACACCTTTGACAGTATTATCACTGATCTGGACACTGGGGTGCTGAGGACTTTGTTTAGGAACCCGAGGCGTCTGTCCCAGACGACGGACATGCCGCTGAACATGGTGGTGAAGAGGGCTGTGAAAGCTATCATGCCTACTGCCATGAAGCTAATGTAGCTTGTTGTTCCAAACGTGCTTTGAAGTATCTGATTGCCCAGGTTTCCGAATAACTGTTGCAGTCCGTTGATTTGTGTGGGTGTAAGTTGCAGTTGTGTTATTACTTGGGGAGGAATTGTAAATGAGCTTGGGCTAACTAGACTGCCAAGGTTCAAAGCGTTTCCCAATAAACCCAGCCAAATTATGGGTTGGATTAAAGTTAGGAGGAATACTATGGGGGCTTTGTACCATTTTTTAAGTTCCCTGTTAGTCAAAGCCCAAAGCCCATGCAGCTTACTTCTTGAGTTAAGATGGCCATTAGTTTCACTCATTGTCTAGCTCTCCTCATGGTTGCTCTCTGTGCAAAAACCGCTTCTGGCGATTCTTCTGCATCACGCATGGATCTGCCTGTGTACTGCAAGTAAACCTCGTTCAACGTTGGCTTAGTAAGCGAAAGCTTCGTTACTACATGCCCTTCCTTGCGTAAAGCTTCGATTATCAGGGGGGCGGTGACTTCTCCATTTTCTGATTTTATCAAGTATGAACCATTCTCCTTTCTGGCTTCTTTAACGTGCGGGATCTTCTTGACAAGTCCAGTTATGTCAACATCTTTCTGAATGCTCAAGGTTATTATGTCGCCACCTAAGCTTTCTTTAAGCTCATCCGGGGTTCCGGTGACGATGATTTTCCCGTGGTCAATTATGGCGATGCGGTCGCAAAGGGCATCAGCCTCTTCTAGATAGTGCGTGGTCATGAACAGGGTCATGCCGTACTCTTTCTTCAATCTTCGTACATAGTTCCATGTGGCGGTTCTGGTTTGAACATCCAGACCTAACGTGGGCTCATCTAGAAACAGTAGTTTAGGGCGGTTTATCAAGCCGCATGCGAGCTCCAGTCTTCGGCGCATTCCGCCTGAGTAGGTTTGAACTCGCTTATCTTTGAATGGTGTTAACTCCACGAGCTCTAAGAGTTCTATGGCGCGTTTTTTTGCGATGTTTCGTGGAATGCCGTATAAGTCGGCGCATAAGAGGATGTTTTCGTATCCTGTTAAGTCTTCGTCAGCGGTGTATTCCTGAGGAACCACGCCGATTGAGTTCCGTACCTCCATATTTTCCTTGACTATGTCACTGCCGAGAATGTACGCGTGACCCTCTGTCGGCTTTAAAACCGTGATTAACATGTTTATGGTGGTTGTTTTTCCTGCGCCGTTGGGTCCGAGGAACCCGAAGATTTCCCCCTGCCTTACGCTGAAGCTGATGTGGTCCACGGCTACAAGGTTATGGTTGAAAACTTTTGTTAATCCCTCTGCCTTAATTACATCGTCGCTCATTCTTGTTCACCCTTTAGTTTCCTTGCTATTTCCTCCAGTTTTGTTGCAGCCTCATTGATTGCCTTAATCCCCTCGTTGAAAGCTTCCTCAGAGAAGTTCTTCTGCAGTGCGTTACTTAATTGGAACATTGCTATGCCGGCGCGCCTCATTGTGTCGCGAATTACGGCTTCTTTTTCAGGTGTGACTTTCATGAAGAACGCACTGAATGGAGGCTGGGCGAAACCCATCGTTTCCCGGAATCTTTTCATGATGTTTTTTTGTTCTTCAAGCAGTGCTTTGCCGTTTGGTGTTAATTCATACCGTTTCAGCCCGTTTTCCAATGGGAGTTCCTTTATGTAGTTGTTGTCTTGCAGCCACGCCAGCAATGGATAGATTGAGCCTGGGCTCGGCTTCCAGAACCCGCCTGTGTGCTTTGCAATTTCGTCCATTATTTCTGACCCGGACATGGGTTTTTGGCTGAGGGCTTCGAGAACTTGGTAGCGTATGAAGCCTTTGGGCACCATGGCGGTGTGTCTCATCCAATGTTTTACGGGAGGGGGAGGGAACATATGTATCACTATTGACCTCAAATGTGATATCAAATGTGATATTTAAACTTGTTGCCGCACCAAAATAAGCAACACCGTGATAAGCAGCCTATTCCACTACGGTACCAACTTTTTCGCCTTTGACTGCCGCCAAAATGTTCTCAGGCTTAAAACCGTCAACCACGACAAGCTTTACACGCTTACGCTTCAGCACCTTAACAGCTTCCGGGTCAATAATCTGGTGCATGCCTGCCTTGTGCTGACTCTCCGAAAAAACGCCCTGCAAATCATCAAACGACAAACGGTCAAGCTTGACAGCGTCCAAGTGCTTACGCGGATCCTTGTTGTAGATGCCCTCTTGGTCTGTGCCCTTGACCAGCAACTCGCCGCCAACGTGCTCTGCCATCAAAGCTGCAACGGCATCCGTCGTGATTCCCGGCTTCAAACCGCCCATCACCGCAACCTTACCTTGACTTAAGCACATTGCGGCGTCGTCAAGCGTCAACGCCACTTTATCACACGCCAAGTTTCCCAGCTTCTTCAGGAAAAGTTGGGCAAAAAGTCGCGAGACCGAAATCGCGATTTCATCCTGAGTCCGCATGTCCAATCCGAGATTTTTAGCTGTGGCGATGAACTCCCGCGCCAGTGACCCGCCGCCCACAACCACCGCGATTTCGTGACCTTGCTCTCTCAGTTTCTTGACTATATCCGCGTACTTGCTCATCAACTCCGTGTTGACGGGCGAAGCCACAACTGAACCGCCTATCCGCAGCACTATACGCATCCGCAATCGTCCTCACGCCTATAATACGCAAGGTCCAAGTTAAAAAAGGCTTCAGAGAACCCAGCGTGACGCCGCCTGTTTCCTCGATTACGCTTATTAAGAAAAATGGTAGGAAACGTTTTTAGAGTCGTCTCAAGAGAGCACTACGAAAGGCGAAGCAACAATGTTAGAACAGCTTGGGCTTACAGACAACGCACTCATCTTGTTAGCTTCACTAATCGTTCTGGCATTGTTAAGCCACGTGAGCGTAAAAAACGCCGCCAAAGTCTCAGCATTAACAGGGTTCGGGAAAACAACCGTTGGCTTCATCCTTGTAGCCTTCGCCGCTTCACTGCCAGAACTCAGCGTGGCCATTTTCGGAGTCATCTCAGGAAACATAAGCCTCTCCATCGGCAACATCTTAGGCTCCAACATAGTCAGCATCGCCCTCGGGCTGGGCATATGCTTCCTCATAGTGACTTTGAAATGCCCAAAATTTCAATGTGTATATCCAGTAATGGCGAAAGAAGAGATCGGCAACTTGCACTTCGATCTTTTCATAGCTTCAATTATCCCTCTAGCACTGCTTTACATCGGCTACGCAAGCCGATTCATAGGAGTAATCCTATTAGCCATTTTCTTGTTCTACATGTTCCAATTATCTCGCGCAAGCAGCCTAAAAGACGAGGGCGCCTTAAACATCTCAAGAAGCAGAATTAAACAATACGCTCTTCTCGCGATAGCAGGAGCGGCTGGCGTTATAGCCAGCGCGTACTTCATAGTGCATTCCGCTTCCTTCATTGCAACTAACGTCGGCGTTCCCCGCGTCATCATGGGCGCTACGGTGGTTGCCTTCGGCACAAACATACCTGAGCTGGCAACTTCTGTGAATTCAGTTAGGAAGGGACGATTCAGCTCAGCGGTGGGCAATGTTATGAGAAGCTGCTTCATTAACGTAACATGCATTCTAGGCGTATCCTTAATTGCTTCGCCCTTAACGGTTAACATCGCTGCCTTCTCCAACGTGGCAGTGTTCTCGCTTATAACTAACCTGTTCCTCTGGTACTTCCTTTCCAGCGAAAAGACAAGTTGGCGAGAAGCCACCCTTCTGCTTATGCTTTACACCGTGTTTCTGTACATAAGCTTCAGCACCGTAACGCCTTGAAGGGTGATGTACCGTTGACTTTCACGCAGCAACCTTGCCTCACCGCTTTGCCACCGTTAAATTTCAGCTTAAGCGCTGAGATTTTCGCGAACGGCGATAAACAAATACGCAGCTTCGAGAATGATAGGTTTCGACAGGTCATACGCGTCAACAACACGCTTATCCTTGTCACGGTGGAGCCCGTGGGCACTGTTGATCAGCCTCAGCTGTCCGTCGAGCTAAAATCAGCTAACGCATTACCGATGGAATACACGCAAAAAGCAGAAGAAACAATCCGCGCCCTTTTTAACCTGGACTTTGACCTGAAACCCTTCTACGAAGATGTGAAAAGCGACAAAACAATGACGCGCATAACTCAGCGGCTATGGGGGCTGAAAAGTCCAACCACGCAAACCGTTTTCGAAGCCTTGGTGGATTCGATTGTTGAGCAGCAGATTTCTCTGCGAGTGGCGAACACTTTGGAAAACAGGCTGATAAAAAGGTTCGGCGACTCGCTGACAGTGGACGGCGAGGTTTACTACGCGTATCCGACGCCGAAGAGCCTCGCCTCAGCCAGTGTGGAAGCGCTTCGGAGTTGTGGTTTAAGCCAGCGGAAAGCCGAGTACATCAAAGAGGTTTCCGCTCTTGTTGCAGAGGGAAAGCTGGATTTGGAGAAATTCAAGAACTACACCGACACTGACGAAGTTATCCGGCAAATGGACGCGATAAGAGGCATCGGCGTTTGGACAGCCGAGCTCACCATGATTCGCTCCATGCAAAAGTGGGATGCTTTGCCTGCTGACGATTTAGGCTTAAGACGCGTAATTGCACATTACTACTGCGAAGACGAGAAAATCACCAGCGCACAGGCGAGAAAGATTGCTGACCCATGGGGGAAATGGAAGGGACTCGCGGCTTACTACTTGGTGGTGGCGGAGATGCTTGGCGTGGAAGCCTGAGCGCTTGGCACTATTTGATGAGTCTCCGCTTCATTAGGTAGATGGCTAATATGAACAATACTGCCGTCACGATGGCCATCCAGACGGCGGCCAAAACCAGAACCCATTCAGGACTTAAGCCTCCTAACGTTTCCACCTTGCCCACAACCAGCATGCGTGACAGGTCCGCCACGTGCGTCAGCGGCAGGACAGCCAGCGCTATGGTTTGCAGTTGGCTTGGAAACGTGGCAAGCGGGATGAAAGTGTTGCTTATGAGGAACATGGGCGTGATGAGCAGGAAAGTGGGGTAATTGAAGAAGTCTATGTTCGGCGCCAAAGCCGTGAAGCACATCCCCAGCGCGGCGAACAGCAGTCCACCAAAGAAGGCAACAGGCAGCATCACAAGGAACAAAGGCGAGGAGATTAACCCGAAAGCAGCCACCACCGCCAAAACAATGGCAGCGTTGAAAGTCGCTCTGGTGGCTCCCCACAACAGCTCGCCTGCTATGACTTCTTCAACGTTGATTGGTGTGGCGATTATGGCGTCGAATGTTTTTTGGAAGTACATGCGCACGAATGAACCGTAGGTGCATTCGAAAAAGGCGCCGTACATGATTGTTATTGCTACCAACCCTGGCGCTATCCATTGGATGTAAGAGATGCCTTCGATTTCTGTCACGAAAGTGCCTAACCCGAAGCCGAACGCAAGTAAGTAAAGGATGGGTTCGATGAGAGACGGCAGAAAGTTAACGTGCCATGTTTTCATAAACACGTCAAAATTTCTGTGCCAAACCGTCCAGACATGACGCGTCAGCTTGGGCAATCCCGATGCCGAAGACCTTATCATTCCCGCAGTTTCCTCCCCGTCAGTTTGAGGAATACGTCTTCAAGGTTCGCGTTCCGTATGGTCATGTTCACGCCAGGGAACTTCTTTACGATGCGTTCGAAAACACCGTGCGGCTGGTTGATGAACACGCGGATTTGGTCTCCAAAGATTTCGATGTGCGCTTCCGGCAACTCCTCTTTTAATGCCTTAAGGACGGTCTCGTCATAGGAGACTTCTAGAACGTCTTCGCCCGCGTGTTTTTTGACGAGTTCTTGAGGTTCTCCTGACTCAATTATCTTGCCGTTGTCTATTATTAGAACTCTATCGCAGAGGGCTGCTGCTTCATCCATGTAGTGCGTCGTTAGGATAACTGTTACTCCCTGTTTTAACAGGCTGCGAATTTCATCCCAGACGATGTGTCTGCCTTGGGGGTCTAATCCTGTTGTTGGCTCGTCCACGAGGAGGATTTGCGGCTGGTTGATTAATGCTCTTGCGATGATTAGGCGGCGTTTCATGCCTGTTGAAAGTTCATCTATCGCGCTGGCTTGTTTTTCTTCAAGCTGAAAGAACTTTAGCAGTTCCATGGCCCGTTTTGTTGCTTCGGCCTTTGGAATGTCGAAGTATCGAGCGTAAACCTGCAGGTTTTTGATAACCGTGAAGTCTGGGTCAAGATTATCTTCTTGCGGTGCCACACCTACCATTTTTTTAATTTCTCGAGAATGGGTGGAAACGTTCATTCCAGCCACGGTTAATTCTCCTTCTGTCACGGGCGAGAAGCAATAAATCATGCGTACAGTGGTTGTTTTTCCGGCGCCGTTGGGTCCAAGAAATCCGACGCATTCGCCCTTGTGAACTTCAAAATTTATGTGGTCTACTGCTGTGAAGTGATTGTATCTTTTGGTTAGATTTCGCGCTTTTATGAGAACTTGAGAAGCCATGGTGGTTCACGCTGGCGACGGAAACAATTGCATTACTCAGTTGCAAGCAGCGCTATAAAGCTTTCAGCAATAAGCATGTTTTCAGCGCTGCGGCTGGGCTCCACTGAACAGGTTTTGCAGAACCAACGCGGAAGTGAAAAGCGCTCTGTTGCCGCCAATCTGGTACGCCACTCGAAGAGCATCAACGATTTCTTCTTTTGTGGCGCCTGCTTTCAAGGCTCTTTTTCCCAGAGCGGTTGCGCCAGGCACTGTTCCATGTTCCGCGTCAATTGCCATAGCTATAAGGAGCTTAATTTTCAGAGACAGCGCGCCCTCAGCGTAAGTTGATTTTTCCAGGTTTTCATAACACTTGATTATTTCTGGGTCGAACTCTTTGTAAATGTCTAACGGATTTTCAGACATTCAGTGTCACCTGAGAAACGCGTAAGGAAACCGCAATAAAAACATTTCAAATTCGGCTAAAGCAAAAAAAGACTTTGAAGATTGACGGTTGCCCCAGCTAAGACTTTTCTTCCGCTTTGGGCTCGAGTTTTGTGCCGCAATTGTAGCAGAAAATAGCGCCTTTCGGGTTTTTTTCTCCGCAGTTGCTGCATGTGACGGTTTCTTTGGGTGGTTCCTGCTGAACGCTTTCTTTAGCTTTTTTGAACGCTGCTTGCATCTCTTTGACTGCAACCGCGAAGGCTTTTTCAAACTCTTTCTCTATACGGTTAAGGGTTTCTCGCAGATCTTCTGAGGTGACAATAGGTTTTTCCGCGCTCATCACGGTTTTGGCGCCGCATTTCGGGCAGTAAAGCGCGTCTTTGGGAAGTTTTGCGCCGCAGTTTGAACAATACGACATAACTTTTCCCATTTAGCAAAAAAGAGGGACCAAGAACTTAAACATTGTTACTAGTACCCAAAAGCTGTCAATCAACCTTCCTTTAAACAGGATGGGAGTGCGCGCTCCGCACTGACAGCGTTGTTCAAATGCAAGCGCCTACGCTATCTAACTCGCTATCCAATTGTGGCTGTAAACTTTTGGCGCAGAATAAGTTACATTTTATAAAAGAGACCAGAAAACTTAAAGAGTGTGAGCACCAATTCATAAATCAGATATGCAATAATCGTCAATAATCCCGTGAATAGCGAGAACAACTCGCACTCATGTGATTAATCATAACTAAAAAATTACCAAACTAGGAGGTTGACGCTTACGGGGACATCCCAAACATTTACTATAAAGTACGTTATACACGCCAAGTTCGAAATTGAAGGAGTAGTTGAAAAACCAGACGTTATAGGTGCAGTTTTCGGGCAGACAGAAGGACTTTTCGGACCAGAACTGGACCTCAGAGAACTCCAGAAAACAGGACGCATCGGGCGCATAGAAATTGACTTACACTCAAAAAACGACCGAACCAACGGCTCAATCACCATACCAACCAGCCTTGACCGCGTGAGCACAGCACTAATCGCTGCAAGTGTCGAAAGCATAAACCGAGTAGGACCATGCAGTGCCAAGGTGCATCTGGACAAAATCGAAGACATCCGCGAAGCCCGCAGAAAAATCATAATCGACCGCGCCAAAGAAATTCTCCGCAAATGGAACATAGAATCCCAACCATCAGTCGACGAAGTCTACAAAGAAATCAGCGACACCATGAAACTCGGCAAAGTCGAAAAATTCGGACCAGAAGAACTGCCAGCAGGACCAGGACTCGAAAACGCCAAAGAAATAATCATCGTGGAGGGGCGAGCAGACATCATAAACCTGATGCGCTGCGGCATCACCAACACAGTCGCGCTTGAAGGCGCAAAGGTTCCAGAATCAATGAAAAAACTCACCAAAGAAAAAGAAGCCACAGCACTGCTAGATGGCGACCGAGGCGGCGACTTGATTCTTAAAGAACTGCTACAGGTCACAAGCATACGCTATGTAGCTCGCGCGCCCAGAGGCAAAGAAATCGAAGAATGCAACTGCAAAGAAATCAAAGAAGCCTTAGACAACAGGGTTCCAGTCAGCGACCTTTTCAAGCCGAAAAAAGAAAGACCAAAAGTCGAGGTTCCAGAAGCCATCGGAGAAACAGCGAAAGCACTGCAGGGAACGCTTGAAGCAGTGCTCCTCAACGAAAACCTGGAACAGATTGAACGGTTGCCAGTGAGCCAGCTAGCGGAAAAACTCCAGCAGACATCTGGCGTCGACACTGTAATCTTCGACGGCATAATCACTCAGAGAATCGTGGACATCGCAGGCGAAAAAAACATTAAGCGCATCGTTGCTTCGCGCGTGTCAGAAGCCGTAAAACCAGTGCTCAACGTTGAACTGATAACCTTTCAAGACGCCATAACCCCACCTTAAGGGTATCATTTTATTTCATGAATTCCATGAGGCTTTTTGCTGCCTGTTTTTTCTGAGTCGCGGTTTTAAGCAAGTCTTCTTCGGATACGCCGAAAAACTCTAGCACACGCGCTGCCGCCGGCACAACCTGTTTGGAAATGTAGTAATCAACATCGGCATCGTCGATGGTGGCGAAAACATGCGGTTTCGCCCTATCGTAAAGTTTCCCTTCCCCAGTTGAGATTATGTAACCTACCTTGTCGCCGACCGCCAAGCGCCAACCCTTATTCTTAAGTGCCTTCGCTGCCTCAACATGGGAAGCTTTCACAGCATATTCATCCACAGGTTTCGTCAGCGTCTTCCAGATTATGAGGTCGCGGAACGGCACCTTCCGCTGCTTCAACTCGTCGACAACACTTTGCACGTAGCTGACTGCCTTCTCCGCTGATTTTTCCTTCAAAATTATCTCCAGCACGTGTTCTTGCACATTCTTGGCGACCTCTGCCCAGTCTCCGCGAATAACCTCCAACCCAACTATATCTAAGCTTCCGTCTTGGCGGAGTCCCGCGTAGCGTTTTTTGGCTTCGGTGAAAAATATGCGCACGTAAACTTCGCCGCGTTCCACATCTAAGCCCAGCTCCTTTTCAATTTCTTTCTCCAGTTCCCGCGTTTTCTTCTCATCATAGGTGACGAAGAGGCTGTCGGTGTCGCCGTAAACCACCTTCAACCCCGCCCTCTCAGCCATGCTTATCGCAGTTTGAATGGTGTGCCTTCCCCATGCCGAAGCCGCTTCAGCGACTGGTTTAATGTACCATCTTGCTCCAATCCAGCCGGCGTAACCGTAAGCAGCGTTCGTGATGACCTTGACCGCCTTTTGCCTGGCGTCTAAGACTCTGTACTCGACGGCTTCAGGGTTCAGCTTTTTCATTTTGTCACGGATTTCGCCTCGTACACCGATTAAATAAGTCAGGATTTCCTTGTAGAAGCCTGGCGGCGACTTTCGGAACCTGTGTTTGACTTCTGGCGCGGTGAAAACGCCGCTGGCTGGTTCTGGCTCTTTTGGGGAAACATACGTGTCTGGCGAAAGGTTGTACGCTATCATGATGTTTGGGTACATGGATTTGAAGTCTAAAACCGCAATGTTCTCGTGCAGTCCCGCCTGCGGCTTAAGCACCAATCCGCCAGCATAAGGTCTGTACGGCTGCTCAACGCGTCTCGGGATGAGTTCACCGATTTTCTGAGCGTGCTTGATGAGAAACCATTCAACGCGGAATCCCACGGCAGCCGTCATCACATGGTCTAAAGGCAAACTTACAAGACTTGAGAGCTGCATCGCAAAATCCAGAAGCAACTCAACCATGCCTTTTACGCTGCGTGCACTGTCCATGCTGAACTGCTTGAGCGCAATGCGTTTCTGTTTGTCATCCCAGTAATCTGCAAAGTCCACATCCTCTATTACAGTGCTTTCCGAGGTTTTTGCCACACCAAGATGCTCCGCAAGGTTCCAGAGGGTTTTGACCTTGACTTCTGGAAACCGGTCTGCGAAATCAGCGATGTCGATGTTTGCCATGCCCGTGAGCGAGACATGCCCATAAACGCTGGTGTGAGGTTCCGTGCAGGCCCTGTCAATGTCCAATTTTATTCCCAGCGTGCGGCATCTTTCTCGGAGGTAGTTCCAGTCAAGCGTGTTTGTGCCATAGCCGGCGATGATGTCTGGGTCGAGCTTCTTCACGTACGCAGCGAATTCTTGTATGAGGGCTTTGTCGTTGTTGCCCGTGTTTGGAAGGAACTGTTTTTCTTCGCCCGTGCTGGCTGCGGTGGAGATGATTATTACGGGATTTCGGTCGGGTTTTGGAGTGCCTTCGCGGCTGTAGCACGTCATATGAAAGCTGAGGGTCCGCAGGGACGGAACATCCGATTTTTCAAGCAGCTTTGGCGGCGACTTGGCTGCGTAGACTTTGTCCGCCCTAACGCGTTGAGTGCTTTCTTCTTCATCCGCGTCTACTTCATGCCATGCGCAGGGAACCACGTTGTTGTCGATGAGGTAACGCATGGACAAGCGAATGTCGTCTTCGAGGCAGTCTTTTATGCCTTCGAGGTTTCGAAGCGTCCTTGCAAGCTTCGCTTTCTCGGCTGGGTTTCTGCAATAAACCTTTACTGTTTGCACTGTTTTCCCGAAAAGCTTGCGTTCAGTAACTTCCAGTTTCACAGTTGCCGTGCCGTGGGTTTTTCTGATTTCCTCAGCAACCTTCGAAGGGTCAAAACCTTCTGCCATCACAGCGTAGAAGTAGTCAACAAAGCTTCCATCAATAACCAGCACCCGGTTGCCTTTTTCGTCGATTCCCCAAAGCCACAGCTCTGTTGAATCGTTTGCAGTTTCCGAGTTAATGTCCAGAAGCCAAAAAGTAACTTTCACACGTAATCGCCTGCAATAAAATAGAAACGCGAAGGCTTTAAACCTTTAAGCTGCCGAATTTTTCGTCGCATCTTTCAGGATTCGATTCAAACTCGTGACTTAGGATATGTTTTCCAGTCAGGAATGAGAAGCAAACAGTAAGGCAAATTGAGCCGAGCGAGTTTTATCGGCTCGAAGAATACTCTCCTCCCTGTTTTTAGCATTGTTTTGGCGGTTTTCGGCGCGAATAGCGACCTCTCCCCTCTATAGGTTTCTGCAACGAACCACTAATAGGCTCCAAATAGACTAGTTGAAATATTAGCTTGCGCTGCAAACTTGTGCTCTCTTTGTTATGCAGGAACGAAACGAGGCTATAACGGTAATTTCTGAGCCTTGGGTGTAATCTCTAAAATGCTATGATAAGATTAAAATAATTGGAAGAACAGTTGTGTTAACGAATTCACTAAAATTTAAGGAAAAAAATAAAAAAAAGGAAGGAAGAACACATGAGCAAAAGCGAAAAACCCCACTTAAACCTCGTAATCATGGGGCACGTTGACCACGGAAAATCCACTACCACAGGGCACTTACTCTATTTAGCAGGCGCTATCGACGAGAGAACTATCAAAGCTTTCGAAGAAGAAGCTGAGAAAATGGGCAAGGGTACCTTCAAGTACGCTTGGGTGCTGGATAACCTCAAGGAGGAACGGGAAAGAGGTGTCACCATAGACCTGCGATTCCTCAAGTTTGAAACTAAGAAATTCTACTACACAGTCATTGACGCACCCGGACACAGGGACTTCGTCAAGAACATGATTACTGGCGCGAGCCAAGCTGACGCTGCCGTGCTTTTCGTCTCAGCCAAAAAAGGCGAGTTCGAAGCAGGAATTGGTCCAGGCGGACAAACACGTGAACATGCATTTCTGGCGTTCACTCTTGGCGTTCGACAAGTGGTAGTTGCGGTTAACAAGATGGACGATACAACTGTTAACTGGAGCAAAGAACGGTACGAAGAGATTAAGAACGAAGTATCAAGAATGCTTAAGATGGTAGGCTTCAAAATCGAAAAAGTCAATTTCATCCCAGTTTCAGGATGGACAGGCGACAACCTGATTAAGAAAAGCGACAAGATGCCCTGGTACACTGGACCTACTTTGATTGATGCATTAGACCTTTTGGAAGTACCTCCGAAGCCAACTAACAAGCCCTTGCGCATTCCAATACAAGACGTTTACAGCATCACCGGCATCGGCACGGTTCCCGTTGGCAGAGTTGAAACAGGCGTTCTCAAGCCAGGAACTACACTTGTCTTCATGCCTTCCAACAAGACAGGAGAAGTCAAATCGATAGAAATGCACCACACAGCAATACCAGTGGCAGAGCCAGGCGACAACATAGGGATGAACGTGAGAGGCATTGCAAAAACTGACATTCACCGCGGAGATGTAGCGGGACCATTGGATAACCCACCGACAGTTGCCAAAGAATTCATCGGCCAAATAATCGTGATTTACCACCCAACAGCCATCGCAGCAGGATATACGCCAGTTCTCCACTACCACACTGGACAAATCGCGTGCAGGTTCACGGAACTCATGAAGAAAATTGACCCACGCTCAGGCCAAGTCGTTGAGGAGAAGCCCAGCTTTCTCAAAACGGGTGACGCAGCCTGGGTAAGGATGGAGCCGTTGCATCCCATCGCCATAGAAACCTACAATGACTTTCCAGAACTCGGACGGTTCGCCGTCAGAGACATGGGCACAACAGTCGCAGCAGGCGTCGTCAAGGAAATCACTAAAAAAGGACCTTAATTCTCCCCCATTTTATTTTTGTTAAAATTTTTCTGTGTAGTTGCTGCTTTGTAAGCGTAGAAGACTGTTATAGACAATGGGCGCTAGTGTTCTATATAATAAATATTTGTTGCTGTAGCGTTACAGTCACAAGCGTTAATATTTCTTGAATGGCATATTTTGTTGAATTGAAAAATTAACCAAAGTGCAATAGTTATGACGCCTCATGTTAGAAAATCACGCAGGTCCCTGCTGGATAGGGAACTTCGACCAGACCTGCAGCGAGAATCAGTTGACCAACGCTTAGAGAAAATGCTGGAGAATGTCTCACTGAAAGATATTCCGTTGGAAGAGAGGCGCAAAGAAGCGAAAAAACCGTTATACCTAACAAGATACGAGTAGACGCTTACACTTCCATCAATTCAACCAGCCTATTTTTAGTTCACTTGTTTTTATTTCCAAACTGAGTGGCGAATGCTTGGTTCAGAAACGTAAATGAAATAAACGTGAAGGCTCTGGTTACGTTACGAGAGTCAAGTCAATGTCAGGAACTGAAACTTTGCTTCCTTATCTTAAGGATAAGAAGAAGGATGGCGAAGAGCCCACCATAATTGTTGACTGCCGCGAAGCCAACACCGCCGCCAAAATAGTGAAAGGCTTAATTGAGCGGGGCGTTGCCGTGAAAACTGAGGTTCTGGAAAAAGGCGACTACATCCTGTCTGACCAGTGCGCGGTGGAGCGGAAAACGGTGCATGATTTTGTTTACACGCTCACGCGGCGTTACCTTTTTGAGCAGCTGTTCAGGCTTAAGGACGCTTACCCGAAGGCGCTGATACTGCTGGAAGGTTACTTACCCATTATCTACAAATTCAGTCACATTCAGCCTGCGGCAATCTGGGGCGCCATGTTCAACCTAGCAAAGAACGGCATAGCCATAGTAAACACCGCATCGCAAAAGGAAACCGTTGATTTCCTGTACGTCGCCGCACGGCAAGAACAGGTTGTGGAAAAGAGAACGCCCACGGTTCACCCGTTCAAACGAACGGATACTATAGCGGATGCGCAGGTGTTTTTTGTGGCGAGCCTCCCGAACGTCGGGCGTGAGAAAGCTACGGCTATATTAAGGTCGTATCAGACGCCTTTGAACGCGCTGATTAACGTGGATGACTGGGCGAAGACAGTTTACGGGCTTGGACCAGTGATATCTAACAAGGTTAAAGAGGTCTTGAACACGCCTTACAGGGAATAAATTCGTTAGTTTTCGCTGAATTGAGATTGGGCGTTCACAAACCATAAAAACCCTTGTTCACCAAATATGGCATATCGGAATAGTTAGGAAGATGAAGTGAGAGTATGGACAAGGTACGACTGCTTCTCACTGTAATTTCAATAGTGATTATTGCGGTGCCGCTTGTAGGAACCCTGCTGGCGAACCAAGGCAACCTGCTGGGGCTAATTATTCCTCCGGAAGCAAACGAAATAATTGACACTTTAAGCAGTGGGGGCGGCGGTTCTGGCGGGCCCCAAATGGAGCCTGTTGGTGAGCCACAATACGACCCTGCATCGCGGACATTCTCGCAGACGATTCAGTTTACTAACACTTTCCCCTTTGACATCACAATCAACTCAATGTCCGGGAACGTGGAATGCGTTGCTCACGGGTTCCCTCTTGGCACTATAACCCTTGACGAACCAGTCAGCATTCCTAAAGGCGAAACCAAGACGCTAACGGTTCTTGGCACCTGGACGGAAGGTGCAATTGCTCATTTTCAAACCGCGCACGCTGATGAGGCAATGGTTCCAGCCAAGCTGGTAGGTTTCACCGTGGATGTTAAGGGAATTCAGGTTCAAATGGATCAGACCATGGAAGTTCCAAATCCAACCTATAAGGGGTGAAATGGATGAACGCTTTATTTTCTAAGATTAACTGGTTCGGTCTTGCTGGCGGCATCATCACGATAATAGTTGTAGCAGTGTCTATGCTGGTTCCTTGGTGGCAGCTGACCGTCGGCGACGACTTGCTGAAGGCGAATGCTTCGCCTGTAAACACGAACTTCGGGTTCTTAGACATCAATTTCACAGTGCCGCTGATATGGGCGTTCAACGTTGTCGCGTTACTCACGCTAATCGCGAGCGGCATCTCCATGCTGATTTACTCGGTGCTTCCTAACAAGTCCTATTCCAAGCAGCTTCTCAGCTTCGGCTACAAGAAACCTCTGTTTACGGTGCTGTTCTTCATAATCGGACTCGTCGTCATCATATTGATTCTTCAAGTCGTGCTCAGCATCAGCGTTCCGCTCATGGGCTCCACAACCAGCCCACTTGCGATACCTTTTGCCTCTCCCTCTGACGTGTCCATAAGCGTCTTCATGTCGGCGGGGTTCCTGTGGCCTTTCTGGCTGGCTGTGGTGGCGGCGGGGCTTTGCATCGCCGCGAGGCTTTATCACAGAAAAGTTGCGGCCGCGCCGAAACCGCCACAAGTGACGCAGCCTCCGGCTTGATACGTTTCATTCGTGGTTGACGTATAGCGTTTTCTGTGCTTCCTTCATTCTTTCCAGTTTCATGCCTTTTCTGGTTAGACATATTCGTCCATTGGGGCAGTATTTGCTTTCGTGGAAGGCAATCAGGTGGAACAGGGGCTCCATGAGTTCCTTGTTTACCGAGTAAACGCGTTCTCTGCCTTTTTTCTCCGAGAAGACGAATGCGCATTCCATCAGCGGCTTGAGGTTGTGAGAGACCATGCTTTGTTCCTGCTGCAGAGCCTGCGCAATTTGGGCAACGTTTTTGGGGCTGTCCATGAGGATTTCGACTATGGCTAGCCGTGTCGGGTTGGCTAGTGTTGCGAAGAATTTGTGGCACGCGTACGTTGTACAGATTTTCATTTCAACCCTCTCACATGAAATCTTCTTCATATGAAATATTATTCATCGTTTCCTATAAACATACCGAAAAGACGCCGCCTACAGATTCTCACGATAACGCTTTAGCTACCGTTGTGCCACTATCATCGCGTGCGCCTTATCATACGGGTCCAAACGCACAACTTCCTTTACGTTGAAGCCCCGCTTCCACAGCACTTTCGCTTCCTGCTCATAAACTTCTGAGGGCTCCTTCGTCACGTCGATGCTCTGGGATTTGACAGCCAGCATAATCCAACCTGACGGTTTAAGGAAGAAGTCGGCGTTGTCCGCCAGAACCTTCGCCTGCTCAGGCTGCGCGATGTCGCAGTAGATGCAGTCCACTTTCCCCGGGATAAACATGGCGTACTTCTCTGGCATCCGTGCATCCGCCAAAAACGGCGACATGTTAAGCCTGAACGCGCAGACGTTGTCCACCAAGTCCCTGAGAGACCTTGAAGCGAATTCAACGCAGTAAACGTGACCCGTTTCGCCAACCATGTCGGAAACATGGCTTGGCGTGGTTCCTGAAGCCGCGCCCAGATAAAGCATTTGGTCGCCTTTCCTGATGGGCACGTTTTGCACGCCTTTGATGATGGCGGCTGCCAGCTTGCTCCTAAAAGCGTCCCAAACACGGTACTCCACGCCCTTAAAACGGATAAGCCGTTCGCCGTAGACCGTTCTGCCCGGCACAAGGTTCCGTGTTGCTAACCGCTGCGCGCCATCCTCAAGAGTGACCTGATAAACTTCGGCAAACTGCGGATGATGCTTAACCTTTACGTGCACGCTTGTCCTTTCTCCGCTTCCTGTCTCGCCTGTTCCGCCATACCTGCCGCTCCCTACGCTCTGGTGCTTGCTCTCGCCGCTCGAACCGCTGTTCCCTACGTTCTGGCCTCGGCTTCTTTTCCTGAATCGGCGGAGGCTCCTTGTACTTCTCCTTTATCTCTTCAATCCGCTTGTCGACTTCCGCCTTCAACACGTCGCCAACGTATTTTCCGCCGAAAGCATCCGCCCTCGCCGCGATGGCAAGCTTCCCCGCTATGACCCGCGCAATTTTGCCACGTTGCCACCGCTTCGCATCATGCAGCAAGGCGTGCTGAAAAATTAAGCCGTGTTTGGGCGGTCGCGCGCCAGTCTTCAGCGAACGGAACAAAGCTTTCTCAGCGCCCAGCACCTGAATCGTGCTTGCCGGCTTCAGCGCCAGATTCTGCAAGCTTCCAGCCACAGCTATTAACCGTGCACCCAGAAGCGCTCCAGCTATTGCACGGGTATTCGGCGCCACTTCTTCCATAGTTCTGTCCACGTAATCCTCCATTTCCTTTCGCAACTCGTATAGGCTCTGCACGTTCGTGCTCAAGGCTTGAATCTCCGCCAAGTCTTGCTCTGCCATGTCTGCGCCCATGCTGGCTTCAGCCGCCTTCGCCGTCGCCTCTGCCCGTTCCTTTGGCAACCCCTCTTTTTCGAGGGCTTCAAGCGTGAATCTTTCGCGGTAACCCAAATCCGTTACCAGCCGCGCATAGGTCTCGTGCTTCTCGATTAGGCGGTCAAGCTCGGGAAAATGGATGCCGTACCATTCTCGGGTTCGCCCCATAAACAGGTTCACTGTCCTGTCCAAATCATCCAGCGTTTGGATGGCTTGCGCGATAATCAAATCCCTCTTTTCCACGGCACCTTTCACGCGCAGTTTGGCGAGTTCCATGCTTACGTTGCGGTTCCACACCGCCAACTCCTTAGCGTCTTTAGCAAAGCCCGTTTCAACTGCGACCTCTGCCATGCGACCGCGAAGCGCATCAGCCTCCGAAACCGTCGCCACCTCAACGTCAACATCCAGCTTCCGCTGCACCTCATCCGCTACACTTGCATTCTCGAAAACGAACAAATCGTAATCCGCATCCTTAAGCGCGGCAATCAGAGATGTAATTTCAGAGATTTTTCCTGACTCAATTTTCATCAGGCTCTTGGCTGCCTCCTGCGGCTTCTTCGAAAACAGCACCTTCTCTGCCACGTTGCCGTTCTCGTCGAAAGCCACCACGCCGAAGGGAAACTGAACTATCACCGCTTTCATCGTCTAAGCACCCTATCACAAGCTATTGCATGGCGCCGTCTTAATAAATAGTTGCTGCCGCAACAGCACAAAAAGTTAAGAATCATCAACTAATGTTATGGAGGAGATATTCTACCCGAAATTTTCGCATTTACAAGCCAAACTAGTCTATTTGGAGCCTATTAGTGGTTCATTGCAGAAAACTATAGAGGGGAGAGGTCGCTATTAGCGCAGAAACAGCGCAAACCATGCTGAAAACTGGTGTTTTAAATAAGGGGTGGGGTATCACCCAGAGCGAAGATACAGGCTCCCTTTATATAAAGAGGGGCTAAAGACAGTCCGCACTGCATCCGTCAGACGCATTTGCACAAACCCTGGAAATAACGCAGTAAAAACTTAAATAAGCATGCACAAGAATCACAAGCCAACGGAGCCAACAAACAATGAGCATCGCCGTAGACGCAAAAGACCTAGTCAAACAGTTCGGTAACATCCGTGCATTAGACGGATTAACTTTTCAAATAAAACAAGGCGAAATCTACGGCTTAATCGGACCCAACGGCGCAGGAAAAACAACCACTCTCCGCATCATCAGCACACTAATTCTCCCAACCTCAGGCACCATACGCATATTCAACCAAGACCCAGTCACCCAAGCCGCACAAGTCCGCAAAATCATCAGCTACCTCCCAGAAGAAGCAGGCGCATACCCAAACCTCACCGGAAACGAATATCTCACCTTCATGGCAAAATTCAACACAAACAACACAGAGGAACTCAGACAAATGACCGAAGAAGCCGCAAAAATCTGCGGACTCGGCGAACGCCTAAAAGACAAAGCCAAAACCTACAGCAAAGGCATGAAACGACGCTTACTCGTCGCACGCGCCCTCATGACACAACCAAAACTCGCCGTCCTCGACGAACCCGCAAGCGGACTAGACATCCTCCACGCCTACCACGTTAGACAAATCATAAAAAACTACGTCAAACAACACGGCGTAACCGTCCTCCTCAGCAGCCACAACATGCTCGAAGTGGAATACCTCTGCGACCGTGTGGCACTCATCAACAAGGGAAAAATCATAGTCGAAGGCAAACCCGACGAGCTCAAAACCCAGTACAAGAGCGCGAACCTCGAAGAAGTCTTCGCCAAGGTGGTTGGATATGCTTAAGGGTTTCAGCACAATTCTCGTGAAAGAACTCAAAGAACTCATTCGAGACCCCAAAATCCTCATAGGCATGCTCGTCCTTCCACTCGTCATCTTTCCAGTCCTTGGCGCAGTCCTCGGCTACGCAAGCCAAACCGCCATCGAACAAGCCCAAAAAGCCACGCTCCTCGTCGTGAACAACGACCAAGGAAACTGGTCCACAACCTTCATCAACTACCTGAAGAGCACAGGCGTAAAAACCACCGTAATCAACAACACTTCGCCACAACAGGTCGTAGCACAAGAAATCCTAACCAAAAACAACAGCACCCAGTTCATCGAAATCCCAGCAGGCTTCAGCCAAAACATGACCGCCCACACCAATGGCAACCCAAACATCACAGCCACAATAAACGTGTATGGAGTTTTCCAGGGCACCAGCATCTTCTCAGACATCGGTTCAACCGCCACCACCAGCATCATAAACAGCTACAACCGCGTCATAGCTCCCGATGTCCTCTACACCACACAATCCACCATCATCAAAGGGCAAATCCAAGAAGGCATTGACCCTGCAACCTTATCGGGCTTAATGATTACACAGTCAATTGCGCTTCCCATCACCATAATGATAATGCTCACCTACTCCATGCAGATTGCAGCCACCAGCGTCGCCATGGAAAAAGAAGAAAAAACCCTTGAGACTCTGCTCACGGTTCCCGTTGACCGCTTCGCCATTCTCATGGGCAAACTTTCCAGCACCATAATCGTCGCCGGCATCGCCTCCATCGCAGTTATGATAGGCTACAACTACGTGCTGGGCTCGATGACGATGGGCATCCCAACCGCTACGTCCATAAACCTCGTGAACCTGGGGCTTGTGCCTTCAGCATTCGGCTACTTCCTGCTGGGCATTTCGCTCTTCATCACGCTGCTTTCGGGGCTGGCGCTGGCAGTGATAATGTCCGCGTTCGCAGAAGACGTCAGAGGCGCCACCGCACGCGTCGGCTACATATACCCCCTCATATTCATTCCCGCGATGGCGCTGATGTACCTGGACATAAACTCGCTGCCGATGTTGGTGCAGGTTGTGTTTTACGCTATTCCGTACAGCCACCCGATTATTGCGTCGAAGGCTGTGGTGTTGGGTGACTACGTGACGGTTGTGTTGGGCATTGTTTACGTTGCTGTCTTCACGATTGTTATTATGTATGTGGCTTCGCGGTTGTTTGCGACGGAGAAAATCTTAACGGCGAAGTTGAGGTTTAAACGGAGAGGGGTTGGGAAGCGAGAGGAATAAAAGGCCATTGGCGTGTGTGTGAGGGGTGGTGGGTTGGGGGTGGGTGTGTTTATATGTTTTGTTTATATGTTTGTTTATGTGGTGGTGTGGTGGTTTGGTGGGTCGGGTGTTTCGGTGTTTTAGGTTTGATGGGGAGTTGTATGAGGGGTTTGGGCGGTTGGTTGATGCTGCGGGGGTGACGTTGACGGGTGCGTTGGAGGGGTTTATGCGGGCGTGTGTTGAGGCGGGTGCGCTGGTTTTTCCTGAGCGTGGGGGTTGTGGGTTTGAGGCTGAGGCGCGGGTTTTGGTGGATTGGTTGGGGAAGGGGAAGCGGTTTTATCGTGCTGCTGATGGCGGCGAGGTGAACATTGCGGGGCGGCTGGTTTGGTTGCTGTCGCGTGTGCGTGACGCTGAGTTGATTGCGTTGATGGAGAGGCGGCTGAAGGAGTCGGTTTCGGAGCAGTGACAGGTGACAGGCGGAAGGCTAATATTAAACTGAATATATTTAATACGTGAGGATGAATGGTTTGCCCGTTACGTTCACAACCAGAATTGAAGAGGATTTAGCCAAGCTTATAGACGAGGTCTCAAAGGAAGAAGGGATGGACCGGTCAACGGTCATCAGAAGATTCCTCATGCAAGCCGCCAAGGAGTATCTGATTGAAAAAAGCTTGGCGGAATACGAGGAGGGCAAGGTCACCCTTTGGCAAGCCGCCAAGCGATGCAGCATGTCAATCTGGGAGATGATAGTAGAAGCAAAGAAAAGGGAGATCCATGTTCCCTACGATTTAGAGGAATTTAGAGAAGACCTGAAAGGCTTGCAGAAGGGTGCATAGATGAGTGGCGTTGTTTCCAACGCGACACCCCTGACTTATTTGGCAAAGACGGGTAGACTTGACCTTTTGAAAAAAGTTTTCGGAACAGTTTTCATTCCTGAAGAGGTTAGGGCAGAGGTAGTGGATGAGGGGAAACGTTTGGGCGAAAATGATGCCTATGTGGTTGAAAAGGCGATCAGTGAAGGTTGGCTTAAGGTTGTTGCAACTGAAGCTATTGACGTTGCGGTAGGGCTAGATAAAGAAGTTGCTGTTTTATCTCTAGCAAAGAAGTTGGGGTTAAAGGTGGTTCTTGTTGACGAGGTTTTAGCGCGTTCAGCTGCGAGGTTGCTTGATTTGACACCTAAGGGAACGATTTTCGTTTTTCTTAAGGGACTTGAGAAAAAAGAAATAAGTTTAGATGAGTTCCTTGAAGCCCTTAACCAATTGATAAGTCAAGGCTTTAGGCTGAAAGAAGAAGTCTATTTAGATGCTGTTAAAGAAGCACGAAAAATAGCCTCAGAAACATAAAGATGATAAACGCCATTAACATATGTGACTCAAAATGAGTAAGCAGCTAAAGGTACTTCAAAATGGCAAAATTACCATCCCAGCTGATATTAGAAAAGAATTAGGTATCAGTGACGGCGACTACATAACGCTCCGGATAGTAGATGGCAGAATAATGCTCTTGCCTTCAAAAACCGTTCCCAATCCCACAGATCTTCTTACAGGACTTGCAAAAGGCGTTCAAGTCACAGAACCAGCGAAGCAGGAACTAAGAAAAACGGCGGCGCGCAGAATAAAAAAGAAGACAGCGATAAATCAGGGATAGAAAATATATAGCTATTGGCGCCACATTATCCATTCTTAGGATAATCCAGCATTGGATAATTAAAGAAGCACTGTAGAGTGCTAGCAATCACTGCGTACTATGTTGGGCGCTTCAGCTGCTGAGTTCTTCTTTTCGGGCTTCCTGCAACAGTTCCTTTGCAGTCTTTCCGTCGAAAACTTCTTTTAATGAGCCAAAGTCATCGCCTGGGGAAGGAAAAGGTTTTAGTATAATTCCTTTTTCGCCTTCCTCTATTATCACTTTGTCTTTGATGCCGTATTTTTCTCTCATGACCTTCGGAATAGTCACTTGTCCTTTCCTCGTAACGCTAACAACGATTTCAGCCATTGGCACCACAACTTGCTAAGTTTTTAGGTATAATTATTTACTTAGTTCACTATTTTTACACGTCTTTTTGGCCTTCAAAGAGAATTGTTTTGTTTAGAGATTATGGTGAACCTGCATGCATAACGCTCGAGTTTTTGTATCTAGCAGGTTTTTTTATGTTCAGCAGTTGGTGAGGTTATTTTTTGATTTTGGTGTCTTGATGTCGTTTAGCTTTGAAGCTTTGATGTGGTGTGTGATCTTTTTTAGCAGGCGTGAGTCTTCGGTTATAAATGGTAGTTCTTGCGTTTTGGCACAATAGGTGTATGCAGCATCGTAGAATGTTATTTGCAGCTGTGTTGCAGTTTCCAGTATTTTTTCTTCGTTGCAGGTTATTTGTGTAATTTTCATAAGGTTTAGGGTTTGTTTGATTATTTGTGCAAGCGCTTTAATTTCTTGTTCTGTGGCTTGTGCTTGCAGCGTGAAGATTTTCCATAATATGTTGCCTAGTTCATATCGTGCTAGTTCTAATGTGTAGTTTCCAATTAAGAGGTCGATTTTGTTTTCTTTTATGGCTTGGAATATGGCTGAGGAATCAAACAGGTATTTCATCTGTTGGTTCTATCCTCTCTTATACTTGCTACTACTTGTTCGATGCTTACTTTATCGAGTGCAGGTTTTAGTTTGTCTATCATTTCTTTGAGTTCTTCGGCTTCTCTTCTTTTTATTTCATCTTCGATGGCTTTTCGTAATAGTTTGGCTGGTTTAATCTTTAGCTGCTTCATTTTTTCTTTAAGTTCTCGGGGGATTTTGGTGGAAACGGTTGTAGACGTATTCATTTTCTCACCAATAAGTAATACTATTAAGTAAGAAATAAAAGGCTTTCTTTTTGTCAACTATCAGGTACGTTCGAAGAATGAATTAAGCGTCTTAGGTTTTGTTATCTTGGGACTACGTATAGGAAGGGTTCCGGTTCGGTTTCTTTGCTTGCGTAGCATGCGAGCGCTAAAGCGTAGAGTTGGTCGTCGTGTCTGCCTTTCGGGTGGCGGAATTTGATGTGGATGCGTTCTTGTGCTGTGTTGGGTTTCAGGTACTCGTATTGTTGCTCGTTGATTTGGGCGATTAGCTGTTTGTCTTCGCCGTGGATGCCCAGCTGCTTCTTCTCCATGAGGAGTTTCAGGTAGTTGAGCATGTTTTCTTTTTCGGCGTCGGTGAAGAATACGCCTTTGACTTCTGGGATGTCTATGTTTTCGAGTTCGTCGACTATGGCGTCGCCTATCCCTGTTTTGTCCACGTACATGCCTTCGAAGTTGAAGGTTTGGTGGGCTTTGGCGACGTAGGCGATGACTTCTGGGTAGGGTGTGCCGAGTGGGAACTGGCGTTTATGGATGAGCCGGACCTTGTTGTTTTTGGTTAGTTGTACGACTGCGAGGACGCTGTGGTCGATTTGTTTGCCGAGGTCTAGGCCTGCGAAGTATTTGCCGCTGAGTCGTGCCCGGTTTTGGTGTTCGATGTCTTCGATGTATTGGTTTGGTGATGTTGGGTCGGCTAGTTCTGGGTCGAGGCAGGCTACGATGAGGTCCATGGGGAAGAATGCGTGTGTTGTTTCGATCCATTGGGCTTGGACTTCTCTTTGCCATTCTTCTTTGGTCATCATTTCGCGCCATTCCGCTAGCTGTGCTTTGCTTACGAGTGGGCTTGAGTCGCTTGGGTAGTGGTGGATTGAGTAGCGTTTTGTGTCTAGAAATGCGTTGTGGAATGCGTGGTCGAATGCCATGGGTGTTCCGCTCATGATTAGGGCGGCGTTGGGTTTGGTGAGCATCATCATGATTTCGCTTGTGATCATTTGGCTTGGGACTATGCTTGCTTCGTCGATGAAAATCCAGTCTGGGTGAAAGCCTCTCAGTTTGTCTGGTGAGCAGGGTAGGGCGATGAGTTTGCCGCCTAATGGAGGTTTGAGTTTGATGACTGTGCGTGTTGTGCCTGGATGCTGGAGCATCTCGCGCATGAGCGGATTAGCTTTGATTGTGGTGTAACAGTAGTCGAACATGATCATGCTTTGGCGTTGAGTGCTGCTTATGATTAGGCTTTCCACGTTGGGCTTTGTGTATAGGAGCCAGAGGTTTTTGCGGCTGAAGACGAGGCTTTTTCCCCAGCCTCTTCCGCAGACGGCTACTTGTCGGGGGCTTTGGTCGCGGAGCAGTTTTTGGTGTTGTGGTGCGTTGACTAGCCAGCTGTCGCTGCACATCAGTATGGCGAAGAAAACTGGGTCCTGAACCAGTTTGCGTGTCAGTTCTGGGACCGCGACGAGCTGTCTGAAGGCTCGTGGGTTTTGCTTGAGCTTTGGCGAGACGCTGGCTGCGAAGCTCAGGTCGTTTAGTATCTTTTCGATGAAAGTCTTCTGGTCCATATGCTGAAGTCACGTTTAATGCGTCTGAAAATTCTTGGCTCTATGCCTTTTATGAAGTCTCCCAAGTTTTGTTCGGTGAATTGGCTGGTTTCGCCTTTTTGGCTTAGCATCTTGTTTAGGTTGCTCATGTGATATGCCAATGCGTTGGCTGCGCGGGTCCATTCAGTCACGGTGAGGTCTGGGTCCTTGAGCTTCTTGTGGAGAATGTTAATAATGTCCCATTCCATTTGAATTAACGTTTCAAGGTTTGCCTGTTCCTTGTCTGGTGGTTTCCCTGAGTTTTGCTCTCCCATGTTCCACCACTGAGGATTTAACAGATTTTTAATGCATGATGCTAATAAGGATTTTTTACGTTTTGTAGCACTATTCCACTCATGGCTCAGTTTAATTAATCAAAAGACGAAGCATGAAGTTGTCTACATGGGACTTAATCGGGTTCTTTTCTTTAGAATTTTTCGGAGAGTCCTCTAAGTGTTCGTCAGTTGCAACACGGTAAGGCTTGCAGATTGACTGGCGACACATCTATTCCGCGGTAGGTTTAGGCGTTTGCGGTTGTTTTATGCTGTTTTTTAGGTTTTAGCATGTGTAGTTATGTTGTTCTCATGGACAAGAAGGTTTATTAATACTTAAGACTCCGCATTTAAGACAGCAAGAGAGGGACACACATGGGAATACCAAAAATCTCCACAGGCGCACTAGTCGCACTCGTAACAACAGGAATACTCTTAACGCTGGTAACCTCAGGAGCAATACTCTCAACGCAGCAAATACCCTCAAGCGGAACAATAACAGCAGTCAACGTAGGCGTCTACACAGACTCAGCATGTACAACAAACTGCACATCAATCAGCTGGGGAACCATAGCTCCAGGAAACACAACCACCCGCACAGTCTATGTCAAGAACACTGGCAATGTGCCCGTGACCCTGAGCATGGCAACTTCAGGCTGGAACCCAACAGCGGCTAATGGACCGATAACGCTAAGTTGGAACTGCACAGGAACCGTGTTGAACGCAGGTCAAGTTGCCGCCGCCACACTTACACTCTCAGTATCTTCATCGATAAGCAGCAGCATCACAAGCTTCAGTTTCAACATCGCCATAACAGGCACTGGCTAGCACTTCAACTCCTTTTATTTTTCCCAAGCAATTATTTTGAGAGAACCTTAAACTGCGCATAGTGAATTTTAAGCTATCCGCTCTACGATGGCGCCGCGGATAGCTAATCTCGCATTAGAAGCGAACTATCACCGGAACAGCGTCTCGTTAGTTCCATTCTTTATAAAAGAGTTTTAATGCTTAGGAAATTTCCATTGCAAAATAAAAAGCGGTTAAAAGGGACTGAAAACGCGCATCACAACTGTGACCAAAAAACCCAAGCCACAGCCAATAGCCACAATCCTCAAAATCTTCTTGTCAATAGCAACTCTTGTGGCAAAATTCTGTGAAGCATACAGCGACTCAGACGTTATCAAGAGTATTATAGCCGTTACGGCGAGCCACAAACTGATGTCAGATAGAGATAAAGGAAAGTGCATGCACAACTTCACCCTTGCATAAAGCGGTAAAGAACGTCGATGGTTAAACCGTCTGATGACAATTTTTGCTCCTGAACCGTGACCGGCTTGCCAGAAGTTTTCGCCAATGCACAAGCCACAGCGCTCACAACTGGGCTGCCAAGAAGGTAGATGCTTTTTGAAGCGTTTTCACTGCCGTATAAATCCGCGAACAAGGAATCAGATATTTTCATGGTAACCTCGTTCTGAAACAGCTTCACTTCCATTGCATCTGCCAGATTCAACTCTTCAGTGATGAAACGAGGCAAGGCTATGCATAAGTCTGCCAGGTCTATCTTTGTTAAGTCAAGGCGCATCTGTTTTTCAATCGATGCCAGAAGACCTAAACCTGGCGGAGCCACAAGCACGCCCTTCTGCTTTTTAAGGAGAAATCTTCCTTCAGCCATCTCGTCAAGCGACGGCGTGACAGCCTCGTTCCCAGCTGAAATGAAAACCACCATCTCCTTTAAGCCCTTCAAATGTTCGGGAAGGTAAGCATCTTTAGGGTAAGGTGGCACGTAGTATGCTTTGCCCTCGTATGCAAAGTCTTTGATTATACGGTCGATCGTAGCGTACTGCGCGGTTGCTGTAGTCTGCAGTAAGCTGCCTTTAACATACTTCACTGGACGCGTAAGAAGGAAAATGGCACCCCAAAACGTCAAACCCAGACCTATAAACGCCAAAACCTGAGAATTGTAAACGAATGAATAGCTTAGCGATAGTATCCCCGGGACGAGAAGCGCCACAGCAATCCCAACTGCCCTCAAAGCCTATATACCGCCCATACCCGTAATTCGCCAGTTTTGTTGGAATCAAAAGCAAATGCCCTTCTTTAACATTTCTAGATAATTAAAGTTGCCATTTAAGGTGTGCTTTCCAAAAAGAGAAAAAGGAAGGATTTGCTGTAAAGGCAGCGTCGTCACTGAATTGTTAAGGCCAGTTACATGGGCAGCCGAAGTTATTGTATTCGTCCAGTTGCGTGGCTAAGGATAGAATTGACTCACGCGTGCCATAGCTGAACTGATTTGTAACGAGGGTTATAAGCTGTGCAGTTGCAACGGGATAATTGCCACCAAAAACTACAGAATCCAGCAAAGCCACAGTAGCACTGCGCGCCAAGATGCCTTTTGCGCCGTTTATCCCTGAACTTTTAAGGCATTAACTGGTCTATTTTGTTGTAGGAGTGCGAAATTGATTTTCTGAAACATGGCGTAGCCTCAACATTTTCTGCAATAGACCGAGCGGAATCTCGAGTATTTTGGAAACTATACCCAAGCCTGAAAACATGGCTCTAAGGTTATCGATGTCTTTTTGGTTAATTGCGCCGATTAAGGGAGCAACGACTAAGAAGGCACTCAGATAGATTACGATACCAACCGCCAACGATACCCATGTGGCAACGTTCAAGAGAACTACAATAAAATATGTGCTTGCTGCGGCGATAGTTGACGCTAGAAAAATCTTGGCGGTAGCGCCGAAGTCTGCCTTGGTGTCATAACGCTTCCAAGCGAGATACAGACCTATCACCATGCTGGGTATCCCTGAAACAAGAGCCGCTAGGATTGCTCCAATCACTCCTAGCTGCGGGATGAGCACGAAACCTAAGGGTACACCGACTGAAAGCGTTAACACATTTAGCTTCATGAGCAGCGTTGTGTCGCCTAAGCCAGAAAAGAGGCTCCATATGCTAGAGCTGCCCAAGACCGCGAATAAATTGCCTACCACGTACAATGATAGGAAAAGGGGAGCAGACAGCCATTTGTCGGCATAAATCGTACCTATAAGAGGCTTGGACAGCACAATCAGCGCCATGGTCGCAGGCACCAAGAAAAGGGTGGTGTACTTGACTGAGGATGCGAAAACGGTCTTGAGAAGCTGCTGGTCAGTTTTAGAGTTGAGCTTTGAGAAGGCAGGGAACAAAACGGTAGATATTGGAATAGTGAAGAATGTGAGCAAAACTGCGAAATTTATGGCGACTCTGTAGTTGCCTATTGTTGCAAAATCGACGACTGAAGCCATTATGAACCAGTAGAATTGAGGCAATAGTCCTGCTAGGATGCTGGCAAGCGCAAGAGGAATACCATAGGTGAGCATCGGCTTCAGTGTTCGGAAGATTGAAAAGTCCTCTTTGCCTGCAGGATCCGTTTTTTTGTAAATGGCAAAATACACCATTGCTAACGCGATTATGCTGGTTGCTAGTGATGAGAAAGTGAATCCGAGTACGGCGCCCGTAGCACCGTATCCTAGATAAACAAGAGATGTGGATAACACGCCCTGTGTTGCTGCTTGACAAATCATGGTGAGCGAATTTAGCCCCATGCGTTCGAAACCTACAAAGATGGATTGGGTCGCTGTAAGGAGTGCGGTTGATAAAACTGTGATTGAGGTAAGAGTTATTAGAAACGCGGATTCTGGTGTGCCAAAAACCACGGACGCTAAAAAGTTTGCTATAGCCAACAAAAGCAGCGCCAGTGCAAAGCCAGTTGCAGCCTCAAAGGTCAGCCCAGCAATAATGATTTTGCGAAGTTCACCTGTTCTATTTTCAGCCCTGAATTGGGCGCAGTATTTTATTATTGCAGATCCTACGCCCCAGTCCTGAAATAATATAATCGTAGTTGAAGGAACCAACGCGATGCTGTATAATCCGTAGTCACTTTCCAGAATGAAAACTGTTAAGATTATTGTACTAATGGCTAATGTAACGGTGGAGACTATTTTCCCCACAAACAGGCGGAAACTGCCAGTAGCAGAGTCTTTGCCCATTCTTAACGCTTTGTCCATAGTAGCATCGTCACCAAAATATCAACTTACCAGCTCACATTAACCTGCATTGGCTGTCTCAAAATATTTTTTGTTAGCTTCCTGCGCTGAAAAAAAAGGTAAAAGTGAAGTGGCAGCTCTGCTGCTTTAATTAGATTAGATGTGTGGAACTTGGCTGCTGATAGTTTTCTTTTCAACCATATTCTTCATGAGAGTCTTTTTTTCTCCGCGGAGACGAGGGGTTATGCGTCGCAGAACTGGAACCGTCAACAATGCAGCCATTATTGTAACAACCATGCTTGTGAGCAGGTTGAACGTTGCAGGGTCTGGTTGTATAGGTTGAGATGAATCGGGCGGCGAGTTGTTTGGCGGCGCCGGTTGTGGCGTGTCGGGCAGGACGGTGTCTGGTGCTGTGGATTCTGATGTGCTTGGTGGCATAGTGCTGGGTGTGATTGTTTTAGACGTATCGAGCGTCGTGGTAGTGGGTTGAGATGAATCCAAGATTACTGTGACCTTGTGTGCACTGTGGGGGTAGGTGATTTGGATTATCCAATAATACTCTGTGCTTGTGGTGCTGTAGTTTATTTCGTTTCCGTCGAGGTAGACTTTCAAAGTGCCAATGTCAGAGAGCAGTGTTTTAGACATTGTTACGTTTGTGAAGCCAGTCGTCCCTGAGGTACCGGTCACGGTGAAGCTTAGTATTTTGCTTGCGGAGTTGAATGCCAATTCGGAAATGGTTGAGTTTGATATCACTGAGAATGGTAAAGATAATACATCCACGAATTGAGGTCCAACGCTGTCATTCATGGCGGTTAGGTTGTATGAAATGTCAAGGACATTAGAAACACTGAAGGTCACTCCGCCTGTGATGTTTGCTTTGTAGTAGTATTCCCATCGGTTGTTAATTGTGGACCACGACATTGGCAATGTATTCAAATAAAGAATACCGTGTGTCCCATCAAAAGTAGCATTGTCGTACTCATATTTGGCTTTGAACCATATAGTTGTCGTTTCCCCCAGCGTGATGGGGTTCTTTGTTATGCCGCCATCGGTGATCTTTATCTGATCCCAAACAATACTTGGGGTCGGCGCTGTCTGCGTGTAAAGGGTTACACCGCTGCAGTTAACGCCAGTGACGACCCATGTTTTGCGAGTTATCACAGAAGAAGTGGTGCTTAGGTCTATCCAACCAGTAGTGTTCGTGACGTATTCCGTGTTATTAACATATATGCGTCCTCCAATTATGTCAGAGCCATTATTGCTCCACTTAGCATGAAAACCAACATTCTGAACACTGCCAACATCCGTTCTTCTATCACTAACAAACGCGTTGTCTATCACAACGTATTCACTACTGTGACTCTCTTCAATGCCCCAGTCTGCGTGCACTGGCTCTGGGTTGACATACTTCGTGACGAAAAGGTCGTCATAACGTGCATGTTCAGAAGAAGCTGACCAGCTGAAAAGACTCAAAGTGCCATCGATAAAGGTATTATCGGTTCCGCTGATTTCCGTCGGATAAAGCGGAGAAACACTACTTTTCAACGTGGTTCCATAGAGTTTGAACACAAACGAATACCAGATATTCTGTGAAGGATTTGTAGTCCCTTGACCGGAAATTGTTGTTTCAGTGCCACCTGACATTTTTGATATTCTATGGCGATTGTCATAAGCCCATGTACTTATGAAGGCTGCATACCCATTATTCTGCTCATTCGAAGGCTGCCCCCTTACATATGGACCGTGCTCAAAATAAGTGCCTGAAATCCATTTCACCTTGACATGCACACTGTTATTTCCGAAATTAAAGTTATTGGCTCGGAGGCGTTGCCCGAAAGCGTTTGTTTGACTGTCAAGCTCGCCGTTCTGTATTTGCCAGGTTCCGCCAACAGGTGTCCATTTGCTCAAATTTCCACTGAAGTCATCAAAAAACTCGAAAGTGGCGTTTCCATTGCTTGTTGTTGCCGCATCATTTTTTCCGTAGTAAATATAGATTAAAGAGTTGCCTACGCTGGGTATTTCTGGAACTTTTAGCCAAAGGGTTGCGCTGTCATTTGGAGATAATTGTTCAATCCAGTAAGGACATTCGACTTCTGAATTAAGGGAGTTATTAAACCAAGTAAAGCGGATATCGCCAAAGTTGGCTTCACTGCGCCCATTTAGATAGACATTTTCGCCATTGTCTGTTCCATTTCCATAATGTGCTACAAATCTAATTTGATAGTTAAAAAGTTCAGAGGTTCCTGAGAAGCCCGTCCTGTTTAGATAAACCTCACGGGTGCGCTGATACCATGCCAAACTATTTTCAGTAGTAAACAGATACGCCTCGGTTTTGTCAGAATTCAGAAACAGCATCGGGCAAGCGACATCACTACTGAGGATTGGGGAATTAGTGCATTCAACAAATCCTGAAGAAGGAGAGGTAACCGAGAAAAATGCTGTTGTTTTCCACAATCCATTTTCAAATTCTTCGCCAAGCAACCAGTAAGTGCCGTTATAAAACATTACAGTTGGCGAACCAAAAGGAATGGTCTTACTGACAACTATAGAGTCCGTTGCAGAAGACAAGCCTTCAATAGTGGTACTATTTCTGACTTTAAACTGTTCAGTCGAGCCTGAAGCATCATGTGAATACAAGTACCATCTGCTGTCAATTGGACTATTCCATATGAACGGGTTCTTCCATTGATTTCCGCCCACCTTTACATTTTCTCTAAATGTGTAGTGAATCCCATCTGTGCTGATCCATCTTTCCAGAGTCAAATCGGTTCGATCTGTAAGGAACATATGGAATGTTCCATTTACGTACGCGACGCTAGGCCACCTATAATGGAATGCATCTGGTCCTAAAATTGGATTACCTGAATAAGGTACCCAATAACCTGCGGTATCGTTTGTGTAGTAAAGTCTAATTTCTGTTCCATCAGGGTCTGAATCGTATGCCAAGTATTTTTGTAATGCGCCATCAACAATTTTATCGACTGCAACTATTGTTGTGTTGTGTACTGGCTGGAAGACATGCCGCCCTGTAGGATTACCAGATATCGTTATCCATGGTTCTGAAACGTCATAGAACCGAGGCGTGGAACTAATTTCACCTTGTGTTATATTATGGGCTTTTCGATATTGCCACCCAGAATAAAACCACCCAATTGAACCCGATGAATCTGCTTTAACCTCTGGAAAATTTAAGCCTAAGTTAAAAGCAGAAAGGCTCGATAACAAGATTACAGATAGAATACCAATACAAATCAATTTGCTAATTTTCCGATACATAATTCGCTCTCCTTTCATCCAGTCAAACACGCATATCCTTTATAAGTTTTCATGAATCGCAACTATAGAGGAATATTCCATTGCGCCAGCGACGCCGATGCATCAAGAAGTAACATACGCTAGGATAATAGGGGTAGCAATAGGAAATAGGCAAATTTACGCGATACTCCATAAATTACCCCTTCAAACGTCGAAGAAATTTTCACCATACCATACCCGTGTTCTCTTGAAGTTCTTGACTTTAATAATGTTGTCATATGACAATTCCACTATTACTTTCGGCTTGTGTTTATCGATAGTGCCTTTGAGACCAGAAATAACTTCCCGTTCAACTCCCTCGACATCAATTTTTACCCAATCAACCCCATCAAGGCGATAGTCGGTAATCACCCTATCCATCGGCCGAGCGCGAACTGGGTACCAACCCAAGTTCCAATTAATTTTCGTGCTATGATGCCCGCCAACATTTCCAACAAATAACTTCAGCTCGCTTTCTGTGTTCCATGCTGCCATGTTGAGCGCAGTCACGTTGCGTATATTGTTAAGTTGTATGTTTCTTTCCAAAGCACTATAGTTAACTGGATTAGTCTCGATAGCTAATACTGCACCGTTATCTCCAACAAGCTGAGCAGTTTTTAAGGTGTATTTGCCTATATGCGCTCCAACATCAACTACCACTTCGCCCCTCGCTGGGTTGAACCATGGTATCATAAAACTTTCAAACTCATTAATTATGTCAAAAATTTCTCGATCGACCAGAGCATATGCTATTCCATTACTTTTAATGACAACACTTCTCCAGAAAGTTTCAATTACACGTTCTATAACCCTAAAACCAAAAAATGCTGAAACCGCATAGGAATTGATTCTAGTATTGCTATAGTCAGCAACTTTAGTTTGTCTTCTGCTGAATTCCCGTAACTATTTAGCTTGCACCGGGCTATCAAGTATTCGGCGAAATCTCTCACTATCATTCATTAATCACCAGTCTAATGTTTTTTTGAGAATACTCCAAAGATTGCAGTAAAACATGCAAACCCTTATCCAGAGTTATCCTTCCGACAAACAACAGAAGATTATCTTTCTTTTCTACGCTAGGCTTCAAAACGGCTGCATCAACTCCATTCGGGGAGAAAACTGATTTTGTTTTCTGGCAACCCTATTTCAACAAGTTCGTCTTTCATTTGATTCGTTAGGCTTATATATAAATCGGCTATGTGCTTCAAGATAAATCTGCCAAGAAAATATCTCTTAAAAAAAGCAATATCTAAGCCATAAAAGTAAAATATCTTCTGCTTTTTTGAAAAGTAAGAAAAAAGCGGTAAACTGAAGTCCCATGGAAATGCACAATGTCATAATCTTTGAACAAAATTAGTAAACCTGCTGGGCAAAAGATTCACGTCCGTTGTGTTGCGCCTTGAGTGAGGGAATGGCATCCCATTGAAGCCAGCAGTCTTGAAAACATGAAAACTATCTCAGGATATTTCCAGTCTATTGTGCCGCTCGGGTTTCCACACCTTGTCCATGTTAAACGTCAACACATCCATGTGTATTCCGATTTGGTTTAGATCAAGCGTAAGGCGACGTGCGAAAATCATCTTCCAAAAAGTTCTCCAAAAAATTAAGAACGTAGCCAAACTCTTTAAACTATACTCTTTAAAATTTTTTCAATCATATCGACTCGCTTTTCCCAAGAATTATTTTTAGCAAAATTGAGCCGTCTCACTATAGTCGATTTTTCTTCCGGTTCGCTGATTTCATTAACGGCGGCTTCTACTTTTTTAATAAAATCTTCATCGTTTTCTCCAATATAAACTACATCAGCAGAAACATTACTGTATACTTCAGGTAGTGCTGTTGAAACTACAGGTTTTCCGGCGGCCAAATACTCATACATTTTTATTGGACTTGAAGCAACGGTCAAATCATTAATTTTGAATGGAATTAAGCAAACGTCCATGCAAGACAAATATTGCGGGAGCAATTCGTATTTTTTAGTTCCAATTGCGAAAATATTAGGATACCGTTTCAGATCATTTAGACCATAATATACTGGACCAACAAGCAAAATAGAATAGTCCTTATGTAGCTCAGCTAATTTACAAATTAAATCAATGTTGACCCAGTCCCAAACAGCTCCAATGAAACCGATTATAGGACTCTTAAGATTTTTGATTTCAAGAGGTTTCTCATGAATGCGCATTGCATTGTTAAAGTGTCTGTAATCTGCTCCATTTGGAATGTAGAAACACTTTGGATTAATCTCCGAGATTCTTGCGTGAAGTTGTTTAGAAACGGTGAGGATAGTTGCAGATTCGTGAATTAGTTTCCTTTCAGCTTCTACAACTGCGAACCGATTAGGCACGCCTGGGAAAGATGAATGGTCATCGACGCAATCATAAATTATTTTTGCGCCAATAGATCGGGAAGCTTTTAACAAAAAAGCATCATTTGGATTATAAAAAAATATCACATCAGGTCTAAAACCGAATTTTTTGAGATATATCATAAAAAGAAAAGAAGCAAATTTGTCTGTAAAAAACCGAAGCTTTCCTCTAAATGGAGGAACAAACAGATGTGCCACCATTAGCTTTTCTGTGAGTTTTCTTGATATAAAGAAACTTTTTTCCTGGCGAAGCCGTTTGAATGTTGATGGATTTAAACTAATTGGGCTATGAAAATAAAGAACATTATGGCCTCTATTTGCTAATCTAAATGCTATCTGATGCGGTCTTTGCCATAAGAAATTCCAGTGCATCGAAGTTAGAATTATGATATTCAATACAAAACACCACTTTAAATGCTTGTCTCATAGGCACAAATGGAGTAGGTCGAAGAATTTAAATTTAAACAGTCATACTTATGGGACTTCATAGATCTCACAAGAGCTACTGGAATACAGAATGTTCATTGTATCAAGATCTGGTGAAATCTGAGTGACGTTAAATGCTACGTTTAAGCCGTAATAGGTGAAAACTTGGCGTGTTTCTAAGTTGTAAGCTCTGAAGTAAACATAACAATCTGATGGCAACACAATATCTTGAGATAGTGCAGAGAGACCTACTCCTGTTGGAAGACCAACATAGGAAAACAAAGATCCAGAATTTATGTCCTCGTAAACCGTCATGTTCAAGCCTGCAAACTTTGAGAGCCATCGCGCGCCGGCAACTTCAGGTTCTGTAATTACACCGCTTTGTGCAAGTTGCAATGTGTTGAAACGATAAGCACTTAACGGCAAGGAAGAACTCTCTTCCTTGGCTAGCTCATAAACGAAACCCGTCTGGAAAAAGAAAAATGGAACAAGCACAACCAAAACGATAATCAAACTAAGATATTTCTCCTTAAACTTGCTTCTCGACAAAAATTGCAATACATAGATTCCTCCAAGAATGCAAAGAGGCGCCAAAAAGAACAAAGTCACATGGTAAAACCTTGATACATTAAAAGTACCAGCAAAATTGGGCAATACAATACACATCCCTAAGAGGAAAATATTACAAAAAACAAACACATTAAACGCGTCGCTGAAAAAAGAACGCCGTTTCCTAAAAAGCATAGTAAGGATACCAATTACGATAAGCCCTTCAGTAACATAAAATATAAATCTACCTATCGTATGCCAAAAAGTGCTAATTCCTGAAACGCCCACTGCTTGTAATACTTGACTACTTCTTGACTGCGGATTAAAGAACTCGGTAAAAAGACCACTACGCACACTATCCAAGGCATTAATAAAATGAGCAAATGTAGCCGCTGACGAAACGTAAATGAACCAAGAAAAAGCCAGCACCCCAAAAAGTATAACCATTCCAGCAGTCACATTACTTCTACATCGTCTCAAGTAACTAATTATCCAGACAATTGATATAAATCCAAAGAAAATGTACGCCAGTGCATAATGTGACACAATCAGACCGAAACTAAACATTGAAAATAGTATCCATTTCGCGGATCCTTTAACATCGTCGCTAAATAAAGTTATTAATAACAAAATGTAGAATAATTCACCAATCATCTGGCGAGCCAACTGCACTAATTCTGTGAAGAAGACGAAATTGGAAATAAAAAAGAACACGGAAAAGAATGCAATTCTTGGATGCACTCTATACTTAAAAAATTGATACAAACCCAATGGAACCAGCGCAAAAATCAAAGGATAAACAATTTTGAACAACCATACGCCATCCAAACCAAGAACAACAGAGTATATAGTCGGCAGTATTGTAACACTTAGCATAGCATTATAATTAAATGCTGCTGACGAATCCCAATGCAAACTATTCACTGTTTCTCTGAAAAGCGCATATTCACCAAATATATCACCACCGAATATTTTGCTGGAAAAAAAAGAAACATGAAACAAAAGTGCAAGCGAAACTACAAACAAAATAATTGGATATAGGCTAGGAGACACCAATTTTCTTGATGAAGCTGCCAACACAACCAATGCGGCGATGGCAATCAGCATTATAAACAAGACAGGACGACCAAAGTTAGAAGAAACACTAACAAGTAATACCCCAAGAATGCTAAGGAAAAGAATTACACCCAATACAAAACCAAAAACTGTTATTTCCTTGCGACCGACAGATAAATTTATTGATTTATGGTAACCGCGCCGCCCTAACAGCAGACAAATAAGCACGAAAACGACAGTAACGCAAAGTACAAAATCCAAGCTTAACGGCTCCGAAATACCTAGCAATGGGCCTAACAAATTAAGCAAGAAGCCAGTACCCATCAAAAAAGCGATGCTTATACCAACAATAAATAATGCTGTTTCCAATCCCCCAAATTTTGAGCGCATAAGAGTTAGAATGGCAAAACCAGGAACAAACGTGAGATAAACAAAACCAAGCACTTGTCTTGCTAACGAAACTTCAAAAAATATGGTAAAAAGTAGCGCTACTTGTAAGAATACAACAAAAGCAAAAAAACTCTTATTTTGTGCCAACACGATAAATTCCTCAGTTATTCAGAGCCACATCAAATCCTATTTATTTATGCGTGTCATTATTCGAGCCATCATATGGAATAAGCAAAATCGGTATTTAAAAGTGCATAATTTGGATGTATGCTGTGTTCGCAATTGCTTGAGTGTGCATTTAACTTGTAATAAAAGCGACTTCAGATGAGAAATATGTTTTTCTTGTATGCGAAGGTAATTGCCTCGAGGTCCCTTAGGCCATCTTGACCCGTGGAAGATGGAACGAAGTCGTTAATAATGCAATTAATGAAATAACGCATCTCGTCAAAATGAGCTTGATAAAACTTTGTGTATCCGTTCGCTATCATTTGAACTACAGATTCAATTGGATTCGAAGGTGAATGCTGCGCACTTATATTCTTAACGCTACCTAGCATATCAATTCTTAAAAGGTATTCTTGGGAAAACCAGCCGACGTTTATTATCGCTACAGTTCCTGAATTAAATTTAGCTAAACATAAGGCGGAATCTTCAAAATTCATATTAAAACGATAGCCAAGATGGCTTCGGATGTCAGTTATTTCGCCGAAGTACCACCTGAGTAGATTTATCATATGGCAGCCTAAGTCTACTAGAACGCCGCCGCCCGTGAGTTCCTTATTGAACCACCAATCTGGAACAGGAACAGGTGCGTGACCTTCTGCTCTATGGAAAAAAGGACCAGAACTTATGAATGTTGCATGTGCATTTTCCACATCCCCAATCAATCCATTCTTAATTTTTTCTTTAACAGCTATAAACTCATTATTGAATCTCATGTGATAACCCATCATAAGTTTCACGGAGTTTTTCTGAACCACAGAAATTATTTCTTTCGCTTCTTCAACTGTTCGCGCTATGGGTTTTTCAAGAAAGACATCTTTTCCCGCTTCCGCCGCTGCTATCGCGCAGTTTAAATGAAGGTGAGTTGGCAATCCTATTATAACCGCGTCAATTCCTGATTCTTTCAAAAGATCTTCATAATTAGTGAATGTTTTTTTTACACCAGATTTTTTAGCTTTATTCAAAGCCTTTTTGGATATATCTGCAACGGCTAAAACTTTAGCGTTAGGAATTTTAAGGCAGTGGCGAAGATGAAGCTGCCCAATATAACCTAGCCCGATAATGCCAAGTTTTGCAGTCTTCACTTTCTGTTCCTCCTTTTAATTATCCGAGCCCTAGTCGATTACCGAGTTTTAAACGTGTTACCCATGAATATGCTTGGCTCATTAATTTTCGTTTAATATTTTTTCTCGGATACATGGCGTTGAATTTGCTGAGAGATTCACCCCTTGAAATAAATTCCAAAGAGCCTAAGCCTTCTAATTGTGCCAGTCTAAGATATTTTATCATTTTAGGGTTTAAACCAGCAATTTTTGCGGCGGCTGCGTCTATCGAGACGGGATCTTTGCTGGTCATAACCAGTCCTAGTCTGCGCGGCTGAACCCCTGAAACAATATTGCCATCTATAACGCATAAGTCAAATTTCATTGCTTTGTTAAGAGCTACTATGACCTTTCCGAGGCGCGAGTGATATTTAAATTTCATTGGATATGGATTGCATCCGTAAATGTTTTTGAGCGCGCAAGTGAGGTCAATTCCTTTCATTGTGTATTTTATTTTTGGTACGTTGATTCGCAAGTCAGCATTCTGAATTATTTGGGGAACCAAAAAACGAAATGACTGCCCGTCGCATGTTACCGTAAATGGGTCACTTTTTTCTTCCGAAAGGTTGACTAATCTGACGTCATAGTCATGAGCCAGTTTTTCATAACCCAAGAACCTAAATGCATATTTGCATTTCATGGCTGACGCATCAGATTCCACAAGTGCAATATCTTTCACAGGAGTTTTTTCACGTAAAACATCAATTAACGCCGCAACGAATCTGGGATCAGTGGTTTGTCCTGTTGAGTAATCCCAATAATAACACATGTTAGCTTTTATCACGACACTGCTTACTCTGTTATTCCAAGAGTAATCGATCAAATCTAATGATTCCAAAATAGCTTTTTTAATAGCAGCAATGGAACAGCCTCGAATTTTTGAAAGACCAACTAAACTCATTCAGTTCACTTCTCTAAGAGGAATAAAAATAGCCAAATATAAAGAAAACTGGCTATTAATAGCTAATCAAGAGAGAGCTCGAAAAATCTTGCAAAATGATTGCGAATAAACTTGGGTACATAATTATGTGCTGTGGCCCAACGGATACTTCTCAAATAACATTTTTCAACTCCACTTTTTGTTGGATGCAGCGTTTTCTTAGGTTTTGCTGGTGATGATGCCATTTGGAGCATTCCTGTTCTTTGGAGAGTTTTAAGTCGTCTTACAAGCAGGTCAAACTCGCGGAACTGCGAATTAATTTGTTCTGGACTTAATGGTGGAGGCTGCTTGAGTTTTTGAGGGTTAGATCCATAAAATATTAAATCCCATTCAAGCGCATTTACCATCAAGCTAGGATGGATGGTTAAAACGGAAGTTTCACGCCTCATAGAGAGAAACAGGTTGCAATACTCAGAAAAATGGCCATGCCAATGACCGATAATTGGATATGGATAAAAAACAATCCCTTTGAAGTTTACAGGTTTGTCGGAAATATTTGCTGAAAAATCAAAAGTTATACCTAGATTCCTCAGCGCTTCGATATGCGGTGGAGTCCAGCAATGTCCTGGTGCACGAAAGGCTACAATTTGTTTATTTGGAAAAAGATTTCGAAGGGCATGAATTCCTCCCTTGCCTTCAATTGCGCCTGTAGAGGGATTTATATGCGCTGTTTCTCTTAGAATTGACGTTTGATAAGCCTCTTCATAATTTTCTACATCTGTAAACTCAAAAATTGTAGGATGAACTGAATGACCTGAAGAATGATAGCCAATTTGATGCTCGTTAAGCAAATTGACTACAATAGGAAAATCGTAAAGTTTTTCAGCCATATGACCGGTAATGAAGAACAAACCGGTTATTTCATATTTTTTCAAAATTTCTAGTAGTCTATGCAAGCCTGGAATTGAGCCTTCGCTTATGAAGTCTTCGGTGTCAAAAGTTAAAAAAAGTTCAGACAAATATCGTCATCACCTTTAAGGACTTATATTGCAAGTTTCTGATTTATCTCAATTCTTTTAAAGCTGCATAATATTCATGAAGTTTTCACGGAACTTTGCTTGACTGAATTTATCAACTCTTTTCACTGAGTCAAATGACAGAGATGGAGACCAAGAGTTTATCGTTTTTTCTATAAGCTCTGCTGCTTCTGCAAGAGAATTATAGCGGAATTGCTCGGTAACTATTTCTTTTAATCCGCCAACATCAGGAACTATAGAAACGCATCCTGCAGACATAGCTTCTGCAACAGATATCCCGAAGGCCTCATATGGCACGGATGGATGTAAATATACCTTTGCTTTTTGCAATATTTCTCGCTGCTTTTCTCTTGAGATATTTATCAACAATTTTACTTTTTTGTCTAATTTCAATTTGTAAATAAGCATTTGAACTCTTTTCAAAATACCCATATCATCTGCGGTTCGGCAGTTCCCTATAATAACGAATGAAAAATTGCCTTTGGCTAGTTTAGCGATTTCAGGGATGGTTTCGGGTTTTTTAGCAGCGGACATCCTGAAAACCGAGACTACAATATCTTCTTTTGAGGAGATATCAACTCCCAATTTGAAAAATTGTGAAACAGGAGGGTATAACACGTTTACGAATAAGCCTGTTAACTTTTCTATCTTTTGTGCCATAAATTTGCTACATGTCATTAGTTTTATCTTGCGTGAATCAGCATGCTTAACACTTTTTTCTAAAAAAAAGGCATATGGCGCAAGAATTTTACCTTTTAAACCATTTTTTGGGAGTTTGGTGATTCTTGGATATTGGTTGAAATAGACCGCGTTGGTCCAAGGAAATATTGAATCCGAAAAAGTATCTATTACAAAGTCACATTTACGGTGAAAGAGGTAAGACCTTCCCAAGTTTGGGTATATACACTGAAGGGAGTATGGATTGAACAATTTTGGTCCAATTGTAACCTCTTCGTCGAAGGTTATTGAATGTCCCAGAAAATTTTTTATGCGACTGGTATCAATTTTTTCTGCGGAATAAATAATTATTCTATGGCCTCTCCCTCTGAGAGCATCAATCATGTTAAGGGCAACCAATTCACCCCCGCCCACTTCATTTATTGTTGGACTAAAAAAGCCAATATTCATAAAAATACACCCTTTTCCTTTTTCATCGGCTTGTGTTTGCGTTATACATGTTATTTGATTTTTAGAAAGTAGTTAATTCTGTTACCTTGATTCCAATAGACATTGTACAAGCAATGCTGAATTTTGGGAATAGCACCGCCCTTGGCAATAACTGCCTCATAGTTCCATCTTGCAGTTTTGGTCCAACGATCTTTGTACTCTTCTGCTCCTCTTGCAAAATCAAAGATGGTAATCCCCTCATTGATACAGTGAATCATAGTATTAAATAGAGTCAAGTTTCCGACACTGTACTTAGAGTATGCAGGATCAAATCCAGTAAGATAAGCATAATATCTCGACTTGTACTTAAAACCGTATACAGTTGATACTGGTTCATCAGATAATTCATACAAATATAGGCCAAGCCAGCCTTTTTGAGAAAAAGATTGGGCAATGTCTAAATGAAAATCTCTCATTTTTTTATCCGCGTATATCCCTGAAAAACGCCGGGATGTCCATCTTTTCTGATGTAACTCAAAAAAGAGTGGCATCCCTATATTAAATAAACGCGTATCGGAATAATCAAGCCATTTTGTTTTAAAACTATTTTCAACTTTCCTAAATTTCCTACGTATGTCATATCTAACATTTGAACCAAAACTTTTGAGAAGATTTTCTGCAGTTTTGGGAAGAGCTAGATAGGGGCACCTATGAATTCTTGTTATATTGTTAGAAAAATGGCCTATTAATGGTAAATATTCGGCTGTTTCAGGTATCTCTCGAAGATCAATACAATCATATTTTTCTCGAATTTTACGTATATGATTAATGAAGAGTTTTAGGCAATCTTCACTTTTTTCGGCAATTATGAAGTTTTGGTAGTCTGAATCTGGTGTTCCAATAAATTCGATTTTACCCCTTCGAAGACCAAACATTGTGTGTACTGAGTACATAAGAGGAGCTATCCCAATGATTCTGTTATTTTCTTCGGCTAATAAAAGCAAGAGCTTCTTGTCTTTGCCGAAGTGTTTCCACCATGTTGAAAGCCACTCCCATGTAGAGAAAACTGTATGGTCACACCTTGCTAAAACGTCGTTCCAACTTTCCCTAAGAGATAGGAAATCATGATACGTGTTTACTTCAACTATGCGCATTCGACAACTCCAACTGGTTTTTTATTTGAATATCTAATTATTAATTGAAATTATAATAGAACTTTATCGAGGCCAGTAACGCAAACGAAAAGTGCGGAGAGGGAAGCAAGGATGCTATAGCATGTAGTGAAAGATCTATCTGAAAACAGCGATAAGATGCTCTGGAACAAGCGACCTACAGCTAGGCGTATCATCCACACTCTAGAGCTATTTGCTTTTTTGAAAAATTTCGCAACACTTATCCCATTGTGAATCGCATGTTTAACAATGTAAGCTACCCTTAATCGGTTCTTAGAAAGTTGATGGTAAACCTTTGCATCCGGCACATACAGCAGCTTGTAATTTGATTTGATAAGGGTCTCACAGAAATCAACATCTTCCCCGCATAAAATTAGCTTTCCCCGCCTGGTAGTCCCTAAAGCCTCATCAAATCTTGTTGCATTGAAAATTTCTCGTTTAAAAGCTGCGTTTGATGTTATAATCCCCCGAACTAATTTTGGTTCCTTCCCCTCATCAAAAAGTCCCAACGCTGGTTTCACAAAAATTTTGTTTGGAATTAGATTAGAATTAACTGGAAGAACTGGCCCGCCTACTCCTACAATAGAAGAGGAATATTGAAATCCAGATAAAAGACAATTGAGCCAATATTGATCAACGACACAGTCATCATCAGTGTAGGCTACGATGGAACCCTTTGATAGTTCAGCGCCTTTATTTCTGGCATAGGCTAAGCCGAATCGTTTTTCAACAATGAGACGAATTTCTGGAAACTGTTGGAGAAGCCTGTGCGTGCCATCAGTGGAACCGCCATCCACTATCACAATTTCGTAGCATGTTTTGGGATACTTCAAAGCGAAGAGGGAGTCGAGACATTTTTTCAGAAGCCTCTTTCTATTGTAAGTGCAAATTACGATTGAAACAAATGGTGATGTATTATGCTTTGAAGACATTAATGGGTCTCTCTTTTCATCTAGCGTTGATTTCAGCATATCGCAAGACATAATACACAATATTTATTAGTATAGAAAGATATTAGTATGCTTGGAGAACAAATAAACACTAAAACATAATAATTCGGTTAAAACATAAAACAATCGCGCTCCAAAAGAAAAGAGGAAACGAAATGGCCGTAAAAACAAAAAGTCCCAGGTTTCCCGCGATACTCCTCATCACAATTATATTCATCGGCGGTTTTATTGGCGGGCATGCATACTCTTTGTTGATGAGCAGCGTCACAATATCGAGCAGTGGGCAAATTGGGCAAACAGGAAATGATGTTTACGCCGCTAGTGGTTATCCAAACGACATCCAAGCTGCTGTGAACTCAATTAGTTTATCGGGAGGCACCGTTCACATTCCTGCTGGAACTTTCAACTGGAATCATCAATCTGTCAATATTCCCGGAGGCGTAAATATTATGGGCGCCTCACCTGCTGGGTGTAATGGGCATGAAGCAAACTGGACAAGCTATACCGCAACTACAATATTGCATAATTCTGCTCCTCCTTTTTATGAAATGTTTAATATCGATGGCTCAAACGGAAAACCAGTTCGAATTTCAGGAATACAGTTTGAATGCGATCCTCTCACAGGTGGTGATGACGGCGTTAACGGTGTTGCCATCTTAGTTGAGGCTTGCATTAATTACCGCATAGACCATTGCACATTCATAAACTTCCCTCAAATGGCAGTTTATGTTGGCTCCAGCAATTCTGTTACTTCAAGAGGAGTAATTGACCATTGTGTGGTTGACAACCCATACAAGCTTTCAGGATCAGGATGGTTATGGGGCTACGGATTTTATGCAGGAAACGATTTTTTCAAAATTGAAGACTGGGATTCTGACATAACACACTTCGCAGGCAGATATGATAACATGCCCTACGGAACCACGGTGATGGTGGTTGAGGACTGTCATTTTTCAAGATGCAGACACGCTACGGATGGAATAACTGGTGCATGGGGAATAATACGTTTCAATCTCGTAGATAATAGCATTCCACCGTATGGCGACATCGACTCACATGGTTCCGCTTCTTGGGTTAGTGCCAGAGGATTCGAAGTTTACAACAACACAATGATTCAAACACCAGCAGATGATGACAGTTATGGTAATGGAGATATAGCAGTTCGCTTACGCGATGGGTCAGGCTTAATCTACAACAATACGTTTATAGTGTCACCAAGCAATACAGGTCGTGCGTACTTCATTTATTTAGATGATGACGACGACTATTACGGAAATTATCCCATAACAAAAGTAAGTCAGACGTATATCTGGAGCAACACTTATACTGGTAGCAGTTTTCTAAACAACCGTGGTGGCTATACCCAAAACGTTGACTACTTCCTTCGGGCACCAACACAGGCTCAAGATGGCTTCACTTATGCGCCTTACACATATCCTCATCCGCTAACATTGCAATCATAAAACAAATCAACCTATGTGTTACCTAGGCACTCCATTTATGAGGTCACATTGACATTCACGGCTCCAATTCGCGAAAGAAGCGGTGATGAGTTTATGTCTATGGCTCTAACTTCACTGATCTCTTTTCATCGAGAGACTTTTGGATGCATTCCAGTAATTGTATAGCTTTCCTTCCATCTTCTGGTGTGACCGGTGGCGGAAGGTCTTCTTTTATTGCGTGTATATAGCTATTTATTAGATTTAGGGTGGGCAACACTTTCTTTTTACGTAGGTAGAGGTTTGCGAATTTTCCCCATTTTTGAAGTACACGTTTTCCATCCGTAAGAAAGCCTCTTGCTACATTGGCAACTGTGAATGGGGGTTTTTCGGTTTTCTCTAAGAAATAGTCGAATTCTCGGAATATTTGTATTCGCCTTCCTGTGAAGTCCTCAAGTTCATAAACTATATCTGTTTCATGCGATACCCAAGAAAGGTCAATAAGCCCATAACTGTCGCTAGCTGTCCGCAAAAGAACGGAAAAGTGATCATAAACAGGATGCTTAACTTTGTTTCCTACAGCATAAACTTCAGTTATATCTCTCAAGAAATGCAGTTGTAAATAGGCAAGATGACAGCAAACCTCCCAAATTATTCCCTTCTGCTCGGGTAAAACATTCCACGCAGGCGCCAACTTCTGGGCGTATAACAGGTCAAAACTCTCCTTTTGAGTGGTTGTAAAACTGAAAAGAGGAAAATTGCCTGAGTCAACCATGGATTTAGCTTTTTGGATATTCGGAGCAAAAATTTGGTTATGACCAATGCACAGTTTAGTTCCATGCTTCTTAACTTCATTTATTATTTCATCACATTCAGAGACACTTAACGCCATAGGTTTCTCCACAAGAACAGCAGGAACGAACTTTGATGCATCGCAGACTATTCTTGCATGAGTAGAAACTGGAGTACAAATGTCAACTAAATCTAGTTTCTCCTTTTCGAACATCTCAATATAATTTCCAAATGTCTTCGGAACATTAAACTCGGCAGCAAGACTTTTAGCCCGCTCAATATTTAAATCTGCTAAACCAACAACTTCCACATCAACAAGTCGTTTGTAAGCCTTTATATGAAGGGGCGCTATGCCACCACAACCAATTACACCTACTTTCATATCTTTTCCTCCGGCAGTATAACTTATATTTGATATTTTGATTTCTATTTCTTAATTTTATGAATCCATCGTAAATCCTTTAAAACAATGTCCAAGATAGCTATTGTCAGTTTGTATTCAAGTGGCTTCTAATTAAACCAAGAATCCAAGCTGTTCGCTTAAATGCATAATGAAGCGGTAAAAGTAAGACCTTTTTCTGCCTTGTCAAAAAATAAGCTTTAGGCAAACGCAAAAATTCTGCCATAACCGCAACAGGAGGAAGAAACTTTAACAAGTCCACGCTAGCTCTGTTTTTGCGCAAAAGAGAGGGCCAGCCATAACCATGCCAAAAATACTCTTGCCAAAGAGCACTCCAAGTCTGTCGGCGTTTCTCATAAAAAAGCGCCGCTGTTATGTAAATCGACCAGCCGGAAACTCTCATTCTATACTCAACATCGTTATCTTCTCCTGCACCTTTAATACTCGTGTCAAAACCACCCACACCTCTTATAGCCTCTGTTCTGTAAATACACCCAGACGCACCAAGTGATTTTGCGCTTGTTTTTCCTTCAGACATAGTATGTACAAGAAACTCTACATTCTCAAGTGCCGCCACTAAACTCTCATGGCATCGGTTGAGGTTAACGCCATATTTGCCTTTGGCTATTCCAGCGTCAAGATTTCTATTCATAAACTCAAATTGTTTCCTTAGAAATTCTTTTGACAGAACCATGTCACCATCGACCCATACAATGTAATCTCCTAATGCCTCGTCGACAACCATTTGTCTTGCTTTCCCAAGCCCTTGATTTTCTTGAAAAATTTTTGTCTGGATATCTGCATTGCCTATGCTTCCACGGACTATTTCTAGAGTTTTATCTCGGCTGTACCCATCCACAATTATGATCTCGATTAATTCGTGAGGAAAGTCTTGGTTGAGCACACTGTCCAATGCTTCTTTGACTGTTAACTCAGAATTTTTAAGGCACATACCCACAGTAATTTTAGGTTTAGGAAAATCTGGCGTCATTTTTTCAACCAAGTTATCTTTTGATTTATGGGAAATGGAAAACTAAAACCTTGGCTGGTATGACTGTCGATGACTTCTGAAAAAACCCACATACCATGCTGTAAGTTTGAAAACATTTTGAAACGGTAATAGAAAAACCTTCTTTTGACGGGTTAACTTGAAAAGGACACGGCTTTGAAGCAGGCCAACTAAAAACCCAGCAGGTGGGAACATTCTATAATGTTTAATGATGCCTGGTTTTTTGTGAAGAAAGTAATGTGTGTGATATCCGCGCAACCAATATCTTCGCCACAAGTTTTTCCATGTTAACTGATGCCGTTCATAATCAAGATAACGTGCATCAATAGCGCCTAGTAACCAGCCAGTAGCTCTCATTTTTAATTCAGCATCCCAATCTTCGCAATACCCTTTTAGATTCCTATCGAAACCTCCAGCTTGTCGTATAGCTTCAGTTCGATAAATACAGCCACTTGTTCCTAAAACCTTGCCAACCGCTTTTTTTGAGGTGAAATCAACCATCTTGCCAGCAACACGTGAGTATCCTTCTAATGTTGCAAGCAAATTCTCTCCTGGCTCCAATGCTTGTTTTCCTTTTACGATGCCCATTTCTGGATGACTGTCGATGAATTTGAATAATATGCTAACAAAATTTTTGGACAAAATCATGTCCCCGTCGACCCAGACGATATATTTACCTTCTGCGTTGTCCACTACTATCTGTCTCGCATAACCAAGGCCGTTATGTTCGCTGAAGAATTTGCTTTTTATGACTGCTTTCTCGAGGCTTTCTCTAATGATATCTAAAGTCTCATCTTCACTTTGACCATCGACAACAATTAACTCTGTCAATTCGAGTGGGAAATCTTGAGCTTTGATGCTTTCAATAGTTTCACGGATAGTAGAGGCGTTGTTTCTTACACAAACCCCAATCGTAACTATAGGCGTTTTCATGCGATAAACCTCGCTCAAAAGGACAGTTTGCAGCAGTTGTCAAGAATTAGAGTAATTGTTTCTCTCTGAGTATGTCTTCAGTAAGTAAGACCCGTGATTCTTGTACCGTTTTCCACTGGTTAATCCTTTTGCTTGTAACAAACGAAGCTAAAGCAACAAGCAATATGAAGTTATTTTGTAATATTTCGAGTATTATTGTTCGCGTCTTCCTTACAAGCAGGGTAGGACAAAGAGCTATGAGGAACGCCAGCAAGAAAATCGGATATTCAACAAACATTACAATCGATACCAAGCCGAGGACCACGAGGAGCAGAGGATTAACGAGGTGAAGGAAAATTTCCGGAATTGCTATCTTCTTTGGAATGACCAATTTTCCACGGGTCAACAACATGAAGCATTTTGCCCAAAGACGTTGCAGTTGACGGGCTCGTCTAACCTTCAAGGTTACTTTGTTTCTCCAAACTGCAGGAAACGTCGTGTAGAAACCGATTTCAGGGATAAGGAGGGCACGATTATTTTTCTGGACTATGTTTAATGCTGTGCCTGAGTCATCTGCTTCACGGTCGAACTCGTTAATGATATGATGTTTGTAAGCAGCGAATCCCCCTTGGAAGAAAATCGTCGAGTGAGTTTTAGATTCTCCGATGCGCCAAGATTGTACAGTATTGTCATAGAATTGTTCACCCATTGTAACCCATGAACCATGAGGATTAAGCAGCAACTCCCTTGCGGTAACAGCGCCAACAGTGGGATCAGATAAATAGGGTAAAGCTTTCAGCAATATGTCTGAAGGCCAGAAGCAATCCGCGTCTGAGATTATTATAACGTCGGCGTTTACAGATTTTAGGGCACGGTTTAAGCATTCTGTCTTTCCAAGGTGTTCTTTGCTATCATACACTTTAATCTTCGAAAAAGGGTTGTTAGTCAGATAGTGACTTATTTCGGCTAAAGTGTTGTCAGTTGAGGCATCGTTAACTAACACTGTTTCAATTTTCTCAGCAGGATATTCCACCCTGTTTAGGTTCTGTAGTTTTAAGCGGATTGTTTTCTCTTCGTTATGCAATGGCACCAGAATAGCAACGGATGGGCGATAGTTTTCGTCAATTTTCAGTTTCCATGGTTTTGCTGATTGCCTTTTCATCTGCAAAAAGTACAAGCTTGGGACGCCGATGAAAACCGTGACTAAAATGAACCAAGCAATTATGATCAAGCGTCTGCCTCGCAAAACCTCATTAAACTTCGCTATAGATGAAAAGTAAAGCTACTTTGCAGAAAGAGAGAATGTGTCAATGTCCACTTTTCAAACGTTTCTGAAATAGTGCAAACGTTTCATGCGCTTGCTTCACAGTAGACGCGCCAACAGCAATACCTTTGAGATTTTCAAGACCAACTAAATAGTCAGCAGCTTCAGGAGGCTTGAAATATCCAGCTGCTAACACACTTATAGCCACCACCACGGGGCGAGAAAGATTTGAAAGCGCCTTTTCGCATTCCTCTCTTGAAGGATTCATTTGGAAACCAGCTTTATTGAATTGAGTAGCTATAACTGTTTCATCCAAGTTTATGTCCCATTCCTTGAATTTTCTCACGAGATAAGGAAAATTTCGAGTGTTAAAACCAGGTGTTATGTCACGTTCTGAGAGGTATGACACATACGATTTGAATAGCCAGTCAAGGTTTAAAGCCAATCCCATGTCGGTTAATACCTCGTGGAGCATAAGCGAAGTCAACTTTGCCTTTTTTCCAGCTGCCGAGTTTATCCTTGAGAGTTCGTAGGTTAGATATGTTTTCAGAAGACTTTTTGGATTCATCTGCAGCACTGCACCCAATCCGCCCAAAGCCGCTCCCAAATTTCCAGATATTGCTATCTGTTTTGCAATCTTTTTTGCTAAAGCAGGAGTGCCTGTTTGAGTAGCAATACGAACATACTCATACGCGTATGGAATTATTGCATAAAGCTCCACTTGTTCGAGCGTGTTTTTTTCTCGCATCATCTTCAAAAGTTGCAGGGTAAGGTCGCTCACGGAGAACATAAAACCATCGGCGCCGTTTTCGATTGCTGTCAAAACTATGTTTACTTTTTCGACATCGGAATCAGCATTTCCAATCCTATCCCTAGCGCGCTCTTGAGAAAGATGGCTTATGCCATGAAAAGGGTTGTCGCCTATGAGCAACGTTTTCCCCGATGCATTATTCATTGACGGCTACTCCTTGTTTCTGACTTGGTCTATGACGTAATCAACAACAGATGCCGTGTCAAAATTCACATCACATTGTCGATTGGCTAGCAAAGAATTAACAAAATGCAGGTTCTCTCTGAAGTACTCTGGGTCGCCTATAGAGAAGTGAACACAATCATTGAGATCGTGTCTGTACCACTTTTTCTGAATCCCATTACTCGCAGTCAAGATCATTCTGTCGTCGTTCACTTCAATTTTGCCTTTAGCGCATTCAATTGACAAACCGAATTCAGGCATTCGGTATCCAGGCATAGACTGAGACACATCAAATTTCCCTGTTAACCCGCTTGAGTTCACGACCGTAAAAGAAACGGAAGTTTCAGAGCCAGCTTCATTTTTTACAACAGACAAGAGGTCCTGGACCTCCAGCGCCCCAAACATCCAAAGCGCAAGGTCAATTACATGACTCCCTAAATCGCTGAGAGCACCGCCTCGTGATGCAGAAGATTTAGATTCTTTTGTAAGTCCGATAAAATCAGATGAGTAGGCATAGGCTTTGAAACGTTGCGGTTCGCCTAAGCCTCCTTGAGACAACAGTTCTTTCGCCTTGTTAAAAACCACAGAAAACCTTTTCATGTAACCAACCATCGTGATAGCGCCAACATTCTTGGCGAGGTCGCACAGTTCTTTTGATTGGTCGTAGTTTGATGCGAGTGTTTTTTCGACAAATACGTTTCGAACTATCTTTCTCTCAAAAAGTTCTTTAATTATGGATGAGTGTGAAGAGATAGGCGTCGTTACATAAACCGCATCAAGGTTTAGCCCGCGGAATTTTTCAAGGTCACTTACCACACAACTATCAGTAGTCGAAAACACTTTTTTGAAAATCCTATTCATCAAAGAACTTTTTTCGCAAAAAGCAACAAGTTTAACTTCAGGAAAAACATTTAACAAGCTTGCGTGGAGTATACCCATTTTACCCAAGCCAATTATGCCGAAACGTAACTTTCGTTCTTCCAATCCTCGGCACCAAACCCTTTTTGTCCAATTGCTCAAAAACATTCATAACGGATTTTTAGTGTGCTTGCTGAGCCCAAACTCGGCAAAATGTAACTTAGACAAGTTACAAGGGGTCAAAACTCTAAATCTAAGTATTTATCTAAAGAAGTAAAGCCCTCTGCTAAAATCCTTTTCATTATTCCGAAACCATGTCGGAGTTTCAGTTTCTTTTCTCCCAGCCTACTTCGGTAATATATGGGAATTTCAACTATTTTGTAGCCCTTACGGTTAATAAGCGAATTTAACTCTGCCTCTACGTCAAAGCCTTTGCTTTTAGGCTTCCACCCCTGCAGAATTTCAGCACGCACTACTCTCAAACCCGACAAGGGGTCATATAGTTTAACGCCGTTTATCGTGTACTGTGCAAACGCCAGCATCCTGTTTCCAATGTAAAACGGATTTCCTGAAGATTTGAAAGCGCTGAATTTCCCGCCAAATCTGTTACCCAATACCATGCCTACACTATTGTCTTGCTCCAGAATCTCGATCATCTTGGGCAAGTATTCCGCAGGATAGGTGAAGTCAGCATCGGTAAAAGCAATGTACCGCGCGGTTGAAGGAAGTTGACTGAGAGCTTGGTTTATGGCATCTCCTTTCCCTCTGCCCTCCTGCAACAGAACATCTACGCCCATGTTCTTGGCGATTTCAACAGTTCTGTCAACACTCTTTCCATCAACGACTACAACATGGGAATAATCTAATACTTTTTTGATTTCTTCAAGCGTCGGGCCAATGCCTTCTTCCTCGTTCAGTGTAGGTATAATTACCGAAACTGCAGAATTCATTAGCCCCATTCTCAGCCTTCTCCTTAGAAGATTTTAATTACTTTCACTTCAATATTGTAAGAGCATTGATTTAAACTTATAAGGAAAACGAATCTGGAACAATCGCAGAATGTTCTACATTGCCGGCAACTATGCGCTATACTTGTGCCATTTCCAGCCTTGGTTTCTCAAACCCCTTGACCGTTCAAGGAATAGGCAAATGCCTCTGCTACGTACCGTGCAGCCTCGTTGGACAATCCAGCATGCAGGGGCAAACACATAACTTGCTTTAGAACACTTTCTGCACGGGGCAAGTCGCCTTTTCGGGCACCAAAGTTTTCCATATAAAAGGGGTGAAGATGGCAGGGAGGATAGTAAATGCTCCCAGTTTCCACACCGTATTTCGCCTTGAGCGTAGCAGCTATTTTTTCTTTATCTATGCCCGCGTCAAGTTTTACTGGGTACTTGTAATAACTGTGCCTAATGTTTGGCGGCGTCTTAAACAAAGAGACACCTTTCACGTCCTTCAAAAGGCTGTCATACAACTTGGCTATTTCGTTCCGCCGATGCACGAAAAATTCCAGCTGCTCCAACTGATGTAACCCCAATATCGCGGCAATCTCGCTCATACACCAGTTATGCCCAAGCCGCACCATCAAACGCTGCGAGTTTTGACCATGATCCCTCATCATACGCGCTGCCTCAGCTAAATCAGCATCTTGAGTTGTGAGCATGCCTCCTTCGCCTGTAGTCATAACCTTGGTCGAATAAAAAGAGAAGCAGCCAGCGTCGCCGAGTGTTCCAGCCATGCGGTTGTCAATCATGGCGCCATGCGCGTGGGAACAGTCTTCTAAAAGAAACAAGTCATGGTCTTTGCAAACCTTTACAAGTTCTTCGATTTGGGGGCATATCAATCCGGCTAAGTGAACCACTATTAGTCCAACTGTTTTAGGCGTTATTCGGTGTTCCACATCCTGCGGATCTATGCACAACGTGTCTTCACGAATGTCTGCGAAAACAGGTTTCCCACCAGCGAAAACTACAGCGTTTGGAGTCGCTACAAAGGTGTTGGTTGGAACAATTACTTCGCGGTCTTTAACCCCAAAATATCTCATCGCAATCTCTAGATTAGAAGTCCCCGAATTGACGGCAACTGCATGCTTGGCGCCGACATATTGAGCAAATTTGCTTTCAAACTCTTTAGTGTAAGGACCACCTGTCAGCACTCCGCTACTTAATGCTTTCTTGATGTCGGGCAAAATCTTGTCTATACTTTCATCATCGAAAAAAGGAAAAGAAGATTGTATCTTCATAAGCGATAATCCTTCAGAATCAGAGCTTACTAATGCAATTAAGATTACACGGAGTGCTATGGAAACAGCAACAGGTATCTACGTACTTTACAATCTCAAAAGCCTCCGCCTCTCTGACACCAACTTGGCTCCCCCTGAAAGACGCTAAGTTCACCGTAGATTCGTAAGCCAAGTACCTCTTCTCTTGCTGCGAAACATGACATTTCAGAGCCTCCGATTTTTTACCAACACACCCAGTTATGTCCACGAAAAAGGAAGGAAGAAAATGAGCAGGTCTAACTCTGGGGGTTTCATATGCAAGAATTTTTGGGACGTTTCTGAATGCCGACATACTCAGCCATCCTACTCGCCTATGATCCTGGTGAGTATCATTAACCGTATGAGTGAACACTACATCAGGCTTATACTTAACAGCAAATTGCTCCAAGTAGTTGACGGCTCTAAACGAGTCAGGAATCTCAGTATCTGGAAAACCTTCAAAGTAAACTTCATTCACTCCCAAAACATGTAAAGCATCAGTGCTTTCTTTAACTCTAGTCTCGGCTTTTCCGCTTTTTTCTCCTTTGGTCAGGAATATAGCGATTACTCGTGTCCCCCTTTTGGTCGCTTTATACAATGTTCCGCCGCAACCCAGTTCAATGTCATCAGGATGGGCTCCCACAGCTAGAATCACATCAGACTGAACTGCCATATCTATCACACACACTCTGCCTTATTTTTCTAGGCGCCATAACTAAGTGAACAGAAGTGTCTTAATTATTCTTCGCGATAATTTTAGAAAGCTCACCGAAGTTTCTAACCTCTAAATCGGCTTCATACTCGGCGCTAAGTCGAACATTCTTGAATTCGCCTCTAAGAAGCCTGACCGTGCGTATGCCTATTTTCTTAGCCCCAATAAAATCGGTGTGAGGGTTGTCACCGACGCATATGGCTTCTTCAGGATTTGCTTTTAAGGCTTGAAGAGCTATTCGGTAAACTTCAGGGTCTGGTTTTTCGTTCTCTCTTCCCAGTTCACGGGCATACAGGATTGTGTCGAAATACTTCTCAATTCCCAACAAACGGACTTTATTTCTCTGTGTTTCAACATTGCCGTTAGTGACCAAGCCTAACCTGATTTTCTGTTGCTTGAGCTCGTTGAGCAGGTTTTCCGCCCCTGGATAAAGCTCCAGATTAACGGTAGCGTTTGAAAATATCTTCAGTACATCTGAAATTAGTTGTTTATCGAGCCCAAGGTCGGTGAGGAGATCGTCAAAAAGGTGAGGGTACAGGCTGGTCTTCTTTTGGAAGTCGTCGAGTAGCTTCTGGTAAATTTGCTCTTCTCGAAAGCAACAGCGTTCAGAGAGGAAAATCGCTACATTGCGGTATGCGGCTTTTATGTATTCTTGCTCGTCGTAAAGAACATTATCGAGGTCGAAGATTACAGCTCTAACTCGAACCAATATTAAAACCCGCTTCACCTGATATGTAGAGTTCTTTGAAGTACCGGATCATCATCACCTTATCCTTCACTTCAACTGCGGGAATTTTCTCGCCTAATGCCATTTTAAGCGCGAAATAAATCAAGTTTGCACCCGCCGCAGTGCAGAAAGCTACCGACGCCGCGATTCGAGGGTTAAAATCAAAAGGTAACGGCGTGCCTTCAGCGTTGCATCCCATCTCGATGTTCACGTTGTAATCAAATCCAAATGCCTCGCTGATCCGCGCTACAGTTTCTTCAACAAGAGCGCTACGCTTCACCATGCCAACTATCGTCTGGCTCGGATTGCCTACAATGCGAACTTTGGGTACGATGATTAATGCTTTTCCGTCTTTTGCCAAAAAATCCACGCTGTATATAGCTCCAGGAAGGTACTCCATAAGGATAAGTTCTGGAAAGTCAGCGTCTCCAAACCCGCTTAAGGTCCTAATCATCTCGTCATAACTAGTTTCAAGGTAACCTGGTTTTTGGTTTAGAAGAAAATGAGACATGCTTTCTTTAGTTAGGATCCGCGCTCCCCTGCCACCTCGGGTCAAGACGGGCTTCATAACCAGTTTTCTTTTGTCTATTCCGAGTTCAGCGGCGGCGTCTTCGAATTCGGACAGGTTTTTTACGACTCGAAATTCAGGACACGGCAACCCTTTTTCCTTTAATTTCTGGAAAGCAGATTTTTTGTTGAAGGATAACTCGAGAACTTCGGGTTTGGAAACGGCAATTGTTGTTCCAATCTTTTTGAATACTTCGACATTTTTTGTTAGGGCAAGTGCTTCTTCATGTGAAGCGGGAAAAAGCACGTCTACTGATTCTTTGGAACATATTTCAGACAACCTCTCTACGTACTCTGGAGATGTGCCAGAAGGGACTTGATAGAATTTATCTGTCAAATATTGACCAACACAGGGAACAGTCATATCTGTTCCGATTATTCTCAGTTTCCTGCCATCAGGATTCGAACGTAGGCTGGTGATTTGACTGGGGCTGATTACGCCTCCTGCGCATGTGATTAGAACGGTAACAGGTTTCAAGGAAATCCCTTACTGACTCATTTCAGAGTTATCCAGCTCACCATCTTTCGTAATGGATTAACTTGTCAAGGGGTTTTCTGTCAGTCACCAAGCCTTTTTCCTCGTCAGGGTAGCCGAGCGGAGTCATGGCAACTACTCGAATTTCTTTAGGTACATTCAGAGCTCTCTTCGCAGCCTTCTCATCAAAATTCGCTATCCAGCAGGTTCCAAGCCCTAGTTCAGCGGCAGCTAGAATCAAGTTTTGCATTGCTATCGCCAAGTCAACCTTCCAGTACTCTTCGCCGTCTCTTCGTCTCCAAGCCTCTTTCGGGTTTGCGCAACCCACAATTATGACAGGTGCTTGAACAAACCAATCCGCGTTATAAGAGGCTTTTAGACTTTCACGCACCCCTTTTTCAGTTACCACAACGAAGTAGCAAGGTTGCATATTGGCTGCTGATGGCCCTAGTCTGGCAGCCTCTAAAACCCTGATTATTTTTTCTTTTTCGACAGGTTTCGTCTGGTACCGGCGAATGCTACGCCGTTTCGCTAACAGTTCAAGAATATCCATTTCAATTTCCTCTGCTTTTTTCTAGTTTACTAATTCAAAAATCATGAACTTGTCATGTTGAATTTCAGGTCTACAAACCGCTGATGATACTGGAAATTATTGGCTTCTTCGTTGTAAATCCATAGCTCAAAAACCAAGTTGCCGTAGAACCTGCTTGTTGTAGCGTTCCATTCGCTCGTTAATCCGTTAAGATTTAACGTCACGCCGTTTAAAGTCATGCTGTTAAACGCCACACGATTCAGCGCATCATCAAGCCTGTAATCAAAACTGAAAGTCAACCGCTGCTCCCACACCTGTGAATCAGGCACAATAACTGTCATATTGTACAGTGAGGACAGCTTGCTCGGTGTCATTGCTAAACTGTCAGGCGCAGACATGCTTTCATTTCGGAACTTCACTTCAACCACATAATAAGCACAATGGCCTAAACGATTGCCAATGCCCAAATACAAGGTGTAGTCCTCGTTGCGTGTGATGTTAAACGGATAATTCTCGGCATTATGCTGTGGACCAAGAAGCCAAAACTCGGTGAAAAACTCTGTTTGAGGATAAACCAGCAAACGTTGAAGCGCAGGCGAAGCTATAATCAACGCCAAAACCGCGGTAACAACAAGAACCAGTGTTTTATACTCTTGAACTTTCATCTAATGGTGCTCCCGGTTTCTTGGATCGTCGATTCAAAACAGCCCAGACTGTTAAGCCAACAGCCAAAACTGCTAAGGCACCGCTTGCAGAACCAACCACGTTTATCAGAAAGTCACGGTTTTGGCGCTGCGCAGCAGTTTGTTTTAGATTTTCTGCTTGAGCGATAAAGTTGTTAAGCTTGCTTTGACATTGAGACACATAATCATCTGCAGCGGCAAAGTCGTTTTGAGAGTAGGCAAGTTCCGCTTTAGATAGGAACGTACCTGCTTCGTTGAGAATATTTGTGAGAGTGGTAATGTTTGCGCCCGCGGCTTCTGCGTCTTTAGCGGCATTGTAACAGTTCAAAAGGGTGTTTTGAGCAGATAGGATGTTTGTTTGGGCATATACTACCCGTTGGGGAATCAATGAACTAAACATGGTGGAAAGTAGAATAAGACATGCTGCTGTAAGTAGAAGCCTTTTACAAGATATTGTCCATGAGTTTTTGGCATGCATTGCTGCTTCATCTGCTTCCGTAAGGCGGATATACAGTGACAGACTGGTTTATTTGTTTGGGCACAACTCTTCTAGAAGTTTCTTTTTTGAACCAATCTCGTTAAGACGCTTCTCAATGGTCTTATTTGTTCGAGAATAGTCCTTGTAAGCTTCTAAAAATTCGCGTCCTTTTGGTGTAAGCATATAGTAATGTCCTGTGTCTTCGAAGGTTATTAGAGAAGCTTCAAGTATTTCTGCCAAATAGCGCTGTAGCACTTTGTAACTCAGGTTTGCTTGATACATTATCTGCGTTTTCTTTGCATTTCCCCTGACCACATGCAGAATATCAGCTATTATATCTATTCGCCCTCTATAACTCCCCATACACAATTCACCAAGAAAATCTGGTTTGGAACAAACAAGTAGAATGAGAGACTCGAGAGAACTTGCCACTATCACTTTTTCATTTATTTGTGCAGCCAGCCTCTGCCGCCTTTCTTGGGCTGCTGCTTCTCGCGCTTGGCTTCTACGTAAGAGTCGGCGCGTCTCTTCTGTCGTGGCTGCTGGTTTGTGATGTTGGTTTTGATGAACTTGTTCCATCCGCCAACCTGAGGACTTGGAGGGATATACCTATCTGCGTTCAGGATTTGGTGCTGCTCCAGTATTTCGCTAAAACTTAAGGCTTTGAAGTCCCTGGTCGCGTGAATTACGGTGCCTCTGTCAACGAAGAGATCGCAGTAATCATCTGTCGCCATGCCTTCAGCTCTTACCTTGTCGTCTATTCGTTCTTGCCACAGCTTTTTCCATTGAATTTTCAGCGCTTCAACCATTTCTTTTTGGGCTAAACTCACCGCTATTCAATCCCTCCCTGACAGGAGCAGATAGGAACATTTTTTAGTAGGCTGCGATTTCGATGTCTCTCCTCACTCCCAGTTTCCTTTTGACCCGCTGTATTTAAACAGTACAGAATAAAACATCTATACAGTTTATCTAGAAGATAAATATATTTTTCTATAGCACGCGTTTGAATCACATAGAACATCCAAAAATTTTCCATGAAATTCACAGAAATTTCTCACTCCCCACTGTGATTTTTCTCCAAAAACAATCCTGTACTTCAGAGATTTGCAATGTTTAAATTCTACCTTACGCAAATAACCCAGAAGAGGAAACGGATTATGAGCCAAATCACCGTAAGAGACGTCTTCACAAAAGGCTTCTTAACCGTCAACGAGAACGACACGCTATCCAGATGCCTTGAAGTTTTCAAGAAAGAAATGCCCCCAGTCATAGCAGTCTTAGACAACAAGGGCAAGTACGCGGGAGTAATCACGCGGCGGTGGGTGATACGATCAAGACTTGACCCAGCCACAACCAAAGTCAAGACTCTGATGCGCCCCGCGCCGAAGGTTACTCCAGACTTATCCGTCAGCAAAGCAGCAAAGCTGATTATAGAAAGCGAGATTAGACAACTCCCAGTTTTCGAGAACGACAAGCTCTTAGGCTTCGTCACCGACGAGAACATAATCCATGGCGCCGTAACCCAGGATTGGGGCAACACCCCAGTTGAGAACATAATGACAAAGGCACCTCACACAATTGAGGCGAACCGCTCCGTTGGCGCCGTGCTTACGCTTTTCAGGGAACAGGGAATCAGCCACGTTCCAGTGATGGAAAACGGAAAACTGGCGGGCATCATAAGCATCCAAGACATCCTGGAGCACGTTTTCCAACCGCCAGACCGCCAGACGCTTGGCGAAATCGTCGGGGAAAAAGTTCCAGTGTTAACCATACCCGCAAAGGGAATAATGACTAAGCCGGTGATAACGGTTCATCCCGAAACCAGCTTAAGAGAGGCGGAGAAAAAAATGCATGACTTCGACATCTCCTGTCTGGTTGTGACGTCAAACGAGCGGTTAGTGGGCATTCTGACAAAACGCGACTTTCTTGAGCCGATTTCTCTGATGGAACAGGCTGAAAGAAAACTCGCAATCCAGTTCGGCGTCAAAGGCATAGCCATAAACCCGGACCAGCAAGGCTTCATCATGGACGAATTCGACTCCTTCGCACGCAAGTACCAAGATGCCCTCCAACGAGGCATTTTATTCGTTTACCTGAAAACTCACGGAACAAACCACAAAGGCGTCCCGCTGCTGCACTGCCGCATGCAATTGAGAACGGTGAAGGGCGTCTTCTACAGCTCAAGCGAAGGCTGGGGAGTCGAATCCACCTTCCGAGTGGCACTGGACAGGCTCGACAGGAGACTGCTGAGAAGCAAAGAGCTCGCGTACAATCCAAAGTACGCTAGGGATTTTATGCGAAAAATCGGCATGCCCCAAGAAGAACTCTGAACTGCATCAAAAGGCTTACAATTTTTTCTTCGCAGCACTACAACTACATAGTAGAGGTTATAGTCACGACCAAGTTGAAAGAGAAAGACGCAACATCTTTCAGGTCAGGAGAAACAAGCAAAGAGAAGATTATCTGTCTCACTTCATTTGGGTTAATTCTTGTGTTGTCGTAATTCCACGTTAAAGTGAAGTATTTGGAGTAGCTTTGAGGAAGAGGATTGCCTGATGAATCTTTGAAAGCCCAGTCTGAAGGTGAAAATGACATGGTCAGAGGCAAGTTTCCTTCGTTTCTAAAGTATATCGTTGGACTCTTCTTTTCCTGTCCCGCAACGATTTGACCCCAATCTATGTTCTGTAGAACTTGCTGACTCCGAACAGGGTTACTTCTGTAAAGGCTTAGTTTAAGGGTAGAAGACGGAGCAGAAGCCGCGCTGGACGATGCATTGGGCGAGGGAATAATTTCTATCGCAGAATCATTCGGCTGCTCCGTGGGCGCAGGTGTAGAAGCGGGAGTAGGTTGAATTGAAGGTGCAATAGGCATGGACGATGGACGAGACGCAGGCACGATTAAGGATGGGGACGTAGGCAATTCAATAGGTTTTAATTCTGTCGATTGAGACGGAGATTGAGAGCCTGAGTTCGTAAGCACATAATTTGAGAAGTATTGATTAAAATATTGAGCACTCAATGCAACCGCAAGTATTAAAATAATTATCAAAACATCTTTCTGTGAAGGCAGAGATTTCTTCAGTATTGGCTTCCTCCATTCCTCTCTTAGTTTTTAGACAGATGTATTCGCGGATTTAGCGTTTAAGTTTTTTCATACCGTTTTAACAGCAAGAAAAATCCAAAAAAATGGGAAGTGATTCGGTGAATCCTCAGCACCGTTTTAGCCGCTTCCTGTTATGACTATGTTGAAGCTGAATGCGGTTACGCCGGTGACGCTTGCGCTAGCCGTCAGAGTTAACCTGACCTGAACGCTTGCGCCCGGGTTGATTACTTGACCGTTGTAGTTCCATGTCAAAGTCAGGTAGTTGGAAGCGGTTGATGGACTCCAGTTTGAAGTGGACTGAGTTAAGGTCACAGCCGAACTTCCTTCGTTGCGAATGTAGACAGTGACGCTTTTCTGAGCACCTGGATCCAACGCACCCCAGTTGATAGAGCTGGTCTTGTTGGTACAGGCAGAATCCCAGTATACGCTGACTCCTGCAGTAGTTATCGTTCCAGTGTTTGATATTGTGAGGCTTGTTTGCACAGCAGACATAACTTCGACGAACATGAACCCTGAAAGCAGCGTCAAGGTTACTATTGCTATGAAGACTCTTGTTTGTTTTTGCGAAAGCAAACGGCGTGTAGGCAAATGTTTGGGTAATGCGTTGAATATTTTCTTAGTCACGTCGGATAGCCTTTTCAGCGTTAGCTTCTTCACCTTTGTTTTTCCCCTTGATTTTTCTTATGGCTCGGCTTGTATCTCGCTAATCTTGTTTAAGCATTTTTGAAAAGCGTTTTAATACGATGTGCAAAATCATGACAAATTTTGCAAAGTTGGCTTCGCTAAATTTGCGAAGGCAACTTAACTGAGTTGATGCCTCAGATCTATCACGGTTGTTCCTGCAAACCTGTCGAAGTATCGTAGAAACTCTGCGTTTTTTATTCGTAAACCTGCAATCAGGTCGATAGGTAACAGGAAAGCTTTGCCAAAGTTTCTCACTGCTGCTTGGTCGTAGGTTGCTTTCTTTCCATCTGTCCTTACAACTTTTAAGCCTATGACACGTTTGCCTAAGCTTTGCCCGTTGAAGCCTTCAAGGAGAGTGGAGTAGACCCATAAAAGTCCAAGGGTTCCGAATATTACGGCGCTTAAGCCTATGGTGAACACGTTTCCTGAAAGGAATGAAATGACCTGAGGAAGCATAATTACCAGGGTGATTGCCAAAATAAGAGAGAAGTCTATCAGAAACGCGTAGGCTCTCTTTCTGAAAGAAGCTAAAGGAAGATGCGTCGCTTTCTTTCCCACATCAGCAGCTTCTGCCCATGACTCCACGTCTTTAATCACTCGGACGGCATTTTCCCCTGCTCGACTCAGTCTGTATTTAGCCATGGGCGTCTGCTCCACAAAGGCGGAAAGAGCGCGGAGGTGGAAGCTCAGTTTGCCCGTGTCAATCTTCAGTGCGTTCAGCAAGTCTGTGAAAGAGCATTCACTCTTCTCACTTAGGGTCAGGAGTATTTCTCTGCGCAATGGATGCGACAGGACGGAAAGGATTTTTGACACGTTTTGTTGGTCAACTGCCATTGATAGCCCTTATTTTATTTTGATACGCAGCTATTTTGTTGAACTCGTATATAGAAGTACTATGAAAAGCGGACTTCCATATAAAGGAAGTACTCAAAACAGGGGATTTTGCCTTGAAAGCCGTTCGGGATCAGATTGTGAGTTTGATTCAAAAACTTCAGGCGTTAGCATTGGAGTTAATTCGCTATCGATTTGACTTTGTAGTCTGCTTCGAAACTTCGGGGGCTTGTTTGCCTGGATCTGTCGATTTTCAACTCGGCTTTATCAGTTATTATTTTGAACTCGTGGACAAAGTCTTCGATGTAGTCAAGCACGCCGCAACTGTAGCAGAAGGATCCTGAAAAAGAGATGGTAACTATTTCTGGCGATACGTGGACAATCTTGGCTACGGCTTCAGGACTCCTAAACCTGTTGTAAAGAGTTACTGCTTTGCGAACGAGTTGTTCCAGTTCTTGCTGAGAAATCATCCTCTATTCCTGAGTAAAGTGTGTAAACTTTGTATTTTGAGGTTTCGCTGTTTATTGAGGGATTTTTCAGTTTTGTTGCTTCTAACCCAACAGATAATGGAGTATGACGCCAGAACCACAACGGCAACCTCCACAATTCCGGAAAACTGTCCAATATAAAACGGGTTGCTTCCAAAAGCGACAGGATATATCACATATGGCAGGCTTTCATGTGTAAACATGTCAAAGAATACGTGGCTGAAACTCCCAATCAAACTGCTAAGAAATATGCTCAGCATGGAGTACTTGATTTTTGTTGGCTTAAGTCTTAAAGAGTTGTACGTTGACCATAACCCGTCATGGAAAACATGCTCCACAGAGTACACGGCTAAGCTAATCAAGACAGGGTAAATAGTCAATGATAAAGCGTATCCGTGCCAGATCTGATGGTCTAAGGCTTCTCCAATTAACATGTAATAGAGAGGCTCCAGATCAATAATTGTGGCTGACATCACCAAGGCAAGAGGGTCGAAGACTGATTTTCTTTTAAAGTAGAGAAATAACACTGAAAGACCATGTGTAATAGGTAACGGCGTTTTTAACACCTGAGGGTTGATTAGACGGGTATTCGGGCACCATCAAAGCCTAATTTGGATATGCCCAATTCGCTTTTTACTTCGCTCAACTGCGCCGCGTTGAACACTGGTCCGTCTCTGCAGACGCGGTACTTGCCTATCACGCAGCTTCCGCACAATCCTATGCCGCAACGCATTAACCGCTCCAGACTCGCCTCGAAGGGGATGCCATGCTGCTCGGTGAGGTTGAAGATTTTGCTCACCATCAGCTCTGGACCGCAAGCGTATACCATGTCGAACCTGGTTTCAGCTAAAAGCTTCCCCAACGGTTCAGTCACCAGGCACTGTAGGCCGTAAGTTCCGTCTTCCGTAGTTGTGATTACACTTTGTTCGGTGCATACCGCATTAAGCTCGTTTAGGAACAGCAGTTCGGTCTTTGTTTTGGCTCCGACAACGAAGGACAAACGCTGGGCTTTCGCTGCGAGGCGTCTGGCTAAGAACAGTAGAGGTGCGGTTCCGGTTCCACCACCGACCATGAGGATTTTGCCGCTTGCCTCCGTGAAGCAGTTGCCGAAGGGCCCGCGCACGCCCACGGTTTCGCCAGGTTTCATGCTGTGCAGGTGCCTTGTGGCGTCACCGACAGCTTTGACGCTCACGGAGACTCTGTCATTTTCGGCGTCCATCACGCTTAGAGGAATCTCGTCTACGCCGGGTATCCAGAGCATGAGGAATTGGCCTGGCTTGGCTTTTGCGCATAGCTTGTCTTTTAGCGTGTATGTTTTGACGGTTGGGCTTTCTGTTTTCACGCTCAGGATGGGCGTGGTTCTTATAGTGTTAAGTGCGGTGTGCAATGCCGATAATCTCCTTCACGCTTCCGTAACCTTTCTTCTTCAAATAAGCTGTTACGCCGCGGTTTATGGCGTGGAACACATTGGGGTTTTCCAGAGCCACAGCAGTGCCGACCTGTACGGCTGTGGCGCCTGCTAAGAGGAACTCCACGGTGTCTTGCCACGTGGTTATGCCTCCGCATCCTATTATGGGCGTCTCTACCGCCTCATATAGGTCATACACGCAGCGAAGTGCTATGGGTTTTATGGCTGGACCGGACAAGCCGCCGCGCGTGTTGCTTAGCACTGGAAGCGCCGTGTCAACGTCAATTGCCATAGCTTTGACCGTGTTTATCGCCGTTAACGCGTCTGCACCCGCCTTAACCGCAGTCTTCGCCGTTTCCGCGATGTCGGTGACGTTTGGCGACAGCTTCACAATTACTGGCACCTGCACAGCCTCTTTGACTTTGGCTACGACTTCCGCGAGGATTCGTGGGTTCTGCCCGATTTCTGAGCCTGTTTGTTTGACGTGAGGGCAACTGACGTTAAGCTCCAAGGCGTCGGCGCCAGCTGCTGCGGCTTTCTTGGCGACCACCGCGTATTCTTCAGCGGAATAGCCGAAAACACTCACGATAAGCGGGGCTTGCAGAATGGTTTTCGCGTGCGCAATTTCTTCGACAAACTCGTCTATGCCGGGGTTCGGCAGTCCCATCGCGTTCACCAGCCCGCAGTTGGCTTGAACAATGGTGGGGTTTGCGTAGCCCATTCTCGGAGCAGCACCAACGGATTTGGTGACCACAGCGCCTGCGCCACCATCGACAACGCGCTGCAACGACTCCGCCGTGTACCCCATGATTCCGGAAGCCAAGGCTGTGGGGTTTCTGAGTTTCAGACCGGCAAGGCTGGTGCTTAACAGGTTGTGGCTCACGCCTTTTCACCTCAGCAACTTGGCAGCTATGGTTTATCGTTCTTTACAGAAATAAACCTTCGTTTATGCTCGGCACCGCTGAAAAAACTCATCCACAATTTTTAGCTTTTGCTATCCTGTTTCATGAACAAAAAAGGGGGGCGGCGGCTGCTTTTTGCTCGCGCAGCACCTTCGGAACATATGCGCACGCTGGGTCGGATTCGAACAGGTTGCCCGTGTAGTATTCGGCGCGCGTCCTGCAGCCGCCGCAGATTTCGCGGTACTCGCAGACTCCGCATTTGCCCTTCAGGTTGCTCTTGTCACGCAGTTTGAGGTGCAGTGTGGAGTGTTGCAGTTCGTCCCAAGTTTCGGTTAAGCCCTTGTACTTGACGTTCCCTAGCCGATAGTGCTCGTTGAAGCCGCAGGACCTGTAGTCGCCGTTTTCCGTGAGGCTGATGTATCTTCCGCCGATTGTGCATTTGCCTAGGAACCGTTTTGTGTACCAGTCCTCGAACGCTACAGGGTTTCTCTGTTTGAAGATTCTGGCGTAGAACGGGGCGTACACGTTTACGTCGATTTTGCCGGCGTATTTGACGTAGAGGTCGTAGATGTTGTTGAACGCTGCTTCATACTCTTCTGGCGACGGCGCAAGGTCAGGCATGTTGGGTCCCGCGCGCCCCACAGGGACTAAGTTGTGGAAGACGACCATGCGGGCACCGTGTTCAGCCGCGAGTTTGACAATGTGCTCGGCGTCTTTGATATTGTGCTTGGTCATGGTGGTGACTATGCAGTCAAGGATTCCGTTCTCCGAAAGCTTCTTCAAAGCAAAGAGCGCCTTGTCGTAGCTGCCTTTGCCCCGTATTTGGTCGTTGGATTCTCTGGTACCGTCGATGCTGACCGCCGTATGGACCTCATTTCGCACGAGGTTGCTGAGGCGCTTTTCGTCGAAGGCGAACCCGCTGGTTATTAGGCTTACTTCGAGCCCCATTTTTCGGGCGTACTCCGCGATGTCAAAGATGTCTTTGCGCAGTAGCGGTTCGCCGCCGCTTATGCCGAACCACGGCGACCCGAAATAGTAGGTTTCATCCACAATCTTGTACGCTGTCCGCGTATCCACTTCCGCGTCTACCGCGTATTCAGGCGTGTAACTGCAGTAGAGGCAGCTGCCCACGCATCTTCGGGTGCACCGCCATGTTATCATGTGTAAAGGAGCCTTCCCCTTAACCATCGAGAATCACCTTACCTGTGAAGCCAACGTTTTTTCTAGACATAGTCACAACCTTCATTTGCACAGTGGTGCTCCATCGGAGTCTATCAAGTAATATCACGGTTGCTTTTGTGATAAAAGGATTTTTGTAAGGGTTTCTTGACTAAGCAGCCAAAGTTTAGTCAAGAAATCTTGACTAAGCGATTTTTCTCCAACTCAATGTTTCCTGACAAGCCAGCATGCTTGCGCCTAATAGTGACTTATCGCAGAAAACGACGCAGAGACATCAACGCTGACGAGACGCCCTTAAATAAAGAGGCTGCAGACAAAAAAATCGCACTACCAGAACACAAGGAAAAATATGGCTGGTCTGGAAGCTGCGCTTATTCTTCCTCGTAGGTTTTTCTTTCTTTCACTTTCAGTGTGTTCTCTTCTTCGTTATCGCTTATGACGCGAAAACCCTCTTTCAACTCGCGTTTGTGCAGGAACTTCTTCACGACCACTCGCAAGTACTTCTTGGAAACCGCTGCGCCTTCACCCTTCACTGTCAACTTAAGCCCATCAGCAGTTACTTCAGCACCTGTCTTCTCCTTCACGAAGTCCACAAGCGCCTGGATCGCCTCGTTCCCTTCATTCTTAAGCCCTGAAGCATCAATCACTATCTCAGCCATTCCATGTTCACCTCACCATGTCTGCGTATTCTTCCTCTTTCACGGCTACTTCCCAGATAAGTCTATCGCCCTAAAGCGTGTGTGTCAGTTCGCCCGTCTTGTTTGTGTTTTTCTGGTGTCTTGTCATGGTTTTTGTTCAGTGTCTTTTTTTGTGGTACTGTCATGGTTAGGTGTCTGGTAGGTTCCAGCCTTCTCGTCGTTTTTTGCGGATGGTTGTTTGGATGTCTGGTTGGGTGAGGGCATAGTCTATGTGTTCGCAGGTTGTTTTTTGGCATTGTTCGCACCATATTCCTTGGGGGCGGATGTAGATTTGGATGGGTTTGCGTTGTTGGATGTCGAAGATTTTGATGCCGTTTTCGTCGTGGTTTAGGTTGATGTAGCGGTCGGGTGGGGTGTAGTAGCCTTGGTCTCGGAGGAATTCGCGGACGGCTGTGGTTGCTACGTCAGTTATATGCAGGAAACCCATTTTTTGCGCCTTGTCGGTTTGGAGGAATTCTTCGATGGCGTTTAGTAGTTCTTTTGGTAGGCGGACGGTTGCGTGTTTGCTTTGGGTTTCTTCTGGATAATTTGGCATGATGTTTCCTTGTTACATGTTTGTTACAATTTCCTTATAAGGATTCTTTCGAAATTTGTAACATCATTATCACAAAATTTAAAAGGATACCGTGCGTAAGAAAGCAGAGGATGTGATAATGTTGTCACAAGCGGAAGAGGAGAAATGGGCTACAGTACGCATCCCCACAGAGCTACTGGAAGCCCTAGACAAGTTTGTCGGCGAGAAAAAAGACGAGTTCGGCTTGCCGCTTTACCGCAGCAAAAGTGAAGCAGTCGCCGAAGCAGTTAAACAGTTCCTGAAAAAACACAAGGAGGCTTAGCACATGCCTGTCACGCCTGAAATGCTGAAGGAGTTGGCGGAGACGACGCGTTTGGCGGAGCAGAAGGCCTCTGCTGAAGATGCACGTTACTGCCCAATCTGCGGCAGCAAGTTGCATGTGGATGGCAAGCGGTTGCGGTGTGATCGTCATGGCGAGATGCGTGTGTACATGGTTTATCCGCCTTAGGAGGCTGTTGCTTAATGTTGCAGCGTTTTTTCACGGTTACCGCCAAAGGCAAGAAGGGCAAAAATAAGCAGCCTTTTGTCGAGTTGCGCACGGATGCTGGTGAGAGGCTTACCGTGTATTTGGAAAGCGCTGCTGAGTTAGCCGCTTACAACATTGATGATGAGTTCGCTGTTGCTATCGGCGGCGGCACATGGCAAACGAAGCTTCCGGGGTAGCAGAAATGAGTGAGCGTACTTGTAAGTTGGCTGGTTGGGTTCCGCAGGTTAAGCCTGGCTGCGAAGCTGAGCTTGAAGCGGCAAGGCAGCTTATTCGTGAGGTGGTTTTTGGCTTGTGGCATCTAATGACGCAAAAATTATGCATAGACTTGTGCTGCGGATTAAAGGGCAGCAGCGCCGCGTTTGCCAACGACTCTAATTGGGAAGTAGTAACTGTTGATATAGAACGAAAGTTCAAACCCACGATAGTCGCTGATGTGCGATATTTGCCGCTGAAAGAAAATCTCAACCCAACCTTGCTTTTAGCTTCTCCGCCGTGTCAACATTTTTCACTTGCAAATCCTAAGTGGCCCAAGTGCGGAATCAAATTGGCAATGGAAATCGTAGGCGCATGCTTCGAAGCAGTAGCTACTCTAAAGCCCAAGTATTGGCTTATCGAGAATCCGAGGGGACGTCTAAGAAAACTGTCGCCAATTACACCAAACATGACAATTTTCTACAGCGACTACGACCGAGAGTACCCCTGCCAAAAACCAACAGACCTTTGGACAAACATACCCCTAAAAATGGTGCCACATCAACGCCGACCGTACTCAGGCAGAAACGGGCACTTATTTGATAGAATGATTGGTAGAGACCCATCTGAACGTGCTAAAGTTCCACGAGGCGTCTCAGAAGCGTTCAAAGCCAGTGTGGAAGGGATCCAATGACGCGGTACCGCAGCAACCACGAATGCTCCGTCTGCCACGAGCACATGGTCTGGGATAGCGAAAAGCAGACGCTTACTTGCCGCTGCGGCACATTGCGCTGCACATTCGTGAACCAACGCGAATTCGTTCCAATTCCATGCGATAAAAAAGGCGGGGGTTGAATAAAGGTTTGGCTGGGGACCACAAGCGAGTTTCTTTTGATTTACGATATAACTGTGAGAGTAGTGATACTCATAACATTCGAGAACAAGTTTTCAGTTTGCTCGACAAAAATCCGTTGTTGACGCCTAAACCGCTATGTAAACTTCTTGGGCTTCAATATGAAAAGCATGGGAAATACGTGGCTAACCTGCGCACACAGTGGAAATATCACCATCGAAATGAACACGGTTCAAAGTGTTCATTGCATGGGTGGCGTGGTTGGTGTTTTGTGCCTGTTGGTTTGGATAGGGCTGGGGCTTTGGGGGTGGGTTGGGTGCAGAGTAAAGCGCGGAATCGTTGGTTGTTGTGGCGTGATCGGTTGGGTCGGCTTCAGTGGTTTGAGACTGGAAGGGTGAATTTGTATGTGCGGAGGCCTGCTAATTTGGGTCGTGCGTATCAGTTGGTTTGTGATGGGTTTAGTTTTACGGGTTTGATTACGGATATTAAGGTTCTGGAGCAGGTTCTATCGACTATCCGCTTTAAGGGTGCGCATTACGTGTTTAGGATGGGGCAGCGGTTGCCGCGGTTGACTGTTGACTTGTTTGCTCGAAGTAATGGTGTGATAGTTAAGGTTGGGGATCGTTCGCATCCTGATTGTGTGGAGTTGTTGGTGTCGTATCCTGATTGGGCGGAGCGAAGTGAGCGTTTGTTGAATGAGGTTGGTGGGTTTTTGCAGAGGTTGTTTGATTTAGGCGGCGGGGTTCAGCAGAATGGGAGGTTGCAGGATTATGTTTCGTAAACATCGTGCGGATTATTTTGAGATTGTGGATATTTTGGCGTATGATCTTCACTTGAAAAGTGAAGTTGTTGAGTTTGCGAAGGATATTTTGCGTTTAGGTAGGATAAAGTTGGTTACTGCTGGACGTAATCCACGGGGTTTGGCGGCTGCTGCACTGTATATTGCATGTATTGTATTCGGTGTTTATGTTATACAACGGGATTTAGCGAGGTTTGCTGGCGTTGAAGAGGTGACGGTACGTAATAATTATAAGATGTTATGCAGGAGGCTTGGTTTGGAGATTAATGTGGCTGATCATCTTCGGTTTGGTAGGGGGGCTTAATTTGCATTGATTATTTGCGTGAGTGCTTTATAGTGCGATAGGTATTCTCGGCCTTTGTCTGTTAGGCGCAGTCTGCGGCGTTTCTGGGTTTTTGTTTCGATGGTTGCGAGTTGGGCTTGGAGTAGTAGTTGTAGTTTGGGGTAGTTGATTCCTGCGCGGGCTGTTATGCGGCTTGGTGCCAGGTGTGGTGCTTCGGTTATTTCCTTGAGAAGCTCTCCGATTATTTCGAGGTTGCCGCGTTGCATGTTTTGGTTTATTATGTCTTAATATATTTTAGTTTTGTTATTTGTGAATGTGTATTTTCCGCTAAAAAGGTTCTTTTAGCTTTTCCGTTAATTTTTGCTTGTTAAATTGCAAAAGGGCGTATTGTGCAGTTTGCCGTGGGAAGAAACTGATCAATATATCCGTTCTGGGCATAGGAGTCCAGAGGATTTTGAGGCTGATTCACTGCGGACTATCACGTTAAGTGAGGAAGAGGGCATCAAAGCCGTAGTGGGCAAGCTGAAGGGCGAAGACACAACAACCATCCAGAGCTACCTTTTCGACAAAGGCAAGGGTTGGACGTTGGACAAGGCGAAGGCGTGGTTTGCGGAGCATCAGCCCGTAAAAGAGCATGCGTATGCCGTGTTGCCTTTTCAAGTTTTGGAGAAGGTTGTGGATAAGCCGCTGCGGATTCGCGGTGTCGCCATGACTGCGGGCATGAGCCGAAACTTTAACATTTACACGCCTGAGGAGCTGCAGGCTTTCGCTTCGAAGCTTGTTGGTGCGCCTGTGTACGTGGAGCATGTTGCTGTGCCGAACGCTGTTGGTAAGGTGACGAAGACTGAGTGGGACGGGCAGCGGTTGTGGTATGAGGCGGAGATTTACGAGAGCGAAGTCGCTGACAAGATCCGCAAAGGGTTGGTGCAGCATGTCAGTGTTGGCGCGGACTATGAAGCCGTCGATGTGGTGGATGGGAAGGTTCCGCATGGCTTGCATAACGCTGAGTTGAGTCTTGTGGCTGTGCCGGGTATTCCCGAAACGAATATTCAGGTTTTGGAGCGGTTGCGTGAGAGTTTTAAGGGTCCCTTGAAGGAGCGGTTGCGGGAACAGGGTGATGTTGTCTGCGCTTTTTGCGGGGCTCCCGCGGATTACATCGTTAGCATTTGTCAGTCATGTTTTGACAAGATTTCCCCTGCAGGTGCCGCGACAAGTGCGAGCACGCAGAGAGGGAGTGAAAGTTTGGAAAAGGAAGAGTTTAAGCTGCTTGTGAAAGAAGCGCTGAAAGAAGCTGGTGTTGCTGAGGCAGAGTGGGATACCGAGTACATAAACAATTTGCCCGATGACGCTTTCGCGTATATTGAGCCGGGCGGAAGTAAGGATGAGCAGGGCAAGACGGTTCCGCGTAGCCTGCGGCATTTGCCTTACAAGAATGCTGCGGGCAATTTGGATGCTGATCATGTGCGAAACGCTCTTGCAAGGCTGGACCAGACGAATATTAGTGCTGAAGCGAAGGCGGAGGCAAGGCGGAAGTTGTGTGCTGCGGCTAAGGAGCTTGGCATTCAAAGTGCGGTTTGCGGTTTGACTGAGGAGCTTGAGCTTGTCTGCGGTAAGCTTAAGGAGACAGAGGCGAAGTTGGCGGAGGCTGAGAAGCGTATTGCCGAGTTGCAGCGGCAGGTGCCGGGCGGCGGTTTGCTGAAGGATCCGCCTAAGACTATGCCTGTCTCTGAGGCTATAGCTATTCTTGAGGGTTTGCTGCTTTCGCCTGTGGTTGAGCGTAGCTCGCTTGGCGAGCAGAGGCATCATCAGCAGATTCGCAGTGCAATTTGGCGGTTGAAGGAGCGGCTGCAGGGTGGATAGGGCTGCTGTTAAGCGTGTGCTTCAGCGGTATATTCCGCCTTTAAGCTCAGACATGGTGGAAAAGTTAACTGACGAAATTTGTGAGGAAGCCGAGAGTTCACAGTCACAGGTTACTGTGGCGGCAAGTAGCAGAGGACGAACTTTGCGAAAGCCAAAATAAAAAAGAGGGAGATTGAGGGTTAATGGCTGATTTTTCAGGCAAGACGGGCATGGCGATTGGCGAGACAGATGATCCTAACGCTGTTATCGAACGGTTCACGGCGGGCGCAGCTATCACCAAAGGCGACCCCGTATATCTAAGCGCGGATGACACTGTTAGCCCAGCGACTTCAGCGCAGGACTGCATTGGCATCGCGGTTAAAAGTGTTGCTTCTGGCGAGCAGTGCCCTGTGCTTGTGAGGGGACGCGTTAAGGTGGCGGTTGGCGGCGCTGTAACGCGGGGGAAGGCTGTTTACGGCGCTGACTCGTCAAAGCGCGTGATGGCTTTAGCGGACATTAATGAGGGCGGTTCGTCTACGATTAGTTGGACAAGGAAGCTTGGCTGGGCGTTGGAGACGGCTTCTGCTGCTGGTGACCTCATCTTCATTTTTGTGGAGAAGTGAGAAGGCGTGAAACCGAGGCTTTTTGAATCTGTGATGAAGGCGCAGAGTGAGCAGCGGCTTGTTTACGAGCGGCTGAAGGAGAAGACGGAGCATCCGTTTCTGAAGCGCTACTTGCAGGTGGGCATTAAGGAGGGCTTGTTCAGCGATTCCGTTGGCGCTCTTGGACGTATGCATGACACGCTTGTGCAGGCGGCTTATCCGGAGCTTATCGGCAGAGAAATCATCAAAGTTAAGCCGACGTCTGAGGCTTTGGAGCGTTTTCCGCTTGACGCGAAGGCCATAGCGTACGTGTATGCTGAGGGTTCTGTGGCGCGGTTAAGCGGCAACAAGTATAGCACCGTGGACATCGCGACTAATGTGCTGGCTGACGCGAGCGAAGAATGGACCCGTGAATTCGTGGAAGACGCAACGTGGAATGTTATGGATAACATGGTGGAGAAGGTTGGTTTGGCGTTGGGCGAGTTGGAGACGCAAAAGATTCTTGATCTTTACGGCGCAATTGCTGCTGAAGACTTGGCTGGCGGCGGGGCGCTTTCAGGCGGCGGCACGGCGCTAAACTGGCAGGGTCTGCTGAAGCTGCATAATGCAGTGCGAGGTGAAAACTGGCGCCCAAATGTGCTTGTGCTTCATGAGACGCAGCTGCATCAGCTGTTGAATGATGACAAGTTTGTTAATGCGCAGTATTTGCCGAGCGGCGAGACTGACGTGGACCGTGGCTTCGTAACGAGTGTTCTGGGCATGAAGGTGCATGCATCCACGCTTGTGCCTAACGGAACGGCGTATGCGATTGACACTCGCGTGGCGGCTGTTATGCTTCTGCGTAGGGATGTTACAGTTGAGGATTGGGAGAATCCGCAGACAGGTAAATACGGCGTTAGGGCTACTACACGGTTCGGTTTAGGCGTGTTGCGTAGCAAGGCAGTTGCGAAGATGACGAATATTGCCACAACGTTGTAGTTTTGGTGCGGCTGTTGGTTCGGTATCGCGGTAAATGCAGCAGGTGCGGGCGCGAATATTTCAGTGAGCACATGGAAGTGCGGGTTTGCGACTGCTGGCTCCATTGCCCGTTATGCGGCGCATTGATGGAGCCTTATGCGCCTGACTTAGCGGTGAACGTGTATGCGGCGGATGGCAAGCGTGATCTGCTAATATTGCGCGTGTGCTGGAACACTGCGGCGCATTCGGATAATCGCCCCTTTTTTAGTACCCTTAAGCCCATCGAGGTTGAGTTGACGTGAGGAATCTTGAGGAGCGCTTACGGTATGCGAAGTTGATTCTGCGTGAGGTTAGCCGTGAGCCTTGTTCTCGGACGTTTTTGACTAAGCGTTTTGTTCAGGCGTCTGGGTCGCCTGCGAGTTTCGCGAGTCTTTTTCGTTTTCTTAGGGATAATGGTTATGTGGAGAAGGCTTCTGCTGCGCATCGGGCGCCTTACCGCATTACGGAGCGAGGGCGCAGGTTTCTGGAGGGGTTGACGTGAGCAGTGCTGTTAAGCGGTTAAGGGAAGTTTTACGCGTATTGCCCGTGTTTGGCGCTTCGGCTTCTCCGCAGCGGCAAGTGGTTTATGACGTGGCGGAAGTGAAGCTGAAGGATTGCTGGGAGCTGTATAAGCGTGATCCAGCGTGCCGTAGTAGTGTGGATTTGCTTGCTGCAAGTGCTGTGGGCGCTGGTTTCTACACTACCTGTGCTGTGGGTCAGGAGAAGGCGAAGGAGACCGTTGACGCTTGGTGCAAGCGCGTTAACTTGGATCGCTTGTTGCAGCGTATGGCTAAGCGTGTGATTGCCTGCGGTAACGATTTCTGGTTGAAGGTTGATGGCGAAGTGGTGCAGCTGCCGCTTGACGCAATAGAGAAAATCGAGATTGAAGTTTACGAGAAGGATGGCGTGAAGGTGCCGCGGCGTGTAAGCGGCTACAAGCTTAGCGGAGCGTATGGCGGGGGCACTTTGCGGCCTGACGTGGTGATTCATTGGCGATTGGAGGATGATGTGCCTTTTGGCTTCGGTATTGGGCTTTTGCAGACGTTGCTTTACACGTTGTCGGTTGGCGGGGATAGGCGTCCAGCGTTTGCGTGGATGAAAGCGAAAATTGAGCGGATTATGCCTAAAATCTTTGAGAAGTATGCTGGTCCAGATGTTTTGGCGATTTTGGAGAATGCCAGCAAGGCCGTGACGGATGAGTTTAAGCAGACGATTAGGAACCGTCCGGAGGAGGGCGCTTGGCTGTTCTACGCGGGGAAGGGTGCGAAAGGCTCAGTTACGCCTGTCACGATTGACCCGCGTGCGCGATTTGAATATTACATTGACCATATCGTTAACCAGTTCTATTTGGGCTGTGAGACGCCTCTGCCGCGCTTGTTTAGTACGCCTGGTTTTACTGAGGCGAGTGCACGGACAGCTTTGGATTTGCAGGATATGTTGGTTAAGCCTGTTCAGCGGGATTTCAAGCGGACTGTTGAAGGCGAACTTTTCGATTGGGTGCTTGCTGGGGCCGGCGTTGACTTTGTGCAGGCGGCTGTTAGGCTTAATTGGGGTAGTCCTGAGACGCCTGCGGTTGTTATGGCGGACTTGATTGCTGCTGCTGAACAGGGCTTTATACGGCCTGAAGAGTTCCGCAAGAACGCGGTGAAGTTTGGCTGGGAGTTATGGGATGCACCTGCGACGCAGCAGCAGGCGGCGGAGCGGAAGGCTAAGGTGAGGTGGCTTGTTGAGGAGTATTAAGCGGTTAGGCGGGGTGGTTGAGGCTGTGCGGTTAGCGCGGTTGGTGGCGGAGCAAGGGCATGGACGACCAGGCGGGTATCATTTTGTGGCGGTGATGGATGACGGCACCTGCCCGGTGTGTGCTCGGTATCATTGTAAGGTGTATCCTGTTGGCTCTGCGCCTCAGCCGCCTTTGCATCCGAATTGCCGCTGCTACTTGGAACCCGTGTGGGAGCTTGAGCCTATTCCAGGTTTCCGTGACGCGTTGCAGGTTACTGTGAGGCTTGACATGAACGGTTTGCCCGTTTGTGCAAGAAACCAAAAAGTGGAGGAATATGATGGAAAAAGTGAGTGAGAAAATCGGTTGGAAGGCGCATTGGCGCATAGACAAGTTTGCTGATTCCGATGGCAAGATAGCTGGGGCTTTGCGGGGTGGGCTGTCGATGTTTGATGCGCAGCAACTGTTTCGTGGCGCATATCGTGGCTTTGAAGAGTTCGAGAATAACGTTGCGCTGAACGAGGGTTTGCAGTTGCTGATTAACTTGATTGCTGGCACGGGCAGTGGCAATGCATGGAATAACGCGAATGCTTATCTCGGCGTAGGCGATAGCAGCGCAAGTGAATCGCCTTCGCAGACGGGGTTGCAGGGCTCGAATAAGACGTTTAAGCCGATGGATTCGACTTATCCGCAGCGGACGAATCAGACTTGTGAGTGGCGGGCAACTTTCGGGGCTTCTGACGCGAACCACAGCTGGCAAGAGTTCACGGTGGTCAACAGCAACAGCGACTCTGGCGTTAACCTGAACCGCAAGGTCGCTGATAAAGGCACGAAATCTTCGGGTGAGACGTGGACGCTTAGTCTGCAGATAACGTTCAGTTAAACTCGGGGCATAGCGAATGGCGATAACGAGAGTACAGGGTAACGCTCGCGGAGTAGCAAACTCTGGAAACTCAGTTTCCATAACCATGAGTAGCGCTCCAACACAGGGAAACGTTTTAGTGTTAACTTTCGGCTTAAGCGAAGGCTCAAATTATCCGACAAATAAAGTAAGCAATATAACGCAAAGTGGCGTTTCTTGGAGTCTCGTAGTCGCCAAAACCATTTCTGGTCAAATGGATGGCGAAATCTGGCTCGGCACCGTTGGCGCAAATGCATCACCTAATATCACAGTAAATTTAGATAGTGCAATCGAAGTTGGAGCAGTCGCCGATGTATGCGAGTATTCAGGTGTGGCAATAGTTGATAAAACGGCTTCAGCAAACGGGTCAGACCACAACCCGAAAACTGGAACAACCGAAACAACGACGCAAGCTGAAGAATTATGGATTGGATGTATCAGTACATATGGTACACAAACAAATCCAGAAAACGGTTTCACGCTTTTGGATGGAGCACAATACGGCAATTATATGTCACTTGGTTTTTTGGAAAAAATCGTCTCGGCGACAGGTCAAGCACAGAGCGGTGTAATAACAAACGATATATGGACAGATTGGAGCGGATGTATTGCAACTTTTAATGCATCCTCGCCGTCGCCGCCTACTTTTGACTATATTCAACTCTACACAGAAGGTTCAGGTAAAAAGTTGCGTTATCGAGCACGCGCTTTCGGCTCAGAAACCGCCTATGAACAGGTCATGGGTACAGCGCAGGAGCAAACTTACATCGTCTGCAACAGCACAGCACAAGCGCACGCGCAGAACAAACATTTCATATCGCTGTTCAACGGTTCGGGAAGCGGGAAAAAACTTGTAATCAAGGATATTCGATGGAAAAACGCGCAGTTGGCAGCCATCACCAACCCAACAGCTATCCAAATCGACATTAAACGCATCACCGCGCAGGGAAGCGGTGGAACATCGCTTACACCGCAGAAACTCGACAGCGCCAACACAAACGTTCCAGCGCAGATTACAGCGTTAGAAGCGCCTACGACAGCGCCAACTGAAGACGTGGCGCTGATTCCGCTTTACGCTAATCAAGAAGAGGTGCAGGTTGCCAGCGAGTGGGCGCACACGCTTCTTCCACTGTTCGGGCGCGGAACAAGAAAATCTCAGTGCCAACAGATAGTCCTGCGTGAGGGTGAGGGCATCACGATTAAAGAGATTAGTGCTGAGGGCTCTCCTGCGGGCGCTTCAAGTTTCCAAATTATATTCACGTTGGAGTGAGGTGAAAAAATGAGTGAATCATACATTCAAGTACCGACAGATAGCTCAGGAAAAAAGGTGCGCACCAGAGAGCGGACAGTCGGCTCGGACACAGTTCACGAGCAGCAGGTCTGCGAAGTAGAACTGCCCACGTACATCGTTGGCAACAGCGACACGGCGGGCATCGCAAACGCGCAGAACAAAGTTTACATGGCGTTGTTCAACGGTTCGGGCAGCGGAAAAATCGTGAAAATCCGCGAAATCTGGATTCTAAACGCGCAGTTAACTGCGGTGACGGGTGTCGGCGTAGAATGGGATGTTGACACGATTAGTTCAGCGCCGACTGGCGGAACATCTCTAACGCCGAAAAAGATGGACAGTCAAAATCCAAGTTTGCCAGCGCAGATTACGGTGATGGAAGCGCCGACGGGTGATGCAACTAAAGTTGCAACGCTGTTTCCCGTGTACCTAAGCAACGACGAGGTTATCACAACACAGTTCGGCGCGGTTTTGTGCAACATGATGCCCGTGTACCCAGCGATTCCGAAAGAATGCCAAGACATCGTACTGCGTGAAGGTGAAGGCATCCAAGTCAAGCAGATAACCAACACTACGGTTGGCAAGGCGTATGTGTTAATGGTGTTCACGGTGGAGTAACATGAGCGTTATAATGCAGCAGTTTTGGCTTTCAGGCGAATGGAGTGGCGGCGCAACCTTAAAGCAAGTAACAGACGCAGTGGGACTTTCCGACGCAGTTCTCCGCCATAAAACGCTGGCAATCTCAGATTCTGTTGGGCTTGCGGATGCGCCGTTGAAAAACTGGACACCGCAAGTTTCCGATGTCATATCGCTTGTTGACGCTTTGTTGCGGAATAAGCAGTTAGCAGTTGCTGACGCTTTGTCGCTGGCTGACGTAGTTCTTCGAAACAAGCAATTCACCATAGCGGACAATGTTAGCTTAACTGAATTAGTAAACGTAATCTCTGAAGTGGTGAAGTATGTTTCTGACGCCGTCGGGTTGACAGACGCCACGTTGGTTAACAAGTCTGCTGTTGTGTCGGATGTCGTAGGCGTTCTGGATGTGGTGTTGCGTCATAAGCCTGCTATTTCCGTTTTGGATGTGGTTGCTATTACTGAGGCTGTTTTGGCGCATAAGTTGTTGGCGGTGTCGGATTCGGTTTCGCTTGCGGAGTTAATTGCCAAGTATGGTGAAAGTGTGGCATTTTGGATTGCTTCGCGTGGTTTCAGCCAAATCTCTGTTGTTTCGGAAGATTTCCGACAGGTTAACGTTGCCAGCCGCCCGTTCAAACAAATAAACATTGCAAGTCGCGACTTGGAGGTGAAGGCTGAGTGACGCAGGTTTTCCAAGGCGAAACCATCAGCAAGCAGTACACGTTCACGGATAAAAACGGAGCTCTGCTTGACCCTGACAACATCATCATTAAAATCATCGACCCGTCTGGAGTAACGGCTGCGACTCCGACTTTGACGCGTATAAGCGAAGGCGTTTACGAGTTGAATTATACTTTGGCGTCTGACGCGGCGAAGGGTTTGTGGGTTATCTTTTTGACGGCGACTAAAGGCACGAATACGGAGAAGATGTTGGAAGTGTTTGAGGTGTTGTTGTCGCGATGACGCGGTGTAGCTGCGGAGCTAATGCTACTGTGTTTGAGACTGACGTCGGGTTAAGAGTAGGGAGAGAGGTCGGTTAAAGTGAAAGAACGCGAGCGTGACTTGATGCGCAAAATCATGCTTGAATTGCTGATGAAGGGGTATGTGCATTGGACGGACCTGAAAAAGCGAGCGCTAGGGTCCTGCTTTCCGTTCGCCACGGATGCTACTTTTGCCCGGCAGATGCGGTATCTTTTGGCATGTGGCTTTATTGAAAAGCGGTCGCGTGGCGTTTATGCCATAACCGATAAGGGCAAGCAGTACCTCAAAATTTTGACGTAGTTTTGAGGACGTTTTTTCGAGTACATGTTTTTTAAGTCTTGTTTTTCAGCAAAAACTGTTAAATTCTTTCACGTTTGCAGTTTAAAGTATGGAAACAGCGATTTCAGCCGTAATAAGCCTTATTCTGGCTTTGCTGTCGATTGCGTTTGGCACAAAATACCAACAGGGGAAAGCGAAAGCGCAGCAGCTCTCACAGTTGCTGAAGCTGATTGTGGATGCGGCGGAAGACGACAAAGTTTCTGAAGATGAGTTCCAGAAAATTGTCGCTGCGGCTAAGAAGTTAATGGAGGCGTAACGCCTTGAAGTACAGGCTACTTCTAACGGTTGTTTTAGCCGTGATTTTGACTGGTGTTTTGGTTGGCGCTGTTTTGGTTTCGCAGGTGCATATTCCCGCTGTCGGTAACGTGAAAACGGTGGGGATTGAAGCTTTCAGTGATGCCAATTATGCTGTTCCGTTGACGCAGATTAATTGGGGTGCATTGTCACCTGGGGAGACTAAAAACTTCACTTGCTACGTGAAAAGCACGTCTAATGTGAATGCTTCCTTAACGGTTGCTACGAATAATTGGAGTCCCAGCCAAGCAGCAACATATATAACGCTTAACTGGAACCGAGAGGGTACAATAATCAAGCCAGGCGAAGTTCTTACTGCAATATTCACCATACAAGTCAGCCAAGCGGTTCAGAACGTAAGTAGCTTTAACTTCGACATTGTAATTACTGCGACGGAGGCGTAGGCTTGGCGTATTACTGCACTATTAGCGCGGTGAGAACTATTCTGCGTATCGACGAAGGCGACTTAACGTTTGACGCTGAACTGGAGGCGTGCGTAGCAAGCGCAAGCGCAATCGTGGATGCTTTGCTCATGGCAGAGGGTTTATCAGTGCCTACTGTTGTGCCGCAGTTGGTGGCGGATGCGGCAGCGCATTACGCTGCGTGGATGTTCAGGCGACGGCGTGATCCTGAGGGAGCGGAAGCGTTTTGGGTTGAGGCGGAGCGGCTACTTACTACGTACATTGCAGGCGAGTCTGGCGGGTTTTGGGTGACTTCGGCATGATTGAGGTTGAAGTGTCAACGCGTGGCCTTGAGTTTGATGAGGTTGCCAGCAGATTCAGTCGTGAGCTTAAGCAGGCGTTTGTTGAGCGGTTGGCGGATGTGGCGTGGGCTGCTGCGTTTTATGGTGCGCCTTATCGTACGGGCAGGCTTGCTGATAGCATTGTGAAGGATGTTTATGGAGATGAGGCGCGGATTATGGCTTTGGCGACTTATGCAGTGTTTGTGGAGAAGGGCACGGCTCCGCATGAGATTCGTCCTGTTAACGCGAGTGTATTAAGATTTGAGACAGTTGGCGGAGAAATAGTTTTCACAAGGCTTGTGCGGCATCCTGGCACTAGACCTAACCCATTCATGGAACGTGCTGCTGAGGAAGCTCGCAGTAAGGCGGAGGAAGTTTTCGCTGAATTGTGGCTGGAGATGATTTAACACGGGCTTCTATGCGGGTTATAAGGCGGTTTTCGACGCGGTTAAGGCCGCTATCGAAAATGTTGAGAACATCAGGACTGTGGTTTTAGGCGAGCAGTTTACGCTTGGTGGCTTGCCTAAAGCGGTGATCAACGCTATGCCCTCGTCTGTGAAGCCTGGCGCTTTAACAAGGCGATTCGAGTTGCAAATCAACTTTAGCGTTGTTGTGGTGATTTTGGAATATGAGCCGCGCGACTGGTTTGAAGACGTTATCAAAGTCATGGGCGACGTGGTGGATGCGGTTGTGGCTGACTCCACGTTAAACGGCGCGGTCCGATATGTGCATCCGACTACGTTCAGCCCTGGCGAAATCAAGTTTCGCGATAAAACGTTGTATGGCGGGGTTGTAGGTTTCGCCGCGTATAAGTCATATGTGGTGACATAATGGAAAGGCAGGTTGAGTTAAGCGGGAAAGAGTTTGCTAGCTGTCAAGGGTGCCCAGCTTTGCTGGGTTTTAATTGGCAGCGGAGCAAAGGCAGGGATGTGGTGTACGTAGTATGTCAAGTGACAGAGTGCATCCTGCAAGTGGAGAAGGAGGTGAAGCGGTAAGTTGGGTACTCGGTATGTTGCTTTGGGGAAGGAGACGATTTATGGCACAGCTGTGGCAGCGATGCGTTACGCTGAAGCGGTTGCAAGCATTAAGCCAGATCAGAGTTGGATTATTCCGGCAAGTGTTGGCAGTAGAGCGGTGCGGAAAAGGGCTTTGGGACCGTACCGTGCGCGTGGGAATATTGGTGATTTTCCTGTGGAGCCTGAGAACATCATCGGTGAGTTGCTTTTAGGCGTATTCGGCTCAGTTTCTAGTGTCCAGCAAGGCGGGACATCTGCTTATTTGCATACGTTTAGTCCTGCGGAGTCTTTGCCAAGTTACACGGTGCGGCTTGGTGTGGAGCAGGCGGAGCGGGTGTTGCCTGGCGGACTGGTGGAGTCGTTGACGGTGAAGTTTAAACATGATGACGTAATAAAAGCGACGGCGGAAATCCTTAGCGGTTTTCCAGAAACAAGGGCGTCGATTAACACGCCTTCAATTAGCACATTGCAGCCGTTTGATATGCAAGCTACGAGTGCGGTTCTGTCGATTAACGGCTCCTCGAAGCGTAGTATGGTTTACGATTTGGAGTTGACGGTGAAAAATAATATTCCGTTTGATCGCGGCGCGTTGGATGGTCGCACGTTTAGCACTAAGCGTTATGGGCAGCGTGAGGTTACAGGCAAGTTAAGCGCATATTTTGATGACACAAGCGAGTATGACCGTTTCATCGCGGGCAACGAGTTTACTTTGCTTGTCACTGCTGTTGGTCCATTGATTGCGGGCAGTTACTATTATCAGCTTGGCTTTGAGTTGCGAAAGTGCGTGTATCTGCGGGAGTCAGCGCCTGATGTGAAAGTGCAGAATGAGCCACTGGTGATTGACGCGCCGTTCCAAGCGTTTTACGACACGTCTGGCGGATTCAACGCGGAGGCTAAGGCTACGCTGCAGAACGCTATAACAAGCTATTAGGCTGGGGGTGAAAAAAGCTGGAAGTTGAAGTTGACGGCGTGAAATATTCAGTGAAGCCGATGTCTCTTGATTTGGCGCCGTATGAGTCGCGGCTTAACATGTTGCTGTTGAAGACGCCTGAAAATATTGATGAGGCGAATAAGATTAGCGTGGAGATTAAGCAGCTTCGGGAGAAGATTTTGGCGGAGCTTGTGTCGCCGTCGCCGCGTCCTGAGCATTCTGTTCGGCTTTACTGCATGATTCAACAGTTGACTAAGCATGCTATGGCTGAGGCTGGGCTTTTTCGCGATGAACACGGCGATTCTGCGGAAGGCGGCGCAGTTAGCTCTTCTGCTGCACAGGCGTCCCAGTGAATTGTTGGGGTTGCGTGATAAGTCATCGGTGTGGCTGCTTGAGTTTGACTATCAACTGTTGACGCGGGAAATGGAGGATGCGGAGGAGACGCGGGAGGAAAAAGTTGAGAAGATGCGTGAGTGGGTTAGGCGGAGGCGAGGTGCGTGAGCACTGACGTTTTGGTACGTGTAGCCATGGAGGGCGAGGAGGAGGTCAGCGAAGGCTTCCGTCGCATTGGCAGGTCAGCTGAGGAAAGCGGACGTCAGATGCGCAGCATGGGTCGCGAGATTGCTGTGTTGGGTGCTTCTACTACTGCGGTTGGTCGTCTCGGCGAAATGTTTGGTGTCCTTAGCAAAGAACAGGCTGGCGTGATCCAGGAGATGGGTAGCATGGTGGCGTTGTTCGGCACGGTTGTCAGGGGCTTAAGTTACCTGCAGAGTGCAAGTTGGGCTGTTACGTTAGCGGAGAAGGCTCGTGGTGCTGCTCATGCCTTCGCGGATGCTATGGCTGCGGGCGCTGGGAAGGTTGCTGCGGCTTTTGCGGGGGCTATGGCTGCGATTAAGGCGAGTAGTATCGCTACGGCTTTAGCGGAGAAGGCTCGTGCGGTTGCGCATGCGATTGCTCATGCTTTGTCGGGTCCTGCTGGTTGGGCTTTGCTTGCTGGCGCTGCGGCTGCTGCAGCTGTGGGTTTAGCGTTAACTGGGAAGATTCCAGGCTTGGCTGAGGGTGGGATTGCGTATAGGCCTACTTTGGCTTTGATTGCGGAGCGTGAGCCTGAGGCTGTGGTTCCGTTGTCGCGGATTTTTAATACTACGTACATGGGTTCGCGCGTGGAAAGTGTGAAGAATGTTACTGTGTACGTGGAGAATCCGAGTTTTCGCAGTCGTGGCGACGTGGATTATATGGTGCAGGCGCTTCGGCGGGGGGTTGAGTGATGCTAGGTTTTTTCGTTGTAGATGTAGGCGACGGTGACTTCGGTTATGCCTACGCCAAGCCAAAGCAAAAAGCCTACGGCTGCTTGACTTGCAATGTAGTCTCGAAGTCCCGTGCCTCCTGGCATATTTGCAATTGTATTCACAGCGTCAATATAGTTGATGACTGCAAGAAATATAGTTATCACACCGATTGTGAAAAGGAGTCTTGCCAGTTTCTTCATAATTTTCCTTTTTCGCGTTTGCTGTTTAAAACGTTTGTGGAATGTTATTCTGGAGGCTTGTTCGCGTGAGCAGTGTGGATGTGCCTAAGGTTGTTGTAGTTTTTGGTACGGTGAACCCGCCGCAGGAAGACGTTGTGGATTTGCGTGTGCATCTTGGCGCTACACGTGAAGTCAGCAGTTTTGAATGTACTCTGGAAAACTGGAATAAAAAGTACAGTCCAAGCGGCACGTCGCCTATTAATGTGGGTGTGACTGGCGGAATCGGCATAGCGCGTGGCGCAACGCCTCCTGAAAACGTGCCTGTCATCAGTCTTCGCGTGGAAAAAGTAGAGTACCGCAGTGGACCGTACGGTGAGAATTACTGTGTGGTTTCAGGTCGCTGTTGGGGTGAGAAACTTTTCCGCCGTACGGTCACGAAGTCGTGGATAAACGTAAAAGCGGAAGCCGTCGTCAAGGATCTGCTGGATAATTATGTGGGCTTAAGCCATAACCGCAGTGGCATCGAGCTTGTGGAAGATACTGCTACCACGTACACTAAGTTGGAGTACATGGATACGCCTGTCTGGGACATATTGGAATACGTGGCTGGCAGTAGCGTGGCGCCTGGCACTGGCGTGGTTGGCTACGATTTCCGTGTGGCGCCTGATGGCAAATTCGAGTTCTTCCCCAGAGGCAGCAAAACCAGCAGTGTAAGCCTCAGCGGTAAAATCGAGCGTGCAGAGTACCGGAAGGATGTTAGTCGTGTCCGCAACAAAATCGTGGTTTATGGTGTGGCAGACAAGAGTGTGCCAAGCGATAAAGATGCGTGGACCGAGAGCCTTTCGCCTTCGGATGGCGCGTGGACTGCGACTGCGGGCACAGTTAGTTTTGATACTTCGCAGAAAAAGTTTGGTGCTGGCAGCATTAAGCTGTATGTGCAGAATAACTATTATGGCGGTGCCTTGTTCACGCTTAACTCTGGGAAAGAAGTTGACGCGGAGGCTTATCCGCTTCTCAGCTTCTGGCTATACCGGTATCAACATTTTAATGGGCATCTGCAGGTAGACTTGTTTGATGTCGCGAATAAAACGGCTACGCATAATGCTACTGTGGCGCATGAAGCATGGTTCCAAATTCAAGTTGCCGCAGGCAGTAAATCAGGTGACGTGTGGAGTGTCGAAAGCGGCTTCGATTGGACGCGTATTAAAAAAGTCAGGTTTACGTTGTACTTTGACAGTACAGGCACTAGCACGTTCTGGATTGACGGCTTATACTTCGGTGGCAAGCGTTACAGCGCAATGCGTGAGGATTCCGCCAGTCAAAACGCTTACGGGCTGCGTGAACTTGTTGAAGTTGACGAGGAATTGCCGAACGATAACGCGTGTGATCTACGTGCGCAAGCGTTGTTAGCATATTTCAAGGATCCGGCAGAGTATATTACGCTTTCAAGTGACGCCGTGGATTACGGTACGTCGCCGATTTTGGCAGGTGACCGCATATATGTTTCTTTGCCGAATGAGAATGTTGCTGCTTACTTTCGTGTGGACAGCGTGGAATACGCGGTTAGCGGTGAAGCTCAAGCGTTGGAGATTACGTTGGAGTTAGGCAGGGTTCCGCCGCGGCTGACGGATTACATGTATGGACTGCGTGCGACTACGGTGACGGTTGAGAAGTTGGCGCGGACTAAGCTTGGCAAGGGCGGAGTGGTAGGTAGCAGCGTTAGTGGTGCGGGTGTGACGCCTAACGTTATCGCGGGCAAGATGACGGTACTTGGCAGTGTCCCGAACATGACAAGCATCGATATAATCAAGACGATTTGGGAGTGGGTAAGTGGCATCTGGACGCCGATGTCGAAGACTTTTCCCACGCCTGAAAGTTACCTGCAGTTCAAGGATACGAATACGAATAATTATTTCAATTTTCAGCAGATAATGACGGCGCCGCCTGATAACAACCCGCTTGTCGTCACTGACCAAGGCTGCATTTTCAAAAAAGACTTGGCGGTTGGCGGTTTTCTTTCTTCGCAGCAGGGTGCTGTTGGCTTAGGCAGCGGTTTAGAGTGGCAACTTAGTCCGCCGCGGATTTGGCTTGCCCACAGCGGACACAAGATTATCACGTTTCTCGGCGATAGTTTCCCGCCTTCTCCACAGACGGGTTGGCGTGCGATACAGCCGTTATCTAACGGTAACTTATATGAGTGGAATGGTTCAAGCTGGGTGAAAATTGCAGATGCAGGCTCGTTTACGGATGCGGGCATAAAGTTTGGCAGTAGTCTTCCTGGTTCTGGGCAGACTGGCGAGTTATTCATTCGCACGAGTGACTGGCATTTGTTTCAGTATAGTGGCGGTTGGGTTGATAAGGGTCACATTGATAATTATGCTGGTTACTTTGACACGTTGTATATTCAGAAGGCTAACTTATTTGATCTTGGGAATTTGTGTTGCCAAACTGTCACGGCTGGCAACCACATTCCTCTGAGCAACAACACGTATGATTTGGGCAGTTCCAGCGTGGCGTGGCACGACATATTCAGCGCTTACGCGCACATCGGTGATGTAACCGTTTATCAAGCGTTGTGGGCGGACACGATATACGGGTTGACGAACGTTGACTTGAACATTCAGCCGTACAGCGGGCGGAAAGTGAAGGTTACGGGCACGTTCCGCGCGGACACGTACGAGAATTTGCCGCCTGCAGCAGCGCACGCGAGCACGCATCACTCGGGCGGCAGTGACCCGCTGAGTCTCGGCAGCATCGCGGGACAAATCGGGTACGGGCAGACTACGTTTGCGAATCAGAACTTGCTCACAACGTCAGATGCATTATTCAACAGTGTTAAGGGTAGTTCAAGTTCTGGTGCGTTGAAGGCTGGTAACGAATTTACTGTTGCGTGGGATGCTACTAATGTTTATGTCATGAGCCACTTTAAACATCTGTATTTGGGCACACCGTCAGGTAAAGACGTATATGTACAAAATGATTTAAATCTTGGCGGAAATCTCAAGGGCTTCGGTTATACGTTAATAAATACAAGCAGGGTTCTTGCCAACGTAACCGCAGACGCCAGCATAATTACAAGTGGGGTGTTTGGAATTGACCGAATACCGACGATACCATGTAGTAAGACGGATTTCTGCAACCAAAATCTATTCACAACTTCGGATGCGATTTTTAACAGCGTAAAAGGCACTAATCCTGTTGCGTTGAAAGCTGGCGACGAACTATCCATAGGCTGGGAAGGCTCAGCATATACCTACATAATGTCGCACTGGAAAACGCTTTGTCTAATTAGCACGTATGACATTGCGTTTTACGCAGGTGTTGGTTATACATATCGCTTCATGGGTGGACGTCATGTTTTACCAGAGCAAGCAAATTCAGGACAAGTCGGAAATTCATCTACTTATTGGTACGCCATGTACAGTAACTGGTATTATGGTAAAAATAATGGGCTATTTGGATGTGAACGTGATAAAAGCGACCAAATAATTTTTAGAAACCAAACTTACGAAACCGCCTTAGATTTCCTTACACACGAAATAACGAAGGATTGGCGACATACCAAATATGGTAAAAATGGTATTGTTTGCGTTTGCGGTAGAGAAGGACAAGACCCATGTCCTGAACATGAAGCGGAGTGGCGTGATAGATACGTGCTGGATACAGGACGTATGGTGCAGGAAACGGCGTTTCTTGTCTGTGAGCATGCCGCGGAAATTCAAAAGTTAAAATTTAGAATAGAACAACTTGAAGAGAAATCTGGAGATGCAAAACTTGGTTAGATACTGTGATATTTGCTTACCAATAGGCGACACAGCCAAAGCAGAATACACTTGCTGTGTATGTAAGCGTGATGTTTGTCGCCACCACGTAAAAGTCGTAAACGGACTTCCGTATTGCAGAGATTGTGAGGTGAAAAAGAATGAGTGAAAATGACGAGATTCAGCGTCGCCTTGCAGTCTTGAACGCCCGCGTCCAAAACGTGAACCTCGCGTTCAACGATTTGCTGCGGGAAATGGGCGAATTAGTGAAGGCGTACAGTGACCGAATGATTACGCTTGAAAAGGAAAATGCGGAGTTGAAAACGAACAAGAAAAAGTGAATGGAATGAGTTTAAGTAAAAGTTTGCAGAGGCAAGTTGCGCAGCTTAGTCCCGGCGACTTAGTCTGCTGTGAGTGGTGCGATGCTTCGGTTGGGAAAAGTTTGGGCAGCGGAGCTAACGTAGATGTCCCTGTGAAAAGCTGGGGAATATTCGTAGGTATATTGGGCGAGAAGATTAAGCATATTATTCTGGCGCAGAATAGTTTCCGTTATTCTGACGGCTTCTTCGACATTGATTACACGGCGATTCCGCTGAGTTGGCACGTGAAAATATCGGTGATTGTTAAGGAGTATGTGCCTGTTGCCGTTGCGGAGCAGTTGTTTGCGAGTTTTCTGCGTGGCGGTCACCGCTTCGGCGGTGGGCAGCCTAGTGCAGTGTATCAGTCGAGGTCGAGGGTGCATTGACAGACTGGGTTAAGCATGCGTTGACGCGGCGGCGTGTGCATCGTGGTCGCGTGATGGCGGAGGAGCCTGATAGTCGGCTTGTGTACGTGGTGAAGTTTGCGTTGGGGATGACTGCGGGGCTTGTGGCGTTGGAGATTGCGCATCTCGCGGTACTACGTACATGGAACAGTGAGGTCTTCGCGGCTATCACGGGTTTAATGGGCACGGTTACTGGGATTTTTGTGGGGCAGAAGGCGCAGTGAAAGCTACGGGTTGGTTATCAAGGAAAAGCGTGGTAAAATGAAGGTTTTCAGGTTGGTGAATTGATGCCGCGGGGTAAGCCGTGGACTGTGGATGAAGAGAAGCAACTACGTGACTTAATTAACGCTGGCTATGACGCGAATGAAATTGCTAATGTTATGGGGAAAGATGCGCATGCTGTTTACGAAAAAGCTAAGCGTCTTGGCTTAAAAGTTATTATGCGCAAGAAACAGCGAGTAATAACTTCTGCACTTGAGTTGCCTGCGGATTTGCCGAGTGTTGAGGAGCAGCTGAAGGTTTTGGCAGCGGCAGTGAAGGCACTGCAGACTGCTGGGCTGGATAAGACTGAGGTTATGCGTTTGGCGAACATCATCCGCGGCGTGGAAGTGTACATTGCTCGTTTTGCGGAGTATGTGGATTACAGGGGGTTGGAGCGGGAGCTTGCGGATTGGAAAGCCAAGTATGCTGCGCTTGCCAAAAAGGTCCAGGGCGCTTAAGGCTGGCGAGCTTATGCGTGACCGCAGTTTCGTGCGTGAACAGATCATCGTTTTAGATGTGGCTTTGCAGCGGAAGCTTCTGCAGGTGCAGTCGGATCCGGAGGCGTTTTTCCGTGAAGTGCTGGATTGGCAGTTGACAGAGTATCAGCGGGAAGCTGTCCGGCTTTTCGATGGGAACCAGTTTTTGGCTTTAAGATGGAGCAGGCAAAGCGGAAAAAGCACGACTTGTGCTGGGCTGCTGCTGCGTTTCGCGCTTTATCATCCGGACTGCTACATCGCGGTTGTGGGGCCTTCTTGGCGTCAGACGAAGCTGAATGTCCGCCGTATCGGTAGCTTCGTGCATCGTCTCGGAGATCCGCAGATTAAGGTGCAGAAGACACGCATCAGCTTCCCAAACAACACCGTGATTGAAGCGTTCCCAAATAATCCTGACACAATCAGGGGTTACACGCTGGACTTGATCTGGTGGGATGAAGTGAACTTCACGGCTGGCGACCAGGATATGTATGATGCGATGCTGTTCGCTTTGGGCACTAGAAACGGCAAGTTACTCGCCACTTCGACGCCTTGGAACACGGACAGCGTTTTCTGGCGGATGTGCAACCACGAAAGCTTCAGCGACTTCGCAAGGCATCACGTCCGATGGGAACAGACGGTTAAGCCTCATGGTCCTTGGCCGCCTGAGTATATCGAAAAGATCCGTCGGCAGTATGGCGAGGACTTGGCGCGTTGGCGAAGGGAGATGGAAGCGGAATGGGCTGAGGACGAGGATGTGTGGCTTCCGCAGAGCTTGATTGCCGCGTGTATTGGCACGGTGAAAAACTGCGGTGAGGACTTGCAGCCTTGGAATCCTGAGGAGGCGTATAGTGGCGACTTGTACGCTGGGCTTGACTTGGCGCAGACACGGGACTACTGCGTGCTGGCAGTGGTGGAACACGTCAACGACATGCTGCTGCTTCGGCACTTGAAAATTTTCAGTCAACCCACGCTCTACAGCACTGTGCTGGGCTACTTGAAGGCGCTTCAGGACCGTTGGGGCGGCTTCCAGAAAATCCGCGTTGATATAACGCGTGAAGGCCCGTCGATTATTGCGGACATGGAGAACGCGGGCATCGAGAACGCTGAGGGCGTAAACTTTACGGTGCCCAGAAAAAGCGAGATGGCTTCGCTGTTGAAGCAGCGCATGATGGATAAGCGCTTCTTCTATCCTTACCTTACTTGGGAGAAGCCGTATCGCGGGGACATTTGCACTGAGCTTAACGTGGAAAGATTTGACCTTCGCAAGGACGGCGCTATAGGTTTCTCGCATCCTAATGGCACGCATGATGATGTGTTCTGGAGCGTAGCCCTGGCGGTTTACGCGACTGTGGAGATGCAGCCTGAACCGTTCCTGGCGGTTGTGCCGAGGTGACAAGGGGACGTGGGGAAGCTTAGGGATGTACGTAGGAAGCTAGCGAAACGCAGGGTAACCGGGTCCTGTCGCATCTCGCGTAGGCAAGAGGAGTTTTTCCGCATAAGGCAGTTTCGCAGAGTTTACGATAGGTCATCCGGTAAGTTTCGTTTTCAGATTAGTTATGAGACGCATACGCCGTTAACTCAGCGGACTTTAGCGGTTGCAGAGGCCTTCGGATTGGGCGTTGACGAGGCGCAGCGTTTCACGGTGCTGGATACGGAGCTGCGGATTGGTCCCCGAGATGTCGTTTATGTCACTGGTGACTCTGGGAGCGGAAAGAGCATCTTGCTTAGGGCGATACGTGCGGATCTTGGCGAGGAAGCTGTTGACCTATCAGAGGTCCAGGTTGACCCGGACAAGCCCATTATCGAGACGGTTGGCGCGTCGGTGGAGGAAGGTTTGGAGCTGCTGAGCCGCGTCGGGCTGAATGATGCGTTTCTTTTCCTACGTACATACAGCCAGCTCAGCGACGGGCAGAAGTACCGTTACCGCATCGCCAAGCTAATCGAAAGCGGAAAGCAGTGGTGGCTCATGGACGAATTCGCCGCCTGCCTGGACCGGGATACGGCGAAGATTATCGCGTTTAACCTGCAGAAAATCGCTCGGCAGCAAGGCAAAGCGGTGATAGTGGCGACTACGCACACGGATTTGTTTGAGGATCTGCGGCCTTCGGTGCATGTGCATAAGCGCTTCGGCAGCGAAATCTCAGTGAAGTATTACCCCAATGTGCAGGCGACGGAGTGCAGTCTTGTGCGGGAGATGTGTCTCGTGGAGGGTTCGCTTGAGGATTGGCGACGGCTTGCGGGCTTCCATTACCGCAGTCATAAGGCAACTGCCCCTCGCCGAATCTTCTGTCTTAAACGTGGAGATGAGCTGTGTGGAGTAATCGTTTACTGTTATCCTCCCCCTGCATGCTTTGGACGCCGCATAGTTTTGCCGAAACTGAGCATGAAAGAGCTGAATGAGAAGCTGAGTACGATTAGTCGTGTGGTGGTGCATCCGAAGTACCGCAGTATAGGCTTAGGCGCTAAGCTTATCCGCGAGTCGCTGCCCTTAGTTGGGACGCCTTATGTGGAGTTGATTGCGGTCATGGCGCGGTATTCGCCTTTCGCGGAAAGAGCTGGCATGTGTAAGATAGCGGAGCAGTCTCCGCATAAGCAAGCGTTAGCTGTTGCTGAAGTTCTGCGAAGCCTTGGCTTCAATCTTCAGCTGCTGGGCAGCGAAAAGTACGTTTTGAGCCGGCTGCAAGCCCTAAGTAGCGGCGACTTGGAAAAGGTAAAGGAAGCCTTCTGCAGAAATAATCATCTGCGGTTCATGAAACACTTCTTTACGCACAGGGTCTTTGGCAGCAAAAAAGACTATGCTGATGCAGTTAAGGTGGCAAGCGTCGAAAGGCTGGCGCACCTGATTAAGATCTGCGGTTTTCTGCTACAGTCTAAGGTTTACCTATTCTGGTCTGGGCAGTCCGAACCAAGTCCAAACTTAGTTCGTATAGGACTCTTTTCTGCATGCAGCCTTCACATGGTAAAGTGAAAAAGTGCTTTTTAGGCGTCTAAAGATTAACATGGAAAATCTGTTGTTCTGCACGGGAACGTGAATTTCGCCGTTTCTCTGGCTTGTTTTTTCACTTGCGCTTGAGCCTAAGCCAATTGTAGCGCATCCGCCTAAATTAGGGCTCAAAAAATAAGGAGGATGAAAAAAGATGGTAAATAAAAAAGCATATAAGCCTAGCGCTCCTTTCCTGCGGGAGCTTCGGGCTATAATAAACGGCAGGGAACCTAGAAAGGAGATTAATCCCTACTATGGGATTAATTCCCAACCCTAATTTTTTGGAGGCGGAAAAAATGCCGAAAATAAGTTTAAGGCGAAGCCCGAAGGCCAATTGGCTTTGGGAATTCAGCTTTAACGGGAAAAAGTGGTATAGCGTCAGCGACAAAAATGTCGTGCGGCTGCCGCCATACGAGCCTTTGAGGGAGAAGCTTAACCGTCTCCTGCAGGGCAGGGCTGAAGTCGAAGTCTTCGACGGCATCTACGTGCGAGAAGTCAAAACCTTAGCCATAACCGCGGAGGGCTTGCAATGAGTCACCTTTCCACGCTGATTCAGCGAGTACGCGACGACGAGGCAGCTTTCGGTTACGCGGAAAAGGAGCACCTTATCAACCTTGCCGAGTACATAGTTACCTGGCGAGATTACAGCAAGCTGGAAGAGCGTGAAGCCGTAGCGATTTTGGCGAAATATCGACTGTGGAAACTTGCGGATAAGTATCACCGGCAGAAAAGCTTGCAGCTTATTCAGCAGGAGCTTGCGAAGCCATGGACTCGGCGGTGCGCACGCTGCGGGCTGCCGATCAGCAGTGAGAAAAGTCTCAGGACGGGTTTCGGGTCGGTTTGCCGCAGAAAAGTCTGCGGTGAAGAAAGCAAGAAGCTGGAGAAGATGCGTAAGATTGGCTTGACAGAGGCGGATTGCTGGCGATTCGCTGACACAGATGTGAGGTTGGAGTAAATGGCGGAGCCTAAGCTTTGTCCACGTTGCCCCTACATCTCTTTTATCCCCATCGTCAAGTCTGAGCAGGTCTGCTACACTCGCCAACGCGAAGAGTTAACGCCCCTGAAGCTATGCCAGAAGCTTCGCGCCTTAGCCTTGCGTCACAACTGGAAATTTCAAACCTGCCGTTACTTCGCCGAGTCGGAGCGGATTGACCTGTATGCCACAGCTGAAGCAGAAAGGTAAGTTCTGGCCGTGGGTGCGAGCGCTGATTTGGGAGAAGGCGGAAGAGCTTTTCATGCAGGAGCAAGCTCGGACAATGGAATGCTACATCAAGCCTGAACGCCGTGAGCTCCGGGAAGGCGGCTACTTTTATGAGGCGAAGCTTATTGTGCTGCGGAATCTTTACCGTCAGCGGAAGGGCTTGCCGAGCCTGGAAGAGGAGGAAGCTTGGCGTGCCTATAATCGCCAGTGAGCAGGTGATATTTAAAAATGGCTTTGTTCAAACGTAGGAATCTCCGCGCAATACTGGAGGGCAGGAAGACGCAGACAAGGCGCGTGCATAAGCACACATGGCAGATTGGCAAGGTCTATGCGGTGCGCACGAGTTATTTCGGCAAGCCAGAAGGCTACATACGCATTGTCCGCAAGTTCCGTCAGCGGCTCGGCGACATCAGCCCTGAAGACGTGCGAAAAGAGGGCTTCCGCAGCCTTGAGGAGTTCCAAAAGGCATGGACCGCTATTAACGGCTGCTGGGATCCGGAGCAGGTAGTGACGGTTTACGAGTTTATTCTGCTCTAAGCTTCCTCTTTCTCTGTGCTGATTAATTTGGTTTTTCCTGTTTTGAGGCCTTCCAGCAGCTCGCGGAGTGTCTGCTCGTCTTCTGGGCTGATGTTGAGGCCTTCGCGTTGTGCTGGTTTGCCGCTGTAAATGTTTAGGTATGGCTCTAGCTTCGCGTATTCCTGCTCTACTGCCCGTTCGTAAATCCATGGTGCCTTGTCGTAAACGCCGCCTACAGCGTCCAGCCTATGCGTAGCGCCGTCTCCGCTGCTGTGACCCATCATGAAGCTCACGTAGGCCTTGTTTACTCCGCGGTCAGGCGGAGAAGCTTCCTGCTCGAAGAATTTACGGAAGCAGTGTAATCTGACGTTGTAGGGACCGTCGCGTAGGTGATGTCGCATTGTCAGGTAGCGGAAGTGATTGTGGAATATTTTAGGCGTTAGCGGCCGGCCTTTGCTGGTGACCCAGAGCCATTCGCAGCTCCGTAGCCCAAGTTGTTTGAGTATTTGCTCGCGAATTTGTAGCCATTTCCGCAGTTCCTGAATGGCATCGCGGCTGATGAATGTGAAGTAGGGGAAGCCGTTGCCCTTACGCTCTCGGAAGTCCAAGCGTATCCGCTCTTTTCCCGCAGTGACTTCGCCGATGACGTATTTTGCTTGGCGGTTCACGTCAACCAGCACCTGTCGGATACTCTGGCCGCTTTGCAGCTGCACCATGCATACGCTGCGGTCCCTGGCGCCTAAGACGCCGAGCACACGCTTAACAAAATCCACTGTAAATGGCTTATCCGCGTATTTGCGGCGGCTCCGCTTGTGGAAAAACCCGTTGGACGCCGTCAAAGGCGCTTCGTGATAGTCGCAGAACGCCTTGACAGGCAGAAACCACGCGCTGTAACGGTACTGCAGCGCCCTATCCGCCAGGTCAGGGTTGTCACGGCTGTACTCAATCGCCAAACGCAGAGCCCACCTGCGCTCCGCTACGCTGTCAGCGTTTCGCCTATGCAGATGCTCATCCAAAAACTCCTTCGGCGAAAGCCTAATGCCCCTCGTAACCTCAAGCCAACGGAAAAACCGCGCCAACCCCACAGCCTTCTCCAGCCACGTCTGCCCCCCACGCGGATACCGCGCCAAAAACTCAGCCACACACTCATGCTCCAATGCGAAACGCTCAGCATCCATCAGCGAAACCGCGTACCGGAACCGCTTAAACCCAACCACTAAGTCTCACCACTAACCAAACACATAGTGACAGTATATAGCGTTTTCAGTGTCAGTTCGCCCGTCGAGTCCAAATCACCGCCGTTTGGCTCACGACTCTAGAGCTCATCATCCGAGAATAGTGGGCGCTTTCGCAGGCTTAAGGTTTGCGCTGCTTGTTATAGAACGATTTTTTAACGTGCGAAAGGCATAAAGCGTATGGTGACTTGGCATGGACCTTTCTGAAGCCATTAAGGGAAGAAGAAGCGTCAGAGCCTATAAGAAACAGGATGTTCCTCAGGAAGCGATTGAAAAACTGCTTGAAGCCGCAACTTGGGCGCCATCCGCGGGAAACCTTCAACCCTGGCAGTTCGTGGTTGTCAGAGCGCAAGCGGTGAAGGCGAAGCTTTCGAAAGCGGCGCTTAACCAGAAAGATGTTGAAGAAGCACCTGTCGTCATCGTGGTGTGTGCGGACGAGCAACGTTCTTCAGCGCGTTATGGTTTGCGGGGAAAAACCCTGTATTGTATTCAAGACACGGCGGCTGCGGTTCAGAACCTCCTGTTGACAGCTTACTCGTATGGGCTTGGCTCGTGCTGGATAGGTGCGTTTGACGAAGACGCAGTGAAAGCTGCCGTAAAAGCTCCTGAAGGCGTAAGACCTGTGGCTATCGTGTTGGTTGGTTACGCGGATGAATCACCAAAGCCGCCAAGCAGAAGACGCTTGGACCAGGTTGTGCACCATGAAAGTTACTGAGGCACCACGCGGAAAAACCTGGTCTGAAGCGCGATTGATTGTTTTCCGTTTTGCCTTCAGTTGACGGGGTATCCGTTTTGTGGATTTGGTGTTAGTAAAGTTTAAAAGTGCCGTTGCCACTTCCATGTGGCTCTACAGAGGCGTGGAGGTGCAACTGCGAACGACTGCACTTGCCTTGCCTTTGAAGGTAACGTGTAGGAGGCGACTGAAACTGCTATCAAGAGACTGCGATGGTTGCTCTCAGATGAAAGCGTGTAGTAGACGCTATTTCGTCGTTGAGAAGGGCGATAGGGTCTACTGTCCGGATGGTACTGCTCACTTGGTTGATTGACAGTGACCTGAACGCCTTGTAGCGGTAGCAAGGTTGGCTTGAAGTTTTAGGGCTTCGAGCTAACCTTTTCTTTTGCCGCTGGTGCGTCTGCTGTAAACTACGTGCGATTTTTGACTTATGCCCCTCTTATAAAGAAATTCAACTTTATGTGGTTCTATTGCTTGTTGTTTGGGGCGAAAAGTTTAAGCCTTCACGCGTCGTAAGTGTGCTTGAGGGGTTGGTTGCGGGTGACGCTTGAGTCTAACAGGCTGCTTGGCGGCATCGGCGCCTTGCTTATGGTGGTTTCATCCATTTCTTCGCTCGTAAGTTTGGTGCAGTTTTTCTTTCCAAGTGCGCGCGTCAGCTTGGTCGTGGCGCCTTTCGGGCTTCTAGGTTTGGTTGGTTTAATCCTTTTCATGATTGCGATGAACGGTTTAGCTAACTATTACAGGGACAGGGCGATATTTGAGAACGCGCTCTACTGGATAATCACCAGCATAGTTGCCGGCGTTGTGACTGGCGTCCTCATAGTAGTTGTCGCGTTCTCTGTGTTAAGCAGTATAATCGGCACGCTTGTGCCTATAACGCCTGGGACGCCGCCCACCCCGCCACCGGCGAGCGCCATGTTTGATGCCTTGCAACCTTACATCGGCTACTTCATTCCCGTCGGCATCGTCGCCTTCGCTATCGGCGTGATTGCAATCTTGTTCTTGATGCGGGCGTTCAACCGGCTCGCAGTCGCATCTGAAGTTAGGCTGTTCAGGACCACGGGCTTGCTGTTTCTCGCTGGCATCGCGGTGGCTGGCGCAGTCGGGTTGCTGGCGATGTTGCTGATTTTGGCAGGTGTGGTAACGGTCAGCGGCGTCTTATCGTTAACTGTCGTGAGTGGATTCGTATCCCTTGCCGCGTGGGCACTGGCGACCACTGCTTTCTTCAGGTTAAGGGCTCCGACAATTCTGCCCGCACAGCAAGCGGTTGAGCCAGCACATGCGCAGGTGAAGTATTGTCCTCACTGCGGAGCCGAGAACAGTATGGATGCGGCGTTCTGCGTGCGCTGCGGCGAAAAACTGCAAACATGAAATCCCAAGGCGTTACGGATAGAATAGACCCTCTATAGGTTTCTGAAATGAACCACTATTAGGCTCCAAATAGGCTCGCGGTTCTTCTGAAGAACTTGATTACTATAAAGGTTCCATTGCTACTGATGCTGTACGTCTAGCCTTTTTTTTGGAAAATTAGGCAAACGAAAGAATAAAACAAAGAGGGAAAAGTTGAGGTTACTTTGCAGCTTTCTTCTCTTTGGCCTCTTGGAACAGATTCTTCACGGCGCTAATCCGTGATTTTTGAGCGAGCTGCTGCGCAGTGACGAACGTCAAAGCTTCTTCAGGGCACCATTTGACGCATTGTGGGCCGTCAGGCTGGTCTTTGCAGCTGTTGCAAGTGAACACCACTTTCTTCTCGGGATGCAGCATCATGGCGCCGAACTGGCATGCGCTGATGCACCATGCGCAGCCGTTGCATGCTTCTTCATCAACCATTATTATGCCCGTGTTTTCTTCCTGAGAGAGTGCTTCTCTGGGGCATGCAGCTATGCATGCTGGGTCTTCACAGTGGCGACAAGTAACCGACAGGTTGGTCAGCGGACCTAAACGCAAAGCCCGTATTCTTGATTTGGTTGGGTTAAAGGTTTTCTCGTTAGTCATTGAACACGCGTACTCGCAGACTAAGCAGCCTATGCATTTTTCAGGGTCTGCGGTGACGAATTTTCTGTCTTGTGGACGAACCATTTTTCTATGCGCCTCCTTGATTTGCCGCTTGGACTATGTATGCCAAGTCGCCTAACCCCAGCTCGTTAAGCTTCTCAACCGTTGGGACGCCGTTTGCGTTCCAGCCTCTCACCGCGTAGTAGTCGTCAAGCCCGATTTGGAATTCTTCCTCGCTCACAACCGCGCCTTTGGCTGGTCCCTCATCGGGTACTGGGCAGTTCTCTATTTTGTAGGGTAAGCAGTCGTATTTTCTTGTTCCTTTGCCTTCGCGTATGTTGAACAGTCTTGCAAGGTTCTCGATTCTTTCACCGCTTTTCGTTAACTCTTCTGGAGTAACCGGGATTCCAGTGGCTAAAGTGTAATAGTTTGCGAGGTCTTTGATGCCGTCGTAGTATGTGCCTCTGGAAAACTTGCAAACGATAAGCGAGTCGATGATGTTGTAAACGTTGCCCTCGTCAGCTATCATTTTGCCGCGCCCTTTCTCAATCTTGAAACGATTCACTTTACCCTTCACGTCAGGCGAGTAAGCGCCATTCCTGAGGTGGCACGCACCGCGGAACGAAACGCTGAAACCGAGTGCTGCGGTCTTTAGGGTTCTCAGGTCGTAGCCTGGAAGCTCTAAGCCTTTGATGTGGCAAGCGTACTTGTATGCGTCTCCGCCGATTATCTCCGCTGCTCTCGCAACGCCTTCAGCGAGTGTATTGCCGAGCCAGCCTTCGCGTTTGCCTATTTTGTGGATAAGCGCGATGAGTGCTTCAGCGTTTCCGAAACGCAGGTCTATGCCGTCTGTCTGCTCCTTTGTTATTACGCCGTGCTCGTAACAGTCCATTGCGAAAGCGACGACTACGCCGATGGATATGCCGTCCATGCCGTACTCGTTCACAATCTTCATAGCTTCGATTATTGCGTCGAGGCGGTCAATGCCGCATAATGGACCCATGGACCACAAGCATTCGAACTCTAGCCTGCTGGTTGCGCCTTGATAGGGTCCTTCTGGAACTACGGCGATGTGGTCGCAGCGCATGCCGCAGGTTGCGCAGCCCACGATTTTTTTGACGTAGTGCTCGTTCAAGTATTCGCCGCTTACTTTTTCAGCGCCTTCAAACTGAGCGTTAGTAAAGTTCCTCGTTGCCAAAGCTGACAGCGAATTTAAAACCAAGACGTTCTCAGGTGTTCCCAGAGTTTTGTATTTCTTTGTGGCTGGGCCTTTCATGCGTTCATGTATCATCTTTACGAATTCTTTGAAGCCGTCTAAGTTTGCGACGTTTACGTCTTTTGTTCCTCGGACAGCCACTGCTTTGAGGTTTTTGGAGCCCATGACGGCGCCCATTCCGGTTCTTCCGATGGCGCGGAATTCATCGTTTATTATGCATGCAATGCGGCAGAGTTTTTCGCCGGCTTCGCCGATGGCTGAGACGCGCACGTAGTAGTCGCCCAGTTCCTCACGGATTGCCATATCGGTCTCGTATGGCGATTTTCCTCTGAACTGTTCTGCGTTTCTCAACTCAACTTTGTCATCGTCAATCCATAAGTATGATAGCTTGTCCGCCTTGCCGGTGATGATTACTGCGTCGTATCCTGCTCTTTTCAGGTCTGGACCGAAGAAGCCGTGTGCTTTGGCTTCGCCGACTCCGCCAGTTGCAGGCGACTTTGAAACCACGGCGTAACCGTTTCCAGCCGTGGGTCCCATGGTGCCGCTGAGAGGACCAGTGGCAAAGATTAATGGGTTGTCTGGGCTGAACGGGTCTGTGCCTGGTTTTGAGTTGTCCATTAATAAGCGGATGCCAAGCCCTATGCCGCCAACATAGTCTTTAGCCATCTTCTCGCTTAAAGGTTCAGTAGAAACTTTGCCTGTTGTGAGGTCAACACGAAGAATCTTACCTGCGTAAGCGAATATTTTTGTTTCCCCCGACATTTGTAATTGACCTAATTAGTCAATATGAAAAGTATATTAACCTAATGGATGCTGTTGGCGAATTTGATGGTGAAACAGCACGATTAGACTCGTTGGGAACTCGAGAAAACCAAGAGGCTCTGACGGCTTGCACGAGTGAAAAGGATTTTTGGCTCGGAAACGATTAAATAAAGTCTCTTACACGTATAGTACTTGGCGTTCGCAGGGTGTACACGGTTTGAAAGTGACTGTCGAATACTTGGGCTACATTAAGCAGACTTTGGGCACTGAACAAGGCGAAAGCGTCGAGCTCAGAGATGGTGCTTTAGTAAGCGACTTGTTGACGCTGCTTGCGGAGAAGCATGGCGAACCGTTCAAGAAGGCGATTTACGAACCGAAAGGGCTGGATTTGAAACCCTTTTACATTTTAGCCGTCAACGGTTTGCTGCTTAACCAGCTGAACGGCATTGAAACCAAGCTTAAAGATGGCGACCGAGTGGTTTTGATGCCTGTGGTTACAGGCGGCTAAAAAGCGAAAGCATTAACTTTGCAACTACCTTTCTCTCTAAACGGCGATTCAAGTGAACAGGGTAGACGCTTTACGGAAAACGGCATTCAAGGAAGACAAGTTTGACGGTTACGCGGTTTTTAACAGTGTCAACCTGACGTATCTGGCGGGTTTTTCCGGCTCAAGCGCGTTGCTGGTTCCGAGAGACGGCGAAAGCGTGCTGTACGTTTACGGCGTGAATTATGAGATGGCGAAGGCTGAATGCGTTGGCTTCAGGGTTGAGCGGGTTGAGCGCAGCGAGAAATTGATGGAGAAAGTTGCAAAGCAGTCAGAGGATTTTGGAATTAAACGACTTGCCGTGGACGCGCTAAGCATTACAAGCTGGCGAGCATTAGCCAAGTTTTTGGGAAGTGAAGAAAAGCTTGTGGCGGACAACGGCGTCGTCCAGGAACTCCGCAAGGTCAAGGACGAAGAAGAAATCAAGCTGCTGCGGAAAGCTGCAGAGCTAACGAGTTTGGGCATGAAAGTGGCTTACGAGACAGTTTCTGTGGGCTTGAGGGAGTATGAGGTGGCGGCGGAAATCGAGTACGCCATGCGCAAACAAGGCTCCGGCGGAACCGCTTTCGAAACCATCGTGGCTTCGGGCGCATGCTCAGCGTTTCCCCACGGTGGCTGCTCTGACAGGCAAATCCGCGACGGAGATTTGGTGGTTGTGGACGTCGGCGCAGCTTACAGGTCTTACTGTTCGGACATGACGCGAACATTAGTGGCTGGGAAGCCTTCGGAGAAGCAGAAGCGACTGTACGGAATCGTGAAGCAAGCGCAAGACAAAGCGTTTGAGGCTGTGAATGCGGATGTGAAGGCGAAGGATGTTGACGCTGCGGCGAGGCAGGTGATTGCGGAGGCTGGTTACGGCGAGTTTTTTGTGCACGGGTTGGGTCACGGTGTGGGCTTGGAGGTGCATGAACCGCCAACTTTAAGCCCAGAAAGCACTGACACGCTTGCGGCTGGCAACGTGGTGACGGTGGAACCGGGAATATACCTTGTTGGCTACGGCGGAATCCGCATCGAAGACACCGTGTTGGTCGGCAAAGCTGGCGCGGAAAAACTCACCAGTGGACCTTATGCTATAGGCAAAGAATAGCAGCTATTGCGTGTTAGTTTTTGTTTTTCTATCCCTGATTTTTGTGGCGACGAGAAACAGCACTATGGCGGCGATGGGCAACCCAATAATTAGTGCTTTTCCAAGCTGATTTTCGTCAAATGATACTGAGCCTAAGCTTATTATCACTTTGTGCGTGCTGTGCATGTAGGTGAAAGTGAGCAGCCACGAATCTCCGGTCTCAGCAATGGCAACGTTAAGCTGTTTTCCATCAAGGAGAACTTTGACATCATGCATATTTGAAACAAGGCTTTTCGCTATGGTGACTTCCACGTAGCCTGCGGTTCCGGACTCGCCGCTGACGATGAAGCTCAACTCAGCGCTGGTGCTGTTAAAGAACAATTCTGTGACTGTGCTGTTTGATTTAACGTAGAAAAGGCTTTGGCCGGGAACTGGAATCGGCGAGGGCGTTGGTGTCACCATTGGTGGAGATGTAGGTGTAGGCGTTGGAGATGGAGAAGGAGGAGAAGTTGGGATGGGGATAGAGATTGTTGAGTCGGGTGATACTGCAGGGGTTGTCAAGAACGGTGCATAATTTACCATGCTTAATACGCTGTTGTCTTTTTGGTCATGTATTTTCTGGTCGATAAGGGAGGCATCTGTTGTTCCCCACCAATTGTAGGTCATGTTGATGGTGATTTGGGGGTCTTCATATTCCACAAAAACAGCATAATTGTTGCCATCAATATTATTGTAGATGATTCCAGCGGGAGCAGTGCTCCTGTAGAATGCGTAGTCATCGAAGTGAATTCCGTACTTGTTGTTCACTATGGTGTTGTTAGCGATGTAGGGAGAACAGCTTGCAATGCGAATTCCAGCGGAATTGTTCAGGATCAAATTTCCAATAATGATAGGGCGATCTACGGGTTCATTTGATATGAAACCACAGCAAATGCCTTCATCAGCGTCCTTTATTGTGTTTTGCAGAATGGTTCCGCTTTCAGAGACAATCCCGCGGTAACCGCCTAAAATCGTGTTATTCATAACTAGTCCGTCAGTGCGAACAGCTGCGGCGTCATTGCCGTAATTGAGTATAAGGTTGTTTGCTATTTTCGGGGAACCTCCCATAATCGTTTCGTACTGATAGTTGGAAACTGTTATTTCGGCATATTCAATGATGCAGCCGGAACCAGTGGTTTCGTCCCACCGTGTGCTACTTGCATTAAAGTATATTCTGGGTGGCCAAGCTCCTGCAATTTTTGCGGAACTTTGAAGTTTGATTCTGGTGGTCTCAGTGCCTCTGGCGTTGAGGGTGCCTTCCACTATTAATGACGAATTGTTGAAGTCCACGGTGACTCCTGGATTTATGGTTAAGGTCGCTCCAGGAGCTACGGTGACGTCGTCAACGAGAAGGTAGGGGCTGTTTGCTTGTGTCCATGTGGTGTTTGAGGAGATTAATCCGCTGATGTTTGTGGCTGCTTTCACGGTGCCTAAATTCAAGGACCCGGTTAATGCGAATCCGCTAACTATGACTGCTAAGAACGCAGTTAGAAGTGTTTTCCGCATGGCAGTTCCCTATTAAACTAATTGTCATTTACTCTGCTTTAGCCATTGTGGTTCTGTTCCACCATCAGGGTTCAGGTTCAAAACCGCTTTTCAACTCTTTAAATAAGGGAGGGGTAGCTTTTCGGAGCGCCATAGCAAACGCGACATGCTATACATCAATAGTTGGCTGCTCAACTTGCTGGACAAGGTTAAAATGGCTGTTTGCACCATTGTTCCTGTGGGGTGACAATTTTGATAAATAAACCCGCAGTTATAGTTATTGACATGCTTAACGATTTTGTAATTGGAAAACTGCAGGCGGAGCGAACCAAGCACATCATTCCGAACTTGAAGCGGCTGGTTGAGGCTGCACGCGACAGTGGCGTTCCAGTCATCTATAGCAACGATGCGCACTATCCGCAGGATGTAGAAGTGGTTGAGAAATGGGGAAACCACGCCATAAAAGGCACCGAGGGCGCTGAGGTGATTCCCGAGCTTGCGCCTTCACCGAAGGATTACGTGGTGGAGAAGCGGACGTACAGCGGCTTCTTCGAGACGGGGTTGGATTCGCTTTTGCGGAGCCTGTACAAGGGCGAAGGCGCCAAAACTGTGGTTCTCGGCGGTTTGCACACGCACATGTGTGTCAGGCACACGGCTGCGGACGCTTTCTTCAGAGGCTACCACATAGTTGTTGCCAGAGACGGAGTGGAGGCGTTCACGGAGAAAGACCACGAAGAAGGGCTGAAGTATCTGGAGAACGTTTACGGCGCGAAGATAATGACCGTTGACGACATAATCAAAGAATTCAAGTGAAAATCACCACCTAATTTTAACATCGTTTTGGCGGTTTTCTGCGCGAATACGGACCTACCCCTCTATAGGTTCTGCAATCAACCACTAATAGGCGCCAAATATGACAGTTGAGGCTCAACTTTGAGGTAAGCAGCGCGGGCATCTCCTTCGGTTTTTCAGAAGTCGTTAAGAGGCAATCAAGGTTCAGGTTTACGCTTCTTGTAGCGGAAAAGCAAGCCGGCAGCAGCCACCGCGGCGGCAGCGGAGCCAACGGCCACGGGCATAACGGGAAACTGTTCAGTTATGGTGAAGGTGACGGTTTCCGAGGCGCCCATGTTGCCGTACGTGTCGTTCGCGTAGACCGTGACACTGTGCGAGCCGCTGGAAAGCCCAGTCAACGTGATGTTGCTGGTTACCGTCACGTTCCGCTGCCCGTCGAGGCTGTAGCCCGTCCAGCCAACGTCTTTGACTGGGGACAAAACTTTCACAGAGAAGTTTAAAGGCACGCTGGAGTCATAATACGTCTGGTTCAGAGGCGACTCAAGCGACACTTTTGGCGGAGTGGTCTGAAGCGCTTCAAACGTGGTGTTGAAAGGCTCCATAAGCGGGTACCTGTCAACGTTCAGCCCGTCTATGACGTACGATACGTTACCTATCCCTGAACCGTCTATCTCGACAGCGTTAGGGTATCTTGTCAAGTAATTGCTCCAGTAGTTACCGCCCAAAGGATACCCAGCATCCCAAACGTTAACCGGGTACAGTGAATCAACGGCAGCAGTTCCTGCCAATGACGAATTGCCGATAAAGTTGTTATGGTAGACCGTGTTGTTAGAGGCTCCCCAGAACATTACGTTGGAAACAATCACTTCTGGATTTTTGTTATTCTCGATGGTGTTCCCAATGACCAAGTTGTTTTCTGTTTCCACAAACGACATCGCGTTATAGTTGTTTGTGATGGTGTTTCCAGTGATTATGTTTGACCCACCTTCTACAACATAAATTCCAGCGGTCGGATTTTCCATTGCAAGTATGCCGTTTCCTGTTCCTGTTATTGTGTTATTTGCAATTAAGCAAGAGTCTCCCCATACGACAATACCAAACTGGCCACCTGTGACCTTGAAGTTTTTCACGGTATTGTTGAATGCGCGGTTTAATGTGATTCCTCTTGTTACGGTGTGTCCGTTTCCGTCAAGTACAGTGTTGTTTCTGCCTATCCATATGTTTCCTATCACATCGCTTGTCAACGTATAAGTGGCACCTGCTTGCTGAACGGGTGCAGTTGAGGGGGTTATTTTGCCCTCAGCGTTTATGGTGAAACCACCCTGATAAGGCTGAGGTTCAGCGGGTGGAGCCCAAGCTATGTTTAAGGCTATGAAGCTGATGAGGAATAGAGCGGCGGAGACAGTTTTTTTCATGTTGCCAACCCTTGAATGCACGGTTAATGCTCAACAGCTATCTCACCCGTGCTTAAGTCACTTAAACCCTAACAAGGGTTTAGGATAAGAACGTTCTTGTCAAGGTTTCTTGACCAGGCCTTAGTCAACTTTTCTTGACAAGGACTTACGAAGATTTTTGATCAGAAAAAAAGGAAGGTTGATGCCTACGCTTGTTTGCCGTTTAAGCTATTGAGGCCATATGTACCATGCAGTCA
>JAOZHY010000015.1 GCA_026014595.1 Candidatus Bathyarchaeota archaeon
GGCAATCAGACCTAAAACGCAGCTAAACAGAATCGCGCAACTAAAAGAAATAATACGGGCGTGGGGCGAAAACCCCGAAGAAATCTTGACCAAAGATGCCTTAAAGCGGGGAAACATCACCGAGACACAAGAACAAACAGAAAACCACCAGCTATCCATCCTAGCAGAGCAACTCAAACAACTAATCAAAAAAGAAGTCTCGGAATAAACCAAAAAAACAGTAGTTTTTCTGATTAGGAGTGGCGCCGCCGAGTAGATGGCGACGCTTTTGCCGTCGGGGTTCCACACGGTGCCGGGGTACCAGGCTTCCATGGACTCGTAGCTCCACTGAGCTGGAATCATCAAAATCTCAAACACGTTGTCCAAGTACACTGACTCGTAGACGCGGTACTCGTTTATCTCGGGGAACGTCTTCACTTTTTCCACGAGGTTCTTGCTGATTATGTCGTCAACGGCTGTTATGCTCCACCGTGTTGGGACCAAGCGCCTGTTTTTCTCCAAGCCGAATGCGCCGACGCTGAAAGCTTTCTGAATCTTCGTAACCATGACACCTTTGTCGTAAAGCTCCAGAACCGCGTTTGTGGCGCGCAGGTCAGTGTCGTAGTAAGCCTTCTCTACGCGGTGGTCAAACCTTGCGTTGCCAACACGTAAATCGCGTATAGGCGCGGAAGGACCAAACGGTTGAACGTCGTCATCCATGTAAATTGAGCCGCGAGGCTTCTTGGTGAGGCTCAGTTCAGTGTCCACACAGTTTTCCGCCAACGCCAACTCGCGGGTCTGGTCAAGAATCTTGCCAGCACTCATGAACTTCTGCACGTGAACACGGTGCTTGCCGCGAATAAGCAGAGAGCGGAAACCGACAATTTCGTCCATCGACCTTCCAAACCACTGTTCAGGCAAGTCGTAGAGGCTGGTGTCTTCGTGGACAGGCGGCACCAGTGGACCAGCATAGACGTATGGGTAGCCGATTCTTCCGATGAAAACGCTGGGCGGCGAGGCTCCTGCTATGTCTTCGCTTGCCATCAGCGGCACGCTCTTGAGGAAAAAATTGACTTTGAGCATGATGGGGCAGCGGGTTTTGCCGCACAGGAACCTTGAGCCTTTACATATGACGCATAGGTTGCTTTGGGACGCGCGGGTGACTATTTGGCTGCCTTCAGCGGAGCCGTAGCTGTTTTTCACAAGGTTGATTAGCCAATTGTCGGCGGTTCCTGTTTTGGCGGTTTGAGAGACAACAGTCATGGTCATTTTATCATGGCGGCATGAGCTTCATATGCTTATCGCCATAGAAGAGCTCAAAATTCACAACGTTGCACGCGGATTCAGAAGCAAAGTGTGCACAAAAACCTGCTAAAAAAGCCTACAGTCTAAATGGGCAAAACCTAAATTCTAACACACCTTAACTCTTAGTGATGCCACGCGGAAAAACGGTGTTGTTTATCTGCACGCATAATTCGGCGCGTTCCCAGATGGCAGAGGCTTTCCTGAACCATCTCTGCGGCGACAAATACGAAGCCAAAAGCGCCGGCGTCACACCCACAGGGATTAACCCGTATGTTGCGAAGGCTATGGCTGAAATCGGCATAGACCTCTCAACACATCGTTCCAAGAGCATACTGGAATTTCAAGGAAAGACCTTTGATTACGTTGTCACCGTCTGCGACCAAGCACGCGAAAACTGCCCCTTCTTTCCCGGAGAAATCCAAATTGATAAAAGTTTTCCTGACCCATCAGCGTTCAAGGGCACAGAGGAGGAAATACTGCGGAAAGTCAGAGTTGTAAGAGACGAAATAAAAGACTGGGTGGAGAACACTTTCTGCAAAGGAAACCTCCCAAAAGGTAACTTAGCTGAGCTTTATAGAGGATAAAAACGCCAAGCCCGCAGCAATGGCTTAATTATCGCTAAAGGATGAAATCTGCTGAATGACATCCTATCCAAAAAAGGAAGTCAGACATAACAATTTTCAAGGCAAAGGAATTTTTAAAGCTGTCTAAACTATTTTCACTTTCCTTAATGGTTCGAATAGCCACCAGATACAAGTGCATGCTTTTAACGGCAAGCAAAACAGAAAAATAATAAGCATACCATACTTCGAGAAGAGAGAACCGAAAAACAATGTACCGAACTGGCGTGGCGAGTTTGCCGCTTCACGGCGGCAGGGCACCGGCGTGGTTGACCGTGCGCATGCGTAAATTAGCCAAGGAAGTAGCCGCAATTATGGTTGACGAGTATGGCACTGACGCGTTTCTCAGGCGTTTGTCTGACCCGTTCTGGTTTCAGGCGTTCGGTTGCGTGTTAGGTTACGACTGGCACAGTTCAGGCGTAACCACCGTCGTCACTGGGATTCTGAAGCAAGCGCTCTCACCCACGGAGCACGGCGTGGCAGTTTGCGGCGGAAAAGGCAGGGCTTCGCGGAAGACACCCGCGGAAATCGCCGAGGTTGGCGGGAAGTTCGGTTTTTCCGATGAACAAGTTCAGGCGCTTGCGTACACAAGCAGGATGACCGCAAAGGTGGACAACACCGCCATCCAAGCGGGCTACCAACTTTACCACCATGCCTTTTTGCTGACTGTCGATGGGAAGTGGGCTGTGATTCAACAGGGCATGAGCGCCGCCGACCGCACTGCACGGCGTTACCACTGGCTCTCCGACACAACCGCCAGCCTAGTGGTGGAGCCGCACAACGCCATCGTCGGTGACGTGAAGCGCGAGAAAGCGTTGAATATGACGGCGAAAACCAGCGAGGGCGCCCGGAAAGCCTCAGTGGACATTGCGAAGGAGCCTGCGCGCAAGGTCATGCGGATGTTTGAGGCGGCGAGACCGCTGCACCAGAAGTCTTTGCAGGATTGGCTGCCGAAGGCTGAGGCTGACCCTTGGCACCAGTCGTTTGATGCGCTTAGGATGCCGAGGAACATTAGTTGGGAAACTCTGAAGCGCGTTTACGAGTTCCAGCCCCGAAACTACGAGGAGCTCTTGAGCGTGAAGGGCGTTGGACCCGCCACAGTGCGCGGCTTAGCGTTGGTGGCGGAGCTGGTTTACGGCGAGAAGCCCAGTTGGGAAGACCCAGTCAAGTTCAGCTTTGCTTATGGCGGCAAGGACGGCGTGCCGTTTCCGGTTGACCGCCGTGCCATGGATGAGTCTATTCAGGTGTTGCGGCAGAGCGTTGAGGCGGCGAGGGTGGGCGACAAGGAGAAGTTGCAGTCGCTGCAGAGGCTTAGGCGGTTCGTTCCAGAAAACGCAAAAAACTCTTAAACGCTGAACGTGCAATATGGTTCTGCGAGGTCAGGTGTTTGTTGAATCCGAAATATGCCGTGCTGCTTAAGATATCGGGAGTTTATGGCGTGCTCGCGCCTGTTCTTGCATTCACGTTTATTCTTGCGGCGGTTTCGTCTTATCCGCCGTTCAGCTGGACAAACAATGCGCTGAGCGATTTGGGCGTGGTGCCGGGCGTCACGGCTGGGGTTTTCAATAGCGGGCTGATTATTTGTGGTGTTTTGTGTCTTATGTTTGCGATGGGCTTGTACGTGCTGTTGACTGAAAGCGTGGTGGGTCGTGTGGGCGTTTTCGTTTTTGGTTTAGCTTGCGTGGCGCTTGCAGCGATTGGTACCTTCCCTGAGAATGTGTCGCCTACGCATTATTTGGTTTCTGTGGCGTTTTTTGTGCTGCTGCCTATTTCATTGTTGATTATCGTTGGGGGTTTTTGGCGCACTGGTCAGGTGCAGATGGCTGCATTCACGTTGGCGGTAGCGGTTGTTGCCGCGTTGCCATGGATACTGTATTTCTCGGTTCATTACGTGCCTGGCGTGGCGATTCCCGAGGCAGTGTCAGGTCTTGCTGGTGCTGTGTGGGCTGTGGCACTCGGCTACAAAATGATGAGCGTGGCGTCACAGTCAAAAACGGCGTAGAGTGCGCCTACTTCGAAGTGCTTCGGGAGACGGCGTCCCTAATGATTTGGGCGCAGCAGTACGAAGAGAAACTTTGAACGTAGCCTTCAGCCTCGGCGTATCTTATGGCTTCTTCGCTGGGAAACGCAACGGCGTCCGCGCCGGCCTTCAGCGCCAGAATGTCGGTTTCGGCATGCTGCTTGCCTTTTGGGCGCACGCATCCCAGTGCAATCGGGGTTTTGGGAAACATCAGCCTAGCGGTCGCGGTTACCCGTGCAATGTCCGCTGGCATCGGCGGTTTGACATGTGCCATGGTTGTCCCGTGTATGGGCATGAATGCAATTATGACCACAGCAGACGGTTCAGCTGAGGCTATCATCCTGAGCGCGTGGAATTCGCCTTTCAGCTTTCCGCCGCTGAGTCCCACGATGATGTGTGGTACCACCGCCAAGCCCGCTGTGTGCAGCGCCTTGAGCGAGTTTTCGTAGTCCTTGGCGGATGCGTTCAGGTTGCAGACCTCTCTGATGGTTTCTTCGTCGCCTATGACGTCAATCAGGGCGGCGTCTACTCTTGCCTGCTTGAGAGCTTCCGCCGTTGCAAAGTCAATTATGCCCGTATGCACAAAAACGGTTAAGCCGAGGCGCTCCTTGATTTTGCGAATGACGGAGATGAACGGGCTAAGCGGCACCGAGCCATCTGGGAGGCAGCCGCCGCTGACGAGACAGCCAAGCGCGCCGTTCTGCCGCAGTTGCGAGGCGACCGCGAAGAGTTTTTCAGGTGTCTCAGCCGCGTGCATCGTCTCTAAGACTTTGGCTTCGCAGTGCTTGCAGTTGAGGGCGCATCTTGTCCCCGTCACGGATATAGTTGGGAACTGGTTCGGCTCGGAGCGGTAGTGACTCGTCTTGTAGTACCTAAAGCTGGGAGCGTAGAAGCAGACTGTTCGGGGCTCCGTGATGAGCGCTCCGGAGTCTAGCAACGCGCGGAGTTCTTCTTCAGTTGAGTTCCAAACAGTCTCTGGAGAAGCCTTGGCCATGATCCGTTTCATCGGAGAAAAGCGGTGTGCGCGTGCTTAAATGTTTTCGTTCCGTTAACGTTTTACGTTTTCTTCGCCGTTCTCTGGAATCGCTGGAATTGCCTGCAAAGCCTCGTCGATTCTTGCGATGGATGTCTGCAACTTCTCCAGTCGGCGCGTGATGGCGAGTGTCTTGTAGATTGCCCAACCTCTCCGTGTCAACGCGTAACACGTCTTGTTCCTGCAGCTTCTTTCTTCCACTAAACCGTTCTTGATTAGAAAATCTATCCGCAAGCGAAGGGCGAAGCAGTCCATGTTAAGCTCGTAAGCCACTGCGTCCACGGTTGAGGGTTTACCAGCTAACGCTTGAAGGATATCTTCGTAACGTTCAAGTTTTGATTTTCTCTGCACGTCTGCACGCTCGGCTGTTACTTCCGAGCTTTTTTAATAAAGAGTTTGTGAAGCCCAAATCTTAAACCGAAAACACGCACACAACTAAGAATCAACATTACTGCAGCAATGTTTATATTAGGAGAATACATCGCCGTTAGAATCTCCAAATGTGCGTGGTGGTTGCTAACGGTTAACAAAGCCAAGTCGCTCAGAAACATGAGTGCTGAGGAAAGAAAGAGAGAAGCTGAGAAACCGATATACCTGTTTCGCTATTGAAAGGACTTGGAATTGCCCGAGTAGCGCGTTGCCCACCGAAGCTCGCACTTCCACCACGTATTTTCATGTTGTTCAACATTTTTGCAGTCTAATAGAAATTCAGTGCGAAAACGATAGAGGAATCTATCCGGCTTTGCCCCTTAAAATAATGTGGTATATCTTTCAGAGAAGAAGAACTAACAAGCATCAAGCACCACAAGCAGCTTGACGTGTACCGAATGTTATTGCTTGATGACAGTCACAACCATTTAAGAGCATAGTTAGGCTATTCTGATGTTCAGTGGTGTATGAGCCCTGAACTTTGTTGAAGTAATGGCTTTGTACAGAGCCTTTTCAGTCGGTCGTTTCAAATGTTCAGGCATATTGCCTAAAATCATTGTCGCTGATTATCAAGGTGAGGGCTATGTTCTCAAAATTAAGAAGGTCTCAGCCGAAGAAATTTGCCTTGATTGTATCAAAGATTTTTCTAAAAAGCGCGGGCTCATAGTCGCTGAGGACAAGACTTACCTGACAATTCAATCCTCTTGAGCAATTCGAGCTTTTTCATATTCTGTTGAAGTAGTCCAGTGGAGCGTACCAGTAGATAGTGATTAATTTTTTGCATTCTGGGTTTTGGCACCTGTGTTTCTTTTTCACCACATTACCATGATAAATATGCGCTATTGGCTTTTTTGTTGAATAGGCTGAATGCAGTTTATCTGGAGATTCAGCTTCAAAGATTTGATTACAGAAGGGGCATTCAAGGACCACTTTAGAGACAGTCATGAAACACCCTCAACCTAGTAATATACAGGTCTGCGGTTAAAAACTTGACTAAAAAATTGCATCAATAATCAAAAAAACAGATACGCGCAACTAAACCAGAACTTCTGCCTATTTGGCGCCTATTAGTGGTTCGTTGCAGAAACCTATAGAGGGGAGAGGTCGCTATTGACGCCGAAAACCGCCAAACCGATGTTGAAAAACAGAAGAGGGAGGGCTGTTCAGTGAGTGTGGACAAAAATCGCGCGCACCAGTTCCAGCCTGTCCTGACTACACGAGCAGCAGCTATCCACATCCAAGAAGACCCAATTTATAAAAACAACTTCAGCTTAGCAAGCTTCAGCTTGAAACTCTTATATACAGCCGTTGACACATCACTGTTGAGCGTCATGGCTGAAGTTTGTTCAACATGCGGGCTGCCGAAGGACTTATGCGTTTGTGGAGAAATAGAAAAAGAACAACAGCGAATCCGCATCCGACTTGAAACCAGAAAATTCGGAAGGCCAAGCACCATCATCGACGGAATCGACGACAAAAACTCCAACCTTTCTAACATAGCACAAAAACTCAAAGGATACTGCGCATGCGGCGGAACCCACAAAAACGGTGTAATAATGCTCCAAGGCGACCACCGCGAACGAGTGCGCGAATACCTCATAAAAATCGGCTACCCAGAAGAAAACATAGAACTCCAATAACCCTTCAAGGTGCATAAGCCCGTGAAAATGCTGCAAAACGTCCGTGAAGTATTCAAAACCCTAAAGCATCGGAAACCAACCAAAATCTACTGTCCCAGATGCTCCAGCCCAAAAATCCATCTAACCAGCAGTTTTGACATGTGGCTAACACCCCAGAAATACATATGCAACGACTGCGGCTACATAGGCCCAATCGTAATGGAACTAGAAAAAGAAGAAGAAAAAAGCGAAGACAAAAACGCTTAGTCAGGCAGTTCCAAATTAAGCTGCTTCTTCAAAGTCTTGTAACGGTTCCGCACCGTAACCTCAGTCACACCAGCAGCCTCAGCAATGTCCTTCTGCGTCTTCTTCTCATTATTCTGCAAACAAGCAATATACAACGCAGCAGCAGCCAAGCCCATCGGATCCTTACCCGCCGCAGCACGTCTTCTTCGGGCATCTCGCAAAATCTGTATCGCAGCGCCCTGAGTTTTGCCAGAAATCCCTGTTCGCTCAGCAATCTTCGAGACATAAGTCAACGGGTCAGCAATTGGCATGTGCACTTCCAGTTCACGCAGCAGAAGCCTGTAGCAGCGAGCAACGTCTTTCTTGTCAACTAAACTTGCCTCAGCAATTTCGCGGAGAGTCCTTGGGGTTCCACTTCCACGACAAGCAGCATACAACGCAGCAGCAGCAATCGCAGCGATTGACCTGCCACGAACCAAGCCTTTATCCAAAGCCTTCCGATAGATAACAGCAGCTTTCTCCTTAATCGGCGGCGGAATGTAGACTTTGTCGCTTAACCGGTCAAGCTCCGCCATGGCTTGAGCCAGGTTTCTGTCAATAGAAGAATGCACGCGAGAACGAATCTGCCACTTTCTTAGCCGCCACATCTGCAACCTGGTGGAAAGCGGCAGCTTTCTTCCGAAAGCGTCACGGTCCACTTGGCTGATGGCTGTGGATAAACCCTTGTCATGAACAGAATAAGATGTGGGAACTCCAACGCGGCTTCTCGACGCTTTCTCCTCTTGGGTGAAAGCACGCCACTCTGGGCCTTTATCCATCATTTGCTCGTAGAGTACAAGACCGCAGTCTCCGCAAACAGTTTCGCCTGTGTCATAATCGTGAACTAAATTTTCGCTACCGCACTCTGGACACTTGTCAACCAAGCGCTGTTGTGTGCGAGTTTCTTTTTTGCTCATTTTCCTACTCCTCACTTATTATTTGCGTAAAACCGTCACCATATCCCTTTTACGTCGAGAAAACAGTACATTCGGTTCCGCGCAAACTAAGCAAAGGAACAGATTTAATATATAAGCTTTGCGGTTTTAATCATGATATTTCACGCACAATTCCTGAATAAATAGGCAAAATCCTAATCAACAGAAAAGAACTGATAACACAACTCAAGTTTCCCCTCCCCACCGCCTTCCGCACGATTCTTAACCCAACTTTTATGGCGTGAGAGAACGCTTATTAGGAAAAGAATCGCCCATATGACCCCAGTGTCGTTGTCGAAGCCCGGTGGTGTAGTGGCCAAGCATAGCGGGCTTTGGACCCGCCGACGAGAGTTCGAATCTCTCCCGGGCTACTACCCTCTATAGTGTGATTTATACTTTTAAATAGATGACGAACATGTGACTGTGCAGAGGCCTATGAGACGCCAAGAATGCTTTTTCGATTTCCCGTTATAATGCGTTATGCCAGACTTAACAATGCGTCTGCGCACCTCTGCCAAGCTTCTACCCTTTCGTTAGCGTACGTTTTAATTCTGGCAGGGTTATTCTTGGCTTATGCGCTGTTTTCGCCTGCATTCTGGGCAGGTTTTGGGTTTGAACCGTCTCTTTTCAAGCTCGAACATTTTACCGCAAACACGGCACTTGGCTAAAACTGGCGGTTTGGGTTCAAGAAGCCGTAAGCGTTTTCCAATTTCTGCTTTGACTTCTGAATCGTCTTCAGTTTTTAATGCCTCTCTTAAAAGCCGTTTAGCCAGCTCTACACTGTTGCTTCCGAACATGTTGGAAAACACGTTGGATGATTTGCCATTTGTACCCATATGTTTCGGCAGCATGCAGACAAAGTTTGCTGGATACTTTTCCGAGATGTCTAAGTCAATTATGGAGAAGCGGATGTAGTGACCTTGCGAGTAGTCGTTCACATCCTCTCGTTTGGAAGCGTACAAACGCAGATTCATGGCAAGTTCATCCTACGCATAGGTTGATGTCTCTTTTTTATGCCTATTCTTTTAGGAAAATGCTGTTCGGCTTTTCCTCTCTTCTTCCTTTGAAACTCTGTTGACGTCGCGCCCACGCTGTTTTTTCGTTGAAACTACAGCTCAGATTTCGGGTTCTTGGTTTATTTAATCTGCGTTCTGAGAAGCAAGTGCTACAATAAACAGGCTTGTCAGCTTTGGGTTCAAAGGGAACAGTGTCAGTTTTTCCACAGTTGGTGCATTTAATTTCGAATACTCTTTTCTGTGACGTTTAGAATCACCTCGACTTGTCTATGTTTTAAATTGAAAATTGTAATTCTCAATTCGGCTAATTGATGACACGAACATCTCATTTAAAGGTTTTCGCGACAGGTGGCGAAAACGATGATGTGTACATCTCAATGTTTCTTTGCCAAAGAGCGTTTCCAATATTGGAATGCTTGTTTCACAGTGTCCCTTAATTTACGGTAAAGGTACTATTCTCTGCAGTGACATAAAATGATGAATAAACGGCGGATTGCCGCTTTGGCATTACTGGTGTCCGTCATAATGGCGGTTGCTCCAACTTCAGCCATTTTCGCCGGACAAGCACAAGTTCAAGCAACGACTGCTGAGGCGATGATTGAGCTTGCCGACAGGGCTGAGCAGCAAGTTAAGAATCTCATAGACTTGGTCTACGCTAATGATACTGCTCTGCAGATGATTGAAGACGCTGGCCTTCTTGACGAGTTAGAGGGCAACGTGACGCTGTACAATCAGGGCGTAGAAAACCTCACGAAAGCACATGCCGCCCTCAAAATCGAAGATTACGAAACTGCCGTCGAATACGCGACTGATGCCCTGAGCATTTTCAGGGAAGTCTTCAGCTCAATACACATAATCTTGGACAAAGCAGGGGTTCAGAAAGGGCAATTAACCGATAACCAGGGACTGTTAGAAGCCGTCACGAGAGCACTTGAAAGAGTAGCATATCTTCGGCAAATTCTGCCTGAAAACGCGACCGACGCATTGCAGTTGCTCGACCAAGCAGAAGCCTACTTGAACATCGACGAGGCAAGAGCTTTGCTTCTTGAAGGTAAAACAGGTGAAGTGATTTCCAACCTTGACCAGGCAAGGGAGCTAATCTCTCAAGTGTACCAGTACCTGAAGCAGCTGGGTGAAAACTCGAATGTTTGGAGAATCTATAACTACTGTGAACGAACCCAGGAAAGAATAAGGGAACGCTTTAGATACGGAAGTGACAACGGCGTCAATTTTACCAGTGCTCTGGCGTCGCAGGGTTACCAGAGCGAAAACGAGTTCATGCAAGCGTTGCAGAACATGATTCAGGCAGCTCAAGGCAAAGCAGGAAACATACAGAACGCCGTGCAGGATTTAGAAGCAATCAGCCAAATGGTGCAGCAAATGGACCAAGCATTAACACAGGAGATTAGCCGTCACCAGAATCAGTATGGAATGGACGGAAGCGGCGGTTCTGGTTCAGGCATGGGCGGAAACAGGCCGTAAAAGGCTCCAATCTCCCTTTATTTTTTGAGTTCCACTTGATTTTCGAGCCCGATCTTTTTCACTTCAACTATCTCTAGCCTTTCAAGGCGTCTAACCAGTCTCCAAAGGCTTGTCCGTGGCATATCTGGGAACCTTTCCCTTATTTCAGCTTCAAAGGCTTTGCCGTCCTTCTCAGCCAAGAATTTTATCACTTCCCTGTCGTCACTCATCAATTGAGGGTAAGCTTTCAGTATTTTCTCAACATTGGGGCGTCTTTTTTGTCGCTTCACTAACAGTAGCGCAGAGAGAACGCCTGCTATGACTGCGACCACGGCTAAGATTAGGTACTCGTTAGGAATTGAGACTGAAGGTTTTCCGTTATCTGGTGATTCATTTATTGGAAGCACGGGTAAAACGTAGCTGATTTCCCATGAGCCCGGATACAGTGAAAGCGCTATCACACTTCCTTGCATATTTATTGTCGTTGGCATCTGGTTCAGATAGACCACCGTCGAATTCTGCGGTAGGAAAACTGTGGCGGAGTAAGGGATATCTGCTGTTAAGGTCCAAACTTCAGCTTCCTTCTTGGTAAGCGCAACCGTATCGTATTCAAGCAATATGTTCTGGGCGCCCAGAGTGTAAATAGTCATATTGAAGCTGTCTATTTCGTAGTCAACTGCTTTTCCATCTTGGTCCAGCACCAGTATGTTCTCGACTGATGAAGCTAAGAGAGGCACGAATATTTCGGGAAACGACTCGTTCACAGTCAACGTTTGCGTAACATGAACCAAGCCATCCCTGTAAACAGTAAGATTCAGAGATTTAACTTCAAACCGCGGTTCGCCACTTACAAACACAGTCATAGCTGATATTACAATTAGCGAGGCTAAAGCAGCAACAAAGATGGTTTGAGCGTCAAATCTCATATGTCGAATCGTACTGGATTTACCTGTTTCATGGTAATAATTCTTATGCATCAGGAGTAAGAGTTTGCTCGGTTCAACGTCACATAAGGCACGAGGTTCAGAATGAAACGCCTGTTCCTCTTTTTGAAATGCTTGTCTCGTAGTGTCCCTTAATTTTTTGATTTTTAGTTTATTCTTTGCGAGGTGAAAAAATGCAACTAAAAATGAAGGGAGCTCTGGTGCTTGGACTTGTTCTCGTTGCTACGGTCGCAGCACTCTATGTCGTTCCAGCTTCTGCTGCCATGAACGGCGATATTGACCAGACACGGGATAGATTGAGAGATAAAATACATGACGGAGACTGCGGATGTGACTGCCTCCAAGACCTTACTCAAACAAGGACAAGGCTTCAAATCAGAGACTGTCTATCCGTTCCTTAATTGACTGGAACATTAAACGTAGCGATTGAACGATTGAACAACAATCATCCACTACCTTTTTTAGGAAAAAGGCAATGAACGAAGTTTTTCGGCATCAACAAACATGCTCTTTTGAAAGAGAAAATTCATCCGAAAAACTTGGGATTGCAACCATGACCTGGGTCTAGCAATATTACTGAAACAGTCATTCCGAGTTTTGGAATGGTTTTCTCGCGGTATCCCTTAACTTAGGGTTTCGCGTATATTCCGAGTGGTGATTCGCGATGGCGAAAAAAACTCAGACAACAAACCTCGCAAAAATCAGCGTGTTCATTGCGGCGTTGCTGATGCTTGCATCGTTAAGCATGGCTTACGCTGGCGCTGGGACAGCATCTGGTGCTGGACAAGCATCAGGCGCTGAAAACGTTCCCGGTGTACCCGACAATGCGTTGCAGTACAACAAAACCGAGACTACACCTGTGTGCCAGATGGAACAGGTTATGGCTGGAGAACCAGCATTGTTCTGCTACCGAAACATGACGATGCTAATGAACTGCACCAGAAACTGCGAACTAAACGTAACTGTTGACCCAACGGTGAAGCCGAAGATACTGGCGCTTTCCGTGGAACCCAACCAAACCATGAAGCTTACGTTGAACATGAGCGGTTCGCCGCTTGAAGGCGCAAGGATCATGGAGCGAACCCTGAACTTCTACCTAGAAATAGAACCCAACGCCACACTGCAACTTAACGCTCAAATCAGGCTACACATAAACCAGACAGAGCTCAATCAAGAGCTGAACAGGGAAGTCAATGTTTCACGGCTTACCTGGATGTACTGGAACAGAACCCAGGCTGCATGGGAAACGGTGCCAAGCTACATGGACCAGAACGGATACTTGGTCTGCAACACTAACCACTTCTCCACGTGGACTGTGGCTGAGCTTGCAGATGCGGAAACTCCACCTGAATCGGAACCGACACAGAACGCTTTGCCCATGGAATACATCTTTGCCGCAGTCGCAGCGGTGGTCCTAGTGATTCTCGCGGTTGGGTTGATAGCTTTAAAGAGACGCAAGCATTAGTCCTGCAAAACACGCAACCCTCTTTTCTCTTTTTTGTAGTTTTCAATTTTCTCCAGTTGAGTTTTAGGAACGCTCTGCTCTTAGAGCGTGTTTGTGTGAAAAGCAAATAAGAGAGGGCGTCGAACATTATTGCAGGTATTAGACATGACAATTTGGTTTTATGTCAAAACGGATGATAGCCCAAAAACGGTCGGCGACGTTGTCTGCCGCTTCAACTATACGCGTGGAGAACATCCTGAAGACGAGTACACGTGGATAACGGAGGAAAGAAAAGAGGATGATGAGGTGTACTGGGAAATCAAGAGCAAATACAAGGAGCTGAAAGAGCTTGTCCTTGTAGGGTGGGCTTACAAAGCTGGAGATACCGTGGTGCTGGCGGAAATCGAAGACGAGTTCGCCGCAAACTTTCTGGACCCTCTGCTTGAGAAGTACGGGTTTGACAACTTGAAATGGATTGTTATTCCGAAGAAATAGCGGCTATCCCACAAGTTATTTAGAACCCGCAAAGCCTATGATTAAAAGGGTCATCGTGAAGAAACAAACTGGATTAGCCGTTGCATTGGCCTTTGTGTTTTTGTTCTCATCGTTCACTCAGCTTGTCCATTTTGCGGCGGGAAACCCTGAAGACGCTGCCTTGCCAATTCTTGCCATGCCAGTGGAGTACGTCAACTACACGATTGTACGTGTCAACGGTATCTTGTGGGCGAAGATAGACGGAACATACCCAATCTACATCTTAAATCAGCAGTGCGCTGGCTTTAGCGAGGTGCCCATGCTTTATCCCACGCCACCAGGCACAACAAACATTCATGTGCAAGTAAACGGAACCGAGCTTGCTTGGAGCAACTACACGGAAGCATACCCAGATTCTCTGCACCACACCGCCATCGGCGATTGGAGCATAATTTACTGCATGGTTAGCCCTGTTTCAGATTTTTTCATACTTACCATCCATTATGAGCATCCGGTTGCGACGGTTAACGGGAGCAACCTGTTCCTATACGACCTCAATATCAGCCCTTACTTGACGGCCTCCAGCAACACATCTACAGCCTATTTCACGGTGCGCTTTGAAACCGAGGTGTCGAACGTGCGTGCTTACACCACATGGACTGACAGCGTCTGGAACCCAAAGAATCTGACGCTGAGCTATGAGGATGGTGTGGAAACGGCGACTATCCAGATGCGTTCCGTACTGGGTGAACCGATGGCAGGCGACTTGGTGGTGATGTTCAACTCAGAGCTACCTTCCTGGCTAATTTTTGTTCCAGTTTTTGCAGTGGCAGGTTTCCTAGCGGCTATGGTTTACAGAAAGAAACGGCGATGATATCTTGTTTGATGACGAGTAAGATCTCTCTTTTTTGCCCCGCTTTTGTTTGTGCTGAGGAGAATGTTTTCAGCGGGTCTGTTTCTGCTCAGTCCATTCAGCTGAGCGTGGCTTGCGGTAGTGCGGAATCTCATATTCGAACAGTGGTACCTTCTTCACTTCTTAGCTTCTCCCGCTTTAGCCAGATGTACTGGCTCAGGTTAAAAAATTTTCGATGCAGAAAGCTATAAACTATATAGCTAAAACGCTTGTTAGTTTCGTGCAGCGTTAAGGCGGAACCGCGTGGTGACTAAGGAAAAACCGAGAGCTGTCTACTGGCTGGGTAACAGCCTTTACTTGAACATCACTAACCGATGCTCCAACAACTGCTGGTTCTGCTTCCGCAACTTTAAACAGGGCATAAGTGGATTCAACCTGAAACTGGAGAGAGAACCGACAACGGCTGAGGTAACTGCAGAACTTGAAGCCGCTTTGGGGTTGAAGCACTGGAATGAGGCGGTTTTCTGCGGTTTCGGTGAGCCAACAGCAAGATTGGACGTTCTGTTGGAAGTTGCGCGGTGGATACGGAAGCGCTGCGCCGGTTCGGTTCTGATTCGCGTCGACACTAACGGGCATGGTTACATGCTGAACAAGAACAGGGACGTTGCAGAAGAGCTACGGTCTGCCGGAGTCAGCAAGGTAAGTGTGAGCTTGAACGGACATGATGAGGCGAGTTACGCGGAAAACTGTAGACCCATTTTTGATGGAGCCTTCTCAGCTGTGCTGGATTTCGTCAAAAAGGCGAAAACAGCTGGATTGAATGTTGAGGTTTCGACGGTGCGAATGCCTGAAATTGACGTGGAAAAAGTCAGAGCGATTGCCGAATCGCTGAATGTGCCGTTACGAGTTAGAGAGTACATCCCATGCTTCTGGTGAACTGGCGCGCGATTTTTGTCTATACCCCTTTTTATATACTGAACAGCCCTCCCCTCTATAGAGAGGAGTAGCCGAAGAGTAGTCCGCGTTATAAGGGGGTCGAAACGCATAAATTCTCTTTCTCAACTGGTATTGTAGGAGTGATTGTTTTTGAAGAAAATTGGAGAATTATTCCAGGAAGCCGATTGGAAGATGGAGAAGCATGTGCCGGTCATTGAATGCGCGGACGCGGTGAAGGCTGACGAGCTTTTCGAGGTTAAAGTCACCATTGGCAAGGAGATTGCCCATCCGAACACAACGGAGCATCACATCAGCTGGATAGCACTATTTTTCATGCCTGACGGAGAAAAATTCCCGTATCAAATTGCCCGATGCGAGTTCGCAGCACACGGCGCTTCGGTTCAGGGACCAAACACGAGCACGGTGTACACGCATCATGCAGTGACGGGGTGGATGAAGACGGGAAAGCCGGGAACCCTCATTGCGTCTTCGTATTGTAACATTCACGGCTTGTGGCAGTCCTCGAAAGAAATTAAGCTTAAGTAAAAACAATTTTTTGGCGAAATTTCTCTTTTTCTTTTTTTGCCTGTACGAGCAAGTTGCTATGAAAGGTCTATGGAAAAGTACGACTTGATTGAGAAAAGAGAAGGCAAATATTGGCTAAAAGACAAGGTCATCAACGATTATTTCATGATGTTTCCCGCAGAGGGTTTTCTACATATAGAGCATACTATATACACCGGGTCTTTACTGTACAGAATAGATAACAGAGCGGTTAAGACAACAGTACCCAAAAATTTCCCAACCAAACATCTTCTGAATTAACCACTCCAATCCCATACTTACTAAAAAATTACAGGCTACAACAGAGTGAAGGCGGAACCTTACCTCAGATATTTCTGCAGTTTGCAGAGAATCAGAGTTCATCAATGCAGAAAGCTCAGTTAACTTTTTTGTCGGTTTTAGGTCTTTTCTTCAAAAGCATGGCAGTACCTCCCAAACTTTAAGACCAGGAAAATTTTTGAGAAGATTCATACACTTGGTCGCATAGGTTAAATGCTCAGGATTACAAATACATTCATTTATCGCTTGTTGGGGTCAGGCAGCATAAGGACACTTGCCTTAGCTTCCAGAGTTCTATGCTTTTTATTATGATGGAGCGTGTTAGATACACTGTAAGTGCTGTAGTTATATTCATCAATTATTCGGGCTAATGTCTTGTTTTTGAATTTACCTCTAATCTCCTGCTCAATTTCATCAAAATCTTTCCCACTTTCTCTTTGATAATCGCAGAAAGCTTCCTTCACTTCGCTTTGAGTTTCTTTTAAGAATTCCAAATACCCCTCAGGGAACTCATTCACCTGTCGATTCTTTATTTGATACGCCTTCCTGATGTTGGCATCCCACATAACAAAGAGTTCAGGATTAAGCAAATGTAAAACCTTTGAGATCACTGTTGGACCCCCTAATTTAGGAAAGCGCCTTAATTCTTCGTATATTTTCTTAACAGCGTTGGAGACAACTTCCTCACTAAAATCAATGGCAAGAAAACGCTTGTCCCTTAATCTCGCAAAATCAGATTCTAAGTTCTGTATTGCCTTGCCAAAACCTACCCAATCCAAACCTTCTTGACCAACGACTCTAGCCATAGTTCCCCATTGAATAAGAAACGGTCTAATTAATCCTAATAAGTGCATTTGAATGTCAAGTCTTCTCAGATCTTCTCGGACCTCTTCGAGTTTCTGGATTGATTCAAAATAAATTGGCTCAGTTGACCCTATACTCTCTTCAAGCAGACTGACAGTTTCAATGAAGACTCGGTATCTCATGACCAATTATCTGTCACCTTGCTAATTTAATTCTTACTTGAAATAGAACCAGGCACTTGCCCTTACAAAAAATCTTATGTTAGGACCGCCACCGTCTGGAGACCCATTATACTCAGGACCGTCCCAAACTCCGTAATCCAACAATTAATCAACCTTCTCCAAGCCCTAAACCAACAAACAAACCCAAACCAAACTTTTCCACAAAAAACCAATGTTCCGCAAGCTCTAAATCAAAATCTAAACGCAGTGATGGTGGGGCTGCCCGGATTTGAACCGGGGTCTATAGAGCCCAAGACACAAAGCGATTCTGCGAAAGAGGGCATAGATTGGCTTGGTTTTAAGAAATGGCTTCAAAATAGGGTTAATGCAAAGTATGCTGAGATCATTTGCTATTATGCGGAGAAATACTATTATGTGCTGTTTGAGCCGGGTAAGGCGAGTGATGTTGGTAAGCTTCCGAAGGCTAAGCAGAGGAATGTTATGGCTGCTTTGGCGAATCTTTCGAAGTATCTGGGCGTTTATGGGTTTTGGAAGCGGTTGGTTGTTGAGCATGGGTTGCATTGGCAGAAGACGTCGAATTTGGAGGTGTTTCTGAGCATGTTGAACACGAATATGGACGCTGTGCGGTCTTGGTTTAGAGAAGCTGTGGGGAAGCTGCCTCGGAATTATGCTGTTGCGCTTGTGTAAGACTGTGGGGATTATCATGAATTGTAATGTTCGCATTAAACATCTCTCTTACGTTTTTCTCCACATCTTTCTTACTTCCCTTGAATGACGCATCTCCTAAGCTCCTGAGTATCTTGCGGC
>JAOZHY010000047.1 GCA_026014595.1 Candidatus Bathyarchaeota archaeon
AAGCAATTCTTTAACTGATTGCGCCGCAATTCTCTCCTTTCTACAGTTCATAACGATAAAAATCAATTTAAGCCTTACCCCGTATGTATCCTATTTTGATTAGTTAAGCCATTGCTTAAACGTTGAACACATGCAAAAAGCGAAGGCAATCGAAAAACTGATTTTGTGCTTCGCATGGACATTTTCGTAGGTATTTCTAAGGAGTCTCGATAATCCATGTATCAAAGCCAAAAACACATCAAAAAAAGCCTCAATTACGCAATTATTTAACAAAACAAACCTAAAACTGAGAGATTCATTTTAAGTTGGCAAGCAAAAACTGCAAGCCAAAAACCAATAACCCAAAACGAACAAATCGAACAAACCAATCAACAAACAAAGCCCAAATTAAGCCTCAATAGCCAAATAAACTCCCCTACCTGCCTTAAAAATAACTTCGAAAAACTGTGAGACTAAGGGTCTTCATGTTGTTAGTCATTTTTAATTAATAGGCTATCTTCAGTTAAGTAATTCATTAAATAACTTAGAATTTAAGTTGGAAACAAAGAAAATAAAGAAGAAAAAAGGGTTAAGAGTATCTCCGAATGTTCTCGGCTGTTTCGTGAGTGTTCTCGATTATTTTGCTGAGTTTAGCCGAGATTTCACGAAGCAACTTTATTTCTTCGTTTTCGGTCATGGTCTCAATCCTTCTTTTGTTTGCCTAACATTAAAAGGGCTTCGTATGGTGTCAACTTCTCAGGTAATCCGTAAACTATTCCCGTATCGCCTTTTCCTATGATTTCTTTTTGCGCTTGTTCCCTTGCTTTTTTCAGAATTTCTTCACCAAAAACGGTAGCCATACCTTTCAAGACTGTTTTCAATTCTTCGTTCTCTTTCTTGAGTCTCTCCAATTCTTCGGCAAGTTGCGTTTTAGCCTTACCTGAAACATCTCCGTTAAGCGCAAACAGCTTGTAAGATTCTTTAAAGATTCGTTCACATTCAGCGTCTAAACTTGTTCGGTATGTGATTTTACTTGCATCTGTCTTTTTTGCTGTTATAACTGACGCTATTGTTTCATCCATTCTACAGAGTACATCATATAGGAATTTGCGCAACCCATGAAACTTGACATTCTTGCCATACGTTTCGATGTTAGCCTTTTTCAGCAACGCCTTTAACCAATCGTTCAACGTGTCGTTTGTGGCGTTATCCCATAGAAGTTTAGGCAGTTTTCCGTTATACTGTTTCTCCAAGATTTTCAGGTATTCGTCTAAGTTAGCCATTGACTCAGGTGTCAAGAAACTTCGTGGTTGAACAGAGGTTTTGCTTCGTGTTTTGCCGATAAAACCCATAAAGTCAAGATGCTTGTCTTTAGCTTCTTTTAGCAGATTCCTTATTTTCTCGGTTTCAAGCGATAGGAAATCTTGACTTGCATAGCCGAGACTAACAGCACACGAAAGCCACGCTTTTTCTGTTGCATTGCCGTAATAGTACATTTTCCTTAAAGTTGCTTGGTCAAACACGAAGTCGTTCTCAGGGATTTGAACGGGGTCAATCTGCTTAACAACGCCTTTAATGGGTTCGCAATTTTGGCTGTAGAACGCTAAAACACCTGTTATCATTGTGCGACAAGCGTTGATTTTATAGCCTTTTTCCTTCGATTCGTTGTAATACTTGAGAATCGTGTTTTTCGTGTTACGCTTCCAATCGTCTAAATCGTCAACACTTTTACGTGACTCTCGGTATTCAGCTATTAACTGCTCAGGTGATTTCTTTAGCCATGCACAGTATTGCCTAAGATTTTGCGAACCACGTTGAACAGTTTTGGGCTTTCCCGTGAACCACTTGCGATAAGCCACACTATTACCTGCTACTTGCTGTTTCCGTCTCTCTTCATTTCCTTTATGTATTTCAAATTCATATCTACGGGTTTTTGCTCCGATGTTATAAATAAGTGAGCCTCTCACCTATTTCAATCAAATTTGAAATAGCTTGCTTCAAATGCAAGCCAAAGATGGAAGGTTTAAAGGTTGGAACAAGCGAAAATCCAAATTGAAGGAATTGGCAGCCAAACAGAAATCCAATTAATAGAGCAAAAGATGAACGCCCTAGCTGGCGTAGGCAGCTTTACTATTGATCCTGCAACAAAGCAACTGAGTCTTTCCTACGATTCCTCCTCTGTCACCTTGCAAGACATCATTCGTTCAATCTCGGAAACTGGTATGAAAGCTTCTGTCGTCAGGTCTAAAACAGGAAAATTTAGTTCTTGGTGGAAGGAAAAACAGCAAATTGCTCTTTTAGGCTGTGGCCTAGCTATACTCACCACCTTTCTTTTGGGTTTATTTGTCATTCCGCAAAACTACACTTTCATAGGATACATCATTGCTGTACTAATCGGTGTATACTATCCCGCAAAGAAAGCCCTAATCGCCCTGATGAATCTGACCGCGACAATTCATCTCCTTATGCTCATAGGTTCCGTCGGCGCATTAGTGCTAGGCATGTGGTCCGAAGCAGCTATCTTGATATTTGTTTACTCTTTGGGAGATGTGCTTGAATCTTATGCTGTTGACAAAGCACGTGGCGCCATCCGGTCCTTGATGAACTTGGCACCCAAAAAAGCCTTGGTACGAAAAGACGGAAAAGAGGTCATGGTTCCAGTCGAGGAAATCAATGTTGGAGACGTCGTAGTTGTAAAAGCGGGTGAAAGAATCCCAGTAGATGGCACAGTTCTAGTTGGCTCTTCTTTTGTTGATCAATCAACAGTCACTGGAGAGTCAATTCCGAAAAACAAACAAGTTGGAGATGTCGTGTTTGCTGGAACCATTAATCAGGAGAGTTTCCTAGAAGTCCGAGTAGACAAGCCTGCAAGTGAAACAATGCTTTCAAAAATAATTTATTCTGTTGAAGCAGCTCAAGCAAAGAAAATTTCTTTTCAACGTTTTTCTGATAGGTTCTCGAACCTGTACACACCCGCTATGTTCGTGCTTGGCGTGGCCGTTGCGGTTATTCCACCTTTATTCTTTGGCGCAGAGTGGATGCCCTTCATTTTAAGGGGACTAGTTGTCTTTGTTGTTTCCTGTTCTTGCGGTTTAGCCTTATCTGTCCCTGTGGCTGTTGTTGCAGCGATGGCTAATGCGGCGCGCAAAGGTGTAGTCTTTAAAGGTGGTGCATACTTCGAGTCAGCTCAAAAAGTAAAGGTAATTGCGTTTGATAAAACAGGTACTCTCACAATTGGGAGACCTGAAGTGACAGATGTAGTTACCTTTGGAAAAATTTCACAGGATGAACTGTTAAGTGTAGCCGCTATTATTGAATGCCGGTCGGGTCACCCACTTGCGAATGCCATTCTGAGGAAAGCAAAAGAGAGCAATGTGCCAATCAACGCAAACCTTGAGAACTTTGAGGAAATCACTGGAAAGGGTGTAAAAGCAAAGATAAATGGTAAGCAATGCTTTGCAGGAAGCTTACGATTCCTCCAAGAAAACTCTGTATCAACTGAGAATATCCAAGAGCAGGTTGTAGAGCTGGAAAATGAAGGAAAAACCACCATTCTTGTGGGGCGAGATGACGGTTTGCTCGGAGTAATTGCCATTGCTGATGCTCTTAGACCTGGCGCAAAAGAGACCCTTAAAGTAATTCACGGTGCAGGCATAAGGACTGTAATGCTAACAGGCGATAGCGAAAGATGCGCCAAAGCTATAGCTGCTCAAGTTGGCGTGGATGAATATTTTGCGCAATTAATGCCTGACGAGAAAGTTAACGTTGTGCAACAGCTGAGGGAAAAGTACGGTTCAGTGGCTATGGTTGGGGACGGCGTTAACGATGCACCTGCAATGGCTGTTTCGAACGTGGGAATCGCCATGGGCGCTGCAGGAACAGATGTAGCTGTGGAGGCTGGAGACATAGTTTTGATGTCAGATGACCTTTCAAAGATAAACTATATTCGAGAGTTAAGTCGAAAAACCGTCGCTAACGTCAAGCAGAACATCGCAGTTTCATTGATAAACATTTCCTTCATGGTTACTGCAGCATTGCTTGGTTATTTAGGACTCGTAACAGGTTTACTTCTTAACGAGATAAGCGCTCTTGTGGTGATAGGGAATGCACTTAGGCTATTAACCAGCAAAAATAAATTTGAATCGTTCAAAACCTAGCGGCTCAGCGATTGGAGCGAAATACTAAAATTGTAACTTCTGACGGCGTCTTCGCTCTCATGTCCGTTGCGAAAAAATACGTGAGATAAAATATATGTGACTGTTATCGCACAACCACAAACCAATATATTAAGTCTTATCAGACTTTAGCTATCTGAGGTTAAGATGGTGAACAATCATGAGTGATACTCTATATAGAGTTGAAGTGTCGAGAATCTTGAGTGCTGTGCCCTTCGAGCAGGGTTTCCACTTCACAACCGAGAAAGGTGTTTACACTGGTGTGACCGCCATAAGCCTGCCAGACTTCTCAGTAAAATTGAAAACCATAGACGTCAATTCTGTCTTGTTTCATTATTCACGTGGTGACTTCCAGAAGTGGATACAGGACATTCTTGGCGATGTGGAATTGGCTAACCGCATGTGCTTTACAAAACCCAACATTTCTGCAGAGAAGCTAAGAAGTCAATTGCTGAATATCGTCCAAAAACGCCTGAGTGAACTCCAAAAGCTGTAATTGACCTTCCTAAATCTCGAAATAATCATCCGAGTAGTCGAGGGCACTAATCGATTTCCCATAAAAAAAGGAGGTTTGCATGTAAAATGGGATTGAAAGAAAACGAAAAGGGCGATAGGGTTCTTCCTGAATTCGTCCTTTTGTTTACCCTTCCGGAATCCGAAAATCTGAACAAAACAACGCGTTTTTGGGAAGAAACCAAACAGTTGCCAGAGGAAGAGAAGCGAAAGCACCTCAACGCCATGGAAGAAGTGGAACTGCGGTTACTTGGGGAAAAATTCCTCAAGGCGGGGCGAATTAACAGGTTGTCGATTGGGAGATTAGGCCTCACGGCTAAAAATGCGGAGATTGAACCTGCAAGCGCAGACATTTATCTTGTTTCACATAAAACAGGGGTCGCACTTTTGGAGATACGGATGGATCTGCCAGAACAGACATTTAATCCTGAATTGTGGATTCCATGGCTCAGACCCGAGTCAATTGACGGCATTGTCAATCAATTACGAAAAAGACTGGGTTTTCCGTTAGATGAATCGTCCTTCTTTTGTTTCATTTCTGTTTATGTTCCGGAAAAAAGCATCAGGGTTTTTGTCAAATCGCATCCCGCTGATATTATTCGTCTTCTCTATTTGGACGCTTCTCCTTTGCCTTTTAAAGATGATTTTGTGGTTAATGAATTGGATAAAGATTTCTGCTTGCGTAAGAGTCAGGCTTCATTTATGTCTTATCTTACTGCTATCCACATTTCTGTCAGAGATAAGGGTGTGGCGAATGAGTTAAGTTCTGATATTAGAGCTAAATGTTCGCTTCCATTCTTCGTCACAATCGAATTGCTTCTGTTAGAACGACAGATTCTTGGAACTTACTACGATATGTTGACTGCAAGTACCTTTTCGTCAATAAGCAACCTTATTGGATTGAAAGACGAGATACTGAATGGACTTGAGGAATACTACGGCGTCATCACACGAGTAAACCAGTTTAGCGCGCCGTTAATTGATTATGGAGAACAAACGTTAGGGATAAATAATATTTATGACTCTGTGATAGACAGGCTTGACGCGGTCACTTTTGACATCACTACGCGGTATCAACGCAACACTAGCATGTTGACATTCTGGTTAACGGTTATTTTTGGAGCATTGGAGACGGTTTTTCTTGTGTCAGCATCGCTTCGTTATTCTATCCAAGCAACCCCTTTGCCGTCATAATATGGGCTGTAGCAGCTGTTGTAGTAACAGCTGGAATCCTTTCTGTCATCCTCTACAACCGCATCAAGTAACCAGCGTCGAAAGAAAGCACAATATGCCATGCTGCTAATCTCATTTCATCAAAAAGTCCTTAGATTGAACGCCCCAACTCTGTTATGGCGTATATTTTCCAATTTTTTTTCTTGTAGGACTTTACTAATCCTGCTTTCTCAAGAACTGTTAAATGGTAAGATAGCCGAGAATCTGAGATATCCATCAATGCTTTAAGGACGCAAGGACACATATCGCATTGCTTAATTGTTTGAAGAATCGTTAATCTCGTTGTGTCGGAAAGAATTCGGTGAAGGTTAGCTTTTGCTTTTATTTCATCAGGTTTGATGGCTTCCGAAAGGATGTCTAATCCACCTGATTCTGAGATTGCTTCTGAAACTTCATCTGGAAGTCTGACATTTTTGTTTTCTTTTCCTGGTTTGGGGATGGTGGAAGATTGAGTTACCATTTTACTCCTATTCAAAAAATACTGTTCCTTAATAAAAGCATTAGCTAGAATAAATCGAATTACATTTTGGGGTTCGGTTGAGAAAACTCAAATGATATGCTTCTTTAGTTTTGACCGATTCGACTGCTAATAGCCGAATGGTACTCAAGGACATAGGTGTTTTCTGCTTTCAGCAGTTTATTCGATGTCTTTGTAGGTGTATCTCAGTTTGTCAGCATTATTCTTGAGTTCTTCCCTGCTAATGGCGAGAACGTTTCTTTTCTTGATAATTTTGTGCAGGTATGAAAGGGGTGGGAAGCCTATTGCATGCATGGGACAGGTGTTTGCGCACGTTATACAGCCTACTTTGCAGTTTAAAGGTGCTACAACAACTGGTTTGTTTTCGTCGAAGTTGAATGCGTAAACATTTGCTGCGCAGCCAAGAATGCATAATCCACATCCTATGCACAATTCCTTTTCTACTGTAGGATGCCATTCGATTTCGTCTCTAGGAACGCCATGCCAGACGTTCAAAATTTTTTGCCCTTTTTCCGTAACTTTAGCCTCTGACATTTCTTAAAAACCTCAGCGTTGTGGAGTTAAGATTGAGGCGATATTTAAACGTTAATTGCCATACGTTTTGGGTTCTTCTTCAAACAGATGCCTCGCATAAAACTTGTTTCCTTAATCATAGCAGGTTGAGGACTTACTCTGACCTAATTCCACATGACGTCAACGCGAAGTGGCAAGTTGCGCCTTCTAACTTCAAGCAGATTGAAAAGGCTTTTTGCGTTTTTGTTGCTGTGGCGCAACAGTCACTAGTACTTAAGTACAGGTTACTAAACTATCTGACACATCACATGTTCTCGTTCTTGAGCTGAACAACTTTGTCATTTGAAAAAAAGGCATCAACGACCCCTTCTCAAAGCAATGTAGGATTGACGAGGGAAGAGGTTGAGAAACGAATTCAGCAGTACGGCAAAAACGTAGTAAGTGAAGCTCAGCCTCGAATGATTTCATCCTTATTGCGGAAATTTTGGGGGATAGTGCCATGGATGCTCGAAGTTGCGATTGTCATCACATTGATTATTGGAAATATAGCTGAAGCGGTCTTGATTGCTATATTGCTTGTTTTTCAAGCACTTCTTGGTTTCTATCGTGAACAACACGCTAAGCGTGCGGTTGCTTTGTTAAAGCAGCGACTTTCAGTTATGGCTCACGTAAAAAGGGACGGAAAATGGCAAAAAATCCTCTCTTCCGAACTTGTTCCTGATGACCTCATACACCTAGAAGGAGGTGACATGGTACCAGCAGACATCAAGAACATTGAAGGCAATGTACTTGCCGACCAATCTACATTAACAGGCGAATCACTACCCATAGAGATTAAACCGGGAAGCACAGTTTATGCAGGGTCATTAATTAGTCAAGGCGAAGCCATAGGAATTGTGACTGCAACTGGCGACAAAACTTACTATGGAAAGACCGCTAATTTAGTCAGATTGGCTCAACGCCCTCTACTTTTGCAGCGATTGGCAACAGAGATTGCCCGGTATCTGCTCGCGATCGACATTCTTCTCGCAATTGGAGCCTTAATAGCTATGATCTATTTGGCTTTTGCTCCGCTTTCCATGGTTCTCTTCATTTTAATGCTTTTGGTTTTGTCAGTTCCTGTTGCTTTGCCAGCTATGTCTACCCTTTCAGCTACTATGGGAACCTTCGCTCTTACCAAAAGAGGCACTCTCACGACACGGTTATCCGCTCTTGAAGAAGCGGCATCAATGGATGTTCTATGCATTGATAAAACAGGCACCATTACCCAAAATCGGCTTGAAATCGAGCAGATTGTACCTCTTTCCCCTTATTCAGCCGCAGATGTTTTGCGTTTCGCCGCTTTCACAGTTAATGATTCAACGCACGACCCGATCAATCTAGTTCTAATGCAAAAGGCGCAAGAACAAAAACTGTTTAGAGATGACAAAAAAGAGTTCCGTATCCGTTTAGAGCCCTTTGATCCAGAAACAAAAATCTCTGGGGCATGGATTTCACAGAACAATCAAGAAACGCACATTATAAAAGGTGAACCGATATCAGTTGCTAAGTTAACTAACGCTTCGTTACCAGAAGTGGAAGAGAAAGTCACCCAACTTTCGTCTTCCGGCGCTCGCATCATCGCAGTAGCTGCTGGAACAGAATCACAGGCTAAACTTGTCGGCTTTGTTTCATTAATTGATCCTATCCGGCAAGATTCCTCAAACTTAGTAACTTCTTTAAAAAACCAAGGTGTAAGAATTCTTCTTCTAACCGGCGATGGCAAGGCAACTGCACAGGCGGTTGCAGCTAAAGTTGGCATCACAGGCGAAACAGCGCCAGACGATATCACTTATGATAAAATTGATCTTAAGACAGCGGAACGATTCAGCATATTCCCCAGAGTTTTACCTCAAGACAAATACTATATAGTAGGGGCACTCCAAAAAGGAGGCCATGTCGTAGGTATGACCGGTGACGGTGTCAATGACGCCCCAGCTCTAAGTCAAGCAAATGTGGGCATCGCCGTATCAAATGCCACTGATGTTGCCAAGTCAGCCGCAAGTCTAGTTATGACGCAGGCAGGACTTGACAGTATTCTTGAAACGATTAAAATCAGCCGAGCCAATTACCAACGTATGAAGACTTGGATTTTGGCGATGATTACCCGTAAAGTAGCAATTCCAGTATTCATTGCAGTAGGTTTGTTTATCTTCGGAGAATCTGTAATTACCCCTTTTCTTGCGTTTGTCTTTATGCTTTTTGGCGATATTGTTACTTTCAGCCTTTCTATGGATAATGTAATCCCATCCAGCCAGCCAAATCGATGGTCCATTCGTTTATTATTGCCTGAAGGGTTGACCTGTGCTTCAATCATGTTATTGATGAGCCTCCTTATTTTTTGGATAGCTCGATATGTTGAAGGCTTATCGTTGGCTCAGACACAAACAATAGTGTTTACCTGGTTAGTATTGGTCGCAGGACAGGCAGCGCTTTATCTGTTACGTGCTCGAAGAGTTTTTTGGGAAAAGCCATCTCCTGGTCGCTGGTTTTTGGTAGCGACAATTTTCACAGTTGCAGTGACTGCAATTCTGGCGATTGTAGGCGTGTTTATGGAGCCGATTTCAATAGTGTGGTTCGTGTATCTCATGCTCGCCGCTTTCGGCTATTTATTAATCACTAATGGAGCGTTACTTATTCTTCAGAAATCGTAAAGACATCGATCGCGAGGTTACTCTGCGACCAGAAACAAGCTCGAAATTGTGCACAGTCCTTGTAAGACAATGGTAAGATAACAACCGAGCTACGCTCGTGAATAAGCTTAGAGAGCTTTTTTACGTACTTGCGCTGAGTACAACAGTGCAGGATCAGACTTTTTCTCCAAAAGCGGATGGTCAGGTGTTTCAGCCTAATCGTAAAGCGACATCAGATGACGCCTTCTTACTGATCGCTGAAGAGGTGTTGCTGTTCGGTCACAGTCACATAGGAATAAATACTTCAGATTTGTGACATAGTGCAGGTAGCCTAATGGGAGGTGAAGATTTTTGGGTGGTGGAATGCATAAGCATTGGGAAGAACGCGAGCCGATGGAGGAAGAGGCGCCTTATGCTTGGGGGTATGGCATGAGGTTCGGCGGATGGCGAGACATGCGATGTCCGGCTTGTGGCGAATTCATATACAAACCGAGCAGAGAGGAGCTCATTGAAATGCTCGAGCATAGAAAGAAGAGGCTGGAGCTAGCACTTGAACACATAAACAAGGAGATTGAGAGGCTGAAAGAACAAATGCCAGAAGAAGAGCATCATCACGAAGAATAAGTCTTTTCAAAGGTGAGTCGCTGTTCGACAGACATTTTCTCAGGAGCTAAGATCCAACGAAGGGTGGGATGCGCTGTTTAATTTTCTTATGGCATGAATACCTTCAATCCTGTTCGTAAAGTGACAGGGACGAACATTGATATCTGCGTGGTTCACGCAGACGTCCCAATCAAAGGGCACTGCAGAAACGTAATCCGCCAAAAGGTCTAATAACTAGTTCGGCTAATAGAACCGCCTTAAAATGGTTGAGGAATATGTCTCATAGATGGCGAGAAGGAAAAATAGGCAACTTATTATTCGGCATAGTGATTCCAAGCCTAGTTGCATTGCTTATCATCGGTGTCGCAATGGTATCCACACCTTCTCTAATAGGTCTCAAATATCCTTTGTTAGAAGCCATTGTCATAGTCGGAGTTCCAATGCTGATCGGGCTAATTTGGAATCAATGGGCAGGTGGAGCATCAGGTTTCTTACTGGGAAGTCTTTATGCGCTCTATTATTCTGACCAACTCTACGTCTCTCAGGGAAGCAGCGACATAAGCCTATTAGGCAACCTCGTTAGCGCCATGTTAATAGGGTACATCGCCGGAGCCTTGAACAAGCGTTCAAATCAATATAGCAGAATGCTCGCTGCGGGAGTCACCTCAGGAATCATAGGTTCTTTACTCGTATTGCTGGCTAGCCATTTTTCGCCCATTGTGGGGCAAGCAACCATAAGCGGAGTCGTGCTCGTTTTCCTCCCCAGGATACTTGCTGGAATTTTAGTTCCGCTAGTCGCCAAGGGATTCTTGAAGCACAGAAGTGATTAAAACAGGCTTTGTGAGATTTAGCTTTAACTTTGCTCCTATTTTTCACAATCAAGGCATACATTATTTTCTCGGTTCGTCCAGTACTGTTTGCCGCATACTCGACAAGTGGTTTTACGAAGCAGCCCCTTGTCTTCCTGCACCCCAAGCGGGTACATTGCATTTCTCGTTGGGAAACTTATCGCCTTATTGTGGCAAAGAGGTGCACAGGCAGAACAATGAATCGTGCTGCAACCGCCCCCACATTTAGCCGGATAAGCAACCACAGCTTTGCCCTCTTGAAACACGAAGACACCGTTAGGGCAGAATTCGACGCAGCGGGGTTTTCCAGTTTTAGCGCAACCATCACATTTGTCAGAAAAGATTGTTGGAAACCAAGGTGCATTAGCATCTATCATGGGCACTCCCAATTCAAGCTTTTTCTTCTTTCAGTCTATTGATTATCTTTTGTGTTTCTTCTTCTGAGGGATGAGTGATTGCGCCAACGGGGCAGATTTCCTCGCAGCCTCTGCAGAACACAGGGGTGCAGTTGTAGGGGTTTTTTACTACAGACTTCTTTTTTCCGTTCTTTTCTTCGAACTCGTAAACTCCGAACGCGCAGTATTCTACGCATTTTCCACAGCTTATGCATTTGTCATAGTCGATTATAGGATACCAAGGTATCTTGTTTCGAGGAATTCCTTCAAACATGTCTTCAACCTGAGGTCGTTCGTCTTCAATCATAGCAGATTCGCCTCCACATATGCTTCAAGCATAATTGCAATATTTAAATATTGTTATGGATAATAAAGAAAAACACCGTCTAACAAAGGCGTCATGCTGTCCAAAAAGATTAGCACTCTTTAAGGACTGGTTTTTATGAGTTTAGAAAGAAATATGGCTCAATCGAGGCTTATACTTGGATGTGCAACAAGCGTTTTCGCATCTTTCATTGCAAAGACATCGTTTGAGCAATATCCAACACAGTGGGTTTCAGTTTTGGTGAAGCTATCGCGTTTATCAGAGAAAATTATGAGGAACCAAGGACCAGCTGCATCGTTCATTACTATCATCTCTTTTGAGTTTTCGACCCCATGGGAATTTATGATCTGAAAGTTAGTGTTGTGATGTCTTGAATTTGCGTATTAGGTATACCTTTATTGGATCGTTTATTAGGAACGTTGTTAGCAGCGCATAGCCGAGAATTGCAAGCACAGGCAGGTAGCCAAGTGGCGCAAGCTCTAAAACACCGAAGACAGAGACAGCAATCACGAATAAGACTTCAACCAGGACGGTAACGCCCAAAAACCTGCTTGGCATAGACTTCCAGAAGTGATTTCGCTCACGAACTATCATAAGCGTAGATATCCCTGCAAGGTTCAGGTAAGCAAACCCAAACGTGTAGATCTTGTCCACGTTGCCGATTAACCCAAAGTATGATAAGGCAGGCACTGTAAAGATAGCACTTTCAATAATCATCAGCACGCCCAATGATCCGCTAACTCCGAATAGTCGCCGCATGTCGAATGTGTCAGGCTTCAGAGAAGAACGTACGTTGTCGGATGATATGGACATTGAGACAAAGTCGCCTAAGAAAAGCAACAGCACTGTACTCGTTATCGAAAGCATGAAGGAGTGGGTAAGAAACAGCATTACGACAATGTAGCCGACGATGTGGAGCTTTCGAGCAACCATCATCAAAGCCCAACTGTAGATTCTCTGATAAATCGTGCGCGACGTCTTAATCATACCTATTATTCCTCCTAGCCCCTCAGCAGTAAGCACTGCACTTGCCGAGTCCTTGGCGATGTCGGTGGCGTTCTTTACCGCGATGCCCACTTCCGCCTGCCCCAAAGCAGGAGCGTCATTGATGCCGTCACCCGTCATTCCAACCACATGTCCACGGTCTTGAAGAGCCTTAACTATTGTGAACTTGTCTTCAGGATAAATCTCGGCAATGCCATCACTCTCTTCGACGGTGGAGTCTAGAATTTCCCGTTGACTCTCCATCTTTTCAAGCTTCGACATGCGCGCTATCTTGTCGCCTAAACCTATCTGTTGAGCGATGTTTCTTGCAATCGGAAGCGCATCACCCGTAAGCATCTTCACGGATACGCCTAAGTCGCGGATTTGATCTAATGTCTCATGGGCGTCTTCTCTTATCCTGTCGGCTACTCCTGCAAGACCCACGAATCTCAGTCTGCTTCGACTTTCTCCTTTGGCAACGGCGATTACTCTTAGACCCTTAGCTGAGAGTGCCTCGGCATCCTTAAGAAACTCTTTTATTTCCTTGTCTTGCAAATTGCAGGAAGCGCATATGGTGTCGAATGATCCTTTTCCTACATAGAATGTTTCACCCGCCTTCTGGATTGTAGCTTCTGTCATTCTAGTTTTGGGATCGAAGGGTACGAATTGCGTTTGCGAGTAAATGTCCATTGGGATGCGTGCTTCTGCTGCAGCTGTCAGGAATGCGATGTCTATGGGGTCTTGGTTGGCTTCTTGAGATGCGAGCGCTCCGTAAAGCAAAACGTCGGTTTTGCTGAATCCGTTGAGGGGTACTTCTTCTTCGACAAAGAGCTTGTTCATGGTGATTGTGCCCGTTTTATCCACGCAAAGCACATCCATGGTGGCTGCATCTTCAGTCGCGCTGAGCCTCGTGACAAGAACACCTTGTTTGGCAAGCACTGACGAGCCCAGCGCCATATTCACTGCAAACATGGTCGGCATGGCAACTGGCACAGAAGCAACGAGGAGTACTCCTGCTAGCGGCAGCAGCACGGCAAGCGAAAAGCCTGTTAAAACAGCGTAAACGAAGACGACTAAAAGAGATGCGAGCACTATTATGAGAAGGCGATTGGCCACTCTGACCGTTACCTCCTCCATATGAAGTTTGGGTTTAGCAAGCTCAAGCAGCGAAACAGTTTTCCCAAAATACGTCCGTGTTCCAGTAGCATCCACCACGCCTGTGGCTTCGCCGCGCTTGACAGCTGATCCTGAATAAGCTACTTCTCCGGCGGACTTTTCCACGATTATAGATTCGCCTGTTAGAGCTGACTGGTCAACGCCAAAAGAACCTTCGATGATTTTTATGTCTGCTGGCAGCAAGTCGCCTGCTCTGACTCTCACAACGTCTCCGGGAACAAGTTCCCGAGCCGGAATAAGCGCCCATTTCCCATCCCTCTTCACTCTACTCTCTATTCTCAATCTTTGCTTTAGTCTAGCCATTGCTGCTTTTGCTCTGCCTTCCCGCCACAGTGACATTCCCGCATTGAACAGAAGGAGGAAGACGATAACAAGTGTCTGTGGATACTTGCCCAGAACGAGTGTAACTATAGCTGTGGCTTCGAGCATCCAAGGCACGATGCCCCAGAAACGCTTTCCCAACCGTCTCAGAAAGCTTACTTTTTTCTCTGGAACCTCATTGTACCCATACTCCGCAAGTCTCTCTTGTACTTCTTGGGAGATTAACCCATTTTCTAGGCTCGTTTGCTTGATACTTTGAGCATCTGTGTTACTCAAAACAATCACCTGAATTGGTTTGATGATGAAAATCGCTTCTTGAATATTATGCTGGAGGTTCCTTTAGTTGTTTTCTATTCGCCATTTTTCCACTAAGTTATCGTTTTTTAAAGATGAAACAAACTCTTAGGAAATCAAAGTGGCAAGCATCAAGCATCACATTGTCACTCTGTAGTTTTTTCAATTTCTCGATTATTTTTTCTGTTTTTTCCTCTGAGGGGTGTGTTATGGCGTCCGCAGGGCAAACTGCTTCGCAGCCCCAGCAGAATACAACGCATGAATCTGGGTTCTTCACAACGGTTCTACGCTTTCCCTCTTTCTCTTCAAACGCAAAGACGCTGTTTTGACAATAGTCTACGCATTTTCCGCAGGTAATGCACTTATCGTAGTCTATCTTTGGTGCCCAAGGGATTTTGTTTCCTGGAACTCCTTCATATGTTTCTTCAATCATGCTCTGATGCCTCCTTGATTCGACTCTATGCTTCATGCTAATAATAATATTTAAATATTGCTATTGACTTACGGAATTTCTTGCATCTAGAACTCCTACATTGATTAAAATATGCGACTTTATTTTTTTCCTTTCAAAGATAGACATCGAAAGCCTAGCAGTCATCAGTTAGAAAAAATTATGGGAAACCATGGGACACACCTGAATTATAAAAAGTCACTCGCCTTTTTGTAACTTCTTTTTTCTGTTGATTCCGCCAATTAGAAGATTGTAAATTAATCCGGAAAAGACTGCAGCGGCAAATGCTAGAATACCGTACGCAATTACAATCTTCATAATTCCTTGCGAAGTAGTCTTTCAATAACTCCAGCGTCCAGTTCTTTGCCCATGATTTTCACCGCGCCGTTGATTGCGAGGGCTGGTGCCAATATGACGCCGTATTTTGAAATTGTCTCCTTTGCAGTTACGTCCAGCTTTGCCACTTCAACGGTTACTCCCTCAGCTATTAATTTTGCAGCAGCCTTTTTCGCATTTTCCTCGGTCTTTTTGCAGCGTGGACAGGGTGTGTTAACACCTATAACTTCAATTTTTAGGCTCATTCAGTCCCTCTAATTCAAATGACGTTTATTAATTGTTTAAACTAATAAGTATATTTAAATATTGCTATTGATTTTCTCTATGTACTGAGACGGTGGTGTTACAGTGGAAAACAAAATCCTAAATCAGAAACTTCAAGAGGTCTTGGGCCTAGAAACCTCGCCAATAGCAGTAAAAATCATAAAAACGGAAGATCCGTTACCTGACATTAAATTGCCAACTCAAAACAGCCGTTACTGTCAGTTGCTCATGTTGGCTAAAAAGGGACAAACTCTGATGCTGAACGCAGAAAAAATCGCTTGTCCAGCTGCAAAAGCAGCGCTGGGACTAGGACCTTTGGTTGAGAAAATCTCAAGCGGAGAAATGCTATGCACACTGGGGCTATTCACGAGTAAAGAGGCAGCAGCCAAAACAATGAAGGCGATACCACGAATAAAGCTAGGTTCGGTAAAAGCCGTCGTTGCTGGACCACTAAAAGACTTCCCAATGGAGCCTGATGTTGTTGTAGTTGAGAGCGTTCCCGAGCACATCATGTGGCTTGGCCTAGCAGCAAACTTCAAGGAAGGCGGAAGGCTATATTTTAATTCGTCAATTTTCCAAGCCGAATGCGTGGACGTAACAACCGTGCCTTACTTAACTGGCAAAGTGAACATGTCTCCAGGCTGCTATGGATGCCGTCAAGCCACCGACACGCCGCCAGAACACATGTTCATAGGAATCCCAGCGAAACTTTTGCCCGAAATCGTAGAATCGTTGGAGGCCTTGTCCAAAAAAGCAATGAAAGCCGTCAGGGAAAAAAACGTATACGCGCTCTATACCAAGGGACTAAGAGACGACAAAATAACGCTTTAAACATCATGATTCTTGGAAAACCCTATATACTCAAGATAGAAATCACTGCTAAAGAGATGGACGTTTATGGGTCTGAGCTGGAAGGATTGGAATCGGGGCGACATCCTCTATGGAGTTGTGGCGCCCCTTGTCGTAGTTTTGGTTATAGTTGGTCTTTCTTTGGTCGGTTCATTCTTGCTGAGGAGCGGGGGTATGAGTGGCTCCGCAGGGATTTTCATCGGGATAATAAGCGAGATAGAGGAAATGGTTGTCATCGTTGCGGTTCCATTGTTGCTTGGCTTGGTTTGGAACCGTTGGGCAGGCGGCGCTTCGGGATTTCTTTTGGGAAGCATCTACGCGATGTGGTTTCAGGTCAAATATGGCGCGTTCTCTGCTGCAGCCTCCCCTCGCACTGCTATGGGTTTCGGTCCAACTTTGTTGGGTTGGGTTCTTAGTGCGATGCTCATAGGCTACATGGCGGGAGCGTTGAACAAGAGCTCTGAGAACTTTCGCAGGATGGTCATCGCTGGAGTAGTATCCACAACAGTGGGCGGAGTATTCCTCTTTGGAATGTTTCAGCTTTCACCATCAAACGTGATGATTGGGACAGATGCCTTTCTGCTCACTGTGCTGACCCGCATAGCTGCTGGATTTATAATTCCAATTATAGCTAAAGTTTTCATGTGGTACGGAGTAGGCATGCACAAGATATAAAGTGCTCAAGTTATTAGATCGCGTATTCCTTTTTCGAAGACGTAATTGTTCAGCATAAAAGGTTCTTCTAATCAAGGCTATATTGTCCAGTAGGCGCAAATTGTAAGATTTTCATTTCCCAACTGTTTTTTAAGGAAATTTTTAACGTTCTCTTCTTCTATGAAGTAGTTTCCCTGTTTATCTTTGCTCAATGGGATACGCGTTTCCCTTAGCGTTTCTCCTTTCGCAAAATCCAAAAAAACATAATACGCTTTGGAGCTGGGAAACATCAATCTAAGGCTTGTAAGTTCCCTATTCGGCGATAACCCACTTTGCTCAATAACATACACAACTGAGCTTGGTTTCTGTTCATTGACTAAGCGTTTGAATTCTTCCCAGCTTTTGACTCTGATCACGCCTTCGCTCAAGATTTTCAACATCCACGCGTAATGTATTCAATGCGTAAATCTGTGGTGATTATCGAGTCCAGTAGGAACAGATTAACAGGTCTCCCCTTTTCAGCTGTTTCTTTATGAAGTTTTTCACGTCATCGTCTTCTATTAGGTGATTTCCGTACTTGTCTTCCCGTATGGGGATACCTGTTTGTCTCAGCGTTTTCCCATTTGAGAAGTCAAGAAGCATGTATATTGCGTTTGAGGTGGGTAGCATCAGTCGCAGAGTGGTGAGCTCTTTTGTGCGGGAAAGCCCGCTTTGCTCTATTACGTATACAAAGGATTTGGGGTGGTTTTCAATGGCTAATTGTTTGAGTTCGTCCCAACTCTTGACTCGGACAATGCGTTCACTCAAATTTTCCACCGCTATATGTGACGTGAACTTAACCCTGTTGTCTTTTGATCAAGAAAAATTATAGCAATATTTAAATTTTATTATGCAGAAAATAGCTAATCATCAGAACATTACCACAGGGGTAAGAAATGCCGAAAAAAGAAAAGAAGAAAAAATGGCAAGAGAAACAACGCCGAGCGCAACAAGCATACCAGAAACAGAAAGCGCTAGACACCAAAAGAAAACCACGAAAATTCCCTATGCAAAAACTATTCGTGGGAGTGGCGCTTATTGTTTTGATTTTAACAGCTTATGGAATATGGCAGTATTATGAGGGTCAAAAACCTCCAACAATCGGCGGTGCTTCCGGCGCGGTCTCGCCATTTACAACTTCAGCAACCGACTTCCTTTTAAGAGATATAAATGGTACTCAGGTGTCTCTTAGTCAGTTTGATGGGCGCGTTATCGGAATACATTTTATGGCTGTTGGCTGTCACGGGCAGATTAACCTCGTTAATGAGTATCAGCTAACCCAGTTGAAAAGTGTGTGCAATAGTTTTTGTGGAAAAGAACCTGTGACTATTCTTACGGTCGCTGTGGCGACATGCCAAAGTAGCGACCTCGATGTGCTCAGAACGAACTATGGTGTCACGTGGGTATTAGGAAACGACTACGATGATGGAGCACTAGAAATTGTTAACGCTTATGTGCCTCACGAAATCGGAGATGGTTCAGTCGTTTTAATCGATAAGACTTTCCATGTAGCACAAGTTTACAGGGACGGAGTAGCGGCAGAGACTTTATCCTCGAAAATAAGCCAATTGCTTGAGGCTTGAAGGGCATGCTTGAGTCGTATACAGGCTTGTTTCTTTTGGGTATAGCGACGTTTCTTTCGCCCTGTTCCATCGCCCTGATCTCAGTCTACTTGACGTATGCAACGGGGATCGGCAAAAGCCCTGTGAAGGGGTTCATAATCGGCAGCAGCTTTGCAGCTGCTATGTGTTTAGTTTTCTTTTTCCTCGGCTACGCTGTAACATCGCTTGTTCCTTTAGATTTACTTAATTATCCCCTATTTCTGGGCGCAGCGGGTGTTCTTCTCATTTTATTCGGAATCAGCAATCTTGGCTTTTTCGAAAAGATTGGCTTGAAAACTGGAGTCGGAAGTTCTATAAACGAACGTGCTAACAGTTTAAAATTGAACGCGCTTACTCGCTTTTCCAAATACAACTACCTTGTTAGCTCTTTTCTTTTTGGACTGGTGATTTCTGTGGCTTTGGGACCCTGCTCGCTTTCCATAGTCCTGCCTGCTGTACTTTTAACGATGTTCACTGCTCCGACGCCATTCCATGGTGGTCTGTTGCTTCTTATGTTTGGCTTAGGTCATGCTTTGCCCGTTATCTTTCTAAGTACTGTGCTGGCGACTACGCGGAAGATGATTAGCCAAAAGATATCTGAAAAGGGTAAGTGGTTAACTAAGGGTTTTGGCGCTGCTTTTCTCGTCATCGGCATAATCATTGTTGGCTATGCATTATGGAGTGGGGTGCTTTGAAGAAAAACAAGGTGAAAGTTGAAGCTTTTTTCCCTTTTAGCGCCTGCACTTGCACTTATGCGCCTTTAATGGAAAAAATTGGTCGGGTAACCGCGAAGTTTAAGGACTCTGTGGAATTCCAAGTGAAATCCACTACGTCAAAAGAAGCGCGTAAATACAGCGTTCAAGGCGCATGCGTGATAGTAGATGGAGTGATTAGGCTTCCTGCAGACTTTAGTGAAAATGAGTTTGAAGAAGCGATAATCACAAGAAATAGTCGTAGGGAATGATTTCAGGGCGTCTTCTCTTAGCGGTTTCAGGTATTTCCTGATTTCTCAGGTCGCTATCCAATATTCTTCCTAATAAGAGTCGACAAGTAAAATCGTACTTATTAAAATCGAAAGAATAACAACAAGTTGACCTCAGCCCTTGTTCTTTTTTTTACTTCGACTAATTGTTTTTTCTCTCTCTGAAAGAAGAAAAACACGTTTTTCGTATGTCGGTGTTTTTCTTCTTCTAACGTTTGCTCGCCAAAAATCAATGCTAACAACTGCTTATGTCACGGGCCATTACTGAGAAAAACGAAAGGCTCAAAAAGATTAAGAAAGGTAGTATGCAGAAAAAAATATTTTTTTCTATGCACTACCTTGAATAGTCTCTGATGCAAAAACCGAAACGGTTGGTTTAAAGTCACGAAGAAAGGCTCGTACATGAAACAGTGAAAACTTTTTACGGCGATTTTGGCGTTCAACCTTTCTAAGCATCATAGCCAGTTATTCTAGCATCTTTTGGAGTTGCTCGAACATGACTTGCTGAACGGCTTTTGTCACATAATCTGCCCTCTGCTCAAAATCCTGAATATCGTCAATTTTCCATTCTGCAAGTTTCCTGTCAACAGCCTTAATCAAATCGTCGTGAGCAAATTTGTCTCTATGGCTTTTTAACCAAGCAACGGAGACAGGCGAAGCCATGTTCATCAGACTTTGAACAAAGCGTCTTCTCTGCTCAGTTTTTTGCTCAGCGTTTACTCGTGGCTGAGGACTCTTGGCTTTCAAGGAATAGTTGAGCAGGAGAGTTAGTTCTTGTTTCATTCGCTGACCCTCTTCGTCAGGTTCATTCATAAAAAGCGAGAAACCCTCTGCAAAATCAGTTATACCAAGTTTCATCAATTCATTAAAACCAGTTTCTTCAGTTTCTTGGAGGTCATTCATTATTGTCTCTTCTGTTTTTAATTCAAGATTGAAACCGCGAGAACCGAGCTCCTTTATGAGAGTTACAAATGCACTAAATTCGTTTCTATCAGCATCAATCCTTCTTCTAACATAACCCTCGTTGTAAATTTTAAGCAGAACGGCTAGTTTATTACCTTTAAAACTAGGGTTATCTAAGATTTTTCTGAGTTTTCCCGTTTTCTGAAACTCGGGCATTGTTAGGCACGCTATTACTCCTTTGGCTGTCAACACTTTTTCTATTTTCAGGGTGCCCTTTTCATTAGTTGTTCTCACCGACTTCAACAAACCTAATTCTTCGAGCTCCTGCAAAACATCATGGGCAGTCTGACCGCCAATCCTTGGAAAACGATCTCCAGAGCCTTTGGTTAGATCGTACTTCGTAACGCATCCTTTTTCGGCAACTCTTGCCAAGACAGCCAAAAGAGTTTTCATCCTTTCTTTAGAGTTTGCATGCACATTGGTTCTGTTGAAGTCAAGGCTTGGAAACAAACAGAGAATTTCTTCATCTACACTAAGCAGCACGTTTGGTTTTTCCTTTACACTATGTCTTATCGTGGTGTCTATTCTCCATGCTATCTATAGACACGATGCTGTCTATCTTACCAGACATATTAATACCCTGTCTTTTTATGTCTTACCGTGAAGTACATGTCGAACAGCACCGTTAGTGTAAGAATGCTGGAAGACGATAAAGCCTTGCTCGAAAGAGTCTGCAAGGCTCGAGGGGAAGACATCTCAGATTTTGTAAGGCGCTCTATCCGTAAGGAACTGGCGCGTTTATCTTTTCTTTCACCCGTAGAAAAGAAAGCACTTGGGCTAAAGACAAAACATCAAAGTGACCAAATTCACTAGACCCTAACCTCTCGGAAAAAAGCTCACTCAAACCAGCAAAATAACTTGGCGCTGAAAATAATCACCACAAAAGGAGATGCGGGGACTGACTGAGGGCATACAAAAGTCTCAAGCATATGACACATTTAGCGATAAAGCCAATGTAGATAGCGGTAAGTCGGAACCTGCAATCACCGCTACTGTTACAAGGCTGACGTGCCCACAATGCAAATCCGAAAAGCTTTGGCGTGACGGCTTAAGACACTCAGCTTTCGGTGATGAAATCCAACGGTGGCTCTGCAGAGATTGCGGACTGCGGTTTTCTGACCCTGAGGATGTTCAGAAGGCTTGGAGCACGATTGAACGTGTTGAAAGGATTGAAAGGCAGTCATTAAAAAGCGGAGACGACATAGTAGCTACTCGCCAAATATGCGTCACGGAGACGAAAAACTTGGCAGCAGAACAACAGAAAACTGAAGTTCTGCGAAGAAACGAAACTGACGACACGGATCTGAAAGGAAAAATCATCGAATACGCTTGGTGGCTTAAAAAGGACGGCAAAAGCGACGCCACAATCCAAGGAAGAACAAAACTGCTACGAGTGCTCGTTAAACGCGGAGCCAACCTCTACGACCCAGAAAGCATGAAAGAAGTCATAGCAAAGCAGCCATGGAGTAACGGCAGAAAAAACAACGCAGTCGACGCCTACTCCTCGTTCCTAAAAATGGTAGGCGGCAAATGGGAAGCCCCACTCTACCAAACAGTTCGCAAACTACCATTCATCCCAAAAGAAACAGAGATCGACCAGCTCATAGCAGGCTGCAGCCAACGAATGGCAACCTTCCTGCAAATGCTAAAAGAAACAGGCGCGAGATGCGGAGAAATCTGGAATCTCAACTGGGAGGACATAGATTTCGAAAGCAAAGTAGTCAACATAACACCCGAGAAAAACAGCAACCCACGCGTCGTCCATCTCAGCAACAAGCTCATAGAAATGCTCCAAAAACTACCACGAAACTATGGCAACAGAGTATTCTCCTATCAACACATGCCAGTCGACCACCACGGAAGAGCCTTCTGCCTTCAACGCAAACGCATAGCCAAAAAGATACGTAACCCACGCCTCCTAAAAATCCACTTCCACACCTTCCGATACTGGAAAGGCACAATGCTCTACCACAAAACCAAAGACATGTACTACGTCATGCAAGCCCTTGGCCACAAAAACATCAAAAATACACTGCTCTACATCCAGCTTGAAGAAGCACTTTTCCAAGGCGAAACAGACTACATCTCCAAAGTAGCCAAAACAGAAAAAGAGATATGCAAACTGATAGAGGCAGGGTTTGAATATGTCACCGAGTTTGAAGGCGCAAAAATCTTTAGGAAAAGGAAGCTTTAAGATGCAAACAAGCCAAAAAACCAAGTCAACATCGCCAAGCGGGACCCCCCTCATATCTGCTTATAAAGGTGCGGGGGGTGGGACCTACGCCTTAATTTACTAGTAAAATAGAGCAGCCATAACCACTGTACAGTTTGTTGCTATATTGAAGAAGACTCAGGGGACAGTTATTGAGCACCTGTCTAAACTATATTTTATTGTTTGAGGATTTTTAGTGAAGTTTTTGTTTAGTTTCTGCTTATGTTTGCATTTTGCGATTTATATGCCTGCGGAGCAGCCTGTTTTTCGATGCATTTGCATGT
>JAOZHY010000032.1 GCA_026014595.1 Candidatus Bathyarchaeota archaeon
ATACTCTCACCCCTCAGCCAGGTTCTTCAGTAGTTCCTGGAGCCTTTTCCTTATTGTTACGTCCTCTGGTGGTGGACTTGTCCTCTCTATTCTGATCCTCATTCCGAGTTCTCCTTCAACTGCTCTGATGTTTTGTCCCTGTTTTCCAATCAGTCTTCCAACGTACTCGCTGAGGTGCTCCGGCACGTGTATCACCACTGTGCCGTTCTCAACTCTTACGTCGCACTTCTCAGCAATCCTCGCAAGAGAACTCGATATCTTTCCGTACGCTTTCACAAGCTTGCTCTTGATATCACTGTCTTCTCTCATACGGACATATGCATACTCCCACAGGTTGTCCTCGATGCTTGTTGTTATAGCTTTGACATCTTTTTCTGTAAACCTTCCAATGAACTTAATCCTTCTTTCATCTATCTCTACAACACCCTTAGGTAACTCTATCCTCATTTGCGGCAGTGGAATTGATATCGTCTCAACTCTGATGGTGGTTATGGACAGCGGGTCCACCTCCTTCTCCTCGTAGCACTCAACGGTGTTGTTGGCTGTTACCCAGCACTTTGAGTTGAAGAGAAGATTTGTCAGGAAGCCAAGTTGTTTCTGAAGGTACGCTTTGTCAACGGATATTCTCGCGTAGTCTTCCTCAAGCTTTTCCCTTGTTTCGAGGATTTTCTCGAGCGAGAGAGGAGAAGGTAACTCTGCTCGCACGTGGTATCCGCGCTGTGTTCTAAAGACCCTGGTTCTGCAACCGAGCTCAGTGAGGTACTCGAGCGCGTCGATCACGCGTGCTCTCGTGTACTCGTCGTCGTCGTAGTCCAGGGTAACGTGTTTTCTTCTGTACTCCTCGATGGCAGACGCTAGTTGCTGTGGAACAGTTGAAGCAATGCCCTCAACCTTGAACTCGAAATTATCAACGTCCAGCTTTGTCGCAACGTAGTAGAAGTTGTCGGCGTCCACGGATGGAATGTTCTCGTAGCCAACGTACACGAGCCTATCTTCCTCCCTCCTCCACTTGGGAAAGGCGTTTGTCAGAATTTCATCGGCTAGCCTGAAGGCTTCCCCTGGTGCTGGTTTTTCGCGTGTGAACAAATGTACCGCGTAGGGACGTGAGTACGGGGACTCGAGGCCCTGGGAGTAGACCATGACGTGCCACACGGGTCTTACACCTCTAGGAGAACTGATGGTTTGGCTTCACTCAGGTGAACGCACCTGAAGTTCCTTCTCAGCAGCTCATTATCGGTCTTTATGAACACGAACGTTATATCGAGATTAGCGGATTTAGCCTTCTTGACCACCTCCTCGCTGACCTCGTCGATGCCGTCGGTGACCACTATTATCCTGTCGTTTCTGTGGTGCTTGATGGCGTCCTCCAGGACGTTGCTGATGTTGGTGCCGCTGTCGGCTCTGATCCTCAGTAGTACGTCGATCAGTTGAGCGAAGTTGGTGATCGGGTCGTGGACTTCCACGTCGAAGAGCTTCAGGGTCATTCTTGCACCAACCTGCTTTAGCTTGTAAGCCAACGCTAAAGCACTGGCCGCGGCAAAGGATATTTTTGGTACATGTTCAATTTGGGTTGGCGATACATAGTACTTTATATCACCCGCCATAGAACCACTTTTATCAAGGTAGACGACGTAGTTAGAAATGCTTCCGTACCGCTCGCTCACTCTAACGCTTCTTGAGGCTATTTTGTAAGACAATAAATCATCGTCTAGGTACTCAAACGGTAGAACGCTGGACAACTCGGACCACCGTTGTAACTTCTTGACGCCTAGAGGTCTTCCGCCAATTAGTGTTGGGTACTTTGTTTGCTTCAGATTAGGAGCCTCTCGTCTAAGCTTCTGCAAGAACTTGACCAAGTAGATGATTATGCGATTACGTGCTTTCTCCCTAAATTCATCGGGTTTCTCTAGCATTTGAGCTACTGGTACACCGAGATGGCTGAATGACTCGATTGCTTCAATATCTTGCAGCACTTCCTCAGCTTCCTCTTCCAGAGCGAAAACTATTGCTTGTACTGCTTTGTTTGCTTCTGGTGATACTTGAGTAATTAGATTTAGAAGAGAGCTAACTGGATCTTCCCTCTCCTTCTTGCTCAGCTCTTGCTGCTTCAATTGCTTAAGTTGCTCCTCGGCTTTCTTGAACAAAGCATTTAAGAAATGTATGGTAGCGTATTTTGCGAGCATTGGGTCGCCAGCCACAGCGCTATTAAGCTTCTTATATGAATCAGATTCGTAGTATCTCTCTAGGATTGTCTTCCAAGCGGACTTTGATGAAGGATTGAAAACAATTTGGCTCCACGGTTTAAAGTGAATGATTGAGGAATCCATGGCAACGTAGAACGGCAGCTTCTTGTTCTCTAATAGGAAGTTGCTCAGGACAGAGCGAGCCAGTGCTTTGTAAACGGGGTTGGAGTAGTCCTCCACGAGCGCGGGCTTCATGGTCATCCCTTCTTGAACTTCTTCAAGCTCTCTTCGATCCGAGTTATCTCTTGGACCAGTCTCTCAGCTTCCTCGAGGATCTCCTTGATCTCGTCCTTGAACAATTGTGCTTTCTCTGGATTGCCGAACATGCTCTGGGCGGCTTGTATTGCTTCTGCAGCGTACCTCTTAGCGCTTGCTAAATCCCCGCTCGCAGCGTAGTCCCTAGCTTTATCTAATTTCTCACTTGCTTCTCTGAGCTCTACTGGTACTAACGCATCAAGCGCTTTTCTATAACTCTCTAGTGCTTCCTCGTTTGGCAAAACATACTTTGAGACAGCTATTGCTGCTTTGCGTAGGTCTGTGTTGTAGACGTAGCTGTAGGTTGCTATCAATCTCGGCAAGTGCTGAGGACTAGTAGCGGTTCTATCGCTAACGAATATTCCGTGCTGGCGTAGAACTATGACTAGTTGCGAAGTAACTTTCGCAATTGCTGAAGCGTGCTGGATCATGTATTGCGTTACTTCATCGTAGATCTTAGCGATGTCCTGAAGTGTTGCGATCGGCTTGGGGTTGGAGTTCATCGTGATGTTGTGTATGATTGCTTGCTCTAGTTTACTTGCGTCAATTCTTTTAACGAAGTGTCTCAACAGGAATCTATCGTAGAACGCAGCTAGCTCACTATCCGTTGGTACTTCGTTGCTAGCACCGTAGAGACTCCATAGCGGACAATGGTATACTGTACCGTCGGCATCTACAAACAGTCGCTCGTTCATTATGTTCAGTAGCGTGTTGAGAGTCTCTGAACTACCCTTGAACACCTCGTCGATGAAAGCTATTTCAGCCTCGGGTAGCTTACCCTTGGTGTTCCTAACGAATCTTCCAGATTTATACTGTACAGGGTCTATTGCTCCAATTAACTCGTCTGGCACTGTATACTTACTTAGTAAGTAATAGAAGAAGCGACACTGCACTAGCTGTGATAGTCTTCTGATGAGCGCTGACTTAGCAGTACCTGGCTCACCGATAAAGACAGCGTGCTGACGCGTCAATAGTGCTAGTATTGCTACTCTTGCTTCTTCTTCTCTGCCAACAAAACCGCTAGCCAACTCCGCCTCAAGTTTTCGCACTAAAGTAGAAGATGGGTTGGACATTTAGAACATCACCTCCCTCGTCACGGGGGGTACCTCGCGGTACCTTCCCATGCTGAACTGGTAAACCCTTATCTTGAAGTGAGATAATCCAACCAATTGTCCTAGCTGGAACGCTAGTGCTAAAGGTCCGCTCAACACAAGTATGACTTCCTCTCCTCCGCGAGCAGCCTCTCTAATGGCTTGATAGGCTTCTCTAAGGATCTTGGGATACTCCGCTTCTATGATGGGTCTTGGGTAGCTTATGACCTTGTACGGTTCGCCGATCTGCTGTCTAACATCGTCGACAATTGGACGACCAATCTCTAAGACTACGATCCTCGCCATGGTCACTCCACCATCTTCATTTTCATCTGCTCAAACTGAAGCTTTAGCTTAAGTTGAGAAAGTTGCTCTCTCAGCGCTTGCAACTCTGCCTCCTTCTGCTTGATGAGTTCCTCGAGTTTTTTGACCTGCTCTTCGAGGTCTGCAACTACTGATACTTTGCTACTGACTGTTACAGATGCTAGTGCCATGTTGAAGAGTCTATTTAATTCTTCTGTGACTACTGGGAGCTTCACGATCACGTTAACGTATGCTCTACCCTTCTTTCCCTCCTCTCCCTTTAGGTAAATGTATTCTTCGAGCTCCGGTGCTTTGGCGATTATTCTCTTCTTCCAGCTGTGACCTATTGCCCAAGCCCTGTTACCCGAGTACTTTACACCCGAGTACGGAGTACTAACAGATACTAGTCTGATAGTGTACGCTTTCGCTTCTCCCAGCAGTTTTTCCATGTCTCCCTGGTAAACCTCGTAGACTACTTCGAGTCTCTGAACCTCGGGATCGTGATTTGTTACCTCCTTCAGAACCCCTATCGCTTTCTCGAGTAGCTCGTGTACTATCTCACTCTCAATCTTGCTTACTGATTTAACGTAGAACGTTGCAGCAACATCTGCTGGCCTCTTCTTCACATACACTTCTCGCTGTGATGTGATGAATATCGGATAGTCCTTCTGATCTGTGTCAGTATAGAATACAAGATCCTCCGCTGTTGTAACTACTCTCTGGGTTGTGCTATTGGAACTACTCACGCGCACCACCCCCCGAACACTTGTGGGGTTTGGATTTGAGATATATTTCCCATTTTTCCCACCAGGTATATTTTTCCCAAAAGGGGTTAATAAGTCTTTTGTTTTTTGAAGGAATTGAAAATATTTCGCTTAACGTTTTTTGGGGTTAAGAAGCTCTTCGCTCTTTTGCTGAAAAATTTTACAGCCGTAGAATAATTGAAAAACAAAAACGACGAAGAATTACGTTTCTCTCCACCTCTTTATCCTCTCCATAGCGCATTCAACTATTCTAACAATTTCATCGGGGTGATGATTACTTATGTGTGCGGTTAGCTGGTAGCCTGTTCTGAATCTCTTTCCACAGAATGGGCACGTCTTTGAGGCGATCATGTCTATAATATTCTCTATGCACAGAATTGTTGCGGCGGTTAGCGTGGATTCGTAGTCAAACGTAAAGATCTTTGTTACAATTGAATCAAGGGATAAAACGATCTTCCTCATAGAGAATCGCCTAAGTATTTTCACACCTACTCTGGGATATATAAGCACTTAACACTCTAAACGGATGGAAGCTTCACAGCTGTGAGTCACAGCTGAAAAATTTTGCAACAAAACGCAGGTTCAGTTTAGGTATCGAAGGAATTGAGGCTTTCCGCTATTGTCTGCAACATAGAAAAATAATGGGGAAGAATTGAAAA
>JAOZHY010000036.1 GCA_026014595.1 Candidatus Bathyarchaeota archaeon
CACATCGAATGCAGCGCCATGAGCATGAAGTATCTGGGCGAAACCTTTGACATTCACTGCGGCGGCGTAGACAACATGTTCCCGCATCACGAGAACGAGATTGCGCAAAGCGAAGCCGCCACGGGCAAACGGTTCGTGAATTACTGGTTGCACAACGAGCACTTGCAAGTCGAAGGCAAAAAAATGGCAAAACGCTTTGGCAACTTTTACACTCTACGCGACCTATTAGCGAAAGGCTACGACCCTATCGCGATTCGCTACTTGTTGTTGTCAACGCATTATAGGCAACAATTCAACTTCACCTTTGAGGGCTTAGAAGCCGCAAAAAGCGCTGTGGAGCGCCTAAGAAATTTTGTTCGGCGCCTGCACGATGCAGACGGAAAAGAATGCAAAGAAGTCTCAGCCTTAACTGAGAAGCTTGAGGCGTGTTTTGGTGGCTCCATGGATGATGACTTAAACATCAGTGTTGCGTTGGCGTCACTTTTTGATTTCGTCCGCGACATAAACAACCTGCTGGATTCCAACAGCGTAAGCAAAGCAGAAGCGGCAGACATCCGCGGGTTGATGATGCGCATTGACGAGGTTTTAGGCGTCATCGGCAAAGTGGAAGCCGAAGAGGCACTGCCCAAAGACATTGACGCAATAGTGCAGAAGCGCGAGGAAGCCCGCAAAGCCAAAAACTGGAAAGAAGCTGACGCCATACGAGCGCAACTAAAAGCCATGGGCATCGTGCTTGAGGATACGGCGCAGGGTGTGCGGTGGCGCAGAGAGAAAACTTAGGCAGTTTTTCCTGTTAAGTTCCATTCTGAGGTCGCGTACTTTTCTTTGCAGAGTTTTTTGGCAAGCTCAACCTCGTAAGGCAACAATGAGCCTGGTTCAAGCTGGATTTTCAGCATAGCTCTAAAGCCCTGTGTAAGCGCGTTAACGGCGGTTTCTGGCGAAATTGGATGCCTCAACTCATTTTCGACACTGGTGATTTTCCGCTGTGCAATGTCTGTTGCTTGAGCGCAGGAGAGGCTTTTGAGTTTTAGAAGCGTGAACATTTTGGGCAAATCCGCCTTCAACAG
>JAOZHY010000051.1 GCA_026014595.1 Candidatus Bathyarchaeota archaeon
GTACATAATGCCGTTGATTATGACCGGCGCGAACTTAGGCCAGTACTGCGAAGTTGACCAGTAATGCCCCGACTCTTCATTATTGCTTAAACCCGAAACACCACCCTCCGCCCAGACCTTCGTCCAGAGGACGTGGCCAGACAGCACATCTGGAGTGTAGGGATTGTAGTTGCCAGTATTGTTGTAGCCGCCAGTTGAGGCGAAAGTGACTTGACCCAATCCGAGCCATGGTCCCGCGATGGCATACCAGTTCTGTACGTTCTCAGCGGTAACTGGCGTCTGCCACCACGAAGTCGGCAACGGAGTAATCGGATAGTAGCTGAGCGGTATCGGTTCCTCCTGTACCACAAGCGTTTGCACGTCCGTGTGGCTGGGCGCTGTAATAATGCCGTTGTAAAGTGTTTGTCCACCGTAGAAGAATTGGAAAGTGTAGTTTCCAACTCGGTCCGGAATTATCGTTGTGTATGTTCCTCCTGTTGTGTCGGAAGTAAACGGCCCCAGTGTTGTTGTCGTTCCGCTGGGTGTTGTTTCTACTATCGTGAAATTCACAGCGGGTTCACTCGTTAGCAGAGGTGATGCAAGAAACATGTTAAGGGTTACTGTTTGACCGACGCCTGCCGGGTTAGGGGCAATATTAAGAAAGGCGTATGATGGCACTGTGGATCCTGCAGGAGGGAAATTTGAGGGAAATTGGCATAATGCTCCCGGTAACAGCAGTAATGAAGCTGCCATTGAAAATATCAGAAACAAAGCAATCGCTATAGTTACCTTTCTTGGCATTTGTTTTTTCTCCTTATTTAATTTTGGGTGAAAGGCAAAAATTTCAGATTGCCTCTCTCCTAAGAAGGACTTGACCAAAGTACGGATATAAATATTGGTCGACAGTAACCACTTGGGACAAGCAGTAAAGATTATTAGTTTGAAAGTTAAATTATTAATTTGAAAGTTGCGTGTTTTTTGGATCGAGTTGAGTAACAGCATGCAACAGCAATATGACGTGATCAAGCAACTATCGGATTTTGGTCTTACAGTCAACCAAGCCAAAGTTTACCTTAACATAGTTCAATCTGGACCGACTTCCGCAAGAAATGTTTCTGAAGCAACACATTTACACAGGCAAGACGTTTACAAGATATTTCCGAAACTGGAAAAAATGGGGTTGATAACGAAAACGTTAGGCAAACCCACTGTAATTAAAGCCATTCCAGTGAAAACGGCATTAAAGCATTTAGTGACGATTGAAACGCAAAAAGCCAAAAACAAAATCTCCCGATTGAAAGACGAACTGAAAAAACTGACCGATGAAATTAAAGAAACGCAAACAATCTGGAACACACAAGAAAGATGGTTTATCCCACTTGCATCAAACGCCGAATTAGCAAACACTATGCACTTGAGCTTTGAAAAAACTAGAACAGAATATGATCTAGTTACGACTTCAGAGCTTCTTACACGGATGCAAGAAAATCTCCGCGAGAACCTTCGAGTCCTAGGCAAAAGAGACGCAAGAATACGAATAGTTATTGAAAAACCAAACGATGAGAACGTTGTGAAGAGAATTCTTGAAAAGATAAAGCCAAAAACAGGCGATTTCGCGGCGAAACTTGTTTACAAAAAAATACCTATGTCCTACCAGATTTTTGACAACGAAGAGTTGTATATTGTTATGGAAAGGGTAACTGAATCAGGGCTCTCATGCGCATTGTGGACGAACGACAGAAACATGATTAAATTCTTTAAAGAAAACTTCGAGGAAAAATGGAATAACCAAGTAGTAGCCAACAGCTACCCCAAAAAAAGAAACGCCATAGAAAAGACGATTAACCGAGCTTTTTCACAACAAAGTTGTTAGGATTTTTATATTTCTTTTACTGCATGTTCTAAGACTCTGTAAGTCACTTCGCATGTAATAGGGCAATCTCGAGGGGGTTCCGAATCCATGCGTGGTCGAATCCAAACTGGGTGTATGCTAAACGGAGGACTGAATCAGCCACCTATACAGGTTCGCTGGGGCTCCGGACATCAAACTGAAGATTCATCAGAGACTTCTCAGCTGCTTTTTCTCTGATGCGATAGGGGTAACCCAAAAAAAAGAGGGGGAGGAAGATGGTTTTGCATTGCTGACAGCGCTACGGCCGCTTCCTGAGCAGCATCAGGATGATTACTAGCCCGATTGCCACGATTGCGACTATCGCTGCTGTGCCTATGCTTAAGACGTACGTGTCAGTCATTGACGCAGGCTCCGGTGTTGGTGCTGGAGTAGCAGCAGGAGTTTCTTCAACATAAAGGGCTGTTTCCGCGTACGAGCCATAGTAGGATTTAGAGCCAGCAAACGTTGCTATTACTGTGTATTCGCCTGGAACCAAAGGCTCAAAAGCCAGCTTGAACAAGCCGCTTGAGTCGCTTGTGGTTCTGCCAACCTCGTAGCAGTTGTTATTAGGGTCAATCACCGTCAAGACCACCTCAACACCCTTAGCATCAGCTGGTTTTGCCTGATCCATCCACAAATACGCCATCCATGCGCCCATGTCCTCGTCGGAAATAGCGGGAACACCATTCGGAAAACGCATTGACAGTTCAGTACTCCGTGTATAACCTGGACTCACATCAGTAACTTTGCCTTCCACCAGTACGTTGCTGCCATGCACTGAAATCTTCGGTGATGCTGCGACAGTTGTTGCGCTCTGACCCTTACCGAAAGCGTAAAGCTGCATATCATAGCAGTTAAGTCCTACAAGGATGCCGTCTGAGATAAGGATGTTGCTTGGTGGTACATAGGCATCGGCCCAAAAAGGCACTTTGAATATTTCCGTACCATCAGTTGCGTTGATACAACGGATCATTGCCCCTCGCCAGAAAGGCTGGTTCGGCGAGTGTTCGCTTGAGGTAAAGTATATTTTTCCGTCAGCCATGCAACCGTATACAAGCGGATAATTGGGGTATGGAGATTCTAACCCGATGTTTTTAGCAACGTATTTCCATAAGACATCGCCGGTAGTCACGTTGTAAGCGATTGCTTCACCGCCCATGCCATAGGATATTAACATGCCTTCGTAAATTACGCTGTTCATGCTGAAAAAGTTCCATTCATTCTCTGGGTCGCTACGCCAAACCTGTTTTCCAGTTGTCAAGTCATAAGCATACCATGTCCTCAAGTCCTTGTTTTTAAAGAAGAAGCGGTTGTATTCAGGATACACCTTGTCGAAAGTCATAGTTAAGTTGCCTGGAGTTGTTGATGGCGGAGTAAAAGTGACGTTACTCAACAGAGTGCCTTCGGAACCTTTCTTGAGACTAATAGTCCATAGGTGACCAGTTGAAATTTGTGAGGTCCCTAAGCCGACTGGAGTTGGATCTGAAGAGCTTATCCCTGTTGTGCCACCAATCACGAATTCACCTTCGCGGATAGACATTATCGAACCAGCTAAATCAGGTACTGAGACGTTCAACGAGTAACCGTTTGCACCGTTTACAGTGGCGCTTCCTCTTGCCAAACCGAATTGGCTGTCCTCAGCTACGTATTGGCCAAATGGATCAGTAGCGCCGAACAATACAGCCCGTGTGGTATTCCAAATTTGCAAATAGCGTTTGGGATGTGTAGTGTTTCCTAAATTGACAATGTTGTAGCGCAGTACGCTTCCGTCTTTGCCCGTAACAGTTGTGCCGCTGGGCACGTTGGTTATGTTGAAAATCGCCTTGTTTGACCATGGATCATATGCAGTCCATGTGCTACCGCTAATTGACCAGAGGTATGGAAAGACTCCGTGCACGTTCATAGTATGGTGGTTCATCATCGAAGCAAAATTCAAGGTTCCTGCTCGCCAGAGATCTTTAAGCTCTTCGCCTGTATACAAATCGTAAACGTAAACGCCCGCATTTGGAGCCCATGTGTTAATGTTCCTGACAACGTAAATTTTGCCGTCAATGATCACAGAAGGCTGACCAAAAGCTTGGTACTCTTTGCCGATCCAGAAGCCTTGCGCTGATTCAAAGCGTGCGTCAACAGCGCCACCAGTCCAAAACGGCGTTGCCCATAGCACGTGTCCGCTCTCTGGGCCTGAACCGTAGGCGTAGTTATGTGTGCTGCCGTAAGAGCCTGTTGGATAATACTGAGCGCCAGAAGAAGTCCCCAGCCAGTTTCCCAAAATGGGCCACCATTCTCTGCTCATACTGCTTACTGGGCGAGTCCAATACTCAGTTGGAAGCGGAGATTCAACCCATTTCTGAATCGGCTCAGCCTGCACTGTCAAAATGAAAGGATCACTGGTACTTTCCCCGAAAGTGTCGTTGAGATAGACTTGGTTATATTGTGACTGCGTTGTTCCTGGGCGCAGTCCTAATCCCAAGTCCCATGTTACTGTTTCTTTAGGATGATGAGCAACAAATGTGTAATTGCCCACTTGATCAGGCGAATAAACGAAGGAGGCTGCACCAGCCGCATCAGACATTATAGTGCGCGTTTCAGTAGTGTTGTTAGGTTTGGTGATTTTTAAGTCGAAAGTCCATCTGCCTCCGTACCCGTAGTTGTCAGCTGTCGGCGGCCACCAGTTGAGCCATATGACGACAAGCGCGTCTTGGCCCACACCAATAGGATTCGGCGACACCGTGAGGTAAGTATACGTGTCATAGTTCCATGGCGGATCATGAGCGTCAACAGTTGGCAAAGCAACAAGCGAAAAAACCACAGTTAAAATCAGAAGCAACGCAACAGCAACAGCTTTACATATAGCCATTCTTCTCATTCTCCATTTTTTGGTTCTTGCAGATTTTCTCCATTAACACTAATAAGCCAAACTCACCTATCGTGAGTACAAAAAAATGAAAATAATCACCAATTAGCATAAGTATTAAAAAAGAAAATGGACATTGGTATGTTTCATGCTGTATTACTATGAAGAAATACGAATTGTAATTGAAGTGGTTTCAGCTGTCATGTGCTTCATCCTTGTACGGTTTATGATAAAACCGTATGAAGTCACCGGAGAAAGCAGATACATTGGTTTACCTCTCGGATTTGGCTTTCTTGGAGCAACATACGTTCTTTCAGCCTTTTCAATCTACCTGCCAGATATTTTTGGCGGAAACACATTTTACATTCAACTTATTGCCAGAACGTTCGCCTTCCTCTTCATAGCTTTCACGTACCATTTTTCCAAAAAGCCCACTAAGAACAGCCGATGGTTCTGGAAAATCACCCTGACTCTATTGTTTATCTTACTAATAATTTCATTCCTAATAGTAGACCTACCTAACTTTGATAATGTGTACAGTTATAGAACAGCTGATATTGGCTTCCGAGTTATTAACATAATAATAATTTTGTACATTTGTATCCACACCTTTAGAAGCTATATAGAAAAACCAAGCTCAACAACAATATGGATTCCTATAGGATATGCTTTCCTTGCAGTAAGCCAATATTCGACTCTTCTTTTCGCGATAGTGGTGGATTTGAGCCATTACACGATATTTGGGGCATTGATACTCCGTCTAATTTTCCTATCCATTTTTCTATTCGTTGCAATAAGAACTTTTTATCAAAAGAGGAGGTAAAAAATGAAAAAGATCGCACGTAGAGACAAAATGAAAATCTACGGCGACCTTTTAACGATTCTTCAATACGAAATCAACAATGAGAAAATAGTATTAACACGGCTTCAGCTAAAACTTAATGTTCCTTTTGATAGGCTAAAACAATATCTTACAGAACTCAAGGACCTCGACTTAATTGAAGATGTAACTTCACCCAAATTAACAGAAAAAGGCAAAGAATACATCAGTGAGTACGAGAAAGTCCTCGATTTCATGAGGCGCATGGGTCTTGAATACCAAAAATGACGCGGGCATAACTTCTTTTAAACGCAGGGTATGCTAAAGCTCTGGACTGTTAAACTTGGGGAGAATAAAAATTACATGCAGTTTGTACTTAAAAGCAGCTGCAATTGCTTTTTCCGTCTGAAGCCTTCTCAGCCGTCGTAAGTTCACATATAACCCAAAAAAGGGGAGGAAGATGGTTTTGTATTGTTGACAGGGCTACGGCCGCTTCCTGAACAGCATCATAGCGAGCAAGGCAATGACAACAGCGATTGCGATGATTAGGCCCACTGACATGGGCATGAAGTACAGGTCGGCCATCGAAGCGGGAGTAGGCGTAGGCGCGGGAGTAGGTTCAGGCGCGGCGTCAACAGTGAACGCGGTTACCGCGCTGGAAGGCCAATAAGATCCCGAGCCGGCGAACGAAGCGTAGACCGTGTATTTGCCTGGAATGTCTGGCTTCCAGACGAAGCTGAAGAAGCCGTCTGCGCCGCTCGTGGCTGTGCCGATTTCCCTGTAGTTGTTGTTGGCGTCAACAACGCTCAAAGTCACGGTAACGCCCGTAGCATTCGTAGGCATAGGCTTCTGCATGTACACGTACTCCATCCACGCACTCATGCACTCGTCGGAAACTGCTGGAACACCAAACGGAAAACGAGCTGCTTGCTCATTCTGTTTCGCGCCAGCCGAAATATCCATCACTGTACCTTCGATCAAAACGTTATCGCCATGCACTGAAACCTTCGGAGACGCGGAAACTGTAGTGGCGCTTGGACCTTTACCGAAACAGTAGATCTTTCCATCATAACAGTTGGGCGCGAGAACGACACCGTTTGCAGCAACGGGCTGTTGATACCAGCCAAGCATGTCCCAGATCAGCTCGCCGTTAGTAGCGTTTACAATGTACATATGCTCACCCCGATACATCGGTGAATCAGCAGAATGCTCGCCATGGCATAAGATTATCTTGTTGTCGGCAATGGTTAATCCGCCGTAGAAGGGATAAACACCGTATGGCGTTTCAAGCCCAGAACTAATTGGACCAAACACCCACTCCACTTTACCGGTCTTAGCGTTATATGCGTAGCATTCTCCGTCATAGGCAATCACGTAGAGTTTGCCGTAAGCAAAGGCAGCACCTGTTATGTACAATCCCCACTGGTTAGGACGAGGATCACTTACCCACTTCTTTTCGCCAGTATTGACATCGTAGACATAGACTTGCCTTGTCTCTTTCCTCACAATAGCGTATACACCGTCTTCCATAGACATCGCTCGGCCTCCAACAACGTTTTCCCATGTTCCTTCGTTTCTGACTTTCTGCCACAGCACATGTCCATCTTTACCCGAGAAGGCTAAATCCACAAACGCTCCAACGTTGTAGATGTCGCCTTGGGATTGGTTGCTGATTATTAGCACAGACAAGTCTTTGGGATCATGATTCATTACGGTCAATCGGGATACTGGACCTATATCTGGCAAAGTAACGTTCCACTCTATTCCGGTTCTCCAATCAATGTTGTAAGTTGGTCTTTCGCGCCCGATGTTGGCAAGAGTAGCCGAAACCGATTTATCAAGCATTTTGCTCGAGTTCCACTTGATTACTGTGTCGGTTGTTGCGTCATATTGGTATGTGTACAGACTCCCAGTGATGGGATCTGGTACTAATGTCATTCCCATGCTATCCGTGCTTATTGCTGGAGCATTTACAATTGTATATAATAGATTGCCACTCCACGCATCCCATACAGCCCATGTTGTAGCACCTGTGCTCCACAGGTAAGCAAGGCCGCCATGCCAGTTCCTAGTATCATAAGTTAGTACCTGTCCTGCTGTTATCTGTGCATCCTGACCCTGCACCAGCCCGCCTGTAGCAGTTGGATAGGTGCCGTTGACGTACCAGATCGTCTCTCCCGTAGCCAAGTCAACACAGTACCAGCCGTGACGAGGCGGTTCCATAACCTTGTAGTAAAGCCTTCCGTTAATGACTACAGGTGGTTGCAGCTCTCGCCTGTAAGATGATCCTGTATAGTACATCTTATTGGTGGCTCCGCCAACTATTCCTCCGTATAGGTTTGACTTAGTCCATAGTATGTGTCCTGTGTTTGGCACTGTAGTGTAGGGATTAAAAGCGCCGCTTACTGCGCCCCAGTCAAACTGTCGACCCGTATCGTAGCCGGGCAGTAGCCAGTTGCCTGCAATCTGATACCACTCGCGGTTCTCTCCGTAGATTGGGAACTGCCAGTACTCCGTTGGAAGCGGAGATCCTGGATACTCAGGAACCGGGTCCTGCTGCACAGTCAACGAAAACTCATTGGTATCAGCCGCTGGAACGCTCACGTTGAAACTCTGTATATTGAAACCGAAATCGGCGTATCCTCCAGGATAGTGCGCTTTAAGTTTCCAAGTTCCAACCTTATCAGGATAGAACACGTAGAAGGTGCTTCCCGTTGATTCAGCATCCAGCCCCGAAATGGTTTCCGCTTTTCCGTTGGGATCAGTAATAGTCAATGTCCAGTCTTCATAACACCGAAAACCGAAACCTAACGTCGGCATAGTAAAACCAAAGACTATCAGCACTCGTTGACCTACACCTACAGGGTTGGGAGCAGCTGTAAGATACGGATGCCATGTGATTTCAGCATTTACAGTATTGATAGCGGGCAAAGCAACAAGTGACACTGCAAACGTTAGTATCAGAAACAACGCTATCGCTGTAGTTGTCTTTTTTGCTAATTGCATTTCTCTCTCTCCATAATTTTAACACACATGATGTGTGCAAAACAGTCATATGAAGGCTATTCGCATATAAAATTTTCTTATATCGAGTCCTCTCAGAGAAAAATCTCGCAAAACTTTAAAGCGACAATCTGTTGATCTTCACCAGTCAAATCTTGGAAATAAGCGCTTAAATTACCTAATTCCCAAACTCGGCAAAGAGGGCAAACAGCGAGACTGAGCAGCGTATCCACCTTTCTTTAGGGGATTCCAGAGTTCTTACGAAAGAAAAATGCGGTTTCTGTCAGATGTCGCTAAAAGATAATGATAAGGCTTAAACCATTTATCTGCGTCTTTTCAACACAATGAAAATCACAACGAAGGCGATAACCAAAATAACTACTCCCGCGGCAATAAGAGGCAAGAGCATATAGACGTCAGTGGTATGGTTCTCCGAGAATGACCAAAGTCTCATATCTGGATCACACATGTTGTTGATAGATATGCATCCGCTACTTACAATTTCCATCTTCCCATCATTATCTAGATCAGAAACGCCAACGTTCCAAACAGAAACACCTTGAGCAAAAACCCAGTTTTGATACTCTTTGAGCGTTAAAGCCTCTCCATCCCAGTTCCACACACAAAGCTGACCGCGATTTGGATTCGTAGCATTCGTATTAAAGCTGCCGTAAGGAGCCAACATGCCACCCGTAACTATTTCCGTTCGGGAATCGCTATCAACATCTCCCGCGGCAACGCACATAACCTCAGTAATATCATCATCTATCCACTCTCGGCTGCTCTTAAGATTTAAAGTGCTACCATCCCAGCTCCAAACTCTAAGTTGACCGTTAACTTTTTTGCCATCATAAGTAAACCCCCCTGTAATTATCTCGTGAAAGCCGTTCCCGTTTAAGTCAGCCACTTTCAAGTTATTGACAAAAGTATTTCCCAAAACGCCGCCGGCAATATTAGGAGCATAACAGCCAGATACCATTTGCCACTCGCTATGGTCTTTTAAAGATAATACTGCTCCATTCCAATTCCACACACAAAGTTGGCCTTTGCTATCATTTAAATCTCCAGAGTAGCCAGCCGTAAGAATCTCAACTTGACCATCGTTGTTTAGGTCTGAAGCATAAACTGAATTTGAACTCGTGACGTTGGCAACATCTAACTTCAAATCCTTATCCAATATGAGGTTCTCTCCGTCAAAATGCAAGAGGAAAAGCCGAACTGTATGCTGGGAATCGGAATTTAAGCTTCCCGTTGCAAGAATTTCCGGTGTGCCTTTCTTGCCCAAATCGCTAACAAAAATCGAACTGACAAATATTCCATCGCAATTAGCTTGCAAGCTTAAGTTTTCACTGTCCCAATGCCAAACTCTCAAAGAACCACAAGTTCCAGTTTCATTGGTGAAAAAGCCAGCAGTTAATATTTCTTTTAAGCCGTCGTTGTCAATGTCGGCGGCAAAAACAACCTCTATCGTGCCAGGCCATTTATAGCTTTGTTCAAGTGTGAAATTTTTGCCGTCCCAACTCCAGATTGTAAGTGAAGCCTGCATACGCGTAACGGAACCGTTAATCACGCCATAAGTAAATCCTCCGACGACTATTTCATTAACTCCATCACCATCCACATCAGCTATGACAAGGTTATTTGTGCCATGATTACACGTACCACCTACCCCGTAAGTATCCCAATGCTGCTCGCCAAGCAGAACAAGTTTCTGTTGTTCACCAAAAACTGACCCATAAAACGCAATAAAAAGTAACAGCACTAAGAACGGAAAGAGCAGATATTTCCAGACAGGACGACTTATCGTGGAATCCCTCGCTAATGTTAACACAGTATACTGTTAAATACGTATAAATAAATTGCGCGAGTACGAAAATTCAGCTCTTAATATGGCAAGCGTATTATGGTCGATAAAAATACAAATTTTAAAGGTCTCATAGTGCCGTTTTCTTGAACGCCAATGCTTGACTTTTGAGGTTTGCTGAGGTGCTAGGCGTCAGGCTGGAGGCGAAAAGATGAGGACACAAAAAAGAGGGGGGGAAGACTGTTTGCGCGTTTCCGCGCGTTTACGGTCGCTTCCTGAGCAGCAGCACCGTGGCGATGGCTATTGCGATGATTATGGCGATGGCAGC
>JAOZHY010000008.1 GCA_026014595.1 Candidatus Bathyarchaeota archaeon
CATCCCAGACGACAAATTCTTCAACCCCTAAAAGAGGCACCAGCCATGCTGAGCCATAAACTCTGCCCGCTAGCCGCTGCCTATCCGCAGCAGGAAGACGCTTCCTGTCTTGGCGAAGACTGCGCCTGCTACGTCAAAATGCACAAGCCCAGATACATGAAAGCAGACCACTACCGCATCATCGATCCCGAGTATTTTTACCGCTACGTCGGCTGCGGACTGGTAACGCATGTTCCATGGGAACTGGTGAAGCGCAAAGAGAAAACGAAAGCCAACAGTGAAGAGGCGACGCAATGATGGACAAGCAGGTCGAATTTTTAGTCAAGCTCAGAGACGCCGTTTTGATGATTGCTGACGCCGCCAATGAATTCATTGATTCTCTGGCGCCGCCTGAAGTAAAAGAGAAAAACCAAGCATCTGCCGTCCAAGAAATCAACTTCACCACACTAAGGTTTGAGCCTCAGCAGGGCGCTAAACTGGGCGATTTCGAAGTCGCCTACAAACAAAACAACCTCCAAGACAAGTGGCAAAGCGCCTACAACATCCTGCGGAACGGCAACGCCACCATCAAAGACCGCTACCACGGCGAAGGCTACCAGTACAGCTACTGGCTATATGGCGAAGACAAGATCTACCGCCAAAAACTCAAACCCAAAACCGCAACCTAACGCGGAGGAGGCAACTTTTCTTGAAGAGATATCGAACGTGGGCTTATCTTAACGCTGAAGGCAAACAGGCATGGGGCGACATCTTCCCCAACGGCGCGGTTCCAGTGCAGAGCATGCTTCCCCAAACGGCAACGCTGGAAGGCATCGAAGCAGCCGAACGCGTCTTCATCGTCGCCTGGAAAGACCTGACGCCACAGCAGCAGGACGCCATACTCGAAAAGTTAAGCAAACAGCACAAAGCATCCAAAGACGCCATACTCAAAGACATCACAAAAAAGGGCTTGCCGCTCAGGGAGAAGTACACTGACGGGTCAGGCACCACCCGACTGGGCTTCTTCGTCTAAAGGAGCGTTCTTATGGTTCAGCGGGGCAAAGGCAAAAAATGCGGCGACTGCGCACACTGGAAAGTCAAAGACAGCCCATGCACCTACCAAGACGACATACGCAAAGGCGTAATCCTCAAAACTGACCCTGCATGCGAAGACTTCTACCCCAAAGACAAAGAGAAGCCTAAACTGCACAAGACCTGCGGCATTGCCGAGCAAGGCTACTTTGAAGCCATCTACCACAAGGGGAAGCCAGCATTTCTTGTAGCACACAAGGACTCGTTTAGGGTTTGCGATGAGGTCACGGCGGAAGACGAAGCCTTCCTGCCAAAAGAGTACCCAAACGAGTACCCCTACGAACCCTACGGATACTACGAAGGCGCAGTGCCCAGCCGCGAGGAACTGTTCTGGAAGGTGCTGGACGAATTTGACCTGTTTTTGGATGTGGAGTCGATTTGGAAAGACTACCTCGCAGCTTGCGTTCTGCTGAGTTATCAGCAGGAGAAGCTGCGCACGGTGCCCTACGTGTACTTCGTGGGCGATAACGAGAGCGGAAAAACTGTTGCGTTGAACCTGCTTAACTGGCTATGCTACCGCCCCATGCTAGGCGTCACCATCCCCTCAGCGGACACTTATGGCTACTTGGATGATTCCGAGGCGCCCGGCACCATATTGGAGGATGAGGCGCAGGGGCTGCAGCGTGATATGGAGAAATCAAAGATTTACAAGGCAGGCTACAAACGAGGCGCCGTCGTCCCAAGAACCATGCTCACCCAGAACAAGCGCTTCATCAAATACTTCCGCGTTTTCTGCTTCAAAGCCTGCGCCGCTGAAGAAATCCCCCACGTAAAAGGCTTGCTGGAGCGCTTCATCTTCATTCCTATGGTGGAAGGTTATCCACGTAGGGATTGGGCGGACTTTAACGAGGAAGACGAGAAACGCCTCCGACAGCTGAGGGATATGCTGCTGAAATGGCGTTTAGCCAGCATG
>JAOZHY010000014.1 GCA_026014595.1 Candidatus Bathyarchaeota archaeon
TGACTTTTTGCATACCGCAAATAGCCCAAGAAGAGAGGGCTAACATACAACTCTGCGGCTTTCGCTTTGCAAGGTTTTTTCTTGCTTACGCACGAAATCAGGACTATCTTTTTCACGACGTTACTCGGTGAAAACGAACCGCCCAACGCTCAGCATCAGCGGCGGCGCGCAGCGCCGTCCGCTGCATGCTGTTGTTAGGCGAGCCTACCTTTGTTCTACCCACACGAGATCATTCTCAGTCACAATAGCTCGCAGCTCGTTAAGAAAAGTGGTCACGTCTTCCTGAGTAGTCGAGACCACCCCGAAGTCCATGTAGGCTGGCGTATTCTCCAGAAGGCCTTTGAGCGTGGGTACGTGCAGTTGCAGATCCACGATATCGTAGGGACGACCCTTAATCAAATCCTGCAATTTTACCAGGAAGCGCTTCTCTCCGAAAACACCAGCAATGCGAACCCGCACCTGCGACGATGTGCCGGCGATCTTCTCCTCTGCTTCCTGGCGCGTTACTAGCGAGGCAGCTTTATCACGTTTCTCCTTCGCTTCGGCGTGAACCAGCTTGAATATCTTGTACTCTCGCTCCAACTGCAAAACAATGTCTCTTGAAGGGAAACTGATGGCTTGCGTTGGGCAGACCACCGCACAAGTGGAACATCCCACCATGCAGTTATAAGGGCGCTCAACTTTTGCCTTGCGACGGTCTCTATCTAGCAATGAGATTTCGTATACTTCTCGCCCGCAGGTCACGTAGCACAACTCGCACCCTATGCAGGCGTCAGCGTCCACGGTGGGATACCAAGCGATGTCCTGTCGTGGAATCCCATGCCACTTTGATTGACTCAAGTCCTTCGCCATTGTCGTCTCCTCGTTTTCAGTTGCATATGATTTCGCCTAACGGCTCGCGCTTCAGCGGCGCGAACGGAGCGAAGCGGAGCGCTGTCGGCTGGAAACGCGTGTTAGCCGCCGTTTCATGATGAAGATAACCAACTTGCCAATCTTTGCTTCACACGACTCAGACGTTCTGGTGAAATCTCACCAATCGCACCGAGAAGAATATCACCCGACACAACCGCTAACCTCCCTACCCGAATGACACTTGCCACCTTCAATCCACTTTGAACAAAGTCTTCATCGGTTTCTCGCACCATTTCATCAAACCCTACCACATAATGGCGTGTCTGTGACGAAATCATGCAAATCAGCCAATCATCATACTCACCAGGAAGTTTTGCCACCAGAAGAGCAGGGCGCAATTTGCCTTCTTCAAGATCAGTCTGCGGGAAGCGAAATAAAACCACCTGCCCTGCTTTCTTCATGCAAACGTCACCTTTATATCTGTGAGACTATACAAAGCAGGCTCGTTATCCATGTCTTGCAGCGCAGAAGAAAGTGAGAAAGCAAACCATTCTTGCTTCTCCCTTTGTTCCGCCTTCATCAGTAAAAACCGAATAAAATCGAGCAGTTCTTCCTGAAGAGATTGTGGTAGTCCTTGCACTTGTTGATAAATTTTTTCGTCAAGCGTCATCTTCTCAAACTCCATTTACGGTTAGGAAGGCACTCTTCTGCCCATATTTTACACCCAACCAAGCACGGTGGCGATGCAGTTATGAAGGCGGCTAACGGCCTGCGCTTCACCTGCGCCGCGCAGCGCAGCGGAGCGGCGTCAGGTGGAAGCGCGTGTTAGCCCGCAGTAAACATTTTGGTAGGGTCAAGAGACAAAGCTCTTTGTAAAGCGTCCACTTGAAATGCTTCCTGTTCTGTTAGTTCTCGATTTAGTTTCCTTTGCAGTTGTGTAGAAAACTTCTCGCCATTCACTTCTAGCCCAAATTCTCGTGCCATTAACTTGGCAATCTTTAATTTATCTTTTGAGTCAAAATCCATTAAGAATTCAGCAAGTAGAACTTCTTTTTCGTTTTTCATGGAATTTGCCTGTTACGCCAAAAACAAAGATAGTAATACGATAGCAAGACTTATGGACAATGCAATTACACTAACCAGCGTACAAATGGACGATATGATCATCCATTTTGCTTTTCTGTCATTAACTTTCTTGTTGATTTCAAGAGCCAAGGCGCAATTCATAGCCAAACTTGCAAGAAGATGGTTAGCGCTTTTTTCTTCGAGGTAATTGGATTTGGGATCGAAAAGGGACGATACAACGTTTGTGGGATACTCGCGAATATAGCTTTGCAACCATACAGACGCAAGTATTGAAATTACGCCTACTGATAAGGAAACCATAAGGATAGTGGCAGAAATACAAAGCAAAAGGCGCAAGGTGGGAAAAGCTAGTGTTAGTCGGTTGAATTCGGCTAACATATCTGTGTTGAGAAAAAGTGCCCCTAATATAAGGGTTAAAAGAGAAAGAAAAAACTGGGACTTTTTCTCAAGCGCTTCTTTCC
>JAOZHY010000026.1 GCA_026014595.1 Candidatus Bathyarchaeota archaeon
CTGACGCAGCGACACCGTGTGAAGGATGAAGATCTTCGGATTGTAAACTTCTGTCAATTGGAGACGAAGGTGCTAAAAGTTAATAGCTTTTAGCATTGACGGTATCCAAAAAGGAAGTCTCGGCTTACTCCGTGCCAGCAGCCGCGGTAAGACGGGGGAGGCAAGCGTTGTCCGGAATTATTGGGCGTAAAGAGCGCGTAGGTGGTATATCAAGTCATTTGTGAAAACTTTAGGCTTAACTTAAAGATTGCAAGTGATACTGATATACTTGAGCACAGCAGAGGAAAGTGGAATTCCTGGTGTAGCGGTGAAATGCGCAGATATCAGGAAGAACACCAGTGGCGAAGGCGGCTTTCTGGGCTGTTGCTGACACTGAGGCGCGAAAGCTAGGGGAGCGAACAGGATTAGATACCCTGGTAGTCCTAGCCGTACACGATGGACACTAGGTGTGGGAGGTTATCGACGCTTTCCGTGCCGAAGCTAACGCATTAAGTGTCCCGCCTGGGGAGTACGGCCGCAAGGCTAAAACTCAAAGGAATTGACGGGGGCCCGCACAAGCGGCGGAGCATGTGGCTTAATTCGACGCAACGCGAAGAACCTTACCAAAGCTTGACATCATACTGAAGGTTATAGAAATATAACCGCCCGCAAGGGCAGTATGACAGGTGGTGCATGGTTGTCGTCAGCTCGTGTCGTGAGATGTTGGGTTAAGTCCCGCAACGAGCGCAACCCTCGTCCCATGTTGCCATCAGTTCAGCTGGGCACTCTTGGGAGACTGCCAGTGTAAAACTGGAGGAAGGTGGGGATGACGTCAAATCATCATGCCCTTTATGCTTTGGGCCGCACACGTGCTACAATGGCCTGTACAAAGAGCTGCGATACCGTGAGGTGGAGCGAATCTCAAAAAACAGGTCTAAGTCCAGATTGAAGGCTGCAACTCGCCTTCATGAAGTCGGAGTCGCTAGTAATCGTGGATCAGCACGCCACGGTGAATACGTTCCCGGGCCTTGTACACACCGCCCGTCACACCACGAAAGTTGGATACACCCGAAGTCAGTGTGCTAACCAGCAATGGAGGCAGCTGCCGAAGGTGGAGCCAGCGATTGGGGTGAAGTCGTAACAAGGTAGCCGTACCGGAAGGTGCGGCTGGATCACCTCCTTTCTAGGGAGTTTAATAGTATTTATTTAAATTAATAAAATTAATTTAAATATCCTTAGATTTGAGTCGATCTCGCACTATTTAGTTCTGAAAGAACATGTATTAAAA
>JAOZHY010000034.1 GCA_026014595.1 Candidatus Bathyarchaeota archaeon
CGACTTAAATTGTCCAAAACAAAAATCTATCATGGATGACGCCCCTATTCTCATCAATGAAGATGCTCTCACAGAAGCTTTCGTTCCGACGCGACTCTTGCATAGGGAAGGGCAGGTAAGCGAGCTTGAAAGATGCCTCAGTCCGGCATTGAAAAACCGTTGCATAGAGAACATTTTCCTGATAGGCACATCTGGCACAGGGAAGACTACGGTCGTCAAGTGGATTCTTGAGAACTACTTCAAAGAAATATCGGCTTACGTTAACTGCTGGAAACATCGTACAACCCATGAGGTTCTAACCGAAATCTTGCTAAGCTTTCAGGTTCCGGCTCATGGAAGGGAATCCACAGGCGGGCTGACAAAAGCCCTCGAAAAAGCTGCCCAAAAAACGAAGAGGATAGTGTGCTTGGATGAGGTTGACAGGCTGAAGGACTTTGACCTGTTGTACGTTCTCGCAAGGAGCGGATGCGGATTGATCCTCATATCCACACGTTGCCATGTTCTGGCCAGTCTGACGAACAGAATCAGAAGCAGCTTGGCGCTTACCGAAATAGAGTTTCCCACATACAGGGCGGAGGAGCTATATGACATAATCTGTGACCGCGCGGAATACGCTTTCAGGCCAGGAGCGCTGAAGAACGACCTGATGAGGCTAGCTTCGGTTGCGGCTCAGGGGGACGCGAGAAAGGCGCTAGAAATCGTTAGGAAGGCTGGGAAGAAGGCTGAAATAAGATATTTGAACGAGGTCACAATGAAGGAGCTCAAGGAAGCCATCGCCGAGTCCAACAAATTCAGGATGATTTACCCGATTGACAAGCTCAACGAGCATCAGAAGGTGATTTACGAAATTCTTGAAAAGAACAGAAGTATGCCCTCTGGTTCCCTCTACGGCGAATACCGTGCTCTGACTCGCGCACCGGTTGTTGACAGAGCCTATCGCAACTACATGCAGAAGATGGTCAAGCTGGGGCTGATAAAGGCTGAGGGAAAGGGAAGATGGAAAAGCTATGAAATCGTGTTATGAAAACGCAGATTTGGAATTTAAGTTAGTGCAATAAAAGTTGCTAATAGCAAAGCCTTTCTCATGCTCTAATTTTTCTTTTTCCTGAATATAAATATGAAACTTTGCTTAGAATCGATGTTTAACCTACGATTTGTTCAATTAAATAACTCGTTTTTCCGATGTTGCTAATATCACTTATTTGAGGGGTTTCAATTTCACTATATCCAATATTCTTGGCGTATTCGGCAGCCTCACCTATAGAAACATAACCATTTTTGTCTGTATCGGCTGATGGATTAGAAAATGCTTTCAAGAATTTATGACATATTCCGAAATCGCTTTGTTGCTTATCGGTAGCGCTTGTTAATATAATTGTGTTTTCACCCTCCAAATATTTTATTGCTGAACCAGAGTAACATGTATCGAAAATAAAAATCTTATTTTTTGAAACTATATTATCAGTTACATCCCTGAACCACGTATAGCGAGCAGATTCTATTGAATGCCACTTACCGTTTTCAACAACCCCCTTATGAAATCCAAATTCCCCGGGAGCGCCCTCACCGTTTATAACAAACAGAACAGTATCGTTTTTATCTGATACCTGAGCAATTTTATCACAAGCCGCTTTGAAATTTGCTGAATTGTTGTCGTCAACACCTAGGTCGTATATATGGTCTTTTGGTATTTTCGCATTTTTAAGGATATCAAACATCTCTTTGACAGGCGGATAACCTTGGCCTGCATGAGTCAATAATATGGCATAGATGTCGTTCTTGACATTATACGGCGAGCCTGTCAACTGCTCGAAGCGGTTGGACCAAGAGTCGCCGTCTATGTTGAAGTTAGCAAGATTGCCGTCAGCCTTTATTTTATCATATTCCTGTTGACTTATTGAAGATAAGAACAGCGCTTGATTGACAGCATCAGGGCTCTTGACGTGAGGATCTGAGCCTAGAGTCTTTTCACCAAAAAAAGTCAAAGTTCCATCGGAATTAACACGATGTATGATGCCCTCATTGATATACCTGGTTGATTGACTGTCGCCTTTAGGTAATGTAACATTGCTTCCGTTCAAAAGGCCGTCTCTATCAGTATCAAAACTAGGTGGTAAATTCAAAAAGTAGTTTGCTGCGAGGTAAGTAGCAGCAGCTCCAAGAACAATGCCGCCTAAAACAGCAGCCGTAGCCTTGGGATGCCGTTTAGTCCAGTCAGCAATTCTAGTTAAATATCCTTTCCCAACCTGTTCTCCATGTCGAAAATGCTCAGACAAAAGGGGAATTTCAGGTCCGTAAATTGTACCGCCTTTCAAATCGTCCAATGCTTCATGAACAGCCTGCCATCCATCATTAAGTTTACTGTCCAAATCAAGTTCTTCCACAGAAAACCTCTTTAGCTCCTCTACTGACCTGCCTGAAACGCGCTCGAAAGCCTTTTCAATCAGTCTATTTTCGTTATAGCTGCCCTTGCTTATCATTTCTTTTGCAAGTTTTGAAACAGTCTTTTTCGCTTTTATTTGGATTTCCTTTGCAATCGGCTTGTATACAACTTGGTTTGCTGGGCTTCTCAAAGACGCCGTACGAGCCAACCTCTCCATACCAACTATTTGGAGAAGAAGCAATTTAATTTTTATCATCTTACAAGAAAATTTGGAAGTGCTTGATAATACGGCAAACAAAAACGGCGGCAGCAGATTGCTTGCTCTTTTTGACACAATGCTGTCAGTTGTGTTTTCAGAGTTTGGACGAGAGTTTGGAGCTAGTCCCCGCTACCAACATCCGTTTTTTAGAGCTATTTGGAATAGTTGGGCAATTCTTCGTATGCGAGTCCGGTTAGACCGCCGTTTTCAAAGTCTATCGTCTGACCGTTTATGGTCACTCTGTCGTTTTCTGCGAAGGACTGCCAAACTTTAGCCTCCTCCATTCTCTGGCGCAGGTTCTCTTTAGCTTCTTGGAGAACAAGGAGCCTTTTGGAATCGGATAGTTCAAGCAAATCGACTTTTTTCGGCTTCAATTTGGTTGTTCTTTTTCTCTTGCTCATCTCTTTTTCCCACATGGGAATATCGCAAGTATTAATAAATCCGTTCTTTCTGGAGGTGACACGTATCCAAATCAGATATACCCCGATGACTATTTGTTGTTGTGCCTGCACGGTCACATAAACTTATGAGCCTTAACGCTGAAGAAAAAAATCAAAGGTAAGACACTCGAACCAGAAAAAGCCACTGGATAAAGTGGGTTTGCGGCTCTAAAATTTTATGATGTTAAACCATGAAAGTTGTAGTAGCCGAAAATGCTCTTCTATCCGTAACTGTAAACCCAGTACCATAATCGGCAGGTTTGACAAAGAGTGCCCAGAATGCGGAAGCTTGCATCATGCAAAGACAAGTACATCTGCGGTGGGTGCCGAGCAAGAGCCTACAGCTACTTCAACGGAGACGTCACAAAAACCTGACATTGGCTGTGTCCACAACAAGCCTTTATGGGAAAAAATTGTTGGAAACGGCTGCCCGTAAACGCGGTTTGAGGTTTTAGGCTTTTCCCTTCTCTTCTTTGCCGAAGTACTTTGTCCACTTGAGCTTCCGCGGGTCTCTCTTGAATCCCAGAGAACTCTTCTTGCATTTGCCTGAACAGAACCACAGGATGGTTCCGTCGTTTTTGACGTACATCATGCCCGTGCCCGCTGGAAAATCGTTGCCGCAGAATGAACATTTTCGTGGTTTAGGCATATGGCATTTCCTCTATACGCTTGGTTTTGCATTTTTTATCTGGTAATTTTCTTCGCTTCTCGCTCTGTTTCGCGCAGCATCAGGATGTCTTGGATTCGCACGGGTCCCTTGACATTTCGTGTTATGATGCGTCCTTTATCTTTTCCTTCCAAGATGCGCACTCGCACCTGCGTAATCTCGCCAGTAACGCCTGTGCGCCCGATAATTTGGATGACTTCTGAAGGTATATTTTCTTCTTCGGATGCTTTCTCTTCTTTGCTCATCACTGAGCTCCTCTTTTGACCTGCTCAATCCGCGTGACGATTTCTTTGATTAATCCTGCAGCGTCTCCTTCTTTGAGTATGCACGCTGACGCGCATGGAACATCTATGCCTACAGCGTTGCCAACTTTTTCTTTGCTCGGAACGAACAAATATGGAATTTTTCTTTCTTCACAGAGCAACGGCAGATGCGCTATGACTTCTGGAGGATCCACGTCTTCAGCTATGACTACGAGTTTGGCTTGCGCTCGCTCAACCGCTTTGGTGGCTTCGTTGGTTCCCTTTCTGACTACGCCTGTTTTTGAAGCTATACTCAGGGCCTCATAGGCTGCGTCTACTATTTCTTTCGGCGCTTCGTATTTTACATAGAATGGTTTGGACATTTAGCCTCACCCTTTTAAGGCACAGTCTTATCAACACTTCTTATTTAAGAAGGTTTCGACTAAAAACAGCAACTATTTGGTTTAGAAAACGAAGCGAGGAAAATGTCATCAGGGGCAACGCAAGACCCATTTAAATAAGGAAGGGATCATAGACCAAAAATTCGCACGTCCGCTCCTCTGCTGCTTGCCAGTGCACGCAAGTTTCTTATTCTTGTTTTAAGCCTATACAATAACGGTGCCATCGTTTTGGGCGTAAATCTCCGCGACATCGTACCGAAAACACCCGTCAAACTGGAAGACCTCGCAGGAAAAACCATAGCCATAGATGCCTATAACGCGCTTTACCAATTCCTTGCCATCATCCGTCAACCCGACGGCACGCCGCTCAAGGACAGCACAGGAAAAGTCACCAGTCACCTCAGCGGACTTCTCTACCGCACGAGCAACCTCATCGAAATCGGCATAAAACCCGTCTACGTCTTCGACGGCACACCACCTGTCCTTAAACATGAGACACTCGAACGCCGACAACAAATCAAAATCGAAGCAGCCATCCACCTCGAAAAAGCCATCGCAAAAGGCGACACTGCAAAAGCCCGAATGCTCGCACAAGCAACGACAACGCTCAAAGACTACATGAAACAGGACGCCCACACGCTCCTAAACCTTATGGGACTTCCATGGGTTCAGGCTCCCAGCGAAGGAGAAGCCCAAGCTGCGCACATGACTAAACGCGGAGATGCAGACTACACCGCAAGCCAAGACTACGACAGCCTCCTTTTCGGAGCACCAAAGCTCGTCAGAAATGTAGCCATCAGCGGCAGAAGAAAACTCCCCAGCAAAAACATCTACATCGACGTCATCCCCGAAGTTATCACCCTCGATGACACACTAAAAACATGTGAGATCACTCACCAACAACTAATCGACGTCGCCATCCTCATCGGCACAGACTTCAACCCAGACGGCATCAAAGGCCTCGGACCCAAAACCGCCCTAAAACTCATCAAACAATACGGAACCCTCGAAAACGCTCTTCCACACATCAAAAACGCAGAGTTCCCCCATCCTCCGCAGAGCATACGCGAAATTTTTCTCCACCCTCAAGTCACCGACGATTACAAGCTGGAATGGAAGGAACCAGACGTAGAGGGCATCGTCAACTTCCTTGTCCGCCAAAAGGATTTCTCAGAAGATCGAGTCCGCAAAGCTATAGAGAAAATGCAGCAAGGTGCTCAGAAACTCAGGGGGAAAACCACCCTAGAAAAATGGTTCGGGTAAGTGTACGTTTAAAACTGGTGCCCATACTCGCCGGTTAACGGAACAAACGCCACCCCGCCCAGGTTCTCATGCTTGACTTTTCCATCAGGTTCCTTCACCACTTTGATGAGGTTCTGGAAAAGGGAAACGCTGCCAACTGGAACTAGCATGATACCATTGGGCTTCAGCTGCTCAATCAAAGGAGTAGGCACGTTCGGAGCTGCAGCCGTAACTAGGATACGTTCGTAAGGCGCCTTCTCTGGATACCCCTTGGAACCGTCACCGCAATAAATGGTCACGCGGTCGCTGTAACCTGCGTTCCGTATGTTTTTCCTTGCAAGTTCCGCCAATTCTTGGACGATCTCCACCGTGTACACGTGACCGTACTCGCTCCTAGGCGCGTCTCTCGGAGCAACTATCTCCGCTATGGTGGCGGCGTGCCAACCTGAACCTGCACCGACCTCCAAAACTTTCATTCCCAACTCCAGCTGCAACGCTTCATTCATGATGGCAACCATGTGAGGCGCCGAGATGGTCTGGCCGAAACCGATTGGAAGCGGCGTGTCCACGGCACCGTAAGCCTGCGCGTCTTTCGGAAGGAATTTTGTGCGGGGCACTACACGCATCGCCTTGATTACTTTAGATGAGTGCAGGATGCCTTGTTTTATGAGGCTGTCGATTAGCTTTTCCCAGTCATTCTTCTCCAAACCAAGCTCACGCATATGAATACTGTTAACTGAGGCTTTTTAACATTCGTACCTGAAAAGACTATACCCTCTGTATAGTGTGAATTGCGGGTTTGAGTGTTAGCTGAATAGCAAGTTCAAAGTTAAGGTCTTGTGCAGGCAAAGTGATATATGATGGTGCGGCGAAATGGCTTATGCATTTTAGCGCTTAGTCAAGAAATCTTGACTAATGCTAAGCCTGTTTTGTCAAGAAACTTTGACAAAAACCCTTTAATTGCAAAAACAACCCCCGTACATCAGGGAAAAGTAATGAGGAAAAGCGTTGCGCTGCTGCTTGTTCTCGCCTTCCTTGCCGCTTCATGCATTGTCGTAGCCAAGCCTGCGCTGTCATCTACCGACGTCGTTGAGGACTCTTGGGTGTCGAAGGCACCGATGCAGCAGGCAAGGGCTGGCTTAGGCGTTGTGGCGGTTAACGGCAAAATCTACGCAATCAGAGGCACCACCGCAGGCGGACAGTATCCCCCAGACGTTTCTGGCGGTGGCTTTGTAGGGACAAACGAGGAGTACGACCCAGCAACGGACACGTGGAGTTACAGAGCGGCTATGCCGACGCCGAGAGCCCACTTCGCCATAGCCGCGTACCAGAACAAGATTTACTGCATAGGCGGAGCCGTCGGCTTTACTGCTGTTGAGGGTAAGCCCGGTTTCTATTCATATGTTACGTCTGGAGTCAACGAGGTGTATGACACAGTTAGGGACACTTGGGAGACCAGAGCGCCCCTGCCAGATAACGCAATGGAATTCCAAGCGCACGTGGTGAACGGGAAAATTTACGTTATGGACTGGTCTTATGTGTACGTTTATGATCCAGCCGCTGATTCGTGGACCAGCGGAACTAGGATGCCGCAGCCTTATCCAGACTATGACTCTTCGCCCGTGTCGGCTGTTGTAGACAACAAGATAATTGTTACCTTTGAGTTTTCAACCTTTAATTTTTCAACGGGATTGGATTCTTCAGAGCAGAAGATTTTGGTTTATGACACGGAGACTGACAGCTGGAGCGAAGGCGCTTCTGGATCGACTGTTGTCGTTGGTGGTGCGGCTGGAGCGACAACTGGTGCGAAAGCTCCTCAAAGGGTTTATGTTTTAGGGCTAGCAGACAGATTTCCTTCACTGTCTGCAAATCAGGTTTACGATCCTAAGGCTGAGGCTTGGGCGAATGCTACTGCAATGCCTACTCTTCGTATTGATTTTGGCGTCGCTGTTGTAGATGATGTTCTATATGTGGTTGGAGGATACTCTTACACGTCACGTATTCATAGTATTGTAACGCCAGTCGCAATTAATGAACAGTACATACCCATCGGTTATGGTATTCCGCCGGAAATCAAGATTGTTTCGCCAGAAAACCAGACATATAATGTGTCCAGCGTAGCCCTGGTTTTCACCGTGAACAAGCCGGTTAACTGGATCGGCTACAGCCTTGATGGCGAAGCAAACGTCACAATAACTGGCAACACTACTCTGTCAGGATTGTCAAATGGTTTGCATAACGTAACGGTCTACGCTGCAGACGAGTTTGAGAATATGGGTGCCTCTGAAACAGTCAGTTTCACCGTAGAAGTGCCTTTCCCTGTTGTACCCGTCGCGGCTGCTTCTGGAGTGGCAGTGGCTGTAATCGGCGTGGGTCTCTTGGTCTACTTCAAGAAACGTAATCGTTAAGCGGCAATCTTGCCACCTTCGATCCCAAGCAAGACCCCGCATTCACCAAGACCCAACGCATTCAAGCTATTTCACGGTTACAGACTTCGCCAGATTCCTCGGCGTGTCAGGGTTGTGTCCCCTCTCCAAAGCCATATAGTAAGCCAAAAGCTGTAAAGGTATCACGAAAGGAATAGGTGACAGCACCTCTGGGATTCCCTTCGGAACCTCTACATAGTCATCTGCCAGCTTCTTGATTTCCTCGTCGTCCTCCTCCACGATTGCCAGAATAGACGCTCCTCGCGCTTTCATCTCCATTATGTTGCTCATTAGCGTTCTGTGCGCTCCGTCTTTTGGGCAGATGAACACCACTGGGAAGCCTTGCTCAATCAAGCTAATTGGACCGTGCTTGCTTTCGCCTGCTGGAAACGCTATCGACGGCACGTACGCTATTTCCATGAGTTTGAGCCTGCCTTCGTAGGCTGTGGCTGTGCTTATTCCTCGACCCAAGAAGAAGAAAATTTTTGCGTCCTTGTATTTCTTGGCGATTTGCTTAACTTTCTCCTCCTGCGTCTTAACAATCGCATCCACAACATCTGGCAACTGTTCCAGTTTCTCTTCAAGGTAGTCCATTTCATCCTGCGAAATTTTGCCTCGTTTCTTGGAAAGTCTGAGCGCCAGCTGCGCTAACACTGAAAGCTGCGAAGTGAACGTTTTTGTTGCTGCTACTCCGATTTCTGGACCCGACTGCTGACCGATGTAAACCCGAGAAACACGCGTCAGAGTTGAGCCTATTACATTGGTTAAGCCTAGAATTGTGGCGGCGCGTTGTTGGGCGCAGGTGACGGCAGCCAGAGTGTCCGCGGTTTCGCCCGACTGGCTTACCGCCAGAATGGTGCTGTCAATGTTTACTGATTTGCCGTGTTGCTCCACGAACTCTGAAGCGTAAACTGGGTAAGTTGGCAGGAATGCGAGTTTCGAGAACATGTAAGATGCAGCTAAGCACGCGTGGTAGGATGTTCCGCAGGCAACGAGGAAGACTTCGTTGGCGCGGTCAAGAAACGTTGAAATCAAGTCAAGATAGTGCTCCTGCAGCCTCAGCGTGTTGCGGAGTGTCAAAGGCTGCTCGTGAATCTCTTTAATCATGAAATATGGGTAGCCTTGCTTGACAGCCATTTCAGGTGTCCAATCAATAATTTTTGGCTCTCGCGTCACAGAACTGGAATCATGGATTTTTCGGATTTCGTACCCTGAGGGTGAGAGAATGGCGAGTTCGCCGTCATTTACAAAAATCGCCTTGTTGGTAATCGGCAAGAACGCTGGGATGTCGGAAGCGCAGTAAACACCGTTTTCGCCGATACCTAAGACCAGGGGGCTTTCGTTTCGGGCACAGATTATTTTGTCAGGCTCCCTCGTTGAAATCACAGCAATAGCATAGGATCCATCCAAGCTCTTGAGGGCAGTAAGCACTGCATCTGAAAGGTCTAGTGAAGGGTCTTTCGCTAGCGTCTCTTCTATGAGGTGGGCGATGACTTCAGTGTCGGTTTTTGACACGAATTTGTGGCCGCTGTTTTCCAGCTCAAGCTTTAACTCGCTGTAGTTTTCGATGATTCCGTTGTGCACCACGGCTATTTGTCCTGTGCAGTCTGTGTGCGGGTGCGCGTTGACTTTCAATGGTGCGCCATGGGTAGCCCATCGTGTATGTCCTATTCCGACGTTTCCAGGCAGGTCATCAAGGTTTAGAATGCGGTGGACATCATCTATTTTTCCTTGGTCTTTTTTCACGTAGATTTCGCCGTTGTTTATGGTGGCTACGCCCACGGAATCGTAGCCGCGGTATTCAAGTCGCTTAAGTGAAGCGTGAATTAAGGGTGCGGCTGTTCCATCTTTAAGTATGCAGCCGAAAATTCCACACATCTTTTGTGCCTCATATTCTCCATGTCAGGGGTGTAATTCCTATTCAAGGCGTTCGTTTGCTAATAAGGATTTTTAGGAATAAACTTTCAGTTCTGAAAACAATTTTTTAGCGGATTTCCTCTTTGTTGCTCCCTATGCGGGAACCTGCAAGCTCTCATCGCTGCGCCATTGCTGAGTATTATAACAAAATTTTTAATAATAGATGCACTTTTATGTGTTTGCGAGAAAACATGAACAAAAAACTGTTGCTCCAAGACGAGGGCGACACGCAGAAAGTCAAAGAAATAAGCATGATGCGAGACTCCCAGAAACTGAAGATGATCTTAGGCAAGCTAAGCTGGAAAATCCTAACGCTGCTCTCGGAAAAGGAAATGTACCCGCTGGAAATCGCGCGGCAACTTGGCGTCCACGAGCAGAAAGTCTATTATCACATCAGGAAGCTGGCGAAAGCAGGAGCCATAACCGTTCAACGCGAGGAAAAGAAGAAGGGCGCAACAGCGAAATACTACAAAACCGTCTCGCCAGCCTTCGGCATCGAGTTCGCGGGCGGATACAAAACAATTCTGAACTTGTCGCTGTTAAGCTTGGAAAAGCAGGTTCAAGGATTCTTCAAAGAATTTGTCAACGAAAACGGCACGTTTGAAGGAAAAATTGTTGTGGGAAGCCCAGCGCCACACGGTCCGTTTAAAACCAGCGCCAGAGATGGACACTACGCGGCGCACCTAGCACTTTTCATTGGACAGTTTGCCAAGATGCCTGCAGACTTTGCTGTTAAGTTGGATGTGGACGTGAAAGCGGAGAAGGAAGAGAAAAACAACCTAATTCTTGTTGGTGGCCCAGGAACGAATCTTCTAACGCAGGAGATTAACGAGTATCTGCCCATTAGGTTTATCATGCAGTCTTCGAATGAGGGGTTCTTGCTCGGCGGTTTATCGTCCAAAAAGACTTCCCGGGTCTATACTGCTGACGTGGTGGGTTTGATTGCCAAAATTGTGAATCCGTGGGATGCGACCAAGCGCATAGTGGTCTTGGCCGGGAACAAAGCTGTGGGAACAAAAGCGTGTGTTTTAGCCTTGGCGAACTTTTGGAAGAAAACCCTGCAAGAATACCACGGTGAGGACACTTTCGCGACTGTTATACAGGGCTTTGATTTGGACGGAGACGGAAAAGTGGACTCGATTGAGGTCGCCGAATAGAATTGCCCGCGAATGAGTTAAGAGAAACAATTTTTGGATGTGGACACGAAAACATACTTGCCACGCATAAAACAACGCTGGAATTTACAAGAGACACGCATTTGACGAAAAAGGGCAACTGCATAATCGCCGTGGGCACGGATAAAGCCTTAGCTGATTTAAGCTCAGAGTTTAAGGGGCTCTTGCGAAAGCCAAACGCGAAGCTCACTGTGATAATCGAAGCAGGCGGGATCAAAGGGCTGGTGAAAGCTTATGGTTCTCCGCAACTGGTTTTAACTCACTCCACAGACGCGGTGATAAGAAAAAGCGAGTTTGTATCCGATAGGACGCTGGCGATTCGGGCAGACAAAGCCGCGCAGGATTTGCCCCGAGAACTCGTGGAAAAACTGCGGGATCCTCGGCAAAGAGTTAAAATTACGCTGATAGTTCGTGTTTAGAGGATTTTGGCGTCCAGAGCAACTTGCCACTCGTAAGGTGCGGTTTCACGGATTGTTTTCGCGAATGGGAAGGCATCTACTTTTCTGCCAGTTTTTTCCACTGCCTCAGAGAAGCGGTGTTTCATGTTTTCTATCGAGTCTGGTTGGCGGATAAACTCGTAGTGGTGGACGATGCCGCCAGCAGGTTTTAGCGCTTTGCACGCTGTATCCACAAATTCTAAGGCTCTTTCTGGCAAGTTCATGATTACGCGGTCTGCGACCCCTAAAAGCTTGTCTTCGACAACCTGCTTTGCGTCGCCTAAGATGGGAAAGACACGATTTTCAACCCTGTTCAGCCGGCAATTCCTTTTTAGAAGTTCGATTGCTGCTGAGTTCAAATCCACTGCGTAAACCTTCACATCTCCAACTTTAGCTATTAGCACCGAGAATGGCCCGACTCCCGCGAACAGGTCTACCACGGTTTCGCCTTCCTGAACAAGAGATGCGACACGCTTATGTTCATGCGACAACCTTGGAGAAAAGTACACTTTCGCCAAGTCAACCTGATAAGTGCAGCCGTATTCCTTGTAGACAGTGGCTGTTCTGTTCTCCCCTGCGATGACGCTGAATTCGCGGAGACGGTATAATCCGGTAACTGCGCTGGCTTTAGCAAGTACTGTTCGCACGTTTTTGTGTGTTTTCAGGACTGCTTCGCCTATGAGGTTTTCATATGTTTTAAGCTCGAACGGGACTTCAATTATAGCTATATCTCCAACCATATCCAACGCTCGCGGCAAAATAGCCAGCAAGTGCGGAGGCACGCGGTTCTGAAGAACCTCAGCCAGCGTCTTTTTTTCCAGCTTTTTTTCTGTAAAGGCCTTAATCGTGAGCCGGAAATCTGGCACTTGCTCTCTCAGAGTCGCTAATTCGTTTTCTTCAGGTTTGCGCACAAGCGGGATAAAAATTTCTCTTTCGCTTCGTTGGATTTCCAGAGTCTTATCGCTGAGCCCAAGCTTGTTAGCTAATGCTAACGCCTTTTGCCCGCAGTTTTTCGGAACTTCGATGCAAAGCGACGCTTTGGACATGGATTCAGCCGCCTTTTTCTATCCTGTAGAGATTACCCACCTTTTTAACATTGAAGCGCACATTCAGCATCTTCTCTGCGAGCCAGATGTTCGTTTCCAGATGATCTGAAAGGGTTCTCACAAGAAAAGCAGATACACCTTCAGCTAGAGCCATGTAAGGAATGAGTAAGTCGCCCAAATGCACATCAACAGTCGGCTTCGCAGTAAGCTCCGCGTAAAGCTTTTCAGCTGCTTCTCTGCCGACTGCCTCGCTTGTTTTCTTGAGCTGCCCAATGGCGTCAGCGCCCAAAACAGCACCCGTGTCGGTTTCAGCCCAAAGAGCAATTGAGCTTCCTTTCTGGATTGGGTTTGACCTGTCATTTACAATATGGATGTCGGCGGTGTAGCCTTTCTCGGCGAGGTAAGCGCTTGCCGCTTTGACCTGCCGTTCCGCCACTTTCCGCTCAGCTAAGAAGGTGCAGACGGAAACACCTTTCACGCTTTTTATGTTGCCGAACGTCTCCAATCGAAACGGCTTCAGCTGACTGGGAGGCTTAACGATCATGGTCACTTCGCCCATTCCCTTCGGAAAATAACCGTACTTTTGAACCGTTATACCCGCATCAAGCCCTGTCCGTTTTACGGCTGGCAAGAACACGTTTCGCATGTAGTTGATGGTGGGTGAGTAGGTTACATCTGTTCCACCGTTAATCACGTGCACGCGCACCGTGTCTTTGGCGAACGCGCATATTGGCAGCATAGTTATCAGAAGCATGGGAATGCTTCCCGCAGTTCCGATTTCCGCCTCAAAATTCCCGCTTCTAATCGCCTGTGGTTTGAACCAGATTTCGCGGGAGCCAAGAGTTGCGCCTTCCAATTCAGCGTTGCAAAGTTTAGCCGCTGCAAGCACTGCTTCCAAGTGTTGCGGCTTCAAGCCTTGCTGAGGCCTGTTTTGCCTTATGTTGTAGATGTGTACTGGTTGACCGACAATGGCTGCCAAGGCTATAGCGAGCCTTAGGATAGTGCCGCTTCCACTTTTTTGGCTTCCGTCAATCTCAAACAAGTACGAGTTTCTCCCTCAATGTTGAGTGCTTTGGCTTTAATGACAAGTTTAAAATAATTAGTATGCGCCCTAAATATTTGAGTCTGAAGGAAAGGTTGCCTATGAGTGACGATAAAGAGAAGCTGGACAAGCTGATTGAGAGAGTTGACGAGCTTCTCATGGTTCTGAGCAAGATCTCAGAGGACTTGCGCTCCCTGTTAGCGTCAATGAAGTCGATTGCCGTTTCGCAAATCACCCATCCAACACCACCAGCACCACCGGCAGCGGTTTCCCATGAAAACCGTGAAAGGAAAAAGACCGTGGAGGATATTCGCATGGCGTTCCCTGAAGACTTAGAGCACCTGCTCAGCTTCGAAGAAAAAGGCGAATACATAATCATCAAACCTAAACAGTTTCTGGGTTCCGAAAACTTCGCGAAAATAGCGTCTGCAGTGCGCGGAATGGGCGGCGAATACATAAGCGCTGGACGAGACTCGCACTTCAGAGTGTCGAACAAGAAAACCTAACTTGCTCAATACCTTATTTTAAAGTCTCTGAATTCTCCAGCATACTCTTCCCACTTCACCTCAACATTCGTAACGTATGCTCCCCTCGGTCCCTGCTCGCAGAACTTTATCATGGCGTTCACCGCTTCTTCTTCGCCCTCGAAAACTGCTTCCACTCTGCCGTCGCTTAAGTTGCGAACCCAACCTTTCACGCCGAGGCTTTCAGATCTGCGCTGAGTCTGCGACCTGAAGAATACGCCTTGGACTCTTCCGTTTACAAAAACATGTGCTCTGACCTTCAAGCCCTTCACCCATGCGGTTGATTGGCAACGTGTAAACCTTGATTTTTGAATAGTTTAAGTGTTTCCACTTTAACACACCTCTCCACTGCGCATGAGTGTCGTTTGGACACGTATTTTAAAAGCGTTTTTAGCGTGACAAAGATTGGTGAGTACTAATGTTTCGAAACAGTTGTGGGAAATTGATGGTGTACTCATCTGCGGGTGCGCCTCACAAGAAGCGTCTGCGGTCTGTCAAGACAGCAACAGAGGAGACTGCTAAACGTTTGAACCTGGATTTTGAACTGGTTAAGTTCAGAAGAAGCGGTTCAGCAATTTATGTCTATTACGAGAGCGGCGAGGATGAACCTGTTCCGCTTTACTGCGACGAGGGCAAAACGGGTGATATGCATGAGATTTGTGCCGCTTTGAGAAAAATGATGTTCGTGCTGTCCTTTCATCCAAAGTTCTCAGCGCTGAAGCAGCTGCGGAACGAGCTTATGAGACTTTCCTGAACTTGATGCATTGGTTTTCTAAGGCTACTTCATAAACTTGGTTTACGTCGAACTCTATGCCTAAATCGTCGTATTCCTGCTCTGTCAGAAAGAGGAGTATTTTCGGTATGGTTAACTGTGTTCTCGGCTGAAGGAACGGCATCTGCTGTTGGAGAGCTTGCAGGATGTCTTGAGCCATTTTTGCTTCTTCGGATTGCGGTCTAACCACGAAGGGCGAAACGTCGCGTTCTTCAACGAGTTCGATTCGTTTTCCAAGGTTACCATCTAAATCTCGTGTGGACTCGATTTTGTTTACCCTTACTCGAAACATGATTTTTCACTCTGGATAACATATTCGGAACAGAGATTTAACTTATACCGCTGGAAACGGTGGTTTCAGGTTGTCAGCTGCTCAGCGGTTTCAAGAGTCACGTATTTACCCCTGAAACCATGTAGGGAACCGAGAATTTTTCGAGTGGTTTCGGGGGATTTTGGGTTCTCCAGCTCCGCGAAGTTTTTGAAACGAACGAAGGTCATCTCCAGTCTACCTTGAGCGAAATCACAGTACTCCTCGAACGATTCGAAGCACGTTTCGGAGCCATGTTTGGTCCACAACTCTTCTGCCGGTCCTGTCACGCGTTCTAAGAAATCCGCGGTTCCGCGGACCTGCATCACCGGTTTTTTGACGTAGAACAGGAGTTTTTCAGCTGCCTTCGGCGCCACCTGGCTTCTCCGTACGAAAACGTGCACAGTCTCGTTTGCCATGCTGCGCTTGCATAGCTTATTCCAGTATTTTTCGTCGGTGACGAGGATGAAGGCATAACGGTCAGTTTTCATGGCAGTTGACATCCTAAAGGCATATAATGCGTTATTGTGAAATAACGGTTTCGACTGGCGCGACATTGCTGAACGGTGCTTGGAACAGTCTATAGCCTCTTGTTTTAGAGTCATGCACTCCTAGGTGACCTCTCTCTCAGTCTATCGCTCCTGCAACTAACGACCATTAGGTATCAGAGGGCATTCATAAAATTTCGATTCGCCCATTCCTGCTTTAACGGTTATGTTTTTCTACCTGAACTCACGATATTAAAGTGAAAGCGAGTTATCTATCCACAGAAAAAGGTCAGGATGTCCTTTGGTTGAAAATGTTAAGGAACTGCTCAAAGCCCATGAGGGCATAACCCATGAAGTCTACCTGGACAACGAAAACTCGAGCGTGGTTCCCCAAGAAGTGCTCGACGCCATGGCCCCATATTATAATCAAAGAGCATACGGCAACCCAACACTCACTCATAAGCCTGGCTGGGAAGCCTTCGAAACAATCATGGAGTCAGCCCAAAAAATCAGCAGGTTCATAGGCGCCAAAATCCTCGAAGAAATCACCTTTACGCCAGGCGAGACAGAAGCCAATAATTTGGCGTTGATGGGTGCGGCTTTCGCCATGAAAAACAAGGGTAAAAAGATTGTGGTCTCAGAAATCGAGCCCATAAGCGTGTTGCATGTCGTGGAGTTGCTGCAGAAATTCGGCTTCGTCACCACCAAAATTCCAGTCGATACGCAAGGCTTCATAGACCTTGCTAAACTGGAGGAAGCTATAGACAAAGAAACAATCCTCGTTAGTGTCTCAGCGGCTAATAACGAAATTGGTACAATACAACCCGTAAAAGAAGCCGTAGACGTAGTTAAAGCCAGGAACCCTGCGACCCTCTTCCACACCGACGCGTCAGATGCATACGGTCGAATTCCATTGAACGTTCAGGATCTGAAAGTGGATATGGCGACCGTAAGTAGCTACAAGATTCTTGGACCACGCGGAATCGGCGCGCTCTACGTGCGAGAAGGCATAAGCCTTGACAGAATCCTCGAAGGTCAAATAGGAACGCAAAAGCTATGGCCTGGAATTGAGAATACGCCCTTGATTGTCGGCTTCACAAAAGCAAGCGAGTTGGCGTTTCAGGATTTTGAGTCGAACATGAACCGCATGCGCACACTCAGGGACAAGCTAGTGGACGGCATATTCAATGAGCTCTCCGACGTGAAGTTCAACGGTCCGAAAGGCGATAAGCGAGTGCCTGACAACGCGAACATCAGTTTTCTCAGGTGCGAAGGCGAAGCCTTAACGATTGAGCTGAGCCTCAAGGGCATCTACGTGTCCAGCGGCAGTGCGTGCAGCAGAAGGCTGCTGCAGCCCAGCCATGTTCTTGTGGCTATTGGTCGCAGGTTCAGCGAAGCACATGGGAGCATCTTGATGAAAACGACGCGATACCATACAGAAGAAGATATAACTTATGTTTTGGAAGTATTACCAAACGCTGTAAACAGAATAAGAGGTATAGTTGGCTCGACAGGAGTTGATTAAGAATGTCACGTGTACCATTACCCTACAACCCAAAAGTCCTTGACTTGTTCCGAAACCCCAAGAACCTCGGTAAGATGAAAGACGCCACAGTCGAAGCAGTGGCGGGAAACCCAGCTTGCGGAGACATGATAACCTTCTACCTGAAAATCAACGAACAAGAAATCATAGAAAAAGCATCCTTCGAAAGCTACGGCTGCGCCGCCAACATCGCCACCAGCAGCATAGTCACCGAGATGATAAAGGGCTTAAGCCTCAAGAGCGCTTGGGAAGACATCACTTGGAAAAAAGTAACCGAGGAAGTCGGCGGCTTGCCCAGCATCAAATTCCACTGCGGAGTCCTCGCCGTAGGCGCTCTGAAACGAGCAATAAGAAAATACTACGCGGATAGAAACTTGGAGCCCGGTTGGCTACCCAAGGAACTGACTTTCGAAGAAAAACAAGCAGTCGAAGAAGAAGAACTGGCGAAGATGCTTGCAAAGAGGCTGAAAGTAGAGGGAGAAAAATAATCCTTGGATCCCTACAGGATTCGCGAAGACTTTCCAATCTTAAAACGAAAAATAAACGGCAATCCCCTGATCTATTTCGACAATGCTGCTACAACGCAGAAACCCAGACAAGTTATTGAAGCCATAAAAGACTTTTACGAGAATCATAACGGCAACGTCCACCGCGCTGTCCACACTTTATCCTTGGAAGCAACAGAACTTTATGAAAAAGCCAGGGAAAACATCGCCCGATTCATAAACGCGAGGGACTCAGCCGAAATCGTTTTCGTCAGAGGCACAACCGAAGCCATAAACCTCGTCGCTTACTCATGGGGAATGGGCAACCTGGAAAAGGGCGATGAGGTGCTGATGTCTCTGATGGAGCATCACAGCAACATAGTTCCATGGGATATTGTATCAAAAATTAAGGGGTTCACCGTGAAATACGCCAAAGTCCACGACGATGGAACACTCGACTACGCGGATTTTGAAAGTAAGTTTACCAGCAAAACAAAAATCGCCTGTCTCAGCCAAGTCTCAAACGTCAGCGGCGTGGTTAATGACGTTAAAAGAATCGCGAAAGTTGCCCACGACCACGGCACTCTGATGCTGGTGGACGGGGCACAATCCGTTCCACACATGAAGGTGGACGTCAGAGACGCAGATATCGACTTTCTAGCTTTCTCCGGGCATAAGATGTTGGGTCCAACAGGAATCGGCGTCCTTTACGGTAAAAAGGAACTTCTCGAGAAGATGAACCCGTTCCAAGGCGGAGGTGAGATGATAAAGGAGGTTGCCTTCCGCCAAGACAAAGAACGATGTGACATATCTTGGAATGACCCACCATGGAAGTTTGAGGCTGGCACCCCAAACATATGTGGGGGAATCGCTCTGAATGCAGCGGTCAAATACCTTGAGCAGATAGGCATGGACGAAGTTCTAAAGCATGAGCGCATGCTGACCAAGTACGCCCTCGAAAAGATGCAGACCTGTTGCAACAGAGTTGCAGTTTACGGGCCGAGCGAGTTAACGTCAAAGTGCGGTATAATTCCTTTCACCGTGGACGGCTTGTCTTCGCATGATGTGGCACTTTTCTGTGACAATTACGGCATCATGATACGCAGCGGTTTTCACTGCGCCCAGCCACTTCATCAGGTTTTTAAGCTGCAATCTTCTGCGCGGGCAAGCTTCTACATTTACAACACTCGGGAGGAAGTTGACCGTTTCATAGAAGTTTTGAAGGAGATTGAACGGCTCTAATGGCATCCGTTGACGATTACGTAGCGAGAATCGAGGGAACCTGTGGCGAAGAAAAAGACGTAATCGTGATATTCAAATATGACAAGAAAGACGAAGCCATTACCAGAATCCGCCAAAAGGCTCAACTGAAGAACACCATCGCAGGAATAATCTTCGAATTAACGTTCAGGGACATTTCTTTCCGCGTTTACGCAAGCGGGAAAGCAATTTTCAGGAGCATAAAAAACAAAGAAGAACTCTACAGCATATTGGCGGCTCTGCTGCTTTAGAACTCAGAACTAAAGGCTTTTCTTTCCCCTGACTTCCTGAAGAATTGCTTTCGGCAACATACGCGCCTCCTTATCGATAACCATCAAGGTCGCCAGATAAATTACGCCGCCTATCGCAGTTAAAATCAGCGTCTGCGCTATGGCAAACACTTTTTCCATGGAAGTGGCGGTTGCTGGTATCGCCGCGGGATGAGGCAGCAAGAACAGCACTGTTGACGCAACGGCGGCAGCTAACACGTATTTGCCTATGCTTTTCCACGGAATATCTATCTTGACCATCTTTCGCACAAGAATGATTAGGATAATAAAGGTGAAGAATCGAGCCACTGCATTGATTATGCTAACTGAGAGCGCCGCTACCAATGGTTGCTTGAAGGCATAAACGCTCAACACGTAGAATGTAATCGGAAGCGTTATCGCGGAGTGCACATAAGGCAGGGAGAAGGCAACAAATATTCTACTCTTCGCCAGTTCTCGGAAGGATATCTGTTCTTTTTCGTCTAGACTTTCCATGCCGAAGAGCACCGAAGTAAATATTCCCGCGATGACCGAAACCAATGTGTCCACGGCTAACACGACAAGAATAATCGACGCATCTGGGAAGTCTGGTCGCAACAGCGTGACATAGGAACCTGACAGCATAATGGCGACAGCGGTCATGGGAATCGCAAACATCAAAACCATCTTCAACGAAACCGTTACATCCTCACGTTTTTTCTCTGCCAGAAGCTTTGGATAAAGTGCAAAAGCCAAAAAAGAAGCGTAAGAAATGACGTTGGCGATTTGTGCAGCGGCGCCATATCTGCCACGTGCACCCTCACCGCCCATATCGTAGAGCATGATGAACACGTAGGCCGCTATCTGGTTGCCTACGACGTTGTAGATGTTTGCGACGGAGCCTTTTAGCCACTGTTTCACGTATCCCCAGTGGATTCGCTCCTTCATTTGACCTGCCAAGAGTCTGTAGTAGTAGAATATTTGAACAGCAAAGGCGACCGCCGTGGCGATTACGGCGCCCACGAGCGGCTGCCCTGTCTGAGTTATCAACACGTAGCCTAGAGCGACCTTGCCAACCTGCTGCACCAGCAGTCCGTAGCCTATTGTTTGTGGGATGGTTGCTTGGAGACAGGACTCGAGCAGGATGATGGCGTACAATTCAGCTATCTGAAATGAGACTATCAGGTATACAGGCAAATAGCTGAATGAGATCCCCAGTGATGAAAGGACAAAGGGGATAAGCGCCAGGTAAGCAACTGTGCTGATGAGAGATATGGTCAGGTTTGCCATGAACCCTGTTTTTGCGGCACCTTCTTTTCCGCGGGCAACGAACCGCATGACCCAGAAGGGTGCCACTCCTGACATCAACGTGAAGTAGGCGAGAACGTCGCTGGTGTTAAACCATATGTCGTATTGTCCTGGAAATGGTAAGGTGGCTTGAGCTACCAAGAACTGGAAGATTAATCCTGTTGCCACGCTAATCAGTTTTGCTGCGAATATCACGAAGCCTGAATATTGCAGCCTGATGTCGTTTTTAGCCACAACAGCACCTTACATCTTTTTTCATTGCAATACACCGAATAGGTATTTATCCTTATTTAAGCAAGTAAAAAAAGGTAAATTCCTTTGAATTGCCCTTTTTCAATTCAGCCACCAAACTCTGTTTGCTGCCGGTTTTACAAGCCCGAACGAAGCCTAATCCGAACGCGGGTTCTGCTGATCCAGTTGTAAACTGGGAAAAGCCTGTTCTTGATGGGTTCGGGAAGGGCGTCTTTGGCTTCCTTGTGCAATCTCAGCTTCACGGCGATTCGCCCTTTTCTAGTGATTGGCACGTAGTACCGTGTTAAGGGAAAACGTGTGAAGCCGTTGCTTTCCTTGAACCTGTCCAGGGACGGGTGGTTTCCCATGCGTCCATACATTATCCATTCAGTTTGTTTAGCGGCGCAGACTTCTACGGCTTTTGCCACCAGTGCGTTGTTTACCGCTTTGTCGAAGTGCTTCTGCAGGGACAGTATCTGGGAGATTATCCCGATCTTGTCGCCTTGGATGAGTTGTATGAAGCCTATAAGCTCGTCTTGGAGGAGTGCGCCTATGAAAATGCTGTTCTGTGCGGAGAGCACGGCGTTTTTTACGTTTTGCAATGTGTCTCCGTAGTGGGAGAATGCTCTTTCCTGTCGTATTGGGGTTTCATTGTAAATTCTCCAAATTCCTTCAGCGAACTTCTCATCTGGTTCAGCGATTTGGGTTTTCACGCCGCTCTTTTCTGCTTTACGGATCATGTTTCGCGTTTTTTTTCCAATGTTTTCCCACCAATCCTTGTAGGTGGTTACCTTGAGGAGTGCGATGTTGTCTTGTGTTTTTGGCCATGAACTTGGTGGACTGGAGATGCTGCAGCACCATCGGCGTTCTATGAAGGTGAAGATGTCAACGCCTCTTTCGCCGAGTTTCTCTAATAGCTTGGTTGAGGGAAATACGTTTTGTTCGTATTCTTTTTGGTTGCGTGCGATTTTTACGAATCTTCTTTTTTGTATTTCAAACGTGTCTAGTTCGTGGTCGACATCTAGGATTTTTTGCAGCACAGAATAGTATGGTCCTCTGGGGTTAAGCTTTCCTCTTTTAAAGAGCCAGTCAGGATGTATTTCTATGACTTGGTTTTTTGCAAGGGCTTCTTGTGCCATCTCGGTTACCCTAACAGGAGAGTGAGAGCAACAAAGCAGGTCTATGGCAATTGTGGGGTAGTCGTGGAAGGATTTCAACGGGAACCCTTCTGGAACCTGCACTCTGGCTTGGTTTAGTTTTCGTCGCCACAGGATGCGACCGAACAAGCGTGCAGTTCCGTGGATTGTGTAGTAGCTTATTTTTTTCCCGGTGGCTGATTCCAGAGCAGATAGTTCATTCCACGGATGATTTACGACGTGCAGGCCTATCTCGTGCTTCGGATTTGCCGTGAGAGAGAGCAGCTGCTTGTCGGGAAGCGTTTTTGTGGTGAAGAACCAGTACGCTTGCCCGTTTTTGGGCGACTCGTTTATCATCTTGGCGATCGTTTTGCAGTTTTTGAGGTAGTCAGCACCTAACTTTACGCCGAGAAGTGTGTAAGCAAAGCTTCTGAGTCTCGAGGGATATGGGTAATCAACGTCAATTCTGATTTTCATCGACTTTTCTTCGGTCTGCATCTTTTAATAAAAACCTTGCACTCCGTATATAAACTTCTATGCGCAAAACCGCTTTTAAGCACTGCGCGACACTCATTTTTATTTCCTTGGGGAAAAAGGGTGCGAAGGCATTTTTCTTGGGTGTTTTCTCCAGCTGGGACTGATGTGCATTTTCTGCCTAACCCCCTCTATCATAGAATGGGGTATAAATCAAAAATCGCACCTGCGAGTACCATATACTTGACTTCTTGAAAATATGGAATTCAGCCATACCGCAGTGAACGAAAATAGATTTTGGTGGGTCAGCAAACATTTTAGTCTGGACTCGTCATAGAAGTAACCGAGGAAAGAATCGAGGATGGCGCAGCAAAGCTTAGACTTCTACTCTCAACCGCCCAAAAAAACCATTAAAGCAGAAGCCAAAGCGGAAACACCACCAACCGCCCTTGGCGAGCAGGAGAAAAAAGAACGGAAACGCCGCGTTTTTCCACCTGAAGCTCCCGAGAACCTGCCGCCATCCTACTTTGTTTCCGCAAGCTACGATGGACACCAAAGAAAAGCCGTCGTCAAGTTGTACGAGCCGGAAAGCGGAAACATCTACTTCTGGTACGACAACACAGGGCATAAACCCTACTGCCTCACCAACCTGTCAGAGCGCGAACTAAAAAAAATTGAGCGCCTCATGACTCATCCAGGATTTGACCACTTTGAAACGACAGTGAAATTTAATCCACTGCTTGACAGAAAAATGCAGGTCACCAAAATCGTGGCAAGCGACCCATTAGCTATCGGCGGCAAACCTCAAGGCACCATACGAGACATCATACCCGAAGATTTCCCCAAAACGTCGCCGTCAATGGCAAGTGCTGAAGAAGCGAAGGTTTGGGAAGCCAGAATAAAATACTATCAATGCTACATCTACGACAAACAATTCCTTCCAGGAATGATTTTCGAAGTCAAAAACGGAAACCTTATTCCCACAATCTTGGAGCAAACAGAAAAAATCGTCGAACAAATGAAAACCATCTTTCCAGAAGCGACCCCGCAAGAACTTGAATACCTCACAGAATGGGCTAGACTGCTAGAGTATCCAGCACCCAAGTTTCGCCGAACAGCCATAGACATCGAAGTTTACGCGCCCATATCCACACGCGTGCCAGACCCACGCGAAGCCGCATACCCAATCATCTGCATCTCCATGTACACCTCAGACAACCAGAAAAAAGTGATGCTCCTAAAACGCGAAGGTGTCCGCGAAGGAAACGAACACCTGCCGGCAGATGTGAAGCTCGAATATTATGATACGGAAGAGAAACTGCTCAAAGCAGTCTTCGAGGTACTCTGGGAATACCCATTTATCATCACGTTCAACGGCGATGACTTCGATCTGCGCTATCTAGCACATCGCGCATTGAACCTCGGCATGCGAAGAAACGAGATTCCCATAGAAGTCGGCAGACGCGTGTGCCTGCTAAGATACGGCGTTCACATCGACCTATACAAGTTCTTCTTTAACCGGTCCATCCAGATTTACGCCTTCAGCAATCGCTACCGTGACGTGACGCTGGATGATGTGGGCAACGCAATCATCGGCGTCGAAAAAATCAAGCTGGAGAAAGCCTTCGGAGACTTGACTTACACTGAACTCGCCAAGTACTGCCTCAGAGACTCAGAAATCACCTTCAAACTCACCAGCGCTGAAGACGAATTAGCCATGAAACTGATTTTGGTCTTGGCGCGAATCAGCAGCATGCCCATGGAAGACGTCAGCCGCCAAGGCGTAAGCCGCTGGATACGCAACTTCATGCATCGCGAGCACCGCAAAAGAAACATGCTCATCCCGAATCCAGAGGATATACTCGCGCAAAAGGGCAAAACCACAACCACAGCCATCATAAAAGGCAAAAAATACAAAGGCGCCATAGTCGTCGAACCTACACCTGGCGTACACTTCAACGTCGCCGTCATGGATTTCCCAAGCCTATACCCATCTATAATAAAAGTGTGGAACCTCGGCTACCAATCCATACTCTGCCCACATCCCGAATGCCGAAGCAACATTGTGCCTGGAACAACTCACTGGGTCTGCACCCGCGAACGCGCGCTGGAAAGCCTGCTGATTGGTTCGCTGAGGGATTTGCGTGTGCGGTGGTACAAGCTGAAAGCTAAGGACAAAGCGTTGCCCGCTGAGTTGAGAAGCTGGTACAAAATTACGCAAGGCGCGTTGAAGGTCATTTTGAACGCGAGTTACGGCGTATTCGGCGCCGACAGCTTCGACTTGTACTGTCCACCAGTCGCAGAAGCCACGGCAGCCATTGGTAGGCATAGTATCACTCAGATACTTGGTCGCGCTGAGCAGCTAGGCATTCAGGTTCTTTACGGGGACACGGACAGCCTTTTCCTCAAAAACCCGTCGAAAGAGCAGGTTGAAGAGCTGGTTCGCTGGACTGAGCACGAGTTGAAGATGAGTATTGACATGGAGAAAATTTACCGTTACGCAGTTTTCAGTAGCCGCAAGAAGAATTATCTGGGAGTTTTGGAAGATGGCACCGTTGACGTGAAGGGGTTAACGGGTAAGAAGAAGCATGTGCCCTTTTTCATCAAAAACGCGTTTAACCAGATGAAGGAACGTTTAGCGCGAGTGAAGAATCCGGCGGATTTCGAAGCGGCGAAAAAAGACATCGCCAGCATTGTTCGCGAGCGTTACACGCGGCTGAAAAGAAGAGAATGGCAAAACATGGATGAACTTGCGTTTCACGTGGTTTTGGGAGATGATCTGCACCGTTACACAAAAACTACGCCGCAGCACGTTAAAGCCGCGAAGATGCTGGAAGAAAGCGGCGTTGAAATAAGAGCAGGAGACTTGATAAGCTTCGTCAAAACGGTGAGGGAGCCTCATGTGAAACCTGTTGAGTTAGCCACAAAGAATGAGGTTGACGTGGACAAATACATCGCCTACCTGCACAGCACATTCGACCAAGTTTTGGATGCGTTGGGTTTGAGTTTTGACGAAATCATAGGGTTGACGAAACTGGAAAGATTCTTGGGTTAGCGTGGTGTCAGGCTGTGCTTGTTATACTCGGGACAGTCCTTAGCTCGCTCTATAAAATAGTACAAACAGCGTCGAAGGCGTTGTTGCTCGGAGTGTGCACATTCCCCTCTGTCGTTCCGGCAATAAAACGCTGTTAGGCTCTAAATGTGCGCGTTCCGTTTTATCTACTGGGGCAAATACTCCTTCCCTTATTTAAAGGGTGAATAAAGCGAATTCAGGGTTTGAAAACAAAGATCTAGACACCGTAATGTTTTTATTTGTACGGGGTGTATCCTTTACGGTACGTGAGGTTTCACGGAGGCAAACTGAAATGAGGGATCGCCACCTCAATAGTTGGGATTGTCGGGTACCGACAGACTGTTTTATTCAGTCCCAACTCTGAAGCCGCCGTGACAGTTAGAAATAAATTCTTGAACGCTAATCACTCACGATACGTGCTCAGTCATTTTCTCACCATAAAGGAGCATAAGGAATAAAATGGCAACAGTGAAAATGAACGGCGCAAACGCGCTACTAGAATCCCTTGAACGGCAAGGCGTCAAACACGTCTTCGGCATCTTGGGCGGCGCCATACTGCCCGTCTACGATGCGCTATGCACCCACCCAAAAATTAGGCATATACTCGCGCGCCATGAGCAAGGGGCAGCTCACGCAGCCGATGGCTACGCACGAGCGTCTGGGCAACCGGGCGTATGTTTCGCTACCAGTGGACCTGGCGCAACTAACTTGGTGACGGGCATAGCTAACGCTTACATGGACTCTTCGCCCATTATAGCGTTGACAGGACAGGTCCCCAGCATAGCCAAAAACTCCAGCTACATGATAGGACGCGATGCCTTCCAAGAAGCAGATATTATAGGCATCACAACGCCCATCACTAAGTATAACTGTCAGCTAAGCTCAGTCGCAGAAATCCCAAACACCATAAACACCGCTTTCTACATCGCCACCACAGGCAGACCTGGGCCAGTCCTCATCGATTTCCCCAAAAACATACAGACAGACACCGCCAATGTCGAATTCACTAGTCACATAGACATTCGTGGCTACAACCCTACCATCAACCCCCACCCGCTGCAGATACGCAAAGCCGCCGAGTGTTTAGCAGAGGCTGAACGCCCAATAATCCTCGCAGGCGGCGGAGTCATAACTGCCAACGCTGCAGATGAACTGTTAACCGTGGCGGAACTGCTGCTGGCTCCAGTCGCCACCACGTTCATGGGCAAAGGAGCTTTCCCCGAAATCCATCCTCTGAGCGTAGGCACCATAGGCATGCACGGCAACCCTCTCGCCAACAGGCTGCTATTGGAAGCAGACGTGATGCTTGCGGTGGGCACGCGCTTCAGCGACCGAGCTACAGGAAACTTGGACACGTTCTGTCCCGAAGCCAGAAAAATCCACATTGATATAGACGCCGCGGAAATCGGCAAAAATATTGACGTTGACATTCCCATAGTCGCCGACGCCAAAAAAGCCCTAAGCGCCCTCTACGAACGCCTAATCAAGCAAGCCAAGCGAAAACCTGATAACCCATGGATGAAACGATTGGAGGAAGCCAGGGCACAGCTGAACCCGCCAAACGAAAACAAAGAATTCAAGCCCAAATCGCTCCTGCAAATCCTGCGGAAACTGTTACCAGAAAGCGCCATCGTCACCACGGAGGTGGGTCAGAACCAGATGTGGTCAGCGTTATACTTCAAAGCCCTAAAACCGCGTACATTCATCAGTAGCGGAGGTTTAGGAACCATGGGCTTCGGATTCCCTGCAGCCATCGGCGCCAAAACCGCCTGTCCAGACCGCGTGGTGGTGGATATAGCAGGCGATGGTAGCTTCATCATGACCGAGCAGGAGTTGGCATGCAGCGTCATAGAAGAAATCCCAGTCACCGTTATAGTCTTAAACAATGGCGTCCTCGGCATGGTCGCCCAGTGGCAACGCATGTTCTACAAGAGACGCTACATGGCAGTAAAACTCGGCACCTACCCTGATTTCGTCAAACTCGCCGAATCCTACGGAGCGCAGGGTTTCCGCGTCACTTCCATCCCTGAATTCGAGAAAGCCGTCCAAACAGCCATTAAAAGCAAAGTCACAACCGTCATCGACGTTCCCATAAGCATGGAAGAAGATGTCGTTCCCATGATTCCACCTGGATGCGGCTTAAACCAGCAGGTAGGTGACTACTGAAATGGAAAACCAAAACAACAAAAAAACCACAGTCATCGCTGCTCTCGTCGAAAACAAACCAGGCGTTCTACACAGCGTATCCAACATGTTCCGACGCAGAGGCTTTAACATCGAAAGCATAACGGTCGGACAAACCGAACAGAAAGGCGTGGCACGCATGACCATAACCGTCAGCGGCGACGAAAAAACCCTTGAACAAATCACTAAGCAAATGAACAAACTCATCGACGTCATTAAAGTCAACCAGCTAGAACCTGACTCTATCGTTACGCGCGAGTTGGCGCTTGTGAAAATCAGCGTGCCCGACGTCAAAAGCCGTAGCGACATAATCAACTGCGTCGAGGTGTTCCGTGGACGCGTCGTCGATGTCTCACCTGAATCCCTCATGGTCGAGATAACAGGCACGCCAGACAAGGTGGACGCGTTCCTCAACCTCATGCGGACATACGGGATAATCGAACTCGCGAGGACAGGGTTAACAGCGCTCTCCCGCGGAATAAAATCAATCAGAATCGACGAGTAAAACGCGGAACTGAGACGGAAACCTTAACTCCCTCGGCGACAAATCGGGAAACCCGAACCAAGCATACCCTGTTTCATCACTTAAGGATAATTTAGAAAAGAGGCAAAGAAACATGAACATAACTGAAAAAATCCTGGCAAAAGCATCAGGAAAAACCAGCGTACGCCCCGGCGAAATCGTAGAAGCCAACGTCGACATGGTTATGGTTCACGACCTAACCGGACCGTTGGCTGTCGAAGCGTTCAGGCGTATAGGGATGGAAAAAGTCTGGGACAACCAAAAAGCAGTGGTGATTCTGGACCATCAGGTGCCAGCCGAATCCGTCAAGGTAGCGGAACTGCACAAGATGATGCGCCAATTCGCCAAAGAACAGGGAATCCGCCTCTACGATGTGGGCAAGGGCGGAATCTGCCATCAAGTCATGCCTGAAAAAGGACACGTCTTGCCCAGCACCGTCATAGTGGGTGCTGATTCACATACGTGCACTTACGGAGCTTTCGGCGCCTTCGCCACTGGTATCGGGTCAACTGAAGCCGCAGCGGTCTTCGCCACGGGCAGAATCTGGCTGAAAGTTCCCAGCGCCATCAGAGTAAACGTTGAAGGCAAATTCAGAAAGTACACGGCACCCAAAGACTTGATTCTACACGTAATCGGCAAGCTAGGCGCGGGCGGCGCAATATACAAGAGCGTTGAGTTCACAGGCTCGACCATACGTGAGATGAGCGTTGCGGGCAGGATGACGTTGTGCAACATGACCGTGGAGATGGGCGCCAAAAACGGCATCGTAGAACCAGACGAAACCACCCGAGATTTCCTGAAAGGAAGAACCACCAAGCCGTTGGCGCCGTTCGAATCGCTGAAAAGCGACGCTGACGCCGCGTACGAGAAAGTCGTAGACATCGACGTCGCCGATTTAGGTTCGCAGGTTGCTTGCCCCGCCCAGGTGGACAACGTGAAACCCGCCAGCGAACTAAGCAACGTCACGTTAGACCAAGCCTTCATAGGCTCATGCACCAACGGAAGAATAGAAGACCTGCGAGCGGCGGCGGAAATCCTGAAAGGCAGACAGGTCAAAGATGGCGTGCGAACGCTGGTTATTCCCGCATCGCAGGAAGTGTACCGCCAAGCACTGAACGAGGGCTTGATAGAAATCTTCACCGATGCCGGCGCCCTGGTCTGCGGCTCAACATGCGGACCCTGCTTGGGCGGACATATAGGCTTACTGGCGCCCGGCGAAACATGCGTCAGCACTTCCAACCGCAACTTCATCGGCAGAATGGGCAGCACCCAAGCCAACGTTTACTTGGCGTCCCCAGCCACCGTGGCGGCTTCCGCCGTGACTGGGCATATAACTGACCCGCAGGAACTGGAGGCTTCGAAAGCATGAAGGTAACGGGAACGGCAATAAAATTCGGCGACAACATCGACACCGACGTCATCCTGCCTGGAAAATACTTGGTGCTGATTAACCCCAGAGACTTGGCGAAACATGCCATGGAAGGCTTAGACCCAGCGTTCCCAGAAAAAGCAGCACAAGGCGTAATCGTGGTGGGTGGAAAGAACTTCGGCTGCGGCTCCAGCAGGGAACAAGCACCGCTAGCGCTGAAGTACGCAGGCGTCAAATGCGTCATCGCCGAGTCGTTCGCGCGCATTTTCTTCCGAAACGCCATAAACATAGGCTTACCCGCCATCGAGTGCAAAGGCATCTCAGCTGCCGTGGACAACGGTGATGGGGTAGTTGTGGACTTAGAGGCGGGAAAAGTGCAAAACGTTACCAAGGGCAAGACGCTGCAAGCGCCCAAGCTACCGCCGTTCATCGTGGAAATCCTCGCGGATGGCGGGTTAATAGAGAATTTGCGAAAGAGGCTGAAAAAGAAATGACAGAGTACAAGATATCCGTGGTTCCCGGCGACGGGATAGGACCCGAATTAACCGAAGCAACTCTGAAAGTGCTGAATTCAGCGCAAGCCCGGTTCGGCTTAAAACTCAAATTGGTTGAGGCAGAGGCAGGAGACGCTTGCTTCCAGCGCAGAGGCGTAGCGCTGCCCGAGGACAGCGTGGAGAAAATCAAGGCGTCCCACGCGTGCCTGAAGGGACCAGTTGGGGAAACCGCCGCCGACGTCATCGTGAAGCTGAGGCTGATGTTTGACCTTTACGCCAACCTGCGACCAATAAAGGCTTATCCAGCCGCTTCGGTTGCGCGCCCTGACATTGACATGATTTTCGTGAGGGAAAACACCGAAGACGTGTATAAGGGTCAGGAGTTCACCATAGGCAATGACACAACCATATGCCTAAGAGTTATCACGAGGCGGAACTGCGAGCGCATAGCCAAAAAAGCCTTCGAAACCGCGCGGCTCAGGAACGGCAAGAAAAAGGTAACAGCCATTCACAAGGCCAACGTCATGCGCGTAACCGACGGCTTATTCGCAAGCGTCTGCCGAGAAACGGCAAAGCAGTACCCTGACATCGCGTTCAACGAGTTGTACGTGGACGCCGCAGCCATGCGCCTCATCAAAGAACCACAAGAATTCGATGTACTGTGCACCTGCAACATGTTCGGCGACATCCTATCCGACGAAGCAGCACAACTTATCGGCGGCTTGGGCATGGCGCCAGGCGCAAACATAGGCGACACCTTCGCACTGTTCGAACCCATCCACGGCTCAGCGCCCAACAGAGCGGGCAAACAAACCGCGAACCCGTTATCGGAGATACTTGCCGCGAAGATGATGCTGGACTGGCTGGGCGAAAAGTACAGCGACCCTAAGTGCATAAAAGCCGCCTCCGCCATAGAGGCTGCCGTAGTCAAAACATTGCACGACGGCAACACTGTGCCAGATTTAGGCGGAAAAAAGACGACTCTGGGCATGGCAGAAGCCATAGTCGACGCAATTAAGCAAACTAAAGGTTGAATGCGTCATGCCAGCGAAAACCGCGAAGTACATCCGCATCTTCGACACCACCCTGAGAGATGGCGAGCAGACGCCAGGCGTTTCACTAACTTTTGAAGATAAAGTGGAGATTGCGCGTCAACTGAGCTTGCTAGGCGTGGACACGATTGAAGCGGGGTTCCCCGCGTCCTCCGACGGCGAAAGAAAGGTAATCAAGGAAATTGTCAAGGCAGGGTTGGGTAAGGAAATCTGCGGTTTGGCACGCGCCAACCGAAACGACATCGACGCGGCAATCGAATGCGACGTTGACGCGGTTCACGTGTTCATTCCAACATCGCCTGTTCAGATGAAGTACGCCGTTAACCTCACGCCCGAGCAGGTGGTTTCTGCCGCCGTGGAGTCTATCGAGTACGTCAAGCAGCACGGTGTGACATGCGAATTCTCGCCCATGGATGCCACACGTTCCGAACTGCCGTTCCTGAAGCAGGTGTGTCAAGCAGCAGAGGAGGCAGGGATGGATAGGCTGAACGTTCCTGACACGGTGGGCGTAATGATTCCGCGTACCATGAGCAAACTGATTGAAGACATCAAAACTGTAGTCACAGTGCCCATCAGCATTCATTGCCACGACGACTTCGGCATGGCAGTCGCAAACTCGCTGGCCGCCGTCGAAGCGGGCGCCGCTCAAGTCCACTGCACCGTAAACGGCTTAGGCGAACGCGCAGGAAACGCCTCGCTGGAAGAAGTCGTCATGGCTCTGCACATGATTTACAAGCTCAAAACAGGCGTCAACACACGTTTGCTCTACAGCACTTCCAGAATGGTCGCTACGTTAACAGGCATCTCGGTGCAGGCGAACAAAGCGATTGTCGGCGAGAACGCGTTCGCTCACGAATCAGGCATCCACACGCGCGGAGTCACGGTGAAGCCCCTAACGTTCGAGCCCATAAAACCTGAAGTTGTGGGGCGCACGAGGAAACTGGTGGCTGGAAAGCTGGCGGGAACACGCGGCATCAAAGCCGAACTGGAAGAGATAGGAATTCATCCGACTGAAGAGCAGCTGAAAGAAATCGTTCAAAGGGTCAAAGACTTGGGCGACAAGGGCAAGATGGTGACGGACGCTGACCTGCTGGCGTTGACGTCCGCGGTCATGGGGGAAGTGATTGCGGAAGAGAAAATCGTGGACCTGTGCGACTTGGCTGTGGTGACCGGGATTAAGGTTATTCCAACCGCGTCTGTCAGGCTGGTCTTGGATGGGAAAGAGTACATCGCCGCGGAGACAGGTGTCGGGCCCGTGGACGCGGTGCTGAAAGCCATACAGAAACTTACGCACAACCTAGCGAAAATCAGGCTGAAGGAGTACCGTCTTGAAGCCATCACAGGCGGCTCAAACGCTGTGGCTGAAGTGATAATAAAAGTGGAAGACGAGAAAGGGCATATCATCTCGGCGCGCGCCGCGAGAGAAGACATCGTCATGGCAAGCGTCGAGGCGATGATAAACGGCATAAACAAGTGCTTGATAAAAAACAGGAAGCTGGGAAACAAAAAGTGAAGGTAGCTTTTCAAGGAGAAAGGGGCGCTTTCAGCGAGAGCGCAGTCTATGCCTTCTTTGGTGCAAAGGCGGATGTTAAGCCATGCCGCGACCTAACCGAGGTCTTCGACAGTGTGCAAGAGCAGAAAACGCAATTCGGGGTGGTGCCCGTGGAAAACAGCTTGGAGGGCAGCGTAAACCAGACCTACGACCTTTTCCTGACGCATGACTTGAAAGTCTGCGGAGAAATCATCCTGAGAGTTAGCCACTGCCTCATCGCGAACCCAAGTACAAATCTAGATGATGTTAAAGCAGTTTATTCACATCCTCAAGCGTTGGCGCAGTGCCGCCGCTTTCTAGAACGCTTAGGGCGAGAGCTTATCCCAACTTATGACACGGCGGGTAGCGTCAAAATGCTGAAAGAGAAAGGGCTGAAGGACGCTGCTGCGGTTGCCAGCGAAAAAGCAGCCGAAATCTACGGCATGAAAATCCTCGCGCGGGAAATAGAGGACAACCCCTCCAATTACACAAGGTTCTTCGTACTATCCAAAAAAGATTCCCCGAAAACGGGCAAGGACAAGACCTCGATAATCTTCGGTGCCGCTCACACGCCAGGCTCGCTCTACCATGCGCTGGGGGAGTTCGCGAAGCGCAACATAAACCTCACGAAAATCGAGTCAAGACCCACGAAGCAAACGCCTTGGGAATACAACTTTTACCTGGATTTTGAAGGACACAGAAGCGAGCCGCGATGCGCCGAAGCGCTGGAAGCGCTAGCTAAGAGTGGAGCATTCCTGAAAATCTTGGGTTCTTACCCCAAAGCCGAATTGCAAGGTTAGTTTTCTGCTGCTTCTAACATCTTGTACATGATTTCATATGACTTTTCGTAGTCTCGGCTTGTCTGCTTAAGCTTTGATTTTAACTGTTCCATCTTGGCGGCAACAACTTCTGGATTTTTCTGTTTGATTAGGTTCAGCCACTCACGTGCCTTCTCAATAAACAGGTTCTCTATTTTGTCCATGTCTGGAAGGTTGAATTGGAGGCTGGAGAATAGCTCAGGGTTCTCCAGTGCCGTGACCTCCGCCAAGGTGAACAGCATCCGATACGTGGTTCCCGCCACCTTCTTCGTTTCAGCATAGTCAGCTTGTTCAACCAAGGTGTCGCAGGCAGCCAAGCCTAAGAAATGGGGGAAGCCGAGGACGACTGACATCAACTCATCATGCTTCTTAGGTGTCAACACGAAAACGCGGGCTTTTCTCGTTTCCAGCCACTTCTTGAAGCCCTCAGCAAACTCCGCTTCTCGCTTATTGGTTGGAGTGAGAACGAACGCTTTGTTTTCGACGCCTTTGCTGCCGGGACCGAAAACGGGGTGTGTCCCCAACACTAAGCCTTGTTTTATGTAGTCATGCATTATTTTGACAGGCTTTTCTTTGATGGAACAGATGTCCATGACGACTTGCCCATCGCGAATGCTGGAACCGATTGCTTTGACAACGGATTCGAAGGCGCTTATGGAGACGCAGATTAGAACCTTGTCGGCGCCCTGTACAGCTTCAGCGAAATCGGCGGCGGTTTCAACCCTAAGCTCATTCTTCAGCTTTGCCAGTTTCTCTTTCTTCCTATCAGCCAACACAACCGAGTAGCCTTCTTTAAGAAAGAACTTGGCGAACCAGACGCCCATTTTTCCCGCGCCGAGAATCGCAATTCTCATTCCAAAGCCTCGCAAATCTTGTCCAAGCCCACTTCAATCTCCGCTCGCGGCGCTGTCAAAGAGATGCGGAAGTGCTCTCGATAATCCCCGAATGAGGTGCCAGGTGCCACCGCCACACCTTTGTCGAGCAGGTCCAAAGTGAACCTCTCCGAGTCTAAGCCTCGTTTTCTTGGGAAGACGTAGAATGGCGCTTCCGGCTCTGTGAATTCTAGTGCTGTTTTAAGTTTCTCGCTTGCCATTTTTGCTCGTTCTTGGTATTCTTGCTTAATAGCCGTGGATAGTTGCTCCTGCATTTCTAACGCTTTCAGCGCGGCTTCTTGGATGAACACGGGTACGTTGTTGATGGTTATCTGGTTCAGTCTCGTTATCCTGTCGACAAATTCTTTGTTGGCGATGATGTAGCCGATGCGCCAGCCAGTCATCGTGAACGTCTTGGAGAACCCGTTTGACAGGATGTGGTTGCTGCCGTACTCGAGGATGCTTTTTGTTTTTACAAAGGCGATGGTGCCGTAGACCTCGTCTGACAGGATGGTGACGCCTTTCCTGTTGGCTATCTCTACTATGCCGTCGAGAACGTCTGGGTCCATGACTTTGCTGGTGGGGTTGTTCGGGTTGTTCAAGATAATCATCCGTGTTTCCTTGTCTATGAGGTTTTCCAGCTTGTCCAAGTCGATTCGCCATTTATCGTCAAGCTCTGTCCGCAACAGTTTCGTCTGGGCACCGAGACTTTTAGCCGTCAACTCGTACGCCGTCCAGTAAGGCGTGGGAATGATGACGTTTCCGCCGTTTCTCAGCATCAGGTACATGGTGGCGAAAATACCCCACTTAGAGCCTGAAGTTATCACAACATTGTCGGCTGAGACTCCATGGATTTCCGCGAGCTTTTCCCTGAGGCTTCGCTCGCCGTAGCTGGAAGAGTACTTGGTTTTGCCCTTCTTCATGGCCGCGTAAGCAGCTTCAACTATCTCGTTAGGCGTCGCCAAGTCTGGGTCGCCTATGTTCAAGCGTATTATCTTCTTTCCTTCACTCTCAAGTTTGAGCGCTTTCTCGTTTATTTCATACAGCATGTTCGCAGACACCGGGGGGTTTTTATTATTGTACGGAAATGCACATTTTAACTATTCGATTGTAGATTGCCTCAACTTGTTCAGGGTCCAATCCAAGAGCCGCGGCTTTTTCCTTAATGCGCATGTAAACGTCGTTTTCCCTTGGGATGTCCTTGACTGGGATTTTGTGTTTTTTCTTCACTAACCCAATGGACCTGCATATCTCCACTCTCTCGCTTAGAGAGCGCAAGATTTGCTCGTCCACCTCGTCGATTCTCTTTCTTAATCGTGCGATGTCTTCCATTCATTTCCGCTCCTTCAGGACCTTCGGTATGAAACCCGCGCGAATCAGGTGGTCCGCAAGAACAATCGCCACCGCAGATTCCACAACAGGCACCGCTTTAGGAACCACACATGGGTCATGTCTGCCTGTGACCTTTATGGTGGCGTCTTTCATTTCTGCGATGTTAACTGTGCGCTGCTCTTTCGCAATGGACGGCGTGGGCTTCACAGCCACCCGAACCACAATCGGCATCCCTGAAGATAACCCGCCTAAAATGCCTCCCGCGTTATTCGTAGAAGCCACAACCTTCCTGCCCTGCAACCGATAAGCGTCGTTGTTCTCTGAACCTTTCAGCTCGGCAGCCCTAAAACCTGCACCAAACTCGACTCCCTTCACGGCTGGAACCGCCAGCAGCATCTTCGCGAGGTCAGCATCCAAAGAGTCAAACAACGGCTCGCCGACGCCCGCAGGAACGTTCAAAGCGACACATTCTATCACGCCGCCAAGGCTGTCGCCTTCTTTTCTAGCGTTCACAATGGCTTCCTCCATCTTTTCCGCGCACGCCAAGTCGGGACAGCGAACGGCGGCTTCATACCTGCCTTTCCGAATTTCCTCGAAACTAAGCGACTTATCCATTTTCACTCTGCCGATGGCTCGGGTGTACGCCAAAACGTCAACATCGACTGTGCCGAGCAGCTTCTTGGCTACGGCGCCAGCCATAATCAAAGCGATCGTAACCCTTCCCGAAAAACGTCCGCCGCCTCGGTAGTCGTTGAAGCTTCCGTACCTGACGCGTGCCGTGTAATCAGCGTGTCCGGGTCTGGGTAGGTCTCTGATTGCTTCGTAGTCGCTGGAGTCCGCCTCCTTGTTCTCCACCATCATGCAGATTGGCGCGCCGGTGGTGAAACCGTTGAAAACGCCTGAGAGTATCTGTACCTTGTCTTTTTCGATTCTTCCCGAAACAATCTCGGGCTTCACTGGGATTCTCCTGTCCAGTTCCGCCTGAACATCCGCCTCTGCGAGTCTGAGCCCAGCTGGGCAACCATCCACAATGGCGCCTACGACCTTGCCGTGGCTTTCGCCGAAGGAGGTCACCGTGAATTCTTTACCTATCGAATTCCCCGCCAACAACATCAGCTCCTAACAAGCGTAAATCAGTGAAGAACCGCGGATAAGACTTTCGAACACACTCAGCATCCCTTATCGTGGTTTCGCCTTCTGCGCCTAAAGCGGCGACAGCGCAAGCCATCGCAATACGGTGGTCGCCATGTGGGTCTATGGTGGCGCCGTGCAGAGCACTGGGACCTTTAACGGTTAAGCTGCTTTCCGTCATGGCTACGTCGGCGCCCATCTTTTTCAGTTCAAGGTAAAGCGACAAGAGCCTGTCAGACTCCTTAAACCGCAATCTGCCAGCGTCATGTATTTTAGAAGTGCCCTCCGCATAGCAGGCGAGAGCGGCGCAGACTGGAACAAGGTCAGGAACATTCCTCGCATCCACATCCACAGCCTTGAGCAAGCCGCTGTCGCCCTTTATCTCAACGCTGCCGGGGCAAACTCTGCCGTTAACGCCCATCTGCTTGAGGATTTCAAGGATGGTCTTGTCTCCCTGCACAGTGGTGTAATCAAGATTCTTGACGGTAACTTCCGAGTTTGTTATTGCAGCGGCAGCTAAGAGAAACGCGGCTGAAGAAAAATCGCCAGGCACCCTGTGGTCACACGGCTTGTACGTCTGCTGCGACGGTATGCTGAGGCGGCTGAAATCTTCCGCGATTGACATCTTTATCCCGTGCTCGGCGAGAACCTCCCTAGTCATTTGAACGTAGCCCTTCGACTCAAGAGGCGTGGTTATGGTTATTTCTGTGTCGTTCCGCGCCATAGGGCATGCAAACATCAACCCCGAAATAAACTGAGAGCTCACGTCGCCGCGAATTGTGGTTTCTCCGCCTGAAATCCCGCCGCCTTGAACATAAATAGACGGCTTGCCGCCTTGGTTTTGGAAGTGCGCTTCAGCACCTAACTGCTTGAGACTGTGAAGCAGCGGCTCGATGGGCCTACGCCCCAGAGAGCTTCCGAAAATAAAGACAGAAGGCTCCGGCGCCAAGGCTGCCACCGGAACCATAAACCTCAATGTAGCCCCGGACTCGCCGCAGTCAATCGGCGATTTTGCACCTTTCGGCGCGGCGCCCTCAACCATCCAGCAGTCCCTTGTGCCTGTCACTTTTGCACCTAAACCTTTGACCGCCCGCAAAGTCGCGTCAGTGTCATCCGACGCCAAAGGACCAGAAATCCGCGATGTGCCACGCGAAAGTGCCGCAGCTATCAGCATCCGCTGCGTGTACGCCTTAGACGGCGGCGCGCAAACCTCGCCCTGTAACTTCGCCGTTTTTCGGATTATAACGTCGGTCATTGGTTAGAGCACCTTTGCTTTTTCATGATTCACTCGCGCCTGCAAGACTTCGCCGGGATGGCGCTGCAGGGCTGCCTTCACCGCGTCGATTTTGTCGGTGGATACCACTGCCGTCACTGCGGGGCCTTTGCCGCACAGCCCAGCAGCCACCGCTCCAGTCGATAGAGCATCTAGGGAAGGGGAGGGGTCGTAGCCCAGAGCGGACGAGTAGATTAAGCCGTTAAGCGTCAGAGCCGCCCAAAAATTTCCTGCCCGCGCTTCTCTGTAAGCGATTTTCACAAGCGGCTTAAAAGTCTGCAGCCTGTTAACGTCGGAATCAGCCGTGTAGGCTTTGCTATGTGGGACGTGAAACAGAACCGTCAAATCTTCAGGTAAAGTGACGCGTTTAAGCAGTTTCCTTTTCAGGTTATCGGTCACAACGGCACCTCCGAAGTAGGATGCGCAAGCGTCGTCGAAAGCACCGGTCACTGTGACGCCCGCGTCACAAGCCGCCGCCACACCAAGCTTAACCACCTTGAGGTCGTCAAGCGCTTCGCCTAACGCTGCAACTGTGGCTAAGGCGATGGCGTTTGCCGCGGCGCTGCTGCTTTTCAAGCCTCTGGCAACAGGAATGTTTGACCACGTCTTCACTTTGGCGCCGAAACGGTTTTCCACACCGAAGTGCTGGAGCACCCGCGAAACAGACTTCTCGATTAGAAGCGTGCTTTCCGCGGGGTCTGACGTGATTTCGCCCGTGATTACCTGAGGCTCGTTCGTCAACCTGACTTCAGCTTTTGTCCACAGGTCAACTCCGAAAGCGGCGCCTTTGCCCAAAGCAATCGCGTTTATGATAGTTGCTGCGCCATGAGCTATTGCCGAGGCTGTTCCAGTCACCTGCTCACGTCCTCCATGAGTTTCCGCATTGCTGCTTTCCGCATGACTTCAACGGGCGCTGGGTGGCCAGTCCAGATTTCAAACGAGGCGGCACCTTGGTGAATCAGCATTTCGATGCCGCTGATGACCCGAGCGCCTGCAGCTTTGGCGTCTTTGATGAGTCTCGTCTCCACAGGGTTGTAAACTATATCCATAACTGTCAAGTTAGGCTTCAACCACTCGCGTGCCACTGGACTCTGGTTGTCGTTGGGGTACATGCCCACGGAAGTCGCGTTGACTAGCAGATCGGAATCGCGCAGGTTTTTCTGTATAGTGTTCGGCGAAAGCTTGGCACCCCTGACTTCCTTGCCTAAAGCCTGATTCAATGATTCTGCCAATTCAGTGGCTTTCTCCGGAGTCCTGTTCAGGAGAACAAGCTCTTCAGCTTCTTTGGCAAGCTGGAACGCTATGGCTTTAGCTGCGCCTGCTGCTCCGAGGAGAAGCACCTTTTTCCCAGAGGGGTCTACGCCGTTTTCTTGTAGAGCTTTCAATGCGCCAACGCCGTCAGTGTTGAAGCCGCATAACCGTCCGTTATCGTTGAGAACTGTGTTGACTGCGCATAGGAATTTAGCAGTCGGGTCTATTTCGTCCAAAAAGGCGGTTACGGCTTTTTTATGCGGCATCGTCACGTTTAACCCGTGGATACCTAAACCACGCATGCCACGCATCGCGTCTCCCAACTCGGCAGGTTTGACTCTGAAAGCCAAAAAAACAAAATCCAGTTTCAAGTGAGCGAACGCAGCGTTCTGTATAGCTGGGCTTAGAGAGTGCTCTATGGGGTCGCCGATAACTCCGCACACTCGCGTCTTCCCCGAAATCGCCATCTTTCATTTCAGCCCCAAAACTCTGTAAACCGTCTCCATTTTTTGGATGGTCATTTGTCCCGCAGCGGTTTTGATGCCGCGTTCAAGCGAGGCGAAGGTGAAGAATCCGCCGAACACTGGTGACAAGAGCCTGGAGATTTTGCCGTGTTCGCCCATTGCAAAGCATACAATTTTCGCTTTTTTGCTGGCTGCTGACGTGAAATTGAGGAGAGTGAGGTTGTCTTGGACTTGCTGTGCAGTTGTTACGATTTTGCACACTTCTGCACCGCTGCTGATTTCTCGTTCAAGAATGCCGTTGAGTTCTGGAAGACTCTGGGAACCCTGGAAATCGTGGAAGGAAACTATGGGTTTGGCGCCTGCAGCTTTCACCTCACTGACGACTTCTTTGAGGTTTGGAGTGGACAACTCCACGTCTACGTACGCAAAGCCGTTTTTCGCGGCGCTGAGAAGAATGCGCCGGCGTTCTGCCTCTGTTCCAGAAAATTTTCCTTGGAGGCTGGTGGGCATGATTGTGGCGATTTTCGGCGTTTTCCCATGGCGCGCTAAATCCGTCAGTTGCGGGTTTTTGAGGCAGTCCAGTCTGACTTCGATGAAATCTGCGCGCTGGGCTTCTGCTTTTTCGATTAAGCGGAGGGCTTCCTGCGTGGTCTTCGGCAGAAGGGAGACGCAGATTCTGGGGGTCACCGCTCTATCACCGTTTCATCTGGCACGGCTACGCCGAAGTGTCTTCCTCCTGACGTTGCGATGTGGGCTAGGACCTCGTCGCCTGTTCTCAGTTCAGTAACTGGTTTTGAGCCGTCTGTCGTAACGAGGTGGATGGTTTCCGCGTTCTGAAGTATGACTTTGATTTGCGCGCCTTTGGCTTCGGCTTCCAGCAAGATTAGGGGTCTTTTTTCGATTTTTACTCTTCCCACATTTGTCGGTCGCAGGTTGCCTTCCCTGTCGACTACGAGGACTTCTTCGCCTGCCTTTAGCTCTGACAGGTACCGCGTGCGCTGCTGAGGCGCCAACGTGTACATGGAGAGGGAGCCAGCGTTGACTCTGAACGGTCTGGGCTGCACGTAAGGGTTTTCATGGACTTCGGCTTCGACGAGAAAGAAGCCTGCAGATTGGCAGCCGACGAGCATTCCTTCGCCTTGTGTCATGAGATCGCAGGTGTCCACGCACACTCGTGCGCCGGTGCCGATTTGCTGGACGGTGGTGATTTTTGCAGGTGTCAACTCGATTTTTGAGGTTTGTTTCTTGACTGTGGCGATGGCTTTAGCGAGTTCGTTGGGGTCGGCGGTTTTGAGCAGCACGCCATCTGTGCCCAGTTCCAGCGCTTCCAAGACCAGTTTGGCTTCTTCGGCTGTTGCGACTTCGGCGATTAGTTTGCTTTTGCCGCGTGTTCGGGCGATGAGGTTTTCGAGTGGGATTACTCGCCAGTCTTGGCAGTTGAGGACTATGTAGTCAACTTGAAGTTCGGCGGCTTTGACGGCTGCGTTTTCGTCTTCTTTGCCCTTTATGGTTATTTTTTGGGCGACTGTTTTGCCTTCTTGTTTGAGTTTGGTGATTTTGGCGGGGTTAAAGCTGTCGAGCACCGCAATGTTTTTGCCTTGTGGTGTGGTTGCGGTTGCATCTTCGAGTGTGGCGCCGCAGTTTTGTGCGGAGAGTTTAAGGAGGCTTTCTCTTTCTGTTGGCGAGGCGTTTGGGGCAATTTGGAGCCAGAGTTCTTTCATTGTTTTTCGCCTAGAACCTTCATTGCTTGCTCCACGGATGCGTTGCCGTGTACGATGGCGGATAAGGCTTTGACCATGAGTGTGGGGTTCTCGTGTTGAAATATGTTGCGTCCAATGGAGAGTCCTGCGGCTCCAGCTTTTACGGCGTCATGTGCCATCTGGAGGGTTTCTTGAGGGGTTTTGTTTTTCGGTCCTCCTGCGATTACTACGGGTGCAGGGCAGCTTTCTATGACGGTTTTGAAGGTTTCTATGCTGCCTGTGTAGTTGGCTTTGATGATGTCTGCGCCGAGTTCTGCGCCTATGCGGGCTGCGTGTGCCACTGCTTCTGCGGCGTGTTCGTCTTGGATTTTTGGTCCTCGTGGGTACATCATGGCGAGGAGTGGCATGCCATATTGGTCGCATTGGTCTGAGACTTTGCCGAGGGTGGTGAGCATTTTGTCTTCGTCTTGTGCGCCTACGTTGACGTGTACACTTACGGCGTCTGCGCCTAAGCGTATGGCTTCTTTGACGGTGCAGACTTGGACTTTGCTGGTGGCGCTTGGGGTTAAAACTGACATGGCTGACAGATGTACGATTAAGCCTGCGTTTCCTGTGTCTACGTGTTTGGCTATGCCTTTGTGGACGAGTATGGCGTCAACTTTGCCTTTGAGCAGCTTGTCAACGATTTCCTGCATGTTGGTTATGCCTTTGACTGGTCCGATGCTTACGCCGTGGTCCATTGGGGTTATGACTGTGCGGTTGTCGGATTGGAATATGCGTTTTAGTCTGCGGGTTTTGCCTTGGTTCATTGTTTTTCATTCCTTTTTGTGTTTATCATTTTAGTGTCTCCTTAGTGAGTTGTGGATTAGGTTGAGCGCTTTTTCGCGTTCGTTCCAGTCCACGAAGAGGAGTATGCTTGAGGTGATGGTGAGGATGCCGCTTATGTTCAGCTCGTTTAAGCGGAGTTCCTCGGTGATTTTTCCGATGATGCCGTGGGTTTCCTCCAAGCCAACGCCGCTGATTTTGAGGAACGCTAGGTCTTTTTTGACTGCCATGGCGATGGTTTCAGGGTTTTCCACGGTTGTCTGGTGGATTTGGTTGATGAGTTTTTCCATGTTTTGCTCTTGAGCCACGTAGAGGATGATGCTGTTTTGGTTCATGGACATGCCCAGCAACAGCGAGTGCGCTTTGGCGGCTTCGACCATTTTGAGGATAGTTTGAGGGCTTTCGCTGAGGCGTTGCCCTACCACAGTGATTTCCGCCACTGGCGTAGGATGCGCAATTTCTACGTCAAGTTCGGTGGCTAATGCTCCTGTGATAACTGTGCCTTCTTGGTCGAGGCTGGCTTGTTTGTTGCTGATTACGCGGACGTTTATGTTTTTTGGCTTGTACTTGAGGGCTTTGGTGTGGATGAATTTGGCGCCTGAATCCGCTAAGCCAACCAGCGTTGCTACGTCGATTTTTGGGAGTTTTTGCGGGTTGGCTATGAGCTTTGGGTCACCAGACATGATTCCGTCAGCATCGGTGACGAGGATGATTTCATCAGCGTCAAGCGCTTCTGCAAGGATAAAGGCGGTTGTGTCACTTCCACCGCGGCCAAGCGTGGTGATTTTGCCGGTTTTGGTTCTGCCGACGAAGCCTGCGATTACGGGGATTGTGCCTTTTTCCACGATTGGCAAGACGCTTTTGCGGATGCGTGCTTTGCACTCAGCCAAGAGCGGGTTGGCGTTTTGGAATGCTGTGTCCGTGATTATCGGCCAATCATCATCAAGCGGGTCATAGTAGCGGCTTGGCGCACCGTTGTTGCGGAGTGCGGCGGCGAAGATCCGGACGCTTGTGCGTTCCCCCATGCTTAGAATATCGTCGAGTTCGTGTTTTTGGAGTTTTCCGTTGCTGGTGTTTTTGGCTGTTGCCAGCAACGTGTCGGTTGTTTTTCCCATGGCTGAGACCACGACGGCGATGTGTGTGCCTTTTTTGGCTTCGTTGATTACGGCGTTTACGGCTTTCAGTAGGCGTTCGTGGTCGGCTAGTGAGGAACCGCCGAATTTGACCACAATTTTTCTGTGAACAATGTTATTTCCCATTAGTTTTCAACCATCCCTTGCGCCCAGAAACTTGAAAATTTTTGTCAGTCTCTGGGCTTAGCGAAAATAATAGTAAAAGTAATAGCCGAAGCTAAAGAAACGCATTTGCCAGCTTGTTTGAGAGTCAGCGTGGTTTGACATCGTAGCTTCGAACCTGTTGAATGAGACGTTGCTGCGTGGATAAAAGCGTTTCGGAAAACCCGCATCAAAAATTCATATCCGAATTAAGTATTGAGAAAACAAATTGATATCTTTTCGTTACGAAATGAGCTTTTTATTATTTGCTGATTGTAGGGCGAATATCTCTCTGGTGACCCCTCCCTCTACCTCTTCTTTCTGCATGGTTTTGGCTGTTTTCGGCGTCAATAGCGACCCTACCCCCTCTATAGGTTTCTGCAACGAACCTCTATAGGCTCCAAATAGGCAGTGTTGATGCGGAAACCGTTATCGGAATTTCAGTTACATGTTTATTGAAAGGATATTATTTGCGGAAAGCGTAAAATTATTAAGGAAAACGGAAAACTTTAATAAACACGTGCCAAATGTAAACTCCAAACGAGGAATAAATACATGACAGCGTTCAGTGGTTGTTACACCGCGCTAATAACTCCTATGACTAAGATTAACGAAGTAGACTACGAAGGCTTACACAGCCTAGTCGACTTCCAAGTCGAAGAAGGCGTAAACGGCATACTTGCCGTCGGCACCACGGGCGAAAGCCCAACTCTGGACTGGAACGAACACAACAAAGTCACCGAAAGAATACACGAGTATGCTGCAGGCAGGTGCCAAACCATAGCGGGAACAGGGAGTAACTCAACTCAAGAAGCCATCGAAGGCACCGCGCACGCGCAGCACGTCGGAATACGCTGCGTCCTACTCGTCGACCCGTACTATAACGGACCCAGCAGCCTCGAAATACGCAGAGAATACATTGAACCCATCGCACGCAAATTCCCCGAAATCCAAGTCATCCCCTACATCATCCCAGGCAGGACAGGAACCCAGCTTCTTCCACAGGACCTCGCTATACTTCACCAAGAATACAAGAACGTCAGCGCAGTTAAAGAAGCCACGGGCAACTTGGAAAACATGCGCCTAACCCGCAAACTATGCGGCTCAGACTTCAACATTCTCTCAGGCGATGACGACAAAACCTACACAATGATGACTACTCCTGAAATTGCCGCCAGCGGCGTAATCTCAGTCGTAAGCAACATCGCCCCCCGCGCAGTGCAAGACATGACCCAATACATCCTCAGCCATAAAATGGAGGAAGCCCGCAACCTAAACGAGGCATTGCAGCCCCTCTTCGACATAGTCACCGTGAAAACACAAGAAGAAACTCCGTTCGGACCCGTAACCTGCAAAGCCCGCAACCCACTCGCATGCAAGACACTCATGAACGTTCTCGGAATGCCTTCAGGTCCATGCAGGCGACCTCTCGGCAAAATGACCCGTCGCGGTCTCGAAGTAGTCCTCGCTAACGCGCGGAGAGTGTACGAGAAAGACCCCGAAATCCTCGCGCCCATAGAGGACTTTTTCGACGTAAGCCTCCAAGAGCGCTTGTACAACGAAAGGTTCTGGCAGGGACTCACCTATGCTTAAGCTGTGTGTAGCAGGTGCCGCGGGCAGAATGGGCAACGCCATTATCAGCGAAGCCGCAGCCAAAGGACACCAAATAGTCGGTGCCGTTGAAGCCTCCCAAAGTCCCTTCCTCGGCAAGAGCTTGAGGGAACTTGGCGTCTGCGATTCTGAAACCCACATCGTCGGCTCAGAAAGACTCAGTGAAGCAGTTCGAGACGCTGATGTTTACTTAACGTTCACGACGCCAGCCGCCGAAGTTGTTAACGTGCCTCTTGTCGCAAGCCTCGGCAAGCGCATAGTTTTAGGCACGACTGGTTTCACTGAGGAACAAAATCGTCAAGTCCGCCAAGCCGTCGAGGGCAAGGTTCCAGCCGTGTTTTCGCCCAATTATTCCGTGGGCATAAACATACTGTTCAAGGTCGCTCAAGCGTTGAAGGCGTTTCCAAGGGAGTACAATTTCAGCATAAGCGAGATTCACCACACCGGCAAGAAGGATGCGCCAAGCGGGACCGCCAAGAAACTCGGCGAGATAATCGCAGAAGCACGCGGCTACAAACGAACAGTCTACGGCAGAGAAGGCATAAGCCTGAGGCAGCCTGAAGAACTGGAAATCACAGCGTTACGCGCAGGAGGCGTCCCAGGCATTCACGACCTCATCGTAGCTGGACCATACGAGATGCTTCGCATAGAGCACACCGCCTTCTCCCGCAACGTGTTCGCACAGGGCGCCATTTACGCGGCAGAATGGATAAGCCGCCAGACGCGGCCAAGAATCTTTAGCATGGAAGACGTGCTGGGTCTATCTTGATTCAGGTGACCATGCGTGAGCAATAGAGTAGTCATCAAGTTCGGAGGCGCCGACCTCGCCACAGGCGAAAAAGTCGCGCAGGCAGCTCAGATGGTCGCAGACGCGCACTACAGGGAAATCATAGTGGTGGTTTCAGCCATGGGAAAAACAACCGACACTCTCCTCAGCACAGCCTCGCAAATAGGCGACGTGAGCGACCAAGATTACGCGGAGATAGTGTCCATGGGCGAACGCGCCAGCGCCCGCTTTTTCTGCGCCGCTCTGAGAGCCCGAGGTGCAAAAGCTGAACTCTTCGACCCAGGTAATGACAATTGGCCATTGATAACTGACTCCAACTTCCGCAATGCAGTGCCAGACATGGAGAAAACCACCGAGTTGGCGCAGAAATTCATGGCTCCGCTGCTGGGCAAAGTCATACCTGTGGTTTGCGGCTTCCTTGGAAAAGACCCCAACGGCAGAATAACCAGTCTCGGAAGGGGTGGAAGCGACACAACCGCGCTGGTGCTGGCTAAATGCTTAGACGCGGATGAGGTGATACTCGTCAAGGAAACAAGCGGCGTTCTTTCGGCTGACCCGAAAATCGTGTCTGATGCTCATGCGCTTAACAAGCTGGACATACATGAGATGTTTGATTTAGCACAGGGCGGCGCGAAAATCGTGAAGCCCGAAGCGTTAAGGTACAAGCAGCCAAACCAGATGCTCCGAGTGGTGGATTTCTCGTCGGGCAACCTCGCCGTTGGAGGCACCGAAATCACAGGCTCCTTTAACATTAACTCATCCGAGATTCAAAGCCGCAACAACCTCATCGCAGTCAACGTGGTCTGCGAAGTAACCGCGGAAAACCTACGAGAAGTCTTCTCGACACTAAGCCAAAAACCCATATACGGCGTCAGTTCAGGCAGCCGCTCAATCACGGTATTCACCTCAGACGGCAACATCGCCGAGGTCATGCGCAAACTGCACGCAGTGCCCAGGTTCAAGGCGGTGAGCCACAGAGAAAACGTAGCCATGCTGCAGGTTAGCCACCCCACGTTCATAGAGTCGCCAGGCGGAGTCGCAGCCCTGAGCAACGCGCTGAGCCGCCAGGGCATCAACATAATCGAGGTCACCACCAGCAAGGCAACCATTAACGTTTTTATCGAGGAAAACCAACTCAACAAGGCAAAGGAAGCGATAAGCAATGTCTTCAAAACGTAAAGTAGCCATACTGGGCGCCACAGGCGCCGTTGGACAACGATTCATCCAGCTGCTGCAAGGGCACCCGTGGTTCCGTGTCGAAGTGCTCGCCGCAAGTGAGCGGTCAGCAGGCAAAAAGTACAAGGACGCCTGCAACTGGACCATGGAATCGAATCTGCCCCCCGAAATCGGCGAGATGACCGTCACAGACACCACCGTGGAAGCAGTGGAAAAGGCGGGCAACGTTGACCTGGTTTTCTCCGCGCTACCCGGCGACTTGGCTGGACCCGTTGAAACCGAATTCGCCCAGGCGTATCCAGTGTTCAGCAAGGCAAGCGCACACCGCATGGACAAGGACGTTCCTCTCATCATACCGGAAGTGAATCCCGACCATCTTGCGCTGATACCAGTTCAGCGAAAATTGCGTGGCTGGAAGGGCTTCATCTCCACAGACCCCAACTGCAGCACCATCCAGCTTGTCATCTCGCTTAAGCCGCTCATGCAGTTCGGGCTCAGCCAAGTCGTGGTTTCAACCATGCAGGCGCTGAGCGGCGCTGGCTACCCTGGCGTGCCGTCACTGGACATAATCGACAATGTGATTCCCTACATTTCGAAGGAAGAGGAGAAACTGGAAGCGGAAGCCCTGAAGTTGCTCGGCTCTTTCAACGGCAAAGAAGTGCGCAACGCCAGTTTCAAGCTTAGCGCCAGCTGCAACAGAGTCAACGTTAAGGACGGACACTTAGAATCCGTGTTCGTCAAGCTCGACAGCAACCCATCCGTGGAAGAAGTTGAAGAAGCGTTCAGACGCTTCCAAGGCGAACCGCAACGGCTCAAACTGCCATCCGCGCCCGAGCACCCAATCGTGGTGAGGAAGGAGCAGAACCGTCCGCAACCCAGGTACGACAGGGATGAGGGCAAGGGCATGAGCGTCGTTGTTGGCAGAGTCCGCAAGGACCCGATAATGACCGTGAAATACATGTGCTTGGGGCACAACACCATCCGTGGAGCGGCGGGTGCCGGTCTGCTCAGTGCTGAACTCGCGGTTGCCAAAGGACTCGCTTAAAACGGTTAGACGCCATCACGAGGAGAATTTTAATGGTGAAGAACGCCCAAGTGCTCAGTGAACCACTGGAGAACAGGAATGGAACACTCTACTTCGACGGCGTTTCCACCGTGGAGTTCGCGGAGAAATTCGACACTCCATTGTACGTGGTAAGCGAAAGGCGAATCCGCAGCAACTACCAGCGCCTCTACAGCGCATTGGCTCGCAACTACGGAAAGGTTAAGGTCTACTACGCGGCGAAGGCAAACTCAAACCTGTCGGTGCTGAAAATCTTAGAGAAGGAAGGCGCGGGCGTGGACGCGGTCAGCCCCGGCGAAGTATTCATGGCGTTGACGGCTGGTTTTACTCCCGACCGCATCCTGTTCACTGGCACAAGCGTGAGAAATGACGAGTTAAAGTTTCTCGTGGATTCGAACGTGACGGTGAACGTGGATTCGCTGTCGCAGTTGGGCAGACTGCTGAAGCTGACGGTACCCAAAGTCCTATCCGTTAGAGTTAACCCCGAGATAGGCGCGGGTCACCACGACCACTGCATCACAGCGGGCAAGAACACTAAGTTTGGGCTATGGGAAGACGACGCATTAAAAGCGTACGCGTCAGCTAAAAAGGCTGGCGTGGAACGTTTTGGAATCCACATGCACGTAGGTTCTGGAATTCTCGACGTTGAGCCTTTCCTATTAGCGCTCGACAAACTGCTTAGCACTGCCAAGAAGGTTCATGACAAGCTTGGAATAAGCTTCGAATTTGTGGACGTGGGCGGCGGACTCGGCGTGCCCTACAAGCCAGAAGAGAAACCGTTAGACCTGACCGTTTTCTCAGAAAAGGTGCTGTCGTTGTTCAAGAGCAAGGTCGCCGAGTACGGTCTCGGAGAGCCGTTCTTCTGCGTTGAGCCCGGACGATACCTCGTCAGCGACGCTTGCGTCCTGTTGACGGCGGTGAACACGGTGAAGGCGACGCCCTACAGAAAGTTTGTGGGCGTGGATGCGGGATTCAACACGTTGGTTAGACCAACCATGTACGGGTCGTACCATCACATTTTGGTGGCGAACAGGCTGAACGCGGAGGAACAAGAAACCTATGATGTTGTGGGTCCAATCTGCGAGTCAGGCGACGCTTTGGCTAAGGACAGGCGGTTGCCGAAGATTGAGGAGGGCGACCTGCTTGCGGTGCTGAACGCTGGGGCGTACGGGTTCTCCATGAGTTCGCAGTACAATGCCCGACCCCGAGCCGCCGAAGTCTTGGTTACGAATGGTAAGTGCGTGTTGGTCAGGGAGCGGGAGCAACTTGACGATTTGGTGGCTGGTCAGCGGATGGCGGAGTGAGCTGGAATGCGTTTTTGGAAGATGCATGGCTTAGGCAACGACTACGTGGTAATAGACAACCGAGACGGAGCCATCGCTGACGCGGAAAACGCGAATTTGGCGCGGAGACTCTGCGAGCGGAGGTTTTCGGTAGGCGCGGACGGGCTGCTTCTGGTTTCAGGTTCAGCCGTGGCGGATGTGAAGATGCGGATTTTTAACGCTGACGGGAGCGAGGCGGAGATGTGTGGCAACGGCATCCGCTGCTTCGCCAAGTACTGCTATGAAAACGGAATCACACGAAAGACCGAGTTGACTGTTGAGACGCTGGCTGGCGTGAAGAAGACGTGGCTGACCGTGGAACGCGGGGCAGTCACTTCGGTGAAGGTTGACATGGGCGCGCCTGTGCTGGAGCGCGACAGAATTCCGATGCGGGGCGAAGGCACCTGCATAAACCAGGACCTGCGGGTCAACAGCGCAACCTATAAGGTAACCTGCCTCTCAGTTGGGAACCCACACTGCGTCATATTCGTCGATGACTTGGACGAGTTCCCCGTGGAGCGCATCGGTCCGAAAATCGAGAACCATAATCTTTTCCCGAACAGAACGAACGTTGAGTTCGCTCAGGTGCTAAACAAGGCGGAGTTGAAGGTGCGGGTGTGGGAGCGAGGCTGCGGCGAAACGCTGGCGTGCGGCACGGGCGCCTGCGCAGCGGTGGCTGCTGGAAACCTGCTCAGAAAGGTGGCGGAAAAGGTTACGGTTCACTTGTTGGGCGGCGATTTGATGGTGGAATACGCAGACCACCTTTTCTTGAGTGGACCTGCGGTGAAGGTTTTTGAGGGAACAATGTTTGAGGAATCTGGGTGATTGATGAATGAGCTTCGAGTTTGCTGACCGCGTGAAGCGGCTTCCGCCGTATCTGTTCGCTGAGATAGAGAAAGCGATTAAGGAGAAGAAGGCGCAAGGCGTTGACCTGATTTCGTTGAGCATTGGTGACCCTGACCTTCCGCCGCCCCAGTTCGTCATCGACGCGCTCAAGGAAGAAGTCGCCAACCTGAAGAACCATAATTACTCCTTCAGCCAAGGCGAACAGGACTTTCGGCAAGCAGTCGCGGAATGGTACAAGAAAAGGTTCCACGTCGACCTGAATCAGGACGAAGTCATCGCGCTCATAGGGTCAAAGGAAGGCTTAGCGAACGTCGCAAGGGCTTTCGTGAACACTGGCGACCGCGTGCTCGTGCCTGACCCAAGCTATCCCGTTTACAACAACGGCGCCACTATACTTAACGATGGCATTCCGACGCCGATGCCTCTGCTCCGCGAGAACGGGTTCAAACCAGACCTTGAAGCGATACATGCTGAGAAGGTGAAGATGATGTTCCTGAACTACCCGAACAACCCGACCACCGCCACGGTGGACAAGAAGTTCCTGACGCATGCGGTGGAGTTCGCGAGGGAAAACAACATAATCCTCTGCTACGACAATGCTTATTCGGAATTGACCTTTGACGGGTACAAAGCGCCCAGCATTCTCGAAATCGACGGCGCCATGGACGTGGCCGTCGAATTCCACTCCTGTTCAAAGACTTTTAACATGACGGGTGACCGCATCGCCTTCGCCGTGGGGAACAAGCAGCTGATAAGCGGGCTTACAAAGGTCAAATCGCAAATAGACTCAGGACCACCCGTTTACATCCAAAAAGTAGCCGCCAAAGCCCTACAGAGCTACAAGAGCAGTGAACCGCCCGGGTTCCTGAAGCAGAATAACAGGGTCTACTTGGAGAGGCGGGACGTGCTGGTTGACCGATTGTGCAAGCTGGGTTTCATGTGTGACAAGCCCAAAGCCACCTTCTATGTATGGGCGAACTGCAACGGCAACTCGATGGAGTTTGCGACTAAACTGCTCAGCATCGGCGTGGTGGTTACTCCAGGCGTTGGCTTCGGAGCGTATGGAGAAGGCTACGTTAGGTTCAGTTTGACTCAGCCGAAAGAGCGGATAATTGAAGCCTCCAAAAGAATTGCCACGCTTGTCGAATGCAGATAAACTTGGGACTGTAAACTTATATACGGTTGCCGGCTTGTGCTATTTGCATGGGCGCAAGCAAGATAAGTTTTGAGGCTTCCTTAGCCGCAGACGTTGTTCAAACGGGCAGATGCGCGAGTTGCGGGGCATGCGTTGCCGTTTGCCCATACGAGTGCCTACAGCTTGTCAAAGGGCACCCCCGCTTAGTTAAGGAATGCCAATCATGTGGACTGTGCGCGCAAGCTTGCCCCAGATACGATTATTCGCAGAGTCAGATGGAAAATTTCGTGTTTGGCAGAAGCCGAAAGCCAGACGAGCCATTTGGCATCTACCGCCAACTGGCAATTGCCCAAGCGACGGACGAGAAAATATTGAACGCCAGCCAAGACGGCGGAGTTGCCACTGCTCTGTTGGCTTATGCATTAAAAAATGGGCAGATTAATCACGCCGTTGTCGCAGGCACAGGCAGAGAAAAACCGTTCTACCCCATACCAAAGTTGGCTTCAACCTTCGCCGAGCTTCTGGAGGCTGCAGGAACAAAATACACGTGCTCACCTAGCACCCTTCTGTTGACCGACGCGTGCAAGCAGAGAAAAGCGAAAGCGGCATTCGTTGGGACGCCGTGCCAGGTTCAAGCTGTTCGAAAAATGCAGGCGGCAGGCTTAAAGCGGCAGACGCGTTGCTTGGATTTCTTAATTGGACTCATGTGCTCAAGATGCTTCACATACGAAGGATTAATGAAAAACCATGTGCATGGCAAATTAGGCGTAGATTTAAGCGAAATAAAGAAAATGAGCATCAAAGGAAAACTGCTGCTGACCACCACTTCCGGCGTCATCGAAATTCCTCTTTCAGAAATAAAAAAATATCAGCAGAAAAACTGCGACGCTTGTGGAGACTTCAGCTCAGAACTTGCAGATGTTTCTGTTGGCTGTTTAGGGTTAGATAAATGGACTCTCACAGTTATTCGCACAGAGAAGGGCGAGAAATTGTTTTCAGGTGCGGAGCAAGCGGGATTTTTGCGCACCAAACCAGTGAACGAAGTCGGCGCCTTTAATCTGCTTGTTAGGCTTTCGGAGAAAAAGAGAAAGAACGCGGCTACAGCTTAAGAAAATGGAAGTGCGAAGCCGCGACTATTTTGCAGTTTTGGCCAGCTTCTTCAGTATCGAGTTTTTGCCTATCTCATAAGCAACAGCGTAGTCGAAGAGTCCCTGCGGTTCCAGTGTTGCGCGTGTAATCATTTCTTTTTCAATTTTAATTTTCAGTTTACCGATGGCTAGCGCACCTATTCCGTAAACGCCTGGTTTGAGTTCTTTGCCGTCGTCGTTTGAACCTAAACCTTCAACACCGAGAGGTTTGATGGCGTTGATGTCCGCGACAATTTTGCATTTTGAAGCCTTGTTTAGGTCTGCCTGTGAGAGCAGTTGGATTCCGCCTGCGCCTGCAGCGAGGATGATTTCTGCGTCTTTGATGGCTATGGTTGTTTGTTCGGGTTTTGTGACTTCGACAACTTTGACTCTTTGTGCGCCGACTTCGGCGTTAATCTTGTCAGCGACAGCTTGTCCTTTTGCCATTGAGCGGCTAGTGATGGTTACGTTGGCTTTTTCTGAGGCGTATATTCTTGCGGCTGTTTGTCCGACTGGCCCTGTGCCCGCAAGCACTGTCACGTTTTTGCCTTCCAAGTAGCCGAAGCCCTTCTCAAGCGACGCGCCTAATGTCTTTGCTACTGCGGCGGCAGCTGTTGAGTATCCACCTCGTGGGTCAACGATGATGGAGTTCCCCCATGGAGCGGATTTAATGCATTTCTGCGTTGCAGCGACGACCTCGTTAACCATATCAAAGTTGCTGCCGTTGATGAATATCTTCGTATGCTTTGCGCCCTCTGGCCCGCGTGGAAACAGCAAGTCATAGACTATTTTCGGGGCGTCTTCGCCAGTCACGTTTTCGTACTTGAATATTGTGGAGTCTGGGAAAGCATCTATAGCCACTAGCATGTCGAATGGGCTACAGTATTTGTCTGTGTCGAGGAAAACGAAGACTGTTTTGAAACTTGGTTGTTCCGTCAAACCTTACACCTTATGCTGTTCTGAATGCAGTTTAGCCATTTAAGAATTATCCACACAAAGCAAGTCGAGGCAAATTGAGTAAGGCATGTTCCAATGTATTCTACAGTCAGAATTCTGCTAATGGGTGTTCTTTTTATTGCGTTTTTTAGGAAACTTGAGGATGGAGAAGTAGTTCAGATCGAAAGGTTGTGCTTTGCAGCGTACACTTCTTTGAGGGTGTTCTGAAAGGTTTTCTTTATGTCCTCGATGAAGATAGCCCTGTTTTGAATCCCTTTCTGAATAGCTCCTGCGGCTACGAAGCATGCGCCGATGGTTTCGCTTATC